>DATLLJ010000150.1:0-85043 GCA_035537875.1 Vicinamibacterales bacterium | reverse complement strand
CCGCATACAACCTCGTGCGCTGGCGCAATCTGGTCGCGCAGCACGCCTGATCGTTGACGACCTCTATGGATCTGAATCATCGTGATGAACGCCTCACCATTAACGGACAAGGAAAGCGGGCGCTGAACCAACGTTTTTCAGCACCCTGCTAGGCCGATTCTAAGCGGGACATTTGCAGCGATTTGCAAACATGCCCGTTTTCTGACCACTCGGTCATTTTGCAAATCGTTTTCGGATCGCGGAAGGTCTTACAACGTAGCGGTTGAATTGGTCGGGGCGAGTGGATTTGAACCACCGACCCCTCGGTCCCGAACCGAGTGCTCTACCAGGCTGAGCCACGCCCCGACAAGGCGGTCAATCAAAACGGCATTGGGTAATTGGATAATCTGGTAATCGGGTAATTCATGGGCCATTGTAACAATCAATTACCCGATTACCAAATCACCCGATTACCCGATTCATTCATCGTTTGGTGAGGTTCTCTGCGCTGACCACGAGTTCTTCGACCGCCGTCAACGTTTGGTGCGCTGTCAGATCCGGATGCAGCGGCGTCACCGAGATATACCCGTCCCGTACGGCCTGATAGTCGGATCGATCGTGCGGCTGCCACTCATCCTGCCCTTCTTCGATCCAGTAGTACGCCTTGCCTTTCGGATCGAGCCGCTCCCCAACCGAGGTGATGTGGTTCCGCGCCGCCTGCACCGTCACCCGGAAACCCTTCGGGCGCCCCGGCGGAACGTTCACGTTCAGAAACGTCCGCGGCGGAAGCGGCCGCTGCAGCATCCCTTCGGCGAGCAGCAGCGCCGCTCTCGCCGAGGAGCGAAAATCGTACTCCGCCGTCGTCCCCTTGAGCGAGACGGCCATCGACGGCACGCCGAGGAGCGCCCCTTCGAACGCACCGGACACGGTGCCCGAATAGGTCACGTCGTCGCCGAGGTTCCAGCCTTTGTTGACGCCGGATACCACGAGATCCGGCAGGCCGCCGTACACCTGGGCAACCGCCAGGTTGACGCAGTCGGTCGGCGTACCGTCCACCGAGAACGTGTGGTCTCCCACGGCCTCGAGGCGCAGCGGACGCCGGAGCGTCAACGCGTGCCCGATCGCGCTGGCTTCGAGCACGGGCGCGACGATGGTCACCGCGCCGAGAGGACGGAGCGCGTCGGCAAGCGCGATAATCCCCTCCGACCGATAGCCGTCATCGTTCGTCACGAGAATCCTTCTCATGCGGTCGATTGATTATAGCGAACAGCAGCGCCGTAGCGACGAGAGCCAGCGCGCTGCCCAGACCGAATGCCGCGGCCGCGCCGAATATCGTCCAGACGAACCCGAAGAGCAGACTCGCGGCCAACGCGCCGAGCCCGGTGACCGCGTTATACACGCCGAACGCGAAGCCAAGGCGCTCGGCGGGGGCCAGGTCGGCCACGAGCGCCCTTTCGGCGCCTTCGGCAAAACCATAGTAGACGCCGTACAGGAGAAACCACGCAAACAGCATCTCAATCGTCGTGCTCAACGCGAAACCGGCGTACACCACCGCATATACCAGCCACCCCGCCGTGATCACCGCGCGGCGACCGATGCGATCGGACCAGCCTCCGCACATGATTGAAACCGCCGCCTTGACGAGATGCAGCGCCGCCCACATCAGCGGAACATTCTTCACCGTGCCCGCGGCGTCGGTCAGCCGGAGCAGCAGGAATGCATCCGTGGAGTTGCCGAGCGTGAACAGCAGCAGCACCAGCATGAAGGAGCCGAACGACCGTGGAAGCGGGATCGGAGCATCGGCTCGTCCAGCAAGGGTCCGGCTGTCGCTCGACCCGGGCGAGCCCTCGGGCTCGGGGACCAGAAACAACAACGCCACGGCCACGACACCGGGAACGATCGTGAGCGCGAACAGCAGGCGATATCGTTCCGGATAGAAGTACAGGAACAGCGACGCAAGCACCGGACCGACGACGGCGCCGAGGTGATCCATGCCGCGGTGAAACCCGTACACCTTTCCGCGTGACGCGGAGGTGGCCCATGCCGCAAGCATCGCGTCCCGTGGCGCCGTGCGAATGCCCTTGCCGACCCGATCCAGCACGCGTACCGCGAATACCCCCGTCCACACCGTGGCCGCGGCCACGAACGGACGCGACAGCGACGAGATGGTGTAGCCGGCGATGACCAGCGGACGCTTGTGCCGCCAACGGTCGGCGAGCTGGCCGGCAAAGATCTTGAGGAGGCTGCTTGTCGCTTCGGCGGCGCCTTCAATGACGCCGATCGAAATGGCGCTGGTGCGGAGGATCCGGGTGAGAAAGAACGGCAGCAGCGGATAGACGGCCTCGGTCGCCGCATCGGTGGCGAGGCTCACCCAACCCAGGAGCCACACAGGACGCGGAAGGTTCGAACTGAATCGCCCCAATCAACAGGTCGTCAGTCTTCAACCGATCTGAGGCCTCATTGGCTCCGCTTATACGGGGCGACCGGGCCGCCGGGACCGACACCGATGAAGATGACGTCCGGATCGCCCTCCTTGGCGCGGTAAACCGGAAACCCGTGATAGTCGCCGATCTGAACGAAGCGTTCCGTCGAGAACGGGGCCGCCGCCCCCGCGCTGTACCACCGGGCATCGCCGTACATCAGCCAGACACCGTTTGGCGTGCCGGGTGGAGGCACCGATCCAATCGTGACGTGGCGAGCTTCGGGCGGCTCCGAGGAGGCAATGGGGGTCACGACCGGTTCTGACAGCGTCACGGTCTGGAACGTGTCAGCCACCAGGTAGGGCGGTGCAAAAGGAGACGTGGCTTCACCGTCACGCTGAATCGGGAACGACGGGGTTCGAGTACCGACCGTACCGGCCAGCACGCCGTCGCGGGGCCGTTCGTAGGGCCGGACGAGATTGCCGCCGATGGGCACGAAAATGAGCGTAAATGGCGACAGCGTCCCATCTTGATACAGCGGCACGCCCTCGAACGTCCCGCTGCGCGTCATCAGGTTGCCGTCGAAGAAAACGGTCGGCCCCACGGGGTAGTAGAGCGCCCCGCCATAGGCAATCGGTTCGCCAAGAACCTGCCAGGGCGCGCTTGCCGCCGTCACCTGCGGATACGGCGTCGGACGGACGAGCATTTGCGCCGAGCCCGCATCGGGCCACAGCAGCACGAATACGACCATCCAACCGGCCATCTGGCTTCGCATACCAACCCTCCAGCTGCCAGACCGATGTCAGGCGTCGTGCCACTGTAAGATAGAAGGAGTCCCGTGTCTACACTGGCTGAGCTGCTCGCGCAAACGACGCGCGAGGGCACTCTCTACGACGAGCTGCCCGACGGACGGCTGCGCTGCCACGCCTGCGGGCATTGTTGTCCGCTGCCCGAGGGAGCCGTCGGAGTGTGCAAGGTCCGTTTCAATCAGCACGGCCGACTGCGCGTGCCGTGGGGATACGTGGGCGGCGTCCAGTGCGATCCGATCGAGAAGAAACCGTTCTTCCATGCCCATCCCGGGGCCCGGGCGTACAGCTTCGGAATGCTCGGGTGCGACCTGCACTGCGGCTACTGCCAGAACTGGGTGACGTCGCAGGCGCTGCGCGATCCGCGGGCCGTGGCCCCGCCGCTCGAGGCAACGCCCGACGCGTTGGTTGAGGACGCACTGCGCTGTGGCGCCCATGCCGTCGTGAGCACCTACAACGAGCCGCTCATCACCAGTGAGTGGGCGGTCGCCGTGTTCAAGGCAGCGAAGGCCGCCGGGCTCATGACGGGATACGTCTCGAACGGCAACGGCACTCCGCAGGTGCTCGAGTACCTGCGGCCGTGGACCGACCTCTACAAAGTCGATCTCAAGAGCTTCGACGATCGGCACTACCGCCAGCTGGGAGGCCGGCTCGAACCGATCCTCGATACGATTCGCCGGCTGCACCAGATGGACTTCTGGGTGGAGATCGTGACGCTGCTCATTCCGGGCTTCAACGACTCTCTCGACGAGCTGACGCGGCTCGTCGAATTCGTCGCCAGCGTTTCGCCCGACATCCCGTGGCATGTGACGGCGTTTCACGCCGACTACAAGATGGCCGATTCGTCGAATACCACGCCCGAGATGCTGCTGGCCGCGGCTGAGCTCGGCCGCGCGCGCGGCCTTCGGCACGTGTACGCCGGCAACTTGCCCGGCCGCGTCGGCCGCCTCGAGAACACGTACTGCAGCGGCTGCGGCGAGCTGCTCGTCGCGAGGTACGGCTACTTGATCCGCCACTATCGGGTGACCGAGACCGGACGCTGCCCCGCCTGCGGCGTCGAAGTGCCCGGCCGGTGGGGAGGCATCAACTGATGCTGGATGCCCACAATCGCCCTCTGCGGAATCTGCGACTGTCGGTGACGGACCGCTGCAACCTGCGCTGTGCGTACTGCATGCCGGAGAAGGATTACGCCTGGCTGCCGCGGGAGGACATGCTGCGGTTCGAGGAAATCAGCAGGCTGGTGGACGTCTTCATCACGCTCGGCGTGGACAAGCTTCGCCTGACGGGCGGCGAACCGCTGTTGCGCCGCGACCTCCCCGTTCTTGTCCACATGCTCGCGGCCAAACCAGGCTTGACGGATCTCGCCCTGACCACCAACGGCGTGTTGCTGGCCGATCAGGCCCAAGAGCTGCGAACATCAGGGCTCGGTCGGGTCACCGTCAGCCTCGACTCGCTTCGCGCGGACCGATTCCAGAACCTGACGCGCTTCGATTCCCTCGACGCGGTGCTCGACGGCATCCGAGCCGCGACGCGCGTATTCGGTCGGCTCAAGATCGACAGCGTGATTATCCGCGGCGTCAACGACGACGAGCTGTCGAATCTGATTGAATACGGTCGGTCCACAAACGCCGAAGTGCGCTTCATCGAATACATGGACGTCGGCGGTGCGACGCGGTGGGCGCCAGCCGACGTCGTCTCCCGCCGCGAGATGCTCGACACGCTGCGAGCGCGCTACGGTGCCGTCGAGCCGGTCGTCGAATCCTCCTCGGCCCCGGCCGACCGCTTTGCTCTGCCGGATGGCACGGTGTTCGGCATCATTTCGTCCACGACCGATCCCTTCTGCGGCAGCTGCGACCGCAGCCGCTTGACGGCAGACGGGCTGTGGTACCTCTGTCTCTATGCCGCCCAGGGCGTCGATCTTCGCGCGGCCTTGCGCGCCGGCGCAACGCCCGACGACCTGGGCGCACGCATTTCCGCCCTGTGGCGACAGCGCACCGACCGTGGCGCCGAAGAACGGCTGGCTCTCGGCGAACGTCGGGCGTTCGTTCCGCTGACAGACCTCCGGAAGGATCCTCATCTCGAGATGCACACGCGCGGCGGGTGACAACCGGCCGCAGCAGGCTTTGCCGATGAGGTGGAGCTCCTCGTTCGGCTTGATTCTTCTGGATTTGTCGATTATCCGCCGGTACTGCCGCGTCGAAGGGATCGATTCAGGAGCTAGATCGGCGAGACCTGGTCCTGAAGGTTCTGGACGAGGCGGTGGAGAAACAGACCGACGTCGGTGACAAGCCCGATCGTCTGAGAGGATCCACGGTCCGCAAGCTTGGTGACCACGGCGGGATTGATGTCGACGCACACCATTCGTACCCACGCCGGCAGCATGTTGCCCACTCCGATGCCGTGCAGCATGGTCGACAACACGATCACCAGTTTCACGTCGCCGAGCGCCTCCGCATACCGGTCCTGCGCGATCCGCAGATCCATGATCGTATCGGGGATCGGCCCGTCATCTCGGACGCTGCCCGCCAGCACGTACTTCACGTTGTGCCGGATGCACTCGAACATGATGCCCGACGTCAGGACGCCTTCCGCCACCGCCGGCGCCAGCCCGCCGGCGCGGCAGATGGTGTTGATGGCGCGCATGTGATGGCGGTGCCCGCCGTGAATCGCTTTCCCGGTTTCGAGGTCCACGCCGAGCGAGGTGCCAAACAGCGCAAGCTCCACGTCGTGGACCGCGAGCGCGTTTCCAGACAGCAGGACGTCGACATACCCAGCCCTGATCAGCTCGCCGAAGTGAGCACTCCCGCCCGTGTGAACCAGCACCGGTCCGGCGACGAAAGCAATCTTGCCGCCGGTGCGCCGCACGTCGGCCATCATGGCCGCGATGCGCGCCACCCCGACTTCCACCCGTCGTTCCGACGAGATCTCGTTCGTCATGAAGGCGAATCCGAGACGGTCGCGCTCCTGGAACTCCGGGACCGCGCTCACGCCCTCGACCCCGCAGACCACCAGGTCGCCCTTTCGCACGTCGCGGAGCTTCCGGCACAGCGCGCGGCCCTGTTCGATGACGATGACCGAATCCATCCGCTGCCGCTCGACTTCCAACCAGCGTCCGCCGTGGCGCACGAGCGTCTTGAGGTTCGTCGTCGAATAAAAATCGTCGGGAACGCAGCCGTCGCGATCGGCCGCACGGCTGATGGCGTCCGTCACGCCGGCCACGCGGCAACCGAGGGAGACGAGCTCCTCGAGCACCCGCCGGAGCCCGTCGTCGGACCTGGCGGCGATACGCATCGAGATCGAGGATGGTTCGTCGTTGGTCCGGCCGATCGTAAAGCGCAGCACCTCGAACGACGCGTCCCACTTGATGACGGTGTCGAAGATGACGTTGAGCAGCTGCGAATCGATCAGGTGGCCTTCGGCTTCGACCACCTGGCTGTGCACATCGTGTTCGGTCATGTCGTCAGCGAAGAATCGGAAGGGCGAGCGGGGGTTCCACGTGGAAATCGAGAGACCCGATATCAGCGAGCGCCCGATTCAGAACCGACGACGAGCAGGCCTCGAGCGTCGCGACGAAGGGCAGGCGGTCCTTCCGATACCGCGGCAGCTGAACGACCGCCTCGACGTTGATGTCGTGACGCGCAAACACGGCGAAGATGTCAGCCAGAATGCCGGGGCGATCCTTCACCGTGAAGCGGACATAGTGCGGCGCGACGAACTCGTTCGACACCTCATGCACCGGCGTGGCAGCCGACTCGGTCACGGCGGAATCGACCGCCGCGCTGCTGCCGGTCTGCCGGCGGATCGACAGCAGATCGGACACGACCGCGACCGCAGTGGGGGCACCGCCCGCCCCAAAACCGGAGAACGACGTCTCGCCCCCGAAGACGCCTCGAACCGTGACCACGTTCTGGCTGCCGTCGATCCGACCGAAGCTCGAATTGAGCGGCACCAGAGCCGGGGTGACGACCGCGAAGACACGTCCATCATCCTGCACGGCGGCACGCGCAATCTGGCGGATGGTACACCCAATCTCGCGCGCATACTGAAAATCGACGCTCTCAATCGCGCGAATGGACTGCCGGGCAATGTCGCCGACGCGAATCGGGCACCGCAGCCCGACGGCCGACACGATCGCCAGCTTCGCGGCCGCGTCGGCGCCATCCACATCCTCGGTGGGATCGGCCTCGGCGAAGCCGGCCGCCTGCGCTTCAGCGAGGGCGTCGGCGAACGGGAGCTCGGCCGACTCCATTCGGCTCAGAATGTAGGCGCAGGTGCCGTTGAGGATGCCGCGAACCTCGACGAGACGGTCGCCCGCCAGCCCTTCGTGCAGCGCGCGCAGCACAGGGATGCCTCCCGCGACCGAGGCCTCGAAACGCAGCTGCTGGCCGCGAGCGCGGGCCAGGTTGCCGAGCTCCGTGCCGTAGTGGGCGATTAGCTGCTTGTTGGCCGTGACGACGGACTTGCCGGCCAGCAGCGCGGCTCGAACCCATTCGTAAGCCGGATGCAGGCCGCCGACGAGTTCGACGACAACGTCCACGTCGCTGGTGAGCACATCGTCAATCTGCTCCGTCCACGTGATCGAAGACGGGACCCAATCGACGCGTTTGCTGGCCACGCCACGGTTGAAGATCTGCTTGAGCTCGACGCGCGGTACGTGTCCCTCGCACAGTATTCTCGCGACCGATTGCCCGACGGTGCCAAAGCCGAGCAGGCCGACGCGAACGGTATCAACGGTCAGCATCACACCCCATACCCGTAACCGGCTTCCTCGCCGCCGCCGGCGAGCCAGTCGTCAGTCTCATTGGCACTATTATCGCGGCCATGCTTCGCGCCGTCACCACCAGCCGCTGCTCCGGGCTGCGGCGAATCCGACGGCTCTCGCGCAGCTCCCGTCCTCGTGCCCTCATCGTCGGTCGCCGCCGGATTATTGCTTGCGAACCCCATGCTTGCCCCCTTCAAAAAACAAAAGGGCCATCACCTTCTTCCAGGTGATGGCCCTTTGTCGATCCTCTCTCGTTCTCTGGCTACATCACCCTGGTTTCAGGTCAACGGCAGTCGAAGACCCAGAACCGGAATAAGGATGGGCGTCAGGCTCAGGACGGGAGACACCATGGGCATGCGGGCGGAAATACTGGACTTCACTCCGGCACGGCTCATGGTAGGTCTTTAGAAGACCACGAATGGCCGCCGCGAGTCAACCGGCCGGTGAAGCCGTGGGCAGTACCGTGCCGGTTCGAAGTGCCGCCAGCAGTTCCTTCATGTCGCGCGGCAGCGGCGCGTCAAACGTCAACGTGCGGCCGGTTGCGGGGTGCTTCACCGTCAAGCGCGAAGCGTGCAGGGCCTGCCGCCCGAAGGATATCGGGCGCAGCTCTGACGGCCCGAACACGTATCGCTGCTCTCCCACGAGGGTATGGCCGCGGAGTCTGGCCTGAATGCGAATCTGATTGCGCTTGCCGGTCACGAGCCGGATCTCGACGAGAGATGTGGACTGGTAGCGCTCGACCACGCGGTAGTCGCTGATCGCCTCCGTGCCTTGGGGATCGCGCGGATGCGTGCGCTTCTGGATCAGCGACCGCTGATCCCAGACCAGGTGGTCGCGCCACGTTCCTGACGGAGGCGTCGGGTGCCCGTACACCACCGCCAGATACACGCGCTCGGGCTCGCGGCGCAGAAACTGCTGTTTGAGCACACCCTGCGCCGCCTGGTGCTTCGCAAAGACCACGATGCCGGACGTGTCCCGATCGATGCGATGCACGGTAAACGGCCGCCGCGTGCGATGCGATCGCAGATGCCGGTCAAGTTGATCGAAGACTGACTCGGCCTGGCTCTTTCGTTCGAGGGGCACAGCCAGCAGCCCCGGTGGCTTGTTGATCGCGATGATGTCGTCGTCTTCGTAGAGGATGTCGAGATCCGCAGTCCGATGGGGGCCCGGCCGCCGCTTCGAGCTGCCGGGTCGGTCCATCCAGGCGCGCACTGAATCACCCTGCGACAACCGTTTGGCGGCGTCCGCGACCGCGGTCTCCGTATCGTTGACGAAAACCTTGCCCCGCTCGATGGCCGCGACCGCGCGGCTTCTGGAGCCGAGACGATCGGCCGCCGCCAGAAACTTGTCGAGCCTCACCCCCACGGCGTCGACGCCGACGGTCCACCGAAGATCGGAAGGACTCAAGGCTGAAGGCTCATGGCTTGCGGCCGCGTTCTGTGTCCCGCAGTACGGCTTGCGCCGCGTGGTAGCCGCACATACCGTGCACGCCGCCGCCGGGAGGCGTCGATGAAGAGCACAGATATACGCCGGCCGCGGCGGTCCGGTAGGTACGCCACGTCGGTCTCGTGAAGAGCTGGCCGAGGTCCATCGTCCCGCCGCCTATGTGCCCGCCTACCAGGTTGGGGTTCAGACGCTCGAGACTCGCGGGCGTCAAGACATGCCGAGCCAGAATGGTGTCCTGAAAACCCGGAGCGTAGCGCTCGATTTGAGCTTCGATACGTCCTGTCATGTCGAGTGGGGATCCATGCGGCACGTGACAATAGCCCCAGGCGACATGTCGGCCGGCTGGCGCACGAGTGCCGTCGGCGACCGTTGGCTGCGTGACCAGCACGAAGGGACGTTCCGGGACGGCGCCGGAACAGGCGGCCACTTCAGCCTGGGCGATCTCGTCCAGCGTCCCTCCTACGTGAACCGTGCCGGCTTCCCGACAGGCGGTCGCCCGCCAAGGAATGGCTTCGGACAAGGCCCAGTCGACCTTGAATACGGCGGGACCGTAACGGTATCGCGACAGCGACGCGCGGTACGCTGCCGGCAAGCGGTCACCGGCCAATCTCAACAGCTGCCTGGGCGTGACGTCGCACACGACACTCTGCCCCGCCCGTACGTCGGCCAGATCCGAAATGTCGCGCCCGGAGATGATGGTTCCCCCTCGTGAGGTGAACTCGGCCGCAAGAGCCTCGGCCAGGCGCGAGGCGCCGCCTTTGACAAATGGCCAGCCGACGGCGTGCGCCATCGCTCCAAGAATCAGCCCTATGGCCGCTGACGGCCGGGCGTCGAGCCTCAACGTCGAGTGCGCGGCAAGTCCGCCGAAGAGCGCCCGCGCGCGGGGGCCGCGAAACCGCCCCATCGCGACATCGAGAGCGGGACGAACTGCGTCGTATCCAAACCGCCACAAGACCCCGGGATGCCGGGGGATGCGGGGAGGCGCCAGCACGTCGTCGAGGAGCGCCTCCCATCGATCGACGAGCGGTGCGAACAGCCGCGTGTATGCGGCCCGGTCTTCGCCGAGATCGGCGGCCGTCTGGTCCACCGATCCTGAGAGGCTCACGGCATCGGTCCCGTCAAGCGGGTGTGCCAACGCCACTGAGGGGTTGGCCCACTCGATGCCATAGGAAGAGAGAGGAACCGACCGGAAGAACGGTGACGCCAGACCAAATGGGTACACTGATGAGCACACGTCGTGCAAGAATCCCGGCAACGTCAGCTCGGCGGTGTGCAATCCGCCTCCCACATGAGGGGCACGCTCGAATACGATGACCGCCCGCCCGGCCCGAGCCAGGCTGATCGCGGCGGCCAGTCCATTCGGTCCCGAACCGACGACGACGACGTTCTGGCGATCGGATGTCATCGTTGTGCCACAGCCGTGTCTGTATACTTTGCAGAGAGAACAGGGTGATCGCGGAGTCGAATGAACACGTTGTCGGCCATTCGCAGATGGATTCTGGCCCTTCTGGCGTTCGGTCTCGTCGGCACGGGAGTCGAGCTCACGTTAACCGAACACTACGAAACCGGATTGCAGGTCATCCCTTTGGTGGTCATCGCCCTGGGGATTTGCGTCGTCGCCTGGCACACGCTGGCGGGTAGTGCTCTGAGCATACGCGTGCTTCGTGGCACGATGGGCGTGTTTCTCCTGGCGGGCATCGTCGGAATGGGGCTGCACTATCGGGGCGGCGCGGAATTCCAGGTGGAAATCGATCCGGCGCAAAGCCGTTGGGAAATATTCAAGAAAGTGATGCGGGCCAAGGCGCCGCCGGTGCTGGCATCGGGCACGATGGTTCAACTGGGTCTCCTGGGACTCCTGTACGTTTACAAGCATCCGGCTCTCGAGCAGGATGTCTGAGAGAGGAGCTCGTCACGTGCGAAACAAATGTGCATTCATCGCCGTCGTCCTGATGGTTCTACTCGGTCCGAGTCCGTCAATCAATGCGCAGGTCGGCAAGGGGCTATTGGACCCCAACGTCGCCACGGAGAAGGATTTGGCGGGGTTGCCCCACATGACACCCGCCATCGTCAAGGCGCTGCTGGCCGAGCGCCCGTTCATGAGCGTCACCGACCTGAACACCTTTCTCGTGGGCCAGAAACTGACGCCGGAGCAGGCGACCGACTTCTATCGGAAGGCGTTCGTTCACGTGAACCTCAACACCGGCACACGCGAGGAAATCATGCTGATACCTGGCGCCGGTACGCGAATGGTCCGCGAGTTCGCCGAGTACCGCCCCTGGAAGGCCTGGGCGCAGTTCGACAAAGAGATCAGCAAGTACGTCGGACAGGCGGAAACCGACCGGCTGAAGCAGTATGTCTTCATCCCCATCGACCTGAACGCGGCGGCCGACGACGTGATTCTGACCATTCCGGGGCTGGGCGCCCGGATGCTGGGAGAGTTCAAGGAATACCGGCCGTGGAAGACGAAGGCTCAGTTTGACAAAGAGATCGGCAAGTATGTGGGCGCCAACGAAACGGCGCGCCTGTGGAGATACGTCGTCATCCAGTAGGGGGAGCCTTCGGGAGCGTCGAGGCGAAGGTCGGGGCCGGGTTCTCCGTGAGACCCGGCCCTTTCGGCTTACTGAGCGGCCGAAGCAGCCGGAGCGGCGGGCGCCAGGGCCTTGACCTGCGCCTCAGTGAACCTGAACTCCGCCGGCTTGTCGAGGCCGTGGCGGATGGAGAAGGGCTTCGACACGTCTATCTTGGTCGCAAATGTAACGACACCGTCAACTTTGTCACCGAGCTTGAGCCTCACTTTGCCCTTAGCGAAGTTGTTGATGTTGGTGGGAGTCCCGGGCGTCGTCGTCCCCCCTTGATCGAGGACGAAATTCGACGTATCCAGCTCTCCGTTGACCTCCACGACGGTCTGAACATAGATCATCGTCTGCTCTTGCGCCCGGGCGCGCATCGAGTAAAGCATCGGCGGCTGGAACAGCACCGGCACCGTCTTGGCGTTGAGGTGCACAATATTGAGCGTGACTTCCTCGCTGACCATCTGCCTCATGTAGTCCTTCATGATCTGAGCGTTGTCCTGGCCGGAGAGGGCCAGCGGCAGGCAGACGGCGAGGGCGGTGACGATAAACAGTTTTCTCATGAAAAGCTCGTGCTCCAGGAAAGTGAAAGCCGTGAAAACGGGCCCGTCGGAATGCGGTAGCCAGTATAGTCGATTTGGCACCTTTGTTCTCGCCGGTCGGTGCCCTGCGCGCGGTCCCCCGGACGCCGGTATGTAACCCGCCCGTATGTAGTTGAAAGCCCGTCGGCTTTCCCCTCCGCAGTGGCTGGCCGGGAATTTGCTCCGGCCCGATCGTGCTTCCGCGTCTCTCGATTGTCGTCGCGTTCACCCAGAGACCGCCCCACCTCGACCGGTGCCTCGACAGTATTGAGGGCGGCAGATATCCGCGCGACTTACTGGAGCTGATCGTGGTGGATAACCGTTCGTGCGCAGAGTCGATACGGATGGCGCGCGAGCACGGCGCGGTCGTCGTGAAATCGACCGGCACGCTGGCCGAGCTTCTCAACGTCGGCGCCCGCGCCGCCCTCGGCGATATCCTGGTCTTCGTCTCGCCAGAATCGGAAGTCGAGGCCGGATGGTTCGATCGGGTGGTGGACGTCCTGACAAATGGCTCTGCGGGATGGCTGGCGCCGGGCAAGATGGCGATCCGGCGCACACCTTTTGAAGCCGTCGGCACATTCGACCCGTCCGGCTTCGTTCGGGCGGACGACGATATCTGTCACCGCTTACGCTTGGCGGGTCATCAGGTTACAGTCGAGAGACAGCCCACCGCGGCGGCCTAGTCTATTAGTCTAGTCACATCAGGCTCGGGGTCAGGGCTCACGGCTGAAGCCGTCAGGCCTGAGCCCGCAGCTGCCCCCGAACATTGAAGCGCACTCTCTGGCGAGAGCGGGCTTTTTGTGTTTTGGGCCGCCGCCGCTCGCCGATCAGGTTTGCCCAAGGACGCCTTTCTCAGCGTAGTAGAACAGGATGTCCACGTTGCCAGGCTCGTGACCCAACGCGCGCAGCAGCAGCGTCACCTGGCCCCGGTGGTGAATGTTGTGGATCGCCGCGTGGTGCAGGATCTCGCCAACTGCCATCACCTTACTGAATGAGAACAGCGGCGCCTTGAATTCGAATCGTCGCGACAAGTCCGCGTTGCTAACGCCGGCGAGGAACACGCGCAGGTTGCGCTCCTGCGTCGCCCAATAGCGGGTGACCGAGTCCAATTATGAACAGATTTACTCGAACAGGCCCAAGCGCCGCACCCGCAAGTCTGAGCGCCAATCATTCAGCTCAATGCGACACTACCCGTAGAACCGTGAGGCGCGGCCCGGCTCAGTCTTCGGTAGCAAGTCGAGGTCATGCCGAGCCCGATGAATCCATGTCAAGGCGGCTTCCCCGGGAACCCTGCCACTTCGCCGTCCCCCGGAGGGGACTGGAATGCGGCCGACACGCTCCGCTGCGGATCGACCATGTTGTGCAACGGCTCGGCGGTTGTTCCCCGAAAAAACCATTGCCGAGTCGGCGCTCGCATCGCAAACTGGGGTGACGCTTGGCGAATCGAGCCGAGATCCAGAGACGCTGATGTTCGACCTGACAAAGCTCAGCGACGACGACTTGCGGGCCGCGCTATTCGATGCGTTGGTCGAACGCCTCGACACAAAAGCCCACGAGGATCCCTCGATCGCCATGGTGAACCGGATGCCGACCGTCTTGGCCGTCAGCAGGCGGGGTAATCTGCTGACGCTGTCGCAGGGCCTCGGCCTATGGCTTTTGCGCGGCGCTCTGAAGTGGAAGGATCGTGGCGAGAGGCCGCGAACCTTCAACGTGAGCCGAGCGACGATTCAGTCCCAGCTGGCCATCACGCCCGACGGCATCTCAGGCACACCCGACGAGATCCTCGACTGGATCGTCGCGATGTTCCTCGAGTGGACCGCTACAGGACAGGAAAGCCGGCCAGCGGTTGCCGAACCCATACAGGAAAGCCGACCGACGGCTGGCATGCAGCACAAACGTCCCGCCCCCTCACGAACCATGCGCGAAAACCGTCCAGCACCGGTCGAAGTCACGGAAGAAAGCCCGCCGAGCCCTCAACCAACCTTACGAACGTACCAGCTGCTGTTCGAGACAGCGCAGCAGGAGCTGAAGGTGGCGAAAGCGCTGCCGGTCGACAGCAGCAGATACTTCTTGATCAGCGCGGGAGTGTCCGTCGCCTTGACCGCTGAAGCGTTCTTCAACGATCTCGGATCGCGGGTGATTCCATCCTGGGGCCAGCTGCAGCGGCTCGATCCGCGTGAGAAAGCGGAGGTGCTCAACATCGAGCTGTTCAATGACAGAGTGGACTGGAGCGTCCGTCCGTTTCGAAGCGTCGCCGCTGCGCTCGGCTTCAGGCGCGCGCTGGCGCATGCTCATGCCGAGACGCTCTCGGTCGACCAGGTGCAGACCGCCGATCGCAGGGAGAACGAGGTACCGCGAACGCGGCGGACTGCCTGGCAGGAACACTGCGACGTCGCGACGATTCAACAGTGGCTCACCGACGTCCGTCTCCTGATCGAGCACTTCTCCAAGGGCCACGACCCGACAGAGGTCGCCGTCGGCGTGATGGAACAACCAGCGCCGAGTTCGTCCGACGCCGCGAGTACGCTCAAGAAACTCCGGACGGGCGACAGCCGGTGAGAAGGCACAACGAGATCGTTATGTCCCATAACTTCAGGGTGGCGTGACGGCCATGCCGGTACGCTCGTCGAACAGGTAAACGCGATCACGGCGGATGCGGATGGCCACCTCGTCATCAATGGCCACCGCCCCATCGGCGGGTACGACGATCCGAGCCGCGCGGCCTGCCATGCCGTCGATCCGGACGTGAAGGAGTGTTGTCGCGCCGAGCGGTTCGACCACCTCCACGCGCCCGACCGCGTCGGCATCGCCGGGTGGCACCAGGCCGATGTCATGGGGTCGCACGCCGACGAGCACTTCGTCTTGATCGAACAGGTTCCTGGTCCCTTCGAGATCGACGGCCAGACCCCGATAGGCCACACGGGTGCCCGCCCCTGTTTGCGCGCAGCTGCACCGCCACACGTTCATCGCAGGCGACCCGAGGAACGTCGCCACGAACACGTTCGCCGGACGCCGAAAGATCTCCAGCGGTGTACCCACTTGCTCCAGTTGCCCGTCGCGCATCACGGCGACCCTCGCTCCCAAGGTCATCGCTTCCTCCTGGTCATGGGTCACGTGCACCATCGTGGCGCCGAGCCGCCGGTGCAGGAGCGCCAGCTCGGCGCGTGTGTCGGCCCGCAGCAGCGGGTCGAGGTTCGACAACGGCTCGTCGAGCAGGAACGCCCGTGGCTCGCGCACCAGCGCACGCCCGAGCGCGACGCGCTGCCGCTGCCCCCCGGAGAGCTGTGCGGGTTTGCGATCGAGGAGCGGCTCGATGCCGAGTGTCGCGGCCGCCTGCTGGACGCGATCGCGAATCTCGGCCGCTTCGATGCGCCGCACTCGCAGGCCAAAGGCCAAATTCTCACGGACGCTCTTGTGCGGGTACAGCGCATAGCTCTGAAAGACCATCGCGAGATCGCGGCGCTCGGGGGGCACGCCTGTTACGTCTTCGTCATCGATGAGGATGCGGCCCGATGTCGGGCGCTCGAGCCCGGCAATCAGCCGGAGGACGGTGCTCTTTCCGCTACCTGACGGCCCGACCAGCACGAGCAACTCGCCGTGGCGAATCGCGAGGTTCAGATCGCGCGCGGCGACGTGCCCGTTCGAGTACACCTTATCGAGGTGCTCGATGGTGATCGAGGCCATAGTCCCCCGTCAGCCCTTCACTGCGCCGGCGGTGAGGCCGGCGACGATTCGTCGCTGCGCGACGAGGACGATGGCTGCGACCGGCGCCGTTGCGACGACCGCGGCGGCAAGGATTTGTCCCCACGGGACCTGGTATTGCCCCCGGAACAGTGCGATCGCCACCGGCACGGTGTACCGCTCGGGCCCTAACGTGAACGACAGGGCGAAGAGGAACTCGTTCCAGCAGTACAGAAATGTGAGGATAGCCGTGGTGGCGAGGCCAGGCCACGCCAGCGGCAAGACGATTTCCCGCAAGCTTCGCAAACGCCCGGCCCCGTCCATCGCCGCGGCCTCCTCGAGCTCGGCAGGCAGTTGACGGAAGAACCCGACGAGCAACCAGATCGTCAGCGGCATGGCGAACGTCAGATAAGGCAGCACGAGACCGGGGTACGTGTTGATCATCCGCAACTCGCGCAGCAGCAAATACAACGGTGAGACGATCGAAATTTGCGGAAACATCGACACGGCCAGCACGAACGCGAGCATCACGGTCTTCCCCCGGAACTGCAGCCTGGCCAACGCGTACGCGCACAGCGCACCAAGCCCGACCGACAACCCCGTTGTCGCGCCCGCCACGATGAGTGAGTTGCGGATCGGCGTCCAGAAATCACGCCCGCCGAACAGCGCACGGTAATGATCGAGGACGAGCGCATCCGGAACGAGCGCTGGCGCCGCGAAGAGCCGCGCCTCCTGGGTGAACGACGACATCACCATCCAGTACAGGGGAAACAACAGCGGCGCCAGCACGGTTGCGACCCCTAGCGCCCCTAGCATCCGGCGGACCTTCATGGCACTCGCTCCATCAGCGCGTCCCGGCCAAGGACGCGGATGCATGCCGCCGCGAAGATGAAGCTGACAACGAACACGATGACCGAAAGGGCCGCACCGAAGCCGAAGCGGAGGTTCTGGAGCAGGCTGCTGAACGTCAGCAGCGCGATCGGCTCGGTGGCGGTTCCCGGCCCGCCTCCCGTCATCACGTAGATGACGTCGAACACCCGAAAGGCGTCGAGTGACCGGAAGATGAACGCCACGAGCAGCGCCGGCCGCAAGAGCGGCAACGTGATGTCGGTGAGCTGCCGGCCCCACCCGGCGCCGTCGATCCGCGCGGCTTCGTAGAGCGACCGATCGATGTTCTGCAGCCCGGCGAGCAGGAGCACGGCGACAAACGGCGTCATCTTCCAGACGTCGGCGAGTATCAGTGGTACCCACACGGCGGTCGCGTCAGCGAACCACGTGGGTGGCGACATTCCCAGCCGGAGCAGGACGCCGTTCACGATGCCAGCCGGGCTCTCGAACAGGAATCGCCAGACGAGCGCGACGACGACCGTCGGGATCGCCCAGGGCAGGAGCACGGCTGTTCGCACGAGGTCGCGCCCGCGTGAGAACCGGTCCACAATGAGAGCGAGGACGAGGCCCCCGGCGAGCTCGAGCGTGACCGTCGCGGCCGTGAAGACCGCCGTGTGCGCCATCGCACCCCAAAAGCGCTCGCTCGACACGGCTTCCACGTAATTTGCCATGCCGACGAACGGTCGTCCAAGCCACGGCATGCGCAGGTCGTGGAAATGGAGCGATTCCCAAGCCGTCCAGAAGATCGGGAAGACCGCGACCATGGCGATGGCCGCCAGCGCCGGGAGCGTGAGCGCCCACCCGAGACGTGCCTCATTTCTCATGGACCGCCGGGCTCAGGCCGACCTTGTCAAGGAGGGCTTGCATCGACGACGCCGCGCCCTCCAGGGCTGCGCGTGGCTCCTGCTGGTTTGTCAGAGTGCGATGCAGAGCAATCTGCAGAATCTCCGACAGTTCGGTGTACACCGGCGTGACGGGCCGCGCGACGGCCCGCTCGATAATGCGCCGTGCCTCACCCGGAGCGATCGTCAGGGCTTCGGCCAGCGCTTGCGTCTCGTACAGTGAGGGCCGCGGCGGATACTGCCCGACCAAGCGCGCGCGCTCGAGCAGCTGCTCCGGCTGGAGCAGGTAGTCGATTAACAGATAGGCTGCCTCCCGATCGCCGCTGTGCGCGTTGATCGCCAGGACAGACCCGCCGAGCGCCGAGGTTGGCGCGCCGCCGGCACCGCCAGGCATCGACGCAACCGCGAATCGGCCGGCGACGCGAGACTGGGAGGCGTCCATCAGCAGCCCGTACGCATACGGCCAGTTGCGCATGAAGGCGGCCTGCCCGTTCTGAAACGCGAACCGCACCTGCTCTTCCTGCCAGGTGAGGACCGCCGGTGGCACGATGCGATCAACGGCAATCTCGTCGCGCATGGTGGTGAGGGCCGTCACTGCCGCGTTGGAGTCGAGTACGACGCGGCCCTCCTCGTCGAGAATCCTCCCGCCGAACGCGCCGAGGTACTCGAGAAAGACGGTGACGAGCCCCTCGTACCGCGCACCCTGCCAGACCAAGCCGTATGGAACGCCATGCTCGTCTCTCGCGTGGGCGGCCAGCCGCTCAAGATCGTCGATATCCACCGGTGGATGGGCCATCAGATCCGTGCGCCAGTACAACATCCCGACATCGATGAACCAGGGCAGCGCGTACAAAGACCCGTTCCAGCGGTTCGCCGCGATGGTGGCCGGAAAGAAATCCGCCGTCGGCGCGTGAAACTGATCGAAATTCAGGATCCAGCCTGCCGCTGCGAACTCCGAAGTCGACACGACATCGAGCTGCAGGACGTCAGGATCCGGCGCCTGCGCGTTCAACCACTGGACGTAGAGCTGATGCCGCTGGTCGGACGCGTCCGGCGTGGCGCGCAGTTCGACGCGTATCGAGGGGTGCACCGCTTGGAAGCGATCGAGCTGACGGCGAAGGGCCTCGGCTTCTGACCCGACCGCGCTTCCGGCAAACGTGAGCACGTGCGGATCCTGCCCGACACCACAACCGATGGCGCTAAGGGCCACGACGAGAGGCAGTATCTCCATCCATCCGGAACGCTTCGCAGCGTTGACCATCATCAGATTGACGGGGGCTCCGGGACTCACCTGAGGATCTAACCACGATTGACGGCGTTTCGAGACGGCGCAATGTGTCAGGGATGAGTTGGGTACGCAGACGCCCCTCGACCTTGACACGGCGGCGACACCGACGATAATCCCGCTACCTTGGACAATTCACCGCGAGGAACGTTCGACCGCGTGGCTCGCCTGGCCGTGTGGGCGCTCGCGCTGGCTCTAATCGCTCTCTTCGTTTCCTACGCTCTTGGCTGGGGTACCGGGCGGAACAGCGTTGAAAGCTGGGCTCTGACCTTCGTCATCGTCGGCCTGGTTTTCAGGCTCGGGCACAGCCCTCGATTGGCGGCCGAGGAGCCGATTGCGCCGACCACGTTCGGGCCCTGGCCGTGGGTCCTGTTCTGCGCGCTGTCGATCGTGCTCTATGGGCCCGCTCTCTGGTTCGAATTCCAACCGCCGGATCTGGCGTTGCTACGACGCGCCTCCGAGTGGAACCTCGAACCGGATGGTCCGACGTCGCTTCGCCTTCTGCCTACTGTGGTCTGGGCGCTGCTCATTCAGCTTGGGGCGGGCGCGGTCTCGTTGCGTCTCCTGAACGTCGTCCTGCATGGCACGAACGCGTACCTGGCCGGCAGGATCATTGGCGGCTGGGTGCCGGGTCGCGCGTGGGCGCTGACAGGCGGCCTGCTGGTGTTGACGGCGCCGCTTGCCACCGAACCGGTCGTATCACCGCTGCGGGTATCCGACCTTCTTTCTGTCACCTTCGTCCTGACGTGCGTTCTCATCGCACGGCGCTACGAAGCCGGGGCCTCTGCGGCTACGCGGATCCTCTTCGTCGGCGCAGGTCTTGCGGCGGCTGCGTCGAAGGAAACTGCCGTGATCGCGGGCGGGCTGGTGCTGCTGGACGCCTGGATTCGCAGTGCCCGTTCGCGTCCGCTGCTCGTGGACACCGGCATCCTTCTGTCGATTGCCGCGGCGTTCAGCCTGGTGCGTTTAGGACTGGCGTATGGCGTCGTGTTGCCGCCCTTGAACAGGTACGTTGTGCAGCTCGCGTTGTTCAGAAGCTTTGGGAGCCTCGCGGTGCCGTGGCATATCGAAGTACTCGAGCGTTGGACCCTCTTGCCGATTCTCGGAGTGCTCGCCGTCGTGTACCTGCTGGCCATATTCTTCCTGTCACCTGCGCCATCCAGAGGACGAACGAAGCTGGCCATCGGCGCGGCCGCCTGGGTGCTCCTCTCCGTCGTCCCGGTGTTCCCAATCCTGTTCATCGCTCCAGAACTTCACCAGTCCAGATATCTCTACCTGTCGGCGATCGGCTGGGCGGGAGTGATTGCCGCTCTGGCTTCAGAGCGGCCTGTGATTCACGGGCCGTCCGCTCCCGCTGTGGCCACCGCACTTCTCGTCGCAACGGCGATAGCCGGAACGATCATCCATGTCGGATACGCAGGTCCGGGAGGGACGTTCGACAGTCTCAGAAGGCGCCTGTTTGCCGAGCTGCAACCCGTCACACTTGCCAACTGTCAGTTTCAGCGATTCGGCGAGCCGAACGATGGTGGCTATCTGCTGTGCGCGAACCTCTTGTCAGCCGTGCGGTCCGGATACTCCTATGGAATTTCCGGGTACGACCAGTGGGGCTGCGACGTCTCGCGCACTCTGAGCGTCCCAGTGCACCAGTACGACTGCTTCAACCTGACCCGCCCTGTCTGCACGACCGGTAATACGGTGTTTCATGAGGAGTGCATCGGAGGTGAGCCGGCGACAATCGACGGCCGCCTGTTCGATACGCTGGAATACCAGTTCGCGCGCAACGGCGATGCGGCCAGGCGGCTCGTTGTCAAGATGGACGTCGAAGGGGCCGAGTGGGACTCGTTGGCGAAGGTTCCAGAGGCCGTGCTCCGGCAGATTGATCAGCTGACCATCGAATTGCACGGCATCGACGAGGATCGATTCCTCGTCGTGCTTCGCAGACTCAAGCAGTCCTTTTACCTCGCCAACGTGCACTTCAACAATTTCGCGTGTGCGAGCGAAATCGGACCGTTTCCAGCGACCGTGTACGAGGTGCTGTTCGTCAGCAAGCGGGTGGCGGTTCGCAGCTGGTTCGGGAGAGCCGGGGCCCCGCCGGGTCTGACGACGCCAAACAACCCGCAAACGAGGGACTGCCAGACCTGAGCGCGCGGATCCGCCCTGGCCCCCTTTGCGGTAGGAATGGGGCCGGGTTGCAGCTGGAGGCCGCCGCTGTGCCGCCGAGCCCCGCGCAAATCCAGAAGGCGAAGGACTCGGGCAACATGCTGCTGGGCTCGCCGCAGCAAGGGAAAATGCGCGTCGAGTTCCAAGGAATTCATTCAACCATCGCTGCGGCGTGGGTCGATTGCCAAAGGGCTACCCCGTTTCCTTGACGTTCGAAGCGTGATAGTTCGCGGGCTGAATTTGGGAGGCGCTGTCCGGGGTAACCGTTGTCTTCTGACTGGGCTGAGAGACGTGCTCGTGTCGTTCAGCGATCGTTGCATGACCCCGTGAACGCGCCCGAGATTATGGAGGTGCCGTCCCGGGCACGCTCCGCGCCCTGGACCGGCTCACGGGCTGGCTACGCGCCTGCGAACGCGCGCTGCGAGCCCGCGGCGATCCCCCGGACTGAGCCGCCGTTGCAAACGCGTTGCAAACAGGGATTAGAAAATTGGTCGGGATGGCCGGATTCGAACCGGCGACCCCCTGACCCCCAGTCAGGTGCGCTAGCCAGGCTGCGCTACATCCCGATGTCCGAAGTGTCCGATGTCCGCTGACTGCAGAAGGGCGTCGGCCTAGCGCTTGCGCCGGGCGTGACCGGAACGAGCCACCCCACGCCGTGCTGCCGTCGACTTGTCCCGTGCCACCTTCCTGCCAGGCGCCGCCATCGATCGCATCCGCGGCCTCGACTCGACGGGCTGGTGAGACACCACCGTCGCGTGACTGCCTCCATTGGACGCCAGGAGATCCAGAATCGATCGAAGGCCACGCTTGACCGATGTCAATCGCTCGCGGGCGTTCTGCCCAATCAGCTCGTCGATGGCCGGTTCGTCGGCGACGATGGGCGCCGTCTCCTCTTCGAGCCTTCGCCGCGCGCCGGCGAGTGTCAGCCCATCGACGAGGAGCAGGTGCTTGATTCGGACGACCTGCTCGACGTCCCTGCGGCGGTACACCCGCGCGCCGCCAGCCGCCTTTGCAACCCCCAGATCCGGGAATTCCGCCTCCCAGGAACGCAATACATACGGCTGGACTTTGACGATTTCGCACACCTCAGCCGGCTTGAACAGCGCGCGGTTCGGAATCTCGACGTTGGCGGCAAGGTCGGGCATGGTCCTGACAGCGGTCAGCAGAGTATAACGCGGTTCAGCGGCTTCGAGACCGTTCTCCTTTCTTTCGGCGGCGGACCTGGATACGAATCGGGCTGCCGGCAAATCCAAAGCTGTCACGCAGCTTGTTGATCAGAAAACGCTCGTAGGAGAAATGGAACGTGGTCGCCACATTGGTGAAGAACACGAACGACGGCGGCTTCACCCCGATCTGCGCGGCGTACATGATTCGGACCTGCTTCCTGCCTGGGCTCACCGGCGGGTTCGCCGCGGTGACCTCCTCGACAAACCTGTTGAGCACCGGCGTCGGGACGCGCTCCTGCCGCGCGGCGGCAATCTTGTCAATGGTCTCGAGGACCTTCCCGATTCGCTCGCCCGTGGCCGCGGAGATATGGAGGATTGGCGCGTAGTCGAGAAATCGCATGTGGCGCCGCGTTTCATCATCGAAGATCTTCGAGTAGTCGGCGCCACGATCCTTCACCAGATCCCACTTGTTGGCCAGGATCACGATGCCCCGTCCCGCGCGATCGGCTTCGCCGCCAATCGCGGCGTCCTGATCCGTGGCGCCACCGCCGGCGTCGATCACGAGCGCCACGACGTCTGCATCGGCGATCGCCTTCTTGGCACCCGCGACGCTGACGACTTCCACCTTCCCGCCTGTCCCGACGCGTCCGGGCCGGCGCATCCCGGCGGTATCGACAATACGAAAGCGCCGGCGATGCCACGTCAGCACGGTGTCGATAGCGTCGCGGGTCGTGCCCGGAACGTCGCTGACGAGCACACGTTCCTCGCGCAGCAGCCGGTTGACCAGCGACGATTTCCCCACGTTTGGACGACCCACGATGGCCACCGCGACTTCCTGCGTTTGGACCGGAACGTCTTGACCTCTGCCGTCCCCGCTGGTGCCCGGACTTCGAGCTTTGAGCCGGTCCGCGATCTCGTCCAGCAGCTCCGCGACCCCCTGCCCATGCTCAGCCGAGATTTCGAAGACCGGATCGAATCCAAGCTGGTAGAACTCGAGAACGGAGGCACGGGACCGCTTGTCGTCCGTCTTGTTGATCGCGACGACAACCGGGCGGCCGGTCGCCCGCAGCGTCTGGGCTATCCGCTCATCACCTGGCACCAGGCCGTCCCGACCATCGACGACGAACACCAGCATGTCGGCGCCGACAATGGCCCGCTGGCCTTGTCGGATGACGAGCTCGTGAAGCGGGTCCTCGCTGGCGCCGAACATCCCCCCGGTATCGAACAGCTCGAAGGCCGCGCCGCGCCACTCTGTCGCACGTGCGAGCGAATCCCGCGTGGTTCCCGCAGCGGGTGCGACGATCGCCCGGCGCGAACCGGTTATCCGGTTGAACAGCGTGGATTTGCCGACATTCGGCCGCCCAGCGAGCACGATCGACGGGAGTTTATGCGCCATCTTCACTTAGCCTTGGCCTTGACAGCGTAAGTCCCATTATTTATAGTAGTTACCAGTTGTCAGGAGACCCTAAGCATGATCAAGGTCGACATCGTCAACGAAGTGTCGAAAATCGCGGACATCACCAAGGTCAAAGCTGAGGTGGCGGTGGACGCCGTGTTCGACGCGATGCGAACCTCCATGCAGCGCGGCGAACGCATCGAGCTGCGCGGATTCGGGGTCTTCCAGGTCAAGCCTCGCAAGCGCGGCATTGGCCGCAATCCTCGAACCGGTAAGGAAGTAAGGATCCCTCCGGGCCGGACGATCAGGTTCAAGCCCGGCAAAGATCTCCAGAACATCGGATAATCGATCGGGTGGATGCCGCTCGATTCGACAACGACTCCTTTCCCCGGGAAGGATCTGTCTCCGACGACGTGCTGCCGCCGGCGCCTGTCGTCTGGCAGACGCGCCGAAAGTTTCAGGATCGGGTGTGGTGGCATCTTCTCCTGCTGACGCTGACCATCGGTTCGACCACACTGGTGGGCGTCAACCACTATCTCGCGTTCGTTTCTGATTTCGAACCGCTGAACGCGCTGCCGCTCCCCTTCACTCAGTTGCTGGTTCGAGGCTTCTGGTACAGCGCCACGATTCTGGCCATTCTTGGCTGTCACGAGCTGGGTCATTACTTTGCCTGCCGGTATTATGACGTTGACGCGTCCCTGCCGTATTTCATTCCCGCACCCTTGCCGTTAACCGGCACCTTCGGCGCGGTCATCAGAATCAGAGAGCCAATTCCGAGCAAACGGATGCTGTTCGACATCGGCATCGCGGGTCCGATCGCCGGCTTCCTGGTCGCTCTTCCCACCCTGTTCATCGGGATCTCGATGTCGCACCTCGTTCGGATACCGCCGGACTTCGTCGGATTCGAGCTGGGTGAGCCGCTGTTGTTCAAACTCGCGTCGGCCTTGCTCTGGGGACCGATCGAGGACGGCTATTCCCTCAACATGCATCCGATGGCCTTCGCGGCCTGGTTCGGGTTGCTCGCGACGGCGTTGAACCTGTTTCCGATCGGTCAGCTGGACGGAGGTCATATTTCCTACGCGGTCCTCGGCCGCCGATCCGTGTACGTCACGATCGTGACGATGCTCATCACGATCGTGCTCGCCTATTTTTACAGCAGCTGGATTGTCTGGTCGCTGGCCATGAGCGTCATGCTCATTCTGTTCGGGCCGAGGCATCCCAGGGTGTTCGATGAGCACGTGCCGCTCGACCGGACGCGCCTCATCCTCGCTCTTGCGGCGCTCCTGATGTTCCTCGTGTGCTTCACCCCGGCTCCGATCGAGCCTACCGAGCTCCTCGGAAGAGGATGACGGGGAAATTGCAGAATTGCAGGATTGCAGGATTGAAGATCTGAGGGGCGAATCGATGGCAGATTGAAATCCCCAGGTCAACCTGCACTCTCAATCTGCACTTTGAATCTGCACTTTCTTCACTTTTTTCACTTTCTGCACTTTCTTCACTTTCTGCAATCCTGCAATCCTGCAATTCTGCAATTCACAAGACCGAGACCGGATCAACGTCGACGATCGTGCGCCTGGCCAGATCAGGACGCTCGGCGAGGACTGATCTCAGCGCCTCCCGCATCCGTTTCCGGCTCGTCCCCTTGAGGAGCAGCTGGGCACGATATTCCCCACGGAGCCGGCCGAGCGGCGCCGGCGCCGGGCCGAGCAGCAGAAAGTCCGCGGCGCATTCCGACTGCCGCAGCCGCTGCGCGATGTCGGACGCGTTGTCCATCGCGCCGCCAAAGGTGCGCGCCCGAACCACGACGTTGACGAGCGCAACGAGCGGTGGATAGCGCATCGATCGACGAAAGTGCAGTTCCCGCTCGTAGAACGCCGCATAGTCCTGCCGACATGCGAGCTGGACGCTGTGATGAGCCGGATACAGCGTCTGCACGATCGCTTCGCCAGCGTGCTCGCCCCGGCCGGCCCGCCCCGCCACCTGCGTCAGCAGCTGAAACGTGCGCTCCGACGCGCGAAAATCGGCGAGCCCAAGGCCGACGTCGGCCGACACGACACCGACGAGCGTGACGCGTGGAAAATCGTGGCCCTTCGCAATCATCTGCGTGCCGACAAGCACGTCGACGGCCCCGGTGCGGAAGCGGGCCAGCAGATCCGTGAGCGCCCCTCTGCGTCGCATGGAGTCGCGATCCAGGCGCGCCACGCGCGCCTTCGGATGCAGTCGTCTGACCTCGCTCTCGACGCGTTCGGTGCCGAAGCCGGCCTGCTCGAGATAGGGGCCGGCGCAGAGCAGGCACTTCGTCGGAACGCGCACCGAGTAGTTGCAGTAATGGCAGCGCGCGCGCGGTCTGCCGGCTGCACCCTCGGTGTGCACGACCAGCGACACGCTGCAGTTGGGACAGTCGAGTGTGCCGGCACACTGCCGGCAGAACACGGCCGTGGCCAGCCCTCGACGGTTCAACAGGACGATCGCCTGCTCCTGGCGTTCCAACCTCTCCTCGATGGCGGCGGTAAGGGCGCGGCTGAGGATCACGTCCGGGCCCGCTGCGGCATATTCCTCCCGCATATCGACTACCGTCATGGTCGCCAGCGGCCGGTCCAGTACGCGACGTCCGAGCACGATGCGGTCGTACTTGCCTGACATGGCGTTGCGGTAGCTCTCCATCGACGGCGTCGCCGAGCCGAGCACGACGAGAGCGCCTGCGCGCTGTCCCCGGACGATGGCCACGTCCCTTGCGTTGTAGCGCGGACTCTCCTCCTGCTTGTACGACGCGTCGTGTTCCTCATCCACCACGATCAAGCCAATCTCTGCCAGCGGCGCGAACACCGCCGAGCGCGTGCCCACCACCACGTCGACTTCGCCGCGGCGTATGCGATGCCACTGATCGTGTCGCTCGCCATCGGAAAGGCCGCTGTGCTGAATGGCAACGCGTTCTCCGAACGCCTGACGCAACAGCGACGCGACGGCTGGGGTCAGCGCGATTTCAGGAACGAGCATCAGCGACGTGCGACCGGCGGCGCGAATCGTCCCTGCAAGCCGGAGATAAATCTCCGTCTTGCCGCTGCCGGTGACACCGTGCAGAAGCGCGACGTGAAACTGCCGACGCGCCGCCAGCGTCGTGAGACGGTCGAATGCCGCATCCTGCTCGAGCGTCAGTCGCCTGTCGGTTTCCGGCGACACCTCGAGAGACTGACCCACGAACGGGTCCCGACCAACAGGCTCGCGCCGCAGGCTGACGAGCCCCTGTCCAGCGAGCCGCTTGAGGGTGTCCGCGCTGAATCCCCGCGCAGCGAGCTCCGTCGTCTGCAGACCGGTCGCCGTCCCGGACAGCAACTCCAGTGTCGAGCGCTGTTTGATTGTCAACGACAATGCGGCCTCGGCCTCGAGCGCCTGAAGCCCGGCGGCGGTTACGGACGCGAACCGTTCGGTCTTGTGCGCATCCGCCCGGGATCCACGTGTCTTCGGGGGCAGAACAGCGGTCACCGTCTCGCCAGGGCCGGCCGCGTAGTACTCCGCCGTCCACAGCGCGAGCTCTATCACGTCAGGCGGCACAAGCGGCCGATCATCGAGCAGCTGGCGTATGGGCTTGACCGTGCCGCTCGTCAACTGCTCTGACGTGGCGTGGTCGACGACGACGCCGGTAACCGTTCGCGAACCGACGGGGACGACGACCCGCGACCCGACGGGCGGGGTGACGAAATCTTCAGGGACCTCGTAGATCAGGAGACCAAGCTGCGGGACGGGGACAGCGACGCGGATCAGCAACGCGAACCGGTTTCAGAAAGAGTTCTGTTGGCCACCGTGGCTTCGGCCAGCTGACGCCTGCGCTCGGGCGAGGTTGGGGCCGGCGTGGCCGGTGGGCTGGAGGCTCTAACCTTGTGCAGCTCGGGACCGATGGTCGACAGCAGCACGCGCACGGCTGCTAGGGCTGCCGGAGCAGCGAGCGCACGACCTTCATGTCCTCCCAGACTTCCCGCTTGGAGGCCGGATTGCGGAGAAGGTAAGCGGGGTGAAACGTCGGAATGAGCTTCGCACCCCGGTAATCGAAGACCCTTCCGCGAAGACGGGAGATCGGATCTTCACACCGCAGCAGCGTGTGCGCGGCGAATTTGCCGAGCGTGACGATGACTCTGGGTTTGATGATGTCGATCTGTCTGAAGAGAAACGGCTCGCACGTCTCGATCTCGTCCGGCTCCGGGTTGCGATTCTGCGGCGGCCGACACTTGATGACGTTGGCAATATAGACGTCCTCGCGCTTCAGATCGATGGCTTCGATGATCTTCGTGAGCAGTTGACCGGCTCGACCGACGAACGGTATGCCCTGCAGGTCTTCATCGGCGCCCGGCGCCTCGCCGACGAACATCAGGTCGGCATTCGGGTTGCCCACACCGAACACGACCTGCGATCTCCCGAGACCGGAGAGCTTGCAGCGGGTGCAGTCTCCGATGTCAGACCTGACCTCGTTCAACGCCTTGGCTGGCACCAATGGGATGACGGCGGGGAGGACGCACGGTTCGTCGACGCGGCCGGAACTCCTGGTGCGCCAGAGCGGGTCGCGGCTGACGCCCGCCACCCCGAGCTCAGCCGCGAAACGCAGGTGCTCGGCGAGCTGTTCGCGATCCATCGTCCGTCAACAGATTTTCGATTCGATCGAGCAGGGCTGCAGCCACGCGGGCTTTGCTTTGAAGGGGAAGGGGTTCAGCGCCCTGGGCGCTGACGAATGTCACGGCGTTCATGTCGACGTCGAACCCGGCATCCTGCCGAGACACATCGTTCGCGACGATCAGATCAACGTGCTTGTCTTCGCGCTTCGTGTCGGCCCGCTTGACGACGTCCCGGGTTTCCGCGGCGAACCCGACAAGCAGAGGGCCCTTGCCGGCCGCGGCGCGCCGGCGTCCCAAGTCAGCCAAGATGTCCGGCGTCCGCCTGAGCGTCAGCGTCAACGACTCGTCATCCTTCGGGAGCTTGTCTGACAACGACTCGACTGGGGCGTAGTCGGCCACCGCGGCCGCCATGACCACGACGTCCGCCGCATCGGCCCTCGACATGACCGCTTCGTGCATTTCGGAGGCGCGCCGGACCCGCACAACCTCTCGCACGGGCGGCGTCTCGATCGCCGTCGGCCCGGCGACGAGGGTCACCTCAGCCCCGCGACGCGCCGCTTCGGCCGCAATCGCGAACCCCATCCTGCCGCTCGAGCGGTTCCCGATGTACCGGACCGGGTCAAAGTCCTCGTAGGTTGGACCGGCCGTGACGAGCACACGCCGTCCGGACAACGGGCCCGGTGGCCTGAGAATGGCTTCGGCCGCCTCCACAATCTCCGACGGCTCGGCGAGGCGACCCTTTCCGATCCAGCCACAGGCCAGGTAGCCTTCGCCCGGCTCCACGAAGCGAACGCCTCGATCCGCGAGGGTGTCGAGATTGCGCCGCACGGCGGCGTGCTCGAACATCTGCGTGTTCATCGCGGGCGCCAGCAAGAGCGGCGCCCGAGTGGCCGTGTACAGCGTCGACAAAAAATCGTCTGCGATGCCGTTGGCGAACTTTCCGATGATGTTGGCGGTCGCCGGGGCCACGAGCAGCAAATCAATCGAGGACGCGAGCGCGATGTGCTCGATATCGGCGTTCGCCCCTGGCGCGAACTGATCCGTGATGACCTGACGGCGAGTAATCGCCTCGAAGGTAATCGGCCCCACGAAGCGGGTCGCTGAATGGGTCATGATGGCCACGACCTCGTGGCCGCGCTTCTGCAGTCCCCGCGCGACCTCGACCGCCTTGTAGGCCCCAATGCCGCCGCAGACGCCTAGTGCAATCAGCATGTGGTCATCTGGTCATCTGGTCATTGATTGCGGGATTTGCCGGACTTGCGGGACTCACGGGACTCACGGGACCGATTTTCTCGACCTGGCCGGTCGCAACCTCTTCCTGCGCAACGGTGGTCTTCTTGTGATCGGCGACCGCGACGCGCGGCGTCGATCCGGCGAGCAGCTGACGGGCACGCGCGCCGGCAGTGACGACGAACTCGAATGAACTGGGCAACTTGGAACGATCAATCATGAGAAAGTCCTGACAATTGTTTCGGCAACATGCCGCATGGCGCGCAGTCTGGCGCGCTCAGCGAGAACGATACTGCGCAGCCGCTCGACGGCCGCAACGACATCGTCGTTGATGACAACGAAATCGTATTCGGTGAACGAGGCGACTTCCCTTCGTGCCACCTGCAATCGCCGCTGGATATCCGCTTCGCTGTCCTTGCTGCGACCGCGGAGCCGCCGTTCCAGGGTCTCGAACGACGGCGGCATGACGAAGATGGCTGTCGTCTCCATGCCGCTCTGCTGCACTTTCCGCGCCCCCTGCACGTCGATGACGAGCACCACATCCTTGCCGTGTTCGAGCAGTACGCGAGTATCGGCGGCGCGGGTTCCGTACAGGTTGCCGAAGACGTCGGCCCACTCGAGAAACTCGCCCGCCGAGGCCATCTGTTCGAACCGTTCGCGGCTGACAAAATTATAGTCCACGCCGTGCACTTCTCCGGCGCGCGGGGCTCTGGAGGTGTACGACCTCGAGAGGCTCAGGCGCTCGGTCCTCGCGACGAGCTGCTCGGCGAGCGTGGTCTTGCCGGCCCCCGAAGGCGCCGAGATGATGAACAGGAGGCCCCGGTGCAAGGCGCCGGGCGGGACCTCATTCGACATTCTGCACCTGCTCGCGCATCTTCTCGAGCTCGGCCTTCGCGGCGATGATGAGTTCCGACACCCGTAGGCCATCCGCCTTCGAACCCATGGTGTTGATTTCGCGGTTCATCTCCTGGAGCAGGAAGTCGAGCTTCCGGCCGCACGGCTCGACGCTCTCGGCCAACGCGACCCAGTGCGACACGTGCCCTCGGAAGCGGGCGATCTCCTCACTGATATCCGACCGCGCGACCAGGCGAACGATTTCCTGCGCGACGGCGGTCTCGTCGGCCTGGAGCTCGGTCCGGAGCTCGCGCACGCGCTCGAACAGCCGCTGCTCCATCGCGGCGCGACCCTCGTCGGCGGCCACGGCCACCCGCTCCACCAGATCCGCGACCATGGTCCGGCGCCCATCGAGGTCAGCCCGCAGGTGATCGCCCTCCCGCGCGCGCATGACGTCGAGGTCCAGGAGCGCAATGTCCACGCCGATCAGCGCGCTGGCGGCGAGCTCGGCCTGCGCCGTGGCGTCCACCTGGCGCTCACGAATGGTCAACGCCTGCGGAAGGCGCAGGAGATCTCCGGGGCTGAGCAGGCCGGTGACGAGCCCTTGTGATCGCGCTCGCTCGATGGCGGCCTCGAGCGCGCGTCCGAACGGCTCGTTGAACTCGACCTCCACGCTCGGCATCTCCCTCACCTGGAGCGACACGCTCAACTCGACCCGGCCCCGCGAGACCCGCTTGCCGATCAGGCTCCGGATGTCGGCCTCGATGGGGGCGAGCGCCTGCGGCAGGCGGAGCTGCACGTCGAGGTACCGGTGGTTGAGAGACCGGATCGTGACGGCGACGGTCGAGCGTTCGTCTTCGCGGGTCACTGCCGCGAAGCCGGTCATCGATTTGATCACGAGGGGACCATCCGGCGTTCGACTTTTCGCCCTTCGAGCCTCTGCATCTGGTAGAGCGTGGCGTATGCGCCACCAGCCCGTGTCAGCAGTTCGTCGTGGCGACCGATTTCGACGACGCGCCCGCGCTCGAGGACGATGATCGCATCGGCACGCCTGATGGTAGACAGCCGGTGGGCGATCACGAAGGAAGTACGGTTGAGCATCAGGTTGGCCAGCGCCTCCTGCACCAGCAGCTCCGACTCGGTATCGAGCGCCGATGTCGCCTCGTCCAGAACGAGGATCGGCGCATTCTTCAGGATCGCGCGGGCGATGGCAATCCGCTGCCGCTGTCCGCCCGACAGCCGCTGTCCGCGCTCGCCGATCATGGTTTGATACCCTTTCTGGAGCGCTGTCACAAAGTCATGGGCGTTGGCGGCGCGCGCAGCTGCTTCAATCTGAGCGAGGCTGGCCTGGGGAGAGCCATACGCGATGTTGGTGGCGATCGTGTCGTCGAACAGGACCGTCTCCTGCGTCACGATGCCGATCTGGCGCCGCAGCGAGGCCAGCGTCACGTACCGCACGTCGACGCCGTCGATGAAGATGGCTCCGGCGCTCACATCGTAGAACCGCGGCAGGAGATTGACCAGCGTGGTCTTGCCTGCTCCGCTCCTGCCGACAATCGCGACCATCTGTCCAGCCTCGACCGTGAACGAGACGCCGCGCAGAATGCGCGCCGCCTCTTCGTCGTAGCCGAATCCGACATCGGTGAACTCGATTCGGCTTCGGAAGGGAGCGAGCGGCGCCGCCGTCGGCTGTTCAAACACTTCGGTGTGCGTGTCGAGCATGTCGAAGATCCGCTCCGATGCGGCAATCGCCTGCTGCAGGTTCGCGTTCACGCGGCTCAACTTCTTCGCCGGTCCGTACATCAGAAAGGCCGCGGCGAAAAACGAGGCGAACTGCCCGGTCGTCAGTCGGCCCGTGCCGACCTGCTGCGCGCCGTACCAGAGCGCCGCCGCCATGCCGACGCCCCCGAGCAGCTCCATCAGCGGGGGCAAGCTGGCCAGCGCCGCCGTCACTTTCATGTTCGTCCGGAACAGCTGATGGGCGGCCCGACCGAATTTGCCCGCCTCGTGGGCCTCGGTGCCGAACGCTTTCACGATGCGATGCCCCGTAAACGCCTCGGCGCTGATGTGCGAGAGTAGCTCGAGCGCTTCCTGGCTTCGCCTCGTCGTGCGGCGGACCCGCTGCCCGAGGCGAATCAGCGGATAGACGATGAGCGGCGCCCCGGTCATGCAGACCAGCGCCAGCCGCGGATCGAGATAGAACATCAGCGCCGCATAACCGACCAGCGCGAGCGACTCGCGGGTGAGATCGCCAGCCGTCTCCGACACGGCCTGCTGGACCTGGCCCACATCGTTGGTAATCCGCGACATCAGCTGGCCGGTGGTGCGCTGGGCGAAGAAACCCGCCGACTGTCCGAGGATGTGGTGATATAGGGCGTTCCGCAGGTCGGTCACGACCCGCTGACCGACGTCGGCCATGAGGTACGACGATGCATACGAGCCGATGCCTTTGAGCAGGTAGACGCCAATCAACGCCCAAGCCGTGAAGGCGAGCCGCTCCTGATTGACCAGCACGTTATCGAGAATCGGTCTGACCAGCGCCGCCAGACCCGCCGCGCCGGCCGCATACAGAAGCATCCCGGCCACCGCCAACGCGAGGCGACCTCGGTAGGGTTTGGCATAGGCGAACAACCGTCGGAGCGGATGCGTCACTCGGTAAACCGGTATTTCAAAAGAGTCCAGACAGCGACGACGCCGTCTCTCCAGGTGATCTTCTTGCCTTCCTCGTATCCCCGCCCGTCGTACGTAATCGGCACCTCGTACACGCGGTATCTGCGCTTGAAGATCTTCGCCGTGAGCTCAGGCTCGATGCCGAAACGATTGGACCGAAGCGTCATCGAGCGCAGCACCTCCACCCGCATCGCTTTGAAGCAGGTTTCCATGTCGCTGAGAATCGTGTTGTACAGCATGTTGGTCATCGTCGTCAGCACCCAGTTGCCGGCATAGTGAGTGAACAGGAACACTCTGTGCCGGCCGATGAACCGGGAGCCGTAGACCACGTCCGCACGCCCGTCGACGATCAGTTCTATGAGAGCTGGATACTCCTCGGGCGAGTACTCGAGGTCGGCGTCCTGGATGACGACGACGTCGCCGGTCACCTCGGCAAAACCCCGCCGAAGCGCCGCGCCCTTACCCTGATTGACCGGCTGCAGCAGCAGCGTGAACCCCAGGTCGCCCTCCAGACGCTGCAGAATTTCGCGTGTACCGTCTCGAGAAGCATCGTCGACCACGATGAGCTGGACGCGAAGCGGGACGGCGAGGACACGGCGAATGATCTCTTCGATCGTGTCGCGCTCGTTGTACGCCGGCATCACGACGGACAAGAGCGGATCGACAAGCGCCGGCGTGATTCGACGCGCCATTACGTCATTACGTCCTTCGACGGACCGTAGCCGTGCGGGTGGCTTTGGTGCCAGTCCCACGCTGTGCGGACGATCGCCTCGAGGTCGGGAAAGCGCGGCGTCCACTCCAGCTCGTTCTGTGCCTTGGTGGACCTCGCGTATAGCACCGCAGGGTCGCCCGGCCGACGCGGTCCGAGCGTCCACGGAACGGCCCGACCCGATACGCGCTCCACCGTTTGGATGACCTCTTTCACGGAATGCGGACGGCCCGTGCCGAGGTTGTACACGGTCGACGTGCCGGTCCGCACGATGAACTCCAGCGCCCGGACGTGCGCGTCCGCCAGATCGGCCACATGGACGTAGTCGCGCAGACACGTGCCATCTGGCGTCGCGTAATCGTCACCGAACACCTGCAGGGGGCGTCCCCCGTTCACCGCCTCGATGGCTCGAGGAATAAGGTGGATCTCAGGGTGGTGATCCTCGCCGATTTCGCCATCGGGGTCCGCGCCGGCTGCGTTGAAATAGCGAAGCGCCACCCATCGCATGCCGTGAGCGCGCTCGAAGTGCGGCAGCGCCCGCTCCACGGCCAGTTTCGTCTCGCCGTAGCTGTTGATCGGCTGCTGCGTGTGGGTCTCCGCGATCGGGGAGTCGCGCGGCTCGCCGTAGGTCGCGCACGTGGAGGACAACACGAAGTACGGCACCGATTCGGCCGCCATCGCTTCGAGAACGCCGAGGGCGCCGACCACGTTGTTGCGATAGTACCGAGCCGGCTCGCGGACCGATTCCCCGACATCGAGGAACGCCGCGAAATGCATCACCGCAGACACTCCGTACCGACGAAGCGTCTCCCGGACTGCCGCGACATCGCTGATGTCTCCTTCGACGAGAGGGCCGTACCGAACGGCTTGGCGGTGGCCCGCCGTCAGGTTGTCGTAAACCACGACGCGGTAGCCCGACCGGCTGAGCGCCTTGGCAGCGTGACTTCCGATGTAACCGGCGCCGCCGGTCACCAGCACGGTGCGAGGCTCAGCGGCCAATGGAATAGTAGGTGAAGCCAAGCGCGCGCATCTGTTCGGGGGAATAGATGTTGCGGCCATCGAAGACGACCGGCGCTTTCATGAGACCACGCATCCGCTCGAAGTCCGGTTCCCGGAACTCGTTCCATTCGGTGACCACGGCCAGCGCGTCGGCACCGGCGATCGCATCGTAGCTCTTGTCGGACAACGCGATCCGGCCGTTGAAAATGCGCGTGGCCGTCGGCCCTGCCTGGGGGTCGTAGGCACGCACGGTCGCCCCGGCCTCGAGCAGCCGATCAATCAGGACGATGGCCGGCGCCTCGCGCATGTCGTCGGTCCGCGGCTTGAACGCGAGACCCCACACGGCGATCGTCCGTCCGTTCAGTTTCGTGAAGTGCGTCTTCATCTTATCGAACAGACGCGATTTCTGCCGGTCGTTGACGGCCTCGACCGCCTCGAGGATCTTGAAATCGTACCCCTTGTCCCGGGCCGATTTGAGCAGCGCCTTCGTGTCCTTCGGAAAGCAGCTGCCTCCGTACCCGATTCCCGGAAACAGAAACGACGATCCGATTCGCCGGTCGGCGCCAATCGCCTTTCTCACCTGATCGACATCGGCCCCGACAAGCTCGCAGACGTTCGCGATCTCGTTCATGAACGAAATCCGCGATGCCAGAATCGAGTTTGCCGCGTACTTGCACAGCTCGGCGCTCGCCGTATCCATCAGCATGATGGGCGCGCCGGTCCGCGTGAAGGGACTGTACAGTTCGCGCATCTTGCCCGCCGCGAGTTCGTCGTTCGGTTCGACGCCAATCACGACACGATCGGGCTTCATGAAGTCCTCGATGGCCGCGCCCTGCTTGAGGAATTCGGGATTGCTGACCACACTGAAGGGCTGAGTCGTTTCGGCCGCGATGACCTGGCGAACCTTGTTGGCCGTTCCCACGGGCACCGTGCTCTTGTCCACGATTACCGTGTATTTGGTGAGCGCGCGACCGACCTCGCGCGCCACGGCCAGAACATGACGCAGATCGGCCGACCCATCCTCGTCCTGCGGCGTGCCGACGGCGATGAAGACAATTTCGGACCCGCCGACGGCCGCCGGCAGGTCCGTCGTGAAGCTCAGCCTATCTTCCAATCGGTTCCGGCTGACCAGTTCCTCGAGCCCCGGCTCATAAATCGTCATCCGGCCGGCACTCAGGGTCGCGACTTTCGACCCATCGTTGTCCACACACAACACGGTGTTTCCGTTCTCCGCCAGACAGGACCCTACGACAAGGCCCACATAGCCCGTACCAACCACAGCGATTTTCATTTCACAATAAGATACTGAGTCGGAAAGACTTAAACAAGTGCCCGCTCGGTTGAACCCATGCGCATCGGCGTAGACGCACGCGAAATCACCGGCCGGGTCACCGGGGTTGGACGTTTCCTCGGCGGCTTGCTCCGCGAGTGGTCGGGCAGCTCAGTCGCGTCCCGCCACGAGTTCGTCCTCTATTCGCCGCGCCCGCTCGAGCTGGCGATCGATGCGAGACGATTCCGGACGCGCGAGATTGCCGGCGGGACCGGGACGTGGTGGGAACAGGTTCAGCTGCCCAACGCCCTGGCGAACGATTGCCTGGATGTGTTCTTTTCACCGGCGTACACGGCACCCCTCAGGGTGACGATCCCCACGGTGGTGGCCATTTATGACCTCTCGTATGTCGCGCATCCGGAGTGGTTTCGCCTCCGCGAAGGGATTCGACGCCGATGGCTCACCGACCGGACCGCGGCACGAGCCCGGGCCGTCATCACGCTGTCGGAATTTTCGCGCGGCGAAATCATCGAGCGGCTCGGCGTGCCCGAACACCTCGTGCACAGGGTCGAGCCGGGTATCGATCGGCTTCGCGTGACGCGGCATCACGGCACCGAACCGCGTGTCTTGTACGTCGGGTCGCTGTTCAATCGACGCCACGTGCCCCATCTCGTGCGCGCCGTCGCCGCACTGGCCCGCTCCCGCACGGCGACGACCCTCGACATCGTCGGAGACGATCGGACGTTTCCACACGAGGATCTCGAAGGCTTGATCGCGCGACTGGGGCTTGCGGGCCGCGCGCGTTGGCACAGGTTCGTGACCGACGACATGCTGGGATCGCTGTACGGCGGTGCGCGAGCGTTCGGATTCCTGTCAGAATACGAAGGCCTCGGCATGACGCCGCTCGAGGCGCTTGCAGCTGGCGTGCCCCCGGTGGTCTACGACACCCCTGTCGCGCGGGAGTCGTGCGGGGAGGCAGCGCTGTACGTGCCGGTCGGCGATGAGGTCGGTGTGGTTCGGGCGCTCGAGCGCGCGCTCTTCGACGAGACGATTCGCGCGGCGGTTCTGGCGGCCGCACCCGCCACGCTGGCGAAGTACGACTGGACACGCGCGGCCCGCGAGACCCTGGCGATCATCGAACAGGCTGTCTGAGACACCCTCCGGAACTCGTGGCGCAAGAGCGAGCGAGACGGAGTGTGTTGAGCGCGCGCTGAACCTATGGTCGATCTGTCGATTATCATTGTTTCCTACAACGCGCGAATCGATTTGCAGCGGTGCCTGGCGTCGTTGCACACGACTCCCCCCACCACGCCGCACGAGATCATCGTCGTCGACAATCACTCGGAAGACGGCAGCGCCGGCGCGGCAAGGGCATATCCTGATGTGACCGTTCTCGAGACGGACTCCAACCTTGGCTTTGCCCGCGCGACGAACGTCGGGATTCGGGCGGCGTCGGGCAACCTGTTGCTCCTGCTGAACAGCGACACCCTCGTGCCGGCCGGGGCGATCGACCGGCTCGTCGCTGTGCTCGTTCGCCACCCTGAAGCCGCTGTTGCCGGGCCTCGACTCGTGAACAGGCAGGGGCGTGCGGAACTGTCGTTCGGCCCGATGGTCGGTCCTCTCAACGAGCTGCGTCAGAAGCTGCTGAGCCGGGGCCACGCCGCGGGAATCCCGATCGTGACCGCTCTCGTCGAGCGTTCAGTACGCCGGATGCAAACACCCGCCTGGGTCAGCGGGGCCTGTCTGTTGGTGCGCCGGGAAGACGCCCAGGCGGTCGGATTGCTCGACGAACGCTATTTCATGTACACGGAGGACGTTGATTTCTGCGCCGCGATCCGCGCGCGGGGGCGGGCTGTGCTGTTCACGCCCGAAGTCGAGATCGTGCACCTGCGTGGCCGGTCGGTTGCGAGCGATCCGGAATCGACGCGGCGCGCCTACCGCCGGAGCCACCTCGCGTTCTATCAGAAGCACCATCCCGTCTGGGCGCCTTTCCTCCGCTTGTACTTGAGCCTGCGCGGGGAGATATAGGAGCCCCCAGGCTCGAGGCTTAAGCCAGACACCCCCGAAGCCCGAAAAGAGATCCATCCAGGGGAAGATCGTTGGCAACTTCGATCGCCAGTGGTTGGCCTTGTGGGACACAAAGGCGATACAGGGAGTTGTCGCTCAAGGTTGTGCGCGGAAGAACATGACGCGCCTTGGACGTCGCCGTGCCTGCTCGACTGACGCGGGCGACGTTCTGCCGTTCGCGGCTCTCTCCCTGCTATGATCCCTCCGTGCGCATAGGTATCGACGCCCGCAAACTGCACGACTTCGGGATCGGTACTTACATCCGCAATCTGCTCAAGCAGTTGGCCCGTCTCGATCGGGAGACGGAATTCGTGGTGCTCGTGCGGCCGGCGGATGTGGCGACCGTCGCGGCGCTGGGGCGGAACTTCCGCGCGGTGGCCGAAAGGGCTCCGAACTACTCGCTGTCGGAACAGATTCGGATCCCGCTGGCGCTGCGACGCGAGCGGGTCACGCTGTTTCATGCGCCCCACTACGTTTTGCCCCCTCTCGTGCGCTGCCGCTCGGTGGTAACGATCCACGACTGCATCCACTTGATGTTTCCGCAGTATCTGCCGAACCGCCTGGCGCTGGCGTACGCGCGAACGTCAATCGTGCTCGCGGCCCGTCGGGCTACACGGGTCCTGACGGTCTCCGAGAGCTCGAAACGCGACATCCTCCGTTTCGTCGACATCCCGGCCGACAAGATCGACGTGATTTACAACGCCTACGACGAGCGCTTCGGCTTCGAACCTCACGAGGCCGACGTCGTGCGGGTCCGCGAACGGTATCAGCTGCATGACGAGTTCGTGCTGTACGCAGGCAACGTCAAGCCGCACAAAAACATCGAGCGGCTCATCGAGGCTTTCTACCTGGTCCGCCAGCGAGGCCTCGATCACTTGAAGCTGGTGGTCATCGGCGACGAGATCTCGAAGTACGCGGCCCTCAGGCGCGCCGTTCATGCGCATCAGCTTCATAAGTATGTCCGCTTTCTTGGCTATCTGCCTGAGGAGACCCTCGCGGTGCTGTACCGCCTGGCCGGAGTCTTTGTATTTCCCTCGCTGTATGAGGGCTTCGGGCTTCCCCCGCTTGAAGCCATGGCGAGCGGCACGCCGGTCGTCACCTCCAACGTGTCGTCGCTGCCCGAGGTTGCCGGGGACGCGGCCGTGCTCGTCGATCCGTACCATCCCGAGTCGATTGCAGACGGGATCGAACGGGTACTGTGTGACCATTCGCTACGCCGCGAGCTGAGGGCGAAAGGCCTGCTGCGAGCGCGACAATTCTCGTGGGAAGCCTCCGTCAAGCGCGTGCGGGAAATTTACGGGGAGACGGCACAGGAAACGGCTCGATTGGCCCGCGCATCGTGAAAGTCGCGCTGGTCCACGACTGGCTGACCGGGATGCGGGGCGGCGAGAAGGTGCTCGAGGTGTTGTGCGAGCGCTTCCCGGAGGCCGAGCTGTTCACGCTGGTGCACGTCCCTGGATCGGTTTCTCCCGCCATCGAGCGCCTGAGGATCCAGACCTCGGCGCTCCAGCGGTTACCCGCCATTCACCGGTATTACCGTGAGTGCCTGCCGCTGTTCCCGACCTTGATCGAGCGCTTCGACCTCGGCGGATTCGACCTCGTCATCAGCACAAGCCACTGCGTCGCCAAGTCCGCGATCGCGGCGCCGGGCGCCGTTCACATCTGCTACTGCCTGACTCCCATGCGTTACGCCTGGGACCAGTTCGACGCCTATTTCGGGCCTCAACGTCTCGGGCGACCGGCCAGCTTCGTCATGCGTCGCGTCATGAACCGGCTCGCGCGCTGGGATCGCGAAACCGCGTCGCGGGCAAACCGCTATCTGGCTATTTCTCATTATGTTGCAGGCAGAATCGGCCGATACTATAATCGCGAGGCGACTGTGGTATATCCGCCGGTCGACACCGACTACTTCCGCCCAGGCCCAAACGTTTCCGGAGGTTACGCGCTCGTCGTGTCCGCCCTCGTCCCCTACAAACGCATCGACCTCGCGATCGACGCCTGCCAGGCGGCGGGTATCCCCCTCAAGATCGTCGGCACCGGTCCGGATCGACCCGCTCTCGCGCGGCGCGCGGCGCGCCGCCGGCACGACACGGCATTCCTTGGATACCGCAGCGATGAGGAGGTGCGGGAACTTTATCGTGCGGCGCAGGTCGTCCTGCTTCCGGGCGAGGAGGATTTCGGAATCGTCCCGCTCGAGGCGCAAGCGTGTGGGCGGCCGGTCGTCGCATATGCCCGTGGCGGTGCACTCGAAACCGTCATCGACGGCGAAACCGGTTTTCTCGTCGAGGAGCCGGCCCCGGGCGCGTTCGCTGAAGCCATTCAACGGGCTTCCCACCACCCGTTCGACGCGACGGTCATCAGACGGCACGCCGAGCGCTTCGGGAAAGAGCGCTTCGCACACGAGATCGACACCGTGATCCGCGACACGGTGGCCTCCCAGGTTCGGACGCCCACGGCCGGAAGCATGAGTAGCTGATGGTCAATCGATACAACCGGCTGCTCGTCACGTTTCATGTGCTCAGCGACTCGATGCTGGGCGTTTCGGCGTTCATCATCGCCTACGCGCTCCGCTTTCACACGGGCTTGATTCCGGCGCCCAAAGGGATTCCGCCCCTTCAGCAGTACTTGATGGTCGCGCCGTTTGTCGCCGCGCTCGTCCCCCTCGGATTTCAGTTGCAGGGCCTCTACCGGCTTCGTCGAGGCCGTTCCCGAGTCGACGACTTCTTCAATGTGTTCGTCGGCAGCATCCTGGCCGTCGTTTTCGGGATTGTTGCGACTCTGTACACGCAGACGTACTTCGCTGGCAGCGCGGCCAGAGATCGCGGCCTGCTCGAGGTCTCCCAGCTGGTCTGGGCGATCTTTCTCGTCCTCAACGTGCTGCTGACCTACGCATCACGCGAGCTCGTTCGCGAAGTACTCGAGCGGCGCTGGCGCGCCGGGATTGGGCTCAAACGGATTCTGATTGCCGGCTCGGGCGAGCTCGGACGTCTCGTCGCCGACAAGGTCCTCGAACATCGCGAGCTCGGATACCAGATCATCGGTTTCGTGGATGTCAACGCGGCGGGCGATCATCTTGGCTACCGCGGGCTGCCGCTGCTCGGCACCATCGAGGAAGCACCCGAGATCGCGATCCGCGAATCAATCGATCACCTGTACGTGGCGCTGCCGCCGGAACAGCACCTGCAGATGCTGGAGCTCATCGAGAGCACGAGCCGCCAATGCGTCGACGTGAAGGTCGTCCCCGACCTTCTGCAGGTGATCGCGCTGCGCGCGCGGCTCGAAGACCTGGACGGCGTCCCCGTCATCAACATCAACGACGTGCCGCTGCAGGGATTCAACAGCATCGTCAAGCGGATGATCGACATCGCGCTGTCGGCCCTGGGACTCGCCGTGCTGGCCGTACCGCTGGCGCTCATCGCCCTCGCGGTCCGGCTGACATCGCGCGGTCCAGTATTCTACAGACAGGAACGCACGGGCCTGGACGGCAAGCCGTTCACCATCTACAAATTCCGGTCGATGTACGACGATGCCGAGCGGGAGACCGGACCGGTGTGGGCCAGGCACGACGATCCTCGCGTGACGCCGTTTGGTCGCTTCCTTCGCCGATCGAACATCGACGAGCTGCCGCAGCTGTGGAATGTTCTCCGCGGCGACATGTCAATCGTCGGCCCGCGTCCGGAACGCCCCCATTTCGTCGAGCAGTTCCGTCACCGGATTCCCTCCTACATGCTTCGCCACAAGGTCAAGGCAGGTCTGACTGGCTGGGCGCAGGTCAACGGCTGGCGCGGAAATACGCCGCTCGAAAAGCGAATTGAATACGACCTGTACTACATCGAGAACTGGTCGGTGCGCCTGGATCTGAAGATCATGTGGCTCACCCTGGTCAAGGGATTCTTCCACAAACACGCTTACTGACACGTGAATTGGGTCATCTGGTCATTGACCAGATTCTTATGAAGCCCCGTATAGTCATCACCGGCGCTGCCGGCTTCATCGGTTCACACCTCGCCGAGGCGCTGCTCGACCGCGATTACGCGGTCATCGGCATCGACAACCTGCTGACGGGCGATACGGCGAACATCTCGCATCTGCAGAACCGCGACTTCGTGTTCATCAAACACGACGTCACCAACTACATCTACGTCGACGGCCCGATCGATTACGTGCTGCATTGGGCGAGCCCGGCGAGCCCGATCGACTATCTCGAGCTCCCGATTCCGACGCTGAAGGTCGGTGCGCTCGGGACGCACAAGGCGCTCGGACTCGCCAAAGAGAAGCGCGCCCGCTTCGTGCTGGCCTCGACGTCAGAAGTCTACGGAGATCCCCTCGAGCATCCGCAGAAGGAATCGTACTGGGGCAACGTCAATCCCATCGGGCCGCGAGGCGTGTACGACGAAGCCAAGCGGTTCGCGGAAGCGATCACCGTCGCCTACCACCGGTTTCACGGCCTCGACACGAAAATCGTCCGCATCTTCAACACGTACGGACCGCGTATGAGGGTCAACGACGGGCGGGCCGTCCCTGCGTTCATCTCACAAGCCCTCCGAAACGAAGACGTCACCGTGTTCGGTGACGGCACTCAGACACGCAGTTTCACGTACATCACGGACCTCGTCGACGGCATCATCAGGCTGATGCTCTCTGATGTGAACGATCCCGTGAACATCGGCAACCCTCGGGAGACCACGATCGAAGAGATCGCCCGCACGATCATCCGCATGACCGGTTCGAAGAGCCGAGTGGTGTACAAGCCGCTGCCGACCGACGACCCCAAGGTGCGTCAGCCAGACATCACCCGTGCGCGGACACTGCTGAAGTGGGAACCTAAGGTCCCCTTGGAGACGGGTCTCGTCAAGACGATCGAGTACTTTCGCACCAAGGTGACCTAGAGGCTGCCCTGCAGGAGAGCGCGTCGGGCCCGGGGCTTTCATTCGAACCCGACGCGGACCGTCACTTCGTCGCGGGCAGCGTACCGGAAGCGGTCACGTCCTCCGCGAAGCACCTCGGGTGACCCCAGCCCCCGGCGCTCACGCCCGGCATCTGCCCTGCTTGCGGGGTGATGTCGTAGACGATCGTATCCGGGCGCGCCGCATCGCCACTGACCCCGGCGGGGACGTAGTCGAGATTCAGAATATTTCTGGTGCGCCATGCGACGTTGTGGTCGGCACAGGACGTATCGCCGCTGACCCCGAGACCGCCGACGAGCGTCCCTTCGGCGTTGTAAAGCGGCAGCCCACCGCCGAACACGTTGATACCGCCAATCCGGCCGCCAACCATCCCGTCTTCCTGCTGACCGTACTGCGCGGGGCTCCCGCTGTAAGCGACAGTGGTGCTGACAGGATTGCTTTCCTGAAGACCGAAAAGGCTTCCACCGGGCTGGACGGCCGAATAGAGGTTGGCCGTAGACAAGGCGAGCCCGGGCAAACTGAACTCGTTTCCGGTGTTGGCCTTCTGAGCCGAGATGACGCGGCTGCCAGGCCACTGGTCGCCGCGGTCGTTCCCCGTGAAGGCCACGGCGCAGACGACGCCGTCGCGATTGACGACCGTGCCCCACATTTCCAGATGCAGCAACCCGTTGTTCTGTGCCTGAGCCGCAGACAGTGCCTCCTTCAACGCGGACCACGACGGCAACGCCGCACAACCGCTCCTGGACGTGTTATTGGGCCCCTGGGCTTGCGTGGTCACAGACATCGTCACGAAACCACTCGTCAATATCGAACCCCACACTAATATCGAACCCCACACTAAACGCCTCATAGTCCTCCTCCGTCCCCTGACGCTCCGTACCGAGCGGTCAGAAGTGCACATTTGTGCACGAGAGCGCACACTGTACCCGAAACGGAGGGAGTCAACAATTGCGGCGCAAACGGAAACCTCTGCGAGCCTGGATGACCGGCGGTCATCCGACCTAATGTGCCCGTTCGATGGCTCAGCGCGTCAGCGATCGTACGCGGTCCCGACAAAGCCCGGTGGCAGATCGGTGCGCATGATCACATTCGTCGCGATCAGCAGGAGGCTGTATCGCCCTTCGGCCGTCCGCCCTAAAGTGATCGGCTGCTGGAACCGGACATGCCAATCGTAGACCTGCTGCCAGACGTCGCTTCCGACCTCGATGAAGTCGGGAAACTTTCCGTTCGCTCTCAGGAAGGCCCGGGTTTGATCACGGACGGGCGCCAGCTCCCAGAATGAGGTCTGGCGGGCAACTTCGTCGCGGACCGCCTGCACGGCCCTGGCAACCTCCTGCACGACCCGATCAGCGACGTCTGTCGCTTGCGGACTGTCAGCGGCTTCGACTGGGCTGACCAGTGCTGACAGGGCGCCTCCGAGGGCCGTTCCAGCGATCATCGATCGTCTGTTCACCATGGTTGACTCCCCCTGCGGCATGATCACGGCTTTGTATGCGGCCCTGGCCGGACGGAGACCTCCGCCGCGTTCATCGACGGCCAAGAGCGGAAAGGCACGAGACTGCCCGCCCCGTGCGCGACCGCGCACGCTCGTTTAGAGCTTAATCGCGTAGGTATGGTCTGGCAGCTCTTCGCGGTATTGCGTGTGGCAGGCGTTGCAAACAGCGGTCATGTCGGCGATAGCCTGGGCCACGCCGGACGCGTCGCCCATCAGGACGGCGGCGCGAAGCTCGGTGGCCACCGTCAGCCCCCTTCTCGAGAGGGCGGCGGCGCCCTCAACCTGTCTGGCGCTCCAAAATCTCTCGAGAGAGGCGAAGTTGCGGGTCAATGTCGCCGCGTCGCCGGCAATGGCTTCGTAGTTCCTGCTCTCCAGATGACTGTTCATCGCCCGGACAGCGTCCTGGTTGGACTGCATCATCGCTCGCATTTCAGGCGTCGGCCTTTCGCGCCTCGAGCCCGAGATAGCCGCAGCCATGGGCCCCGGGACCAGGGTGGGTGCGAGCAGGGAGATCTCGGCGAACACACTCGACGCTGACGTCGACAGGTGACTCGGGCGCAACGCCAGCCCGATCGTGACGAGCAACGCACAGGCGCTGGCCGTTACGAGCAGCCACGAGGGTCTCCACGAGCGGGGCGCTGGCTCGGCAGCGATCCGCATCCGCACGCGGGCGACAAATTCCACCGACGGCTCCACCGAGAGCAGCGCCGCCAGCTCGGAATCGAGGTCTATCGACTCGCTGATTCGCTGCGCATCCATTGCAGCTGCTCCTTCAGACGTTGCCGCGCGATAAACAGCCGCGACTTGACGGTGCCGACGGGAATCCCCAGCAGCGACGCCACTTCCTGCACCTCGTGCCCCTCGATGCTCGCGAGCACGATGACTATCCGCAGCTTTTCAGGGAGTCGATCGATCGCCCGCCACAACTGGTCGGCGCGGTCCCGCGCGATGACGGCCTCGGCCGTCGTCGGGCCGGTGTTATCGTTGGCGACCATCTCCACGCGCTGGCGTCGATTCGAGGCGCGGCACCGATCGATGGCGAGCCGCCAGGTCATCCGGGCCAGCCAGGCTCGGAAGCGATCGCGATCGCGAAGCTGGCGGAAGCTCCGGTACGCCTTCGCAAAGGCTTCCTGCGCCACATCCTCGGCGTCCTCGCGATGCCGGAGGACGCTGTAGGCCACGCGGAACGCCAGCCTCGACGACTCGACGAGGCGAGCCTCGAACTCGCGGGCCAGATCAGGGTCCACTCCTACAAGGCCGCCGGCCAGCCGGTCCGCATGTTCATGCATCGGATCGCCTTCATCCTAGCAAGACGCCGCGCGAAGACCAGCGGTTCAGTGACACCCCGGCCTTCCGTCAGCCGTCAGGCGGGACGGACGGCCTTACCGGGTCAGCTTGCGATACTTGATGCGGTGCGGCTGGTCCGCCTCGGCGCCCAGGCGGCGTTTGCGGTCGGCCTCGTAGTCCTGATAATTGCCTTCGAACCAGACGACTTCGCTGTCGCCCTCGAAAGCGAGCATATGTGTGGCGATCCGGTCCAGGAACCAGCGGTCGTGGCTGATGACCACGGCACAGCCGGCGAAGTTCAAGAGAGCTTCTTCGAGCGCACGCAGGGTGTCCACGTCGAGATCATTGGTCGGTTCGTCCAGCAGAAGAAGGTTGCTCCCGCGCCTGAGGAGTTTCGCCAGGTGGACCCGATTGCGTTCACCCCCGGACAGCGTACCGACCTTGCGCTGCTGCGCCGCACCCTTGAAGTTGAACCACGACACGTAGGCGCGCGACGCCACTTTCCGTTTGCCGAGCTCTATCTCGTCGTGACCGCCAGTGATTTCTTCGAACACGGTCTTGTGGGGATCGAGCGCCTCGCGGCTCTGATCGACGTACCCGATCTGCACCGTTTCCCCGATTTTCAGCGTTCCCGCGTCGGGCTTTTCCTGACCCGTGATCATCCGAAACAGCGTCGTTTTGCCCGCGCCATTCGGCCCGATGACACCCACAATCCCGCCCCTGGGGAGAGTGAAGTCGAGGTCGTCGATGAGCAGGTTGTCGGCGTACGCCTTCCGAATCTTCCGCGCCTCCACGACCACGTCGCCGAGCCGAGGTCCCGGGGCGATGTAGATCTCGGCGGATTCGATCTTCTGCGCTGATTCCTCGCGCAGAAGCTCTTCGTAGGCGTTCAACCGCGCTTTGCCCTTGGCCTGACGCGCTCGCGGGGACATGCGAATCCATTCCAGCTCGCGTTCGAGCGTGCGCTGCTTCCGCGTCTCGGCCTTCTCTTCCTGGGCCAGCCGGTTCCGCTTCTGCTCCAGCCAGGACGAATAGTTGCCCTCCCACGGGATCCCGCGTCCCCGATCGAGCTCCAGGATCCAACCGGCAACATTGTCGAGGAAGTAGCGGTCGTGCGTGACAGCCACGACCGTCCCCGGATAGTCCTTGAGAAAACGCTCCAACCAGGCCACTGACTCGGCGTCGAGGTGATTGGTGGGCTCGTCGAGGAGCAGCAGATCGGGCGACTGCAACAGCAGACGACAGAGCGCCACGCGACGCCGCTCCCCGCCCGACAGCGTGGAGACCTCAGCATCGGGGGGCGGCAGGCGCAGAGCGTCCATCGCCAGCTCCAGACGCGAATCGAGGTCCCAGGCGTTCGAGGCGTCAATCTTGTCCTGGATTCGCGCCTGTTCGTCGAGGACCTTCTCCATTTCGGCCGGCGTCAGATTTTCCCCGAGCCTGGCGTTGACTTCGTCGTATCGGTTGAGCAGCGCCTTGATCTCGGCCACGCCTTCCTCGACGTTGCCGAGCACCGTTTTTCGTGCGTCGAGCTGGGGTTCCTGGTGCAGCATGCCCACCGAGATGCCGCTGGCGGGAAACGCTTCGCCGATGAACTGCTGATCCTCGCCGGCCATGATCCGGAGCAACGAGCTCTTCCCGGCGCCGTTCAGTCCCAGGACTCCGATTTTGGCCCCGGGAAGAAACGACAGCCAGATGTCTTCGAGCACGCGAGTATCGGGCGGGTGAACCTTCCCGAGACCCTTCATTGTGTAGATGAACTGAGGCATCGCTTTTAGGAAATCACACTACAGATTGCAGAATTGCAGGATTGCAGCATTGCAGAATTGCAGGATCGCAGATTGCGGATTGAATGGCCGCCGGACGAGATCGCCGATTCAGCTGCTTCTTGTCACGCCCCAGGGTCAACGTCCTATTCTATTTCAAACCGTGGCCTGCAACCTCTGATCTGCGCTTTCCGGAATCCGCAACTCAGTCCGCACGTCGTGACGTTCAATTTGCAATTCGGCAATTTACAATTGGCCTGAAATGCGTCGCATTCTGCACGTCGACATGGACGCGTTCTACGCGTCGGTCGAGCAGCGCGACAACCCCGCGCTCCGGGCCAGACCCGTCGCCGTCGGCGGACAACCGGACCGCCGAGGGGTCGTGGCGGCAGCCAGCTACGAAGCGCGCGCCTTCGGGGTCCGGTCGGCCATGTCGATGGCCAGGGCCGTCCGCCTTTGTCCGTCGCTTGTCGTTGTGTCGCCCGACTTCGTCCGGTACCGTGCAGCGTCGAACACGGTGTTGGCCCTCTTTCGCGAGATTACGCCGCTCGTCGAACCGTTGTCGCTCGATGAGGCCTACCTTGACGTCACGGAGAACCAGTGGCACGAGCCAATCGCCACTCGGGTGGCGCGGCGCCTGAAAGCACGCATTTACGAGGAAACAGGCCTCACCGCCTCGGCCGGCGTGGCCCCCAACAAGTTCCTCGCCAAGATCGCCTCGAGTTGGAAGAAGCCAGATGGGTTGACGGTCATCAGCCCTGATCGCGTCGAGCCGTTTCTCCAGCAATTGAAGATCGACGCGCTGTGGGGCGTCGGCCCGGTCACCGCTCGCCGGCTGCGCGCGCACGGCATCGAACGTCTCGTCGATGTGCGGAGCGCCGCCCCCGAGCGTCTCCGAGCCGCCGTCGGCAGTCTCGCCGACTCCCTGCAGCTGCTCGCTCAGGGTATCGACGAGCGGCCGGTCACGCCCGACCGCGAAGTGAAGTCCTCCGGATCCGAGAACACCTATCCGGCCGATCTGCTCGACATCGAAGTCATTCGGACGAACGTCGCCCGGTTGGCCGCCGACGCGGCCAGGTGGCTGGCACGCAAGCCGCTGCTCGCGCGCACGGTGACGCTGAAGGTGCGGTACAGCGACTTCACCACCATTACCCGAAGCCGGACCTCCTCTCCCACTCACGACGAGGATTCCATCGTCGAACGGGCGGTGCGCCTGCTCGAACACACCGACGCCGGCCGCCGTCCGATCCGGCTGCTCGGGGTCAGCGTTCACAACCTCTGCGACGCGGCCAGCGTTGATTCAACCGACCAGCTGCCGTTTGGGAATTGGGTCATCTAGTCATCTGGTCATCGGGTCATTGATTGCGAGATTGGGGGATTGGGGTGTTGCGGGGTGGTTGCGTGCAGAATCCCGCAATCAATGATCCGATGATCAGATGACCCAATGACTAGATGTATGATCGCAGCGATGTTGAAGGGGTCGCGCGATGCGGTGCTGAAACGGATTCAGCCCGTGAGTATCCACGGGCAGGTTTCGTGGGAGATCGTGTTCACTCACGAAGACGATCCGGGGGAACAGCTCAACGCCGCTCGTGTGGGCCCGGAAGCCATCGTGGGCCATTCGCTCGAGGCGGGTGACCGCATCCGTGTCGAGTATCTCGTTGGCGTCGTGGTGAAGGTGACGCGCCTCCCCGGTGCGTGACGACGGCCCCGCCGCGCGGACCGTGTAACGGCCCCGCTATTTCTTCTCGATTCGAATGGTCTTCAACTCGATGCGGTTGATCGGAGTCTCGTCTTTACGCGGGGCTTTTTCGATCGCCTCGACCGCCATCATGCCGTCCACCACGCGGGCAAAGGCGGTGTATTGTCCGTCGAGCGCCGGGGACGGCCCCGTGCAGATGAAGAACGACGTCGTCGCACTCGCGGGATCGGCGCCGCGCGCCATCGACACAATCCCCTTGACATGCATCGTGTCGCTGAACTCGGGAGCCATCGGGCCAACCAGCTTGCGCTGCTTGTCGCTGAACGCGACGGCACGCGTCCCTTCGGCGCCCGTCTGGATGACGAAACCCGGCGCCACCCGGTGGAAGGCCATGCCGTCGTATACGCCGGCGGCCGCCATCCGCATGAATTGCCGGACGGTATTCGGCGCCTTGTCGGTCAAGAACTCGATCGCGATGGAGCCCTCGCTCGTCTCGAGCACCGCTCGGTACTCGGCAAGCTGGCTGAGGCTTTCGCTGACGAACGGTTCCGGCGGCGTGTCACGAATCGTCACACGTCGAATCTCGACGCGTTCGGTGGCGAGCCCGGCCGCATCGACCGGTGTCGTCGAAATCTTGACCAGGACGTCGAGTCCGTCCGACACGCGACCGAACACGGCGTACCGGCCGTCGAGTGCCGGTTGATCCGCGAGAACCACGAAGAACTGCGCGCCCCCGCTGTTCGGCTTACCGGGAACCGTGACGGCTGCTACCGATCCGCTCGTCATCTTCGGGGCCGGGGGGTCGTCGGTCACCGCGTTCAACCCGCCGCTGCCGTAGGCTGAGCGCTTGCTCGGGTCTGTCGACAGCGGGTCGCCGCCCTGAACCATACCCCTCGGCACCATGCGATGAAAGACCGTGCCGTCGTACCCCCCCTCAGCCGCCACTTTCATGAAGTGCGCGCTCTGATTCGGCGCCGCGTCCGGCGTGAGGTCGATGATGAACGTGCCGGCCGTGGTCTCGACCACCGCCTGCTTGGAGGCAGGGCTTTGCGCCGCGAGAGCCGCAGCGAACCCCGGGATCCGATGCGGAACGCCGGGCGTGGCCGGCGCCGCCACCCGGATCGCGATCGAGAACAGCACGCACGGCACACAATATCGCTTCATAGAACTGCCGTCGGTTGAGGCGTCTCGATGATACGAGCCGCGTGCCGGATATAGTGAATGGCCGACACCCAGGTGATCGCCAGCGACACCCAGACGAGAACGTCGAAGATCCTCGAATGATACCCCCGGTAATTGAAGATCATCGCGGCGACGGCGGTGACCATGTAGGTGGCCGTGGCTACCTTTCCAAAGATCGACGGCTTGAACGTGCGCCGCCCAATCGCCAGGTTCACGATCGCGACGGTCAGGACGATCACGACGTCGCGGCTGATGATGCAGACGGTGAGCCAGATTGGAAATCGATTCGCCAATCCAAGGCCGGGCCAGGTCAATACGACGAAGGTCGTGACCAGCAGCAGTTTGTCGGCCATCGGATCGAGCCAGGCGCCAAGGCTCGTTCGCTGATCCGACCAGCGCGCCAGCAGACCGTCCAGGCCGTCGGTGATTCCGGCGACCACGAACACCACGAGCGCCCACCCGAGCTGTCCGTAGATCACAAGGATGACGAACGCCGGAATCAGCAGCATACGCAGCAGCGTCAGCTGATTCGCCGGCGTGAAGACCGTCATCTCCGGGCGGCGCCGATCGACGGCAGGCCCGCGAGCTGCTGGAGTCGCTCGATCGCCCGAACCGCCTGTTCGCCGCTGACCACTTGCGAGGGTTGAAACGTGCCGTCCGGCTCGGCCGTCAATATCCCCGACGCGACGGCGGCGGAGGCCGCCGGATAAGCCAGGTGGCCTGTCGCGAGATCGGTGAACTGCACCGACGCCGAGTCCCAGCGCTGCGCCTCCTCGGGTTTGAGAGGGGCAATACGCATCAGCAGTCGTTCGACCGCCTGGGCGAGATCGATCCGGCGAACGGCGGAGTCAGGCTGGAACGCGTGGTTGGCGAACGGTTCCATGACGCCGGCGCGAGATACCGTCAGGATCCAGGGCGCGGCCCAGTCGGTGCGGACATCGGTAATGGGCTCCGCCTCTACGCGTGCGTCCGGTTGCAGCAGCGGCGCCAGTCGCACGCCGATGAGCGCCGCCAGTTCTCCGCGCGTGATCTGGGGCGCGGCGTCGATCGCGCGGAACTGTTCGGGTAGCCGTGCCAGCTCGACCCGTCCCCTGGCCGCCTCGAGTTTGGCCACCAGTTCGCTGCTCGGCTCGATCGCCAGCGCCGCCGAGTACTCCCTGACGGCGCCGTCGAAGTCCCCGGTGGTCTCGAGGATCTCCCCGATGGCCGTCAGCGACTCCACGTCGGCCGCATCGAGGCCGAGCGCAGTCCGATAGTGAGCGAGCGCCGCGGGATTGTCGCCCCGCTGCCGTTCGACGGCGGCAAGCTCACGGTAGAGAAACGGACTGCCCGGAGAACTGTCAACCGCCGCTGTGTAGGCGCGAATCGCAGCGTCTAGCCGGCCCGCCTCGGCGGCGGCACGGGCCTCGGCTATCCGCTGCTCGACGTTGCGGAATTTCAACACCTCGACGCGTTGGGCGATCTGGGTCAGCGAAGGATCGGCGGCCACGGCGGCTTCAAATGCGACCAACGCGTCCGCTTCGCGGTCGAGGTCGAGGTACGCGACGCCTCGACCGACCAGCGCTGAAGCGTCCACCTGGCGTTCAAGGACCCGTTCAAACCGGGTCAACGCCGTCTTCGGCTCGCGGTCCCCAAGCTCGACGTAGCCGAGGCCAATTTCCGCAGGGAAGAACGTGGGTTCAGCCTTGAGCGCAATGGAAAACTCACGCTCGGCGTTTCGCAGGTCGCCAGCCTGGAGAAAGGTCCAGCCGCGGGTCTGACGCGCCGCCCACGGCTGGTTGGCAAACGCCGCGGGAACGACGGGCGCCACGAAGTCGGGAAACCGGGGTGACGTCACGACAGGCAACGGCGCCGTTCTCGGCGCACAAGCCGCCACGAGAACGAGCGACAGGCTGCTGACCTGCAGGGCGGCTCGACGCATCGGTGAAAGTTTACATCTTCTTAAGTTGACCGATCAGGCGTCGAGGTACATCGGCCACGATTGATACCTGACCGTCCCGCGTTTCGTGGACGAGGACTTTCCCGTGGCGGTACAGATGGGCGATCGCGGCTTGATCGGCCGCCTCACGGGGGTTGAACGTGAAGGTCACGCGCTGGAGATCGATTGCCAGACGATGCGCGAGGGTCTCGAGTAGCTCAGCAATCCCCCACGGTGCGGGTGACTGACCGATTCCCCCGCCCCGGGCCGAGAGGCACAGCGCCGCAGGGTCGCTCTCGAGCAGCCGGCGGCGCTCCTCCTCGGTCAACAGGTCGCACTTGTTGTAGACGTCGAGGAGTGGGACGTCCACGGCGTCGACTTCCTCGAGAACCTGGCGGACGGCCGCCATCCGTCGGTCCCGGTCCGGCGCGGCCGCGTCGGTCACGTGCAGAATCAGGTCGGCCGCTGCCACTTCCTCGAGCGTCGCGCGGAAGGCTGCGACGAGCGCGTGCGGAAGGCGATCGATGAAGCCTACGGTATCCGACACGAGCAGCGTACGGCTGTCGGGCAGACGAACCTGACGGAGAAGCGGATCGAGCGTGACGAACAAGGCGTCGGAGGCTTCCGCGGAGGCCCGCGTGAGCACGTTGAACAACGTCGTTTTCCCGGCATTCGTGTAGCCGACCAGCGCGACGATCGGCACCGAGGACTTCCGTCGCCGCTCCCGTGACTGGGCGCGTCGCTGACGCACCTGCTCGATGTCCTTCGACACCGCGTGAATACGCGCGCGGATCCGGCGCCGGTCGGTTTCGAGCTTGGTTTCTCCGGGGCCTCGCGTGCCGATTCCGCCTCCGAGCCGCGACAACGCGGCGCCGGCGCCCACGAGGCGTGGAAGCAGGTACTCGAGCTGCGCGAGCTCCACCTGCAGCTTCCCCTCGCGGGTGCGGGCACGCCGCGCGAAGATATCCAGAATGAGCTGCGTTCGATCGACGATCTTGCTGCCCGTCTCCTCTTCGAGGTGCCGCAGCTGGGCGGGCGTCAACTCGTGATCGAAAATGATCACGTCGACGCCCGTTTCCGCAGCCGAGGCCGCGAGCGTGGCGACTTTCCCGGCGCCGAGGAACGTTGACGGATCGGGCCTGGGGCGCTCCTGCAGCACGCGCAACACCACCTCTGCCCCTGCCGCATCGGCAAGGCCTGCGAGTTCGTCAAGCGACCGCTCGGCATCGAAGCGCCGCGCCCGGCCCATGATCAGACCGACGAGCGCTGCGCGTTCGCTACCACCTGCGGGTCGCTCGGGTCGGGATCTCCGCTGGGGCGAAGCTAGCTGGGGCTGTGTGTGTCGTGGATTGCGAGCCATGCCTGTATGGTGTCCCAAGGGATTGCGCCTGCGCGGACGAGGAGCGGTTCCGGCCCGGCCACGTCGACGATCGTCGAAGGCGCGCCGCCGCTCGTCGGGCCGGTATCAATCAACAGATCCACATCACCCCCGAGCGTCCGCTCCACATCGTCGGGGAGAGCGGTCGCCGGCTGCCCGCTCCGATTGGCGCTGGTAGCCGTGACCGGGCGATCCGCGAAGCGGCAGATCGCGCGCGCGACGGCGTGCGCGGGCACGCGCACGCCGACCCGACCGGTTCCGCCCGTGACAGCCGGGGCCAGGGCGGCGGGCGCGGCCACGAGCAGCGTCAAGGGACCGGGCCAGAATTTCTGCGCCAATCCTTCGGCCGTGCGCGAGAGACGGCCCATGTGGCGAATGACCTGTTCCGTATCGGCGGCAATCAGCGGAAGCCCGCGCTCTGCGCTCCGGCCCTTCACGGCGAAGAGACGCGCGACCGCGTCAACCCGGTACGGATCCGCCGCGAGACCGTACAGTGTATCTGTTGGCAGTGCGACGAGCCCGCCATTGCGGATCCATTTGGCCGCTTCCTGGAGCGCATCGAGCTGAGGCGCACCGGGCTCGACGAACACGCGGCGCATCGTTCAGAAACGGATCCTGACGTTCGTCGCGGGAGCGACGTGGATGCTGTCGATGAAGCGTATCTGGTGCGGCTGGTTCTGCATGATGAGCGAGCTGGTGCGGACGCCGTCGCCGAAGAACCGAACCCCCCGCATCAACGTGCCATCGGTCACGCCGGTCGCGGCGAAGATGATGTTGTTGCCCGGCGCCAGATCGTGCGCGCGGTAGACTCTCTTGAAGTCCGTAATGCCCATCGCGCGGCAGCGGCTTTCGTGCTCCGGTTTCGAGACCACGAGCCTCGCGAAGATCTCGCCGTTGAGACAGCGCATCGCCGCAGCGGTCAGCACGCCTTCCGGCGCGCCACCCGTGCCCATGACCGCGTGGACGCCCGATCCGGACACCGCCGCCGTGATACCCGCCGAAAGATCCCCGTCGCCAATCAGCCGGATCCGCGCGCCGGTCGCCCGGATGTCTTCGATGAGCCGCCCGTGACGAGGCCGATCGAGAACGATGACGACGAGATCGTCCACGTCGCGGCCGAGGCACCGCGCGATCGCAGCCAGGTTGTCGGCGACCGGGGCATCGAGGCTCACGTGATCCTTCGACGTCGGGCCGACGACCAGCTTCTCCATGTAGAGATCCGGCGCATGCAGCAGGCCGCCCTTCTCCGAAGCGGCGAGGACCGCGATGGCGTTGGGCGCGCCGGTCGCGCACAGGTTCGTGCCTTCGAGCGGATCGACGGCAATGTCGACCTCCGAGAAGCGCACCAATCCGAGGCTCTTGATGCCCTTGGCATTGACCAGACCGACCTTTTCGCCGATGTACAGCATCGGCGCCTCGTCGCGTTCGCCTTCACCGATGACAATGGTCCCGTCGATGGGGACGGTGTCCATCACCGCGCGCATCGACTCCACGGCGACCTGGTCCGACTTGTGACGATCCCCGTTCCCCATCGTGTGGGCGCACGCGATAGCAGCCTGTTCCACGACACGGAGAAATTCGAGCGACAGATCTGAATCCATAGAATCGTTGCCTCGAGCCCTGAGCCTTCAGTTTTTTTCCCAGGCCGGCAGCTCGCAGCGTGCGGGCCGATCGGTTCGATAGCCGAGCAGGTAATCCGCCTGCATCAGCTTATGGATCTCGCGGGTGCCCTCGTAGATGACGGCGCCCTTGCAGTTTCGGTAAAAACGTCCGACCGGATATTCGTCCGAATACCCATTGGCTCCGTGGATTTGCACCGCGTCGGCCGCCGCACGTTCCGAGGCGATCGTCGCGAACCACTTGGCCAGCCCCGTCTCGCGCGTGGAGCGTTGGCCGCTGTTCTTGAGCCAGCCCGCGCGCAGCCACAAGAGCCGGGCAGATTGATAGTCCGACTCCATCTGCGCCAGCATCTCCTTGACGAGTTGGTGCTGTCCGATCTCGACACCGAACGCCCGCCGCTCCTTTGCATAACCAACGCTGGCGTCGCGACAGGCGCGAATGAGCCCCGTGGCGCCGGCCGCGACCGTGAAGCGCCCCTGATCGAGCGCGGACATCGCGATCTTGAACCCTTCGCCCAGGCGTCCCAGCAGATTCTCCTCCGGGACCTCGACCTCGTCCAGCGTGAAGTACCCGGTGTCGCCGGCCAGAATGCCCCACTTCTCTTTCATCGGTCCGCTGGCGAAGCCCTTGAACGACCGCTCCACGATGAACGCGCTGATGCCGGACGGGTCGCGTTGCCGCTTCTTGTCGAGGTCGGTCCAGGCGAACACCAGGAAATCGTCCGCGACGTTCGCAAGGGAGATCCAGCTCTTCTCGCCCGTCAGGACATACCGACTGCCCTTCCGGACGGCCGTCGTCTGGATGCCTCGCGCGTCGCTGCCGGCCGAGGGCTCGGTGAGACCGTAGCCCGCGATCCTCCGTCCCTGCGCCTGCGGCACGAGATACCGCCGCTTCTGGTCCTCGTTCCCCCACGTCAGCAGCGTCAGGCCGTGAAGCCCCGCGTGAACGGACATGATGACGCGCAGCGACGTGTCCACGTATTCAAGCTCTTCGCTCACGAGTCCGAGCGATATGTAGTCCATCCCCGCGCCGCCGTACGTGGTGGGGATGGCGACCCCGAGCAGTCCGAGCTTCTGCATTCCACCGAGCACACGCTCACGATCGAAGTAGTGCCGCCGATCGTTCTCCCGGATGACGGGCGCGACTTCGTTCCTGGCCCACTCCCGAATGGACTGTTCGAGCAGACCCTGTTCCTCGGTGAGGGTGAAATCGATCATGGAAAGCGCGCCATGCTATCACGCGCCCCGTGTGACGTGCACGGACGCACCCCGCCCAAGATCGAGCAGTGCGGCCGCGCTGGCGCCGCTGGCCGCGATTTCGAGCCGCTCGTCGCTGCCGAAGAGCGCGCAGACTTCTCCCGGGGCAATGTCGGCGTACGTGGAAACCACACGGGCAATCGGACGGCCTCCCGCACGGATGTCAGGGTCTCCGCCGACAAGGGCATCGAACGTCTGCCGATCGATGTTGGTGATGAGATTGCCAAAGCGATCCACGCGCACGACTTCTCCGCGAATGGTGCCCGCCTCAATCACCGCGACCGGCAATGCGAGTCGGATCAGATCGGCGATGAACGGTCCGAGCGCGCCGACGTCGACGCCGCTCGCCAGCCATGCAGCCGCCGGCGCGAATCGATCGCGCCCCTCGAACGTGCGGCAGACGACGGCCCGCGCATATCGGGGCTCGGTGAGCTCCACGGCGCGCCACGAGGGCTGCTCGTCCAGCACCGAGCTGAGAATCCCATTGTCCGGGGCGACAAACCGATACGACCCAGAGTCTGCCGCAATCGCGCGCCGGGCCGACCCGACGCCGGGATCGACCACGGCCAGGAAGACCGTTCCCGGCGGGAAATACCGGTGACACGCCGCAAGCGCCAGACCGCCCGCGATCACGTCATGCGGCGGGATGTCGTGCGAGATGTCCACGAGCGTCAGATCGGGACAGATGCCGAGCATCACCCCTTTCATCGTGCCGACGTAATGATCGCGGAGGCCGAAATCGGTCAGCAGCGCTACGACAGGACGCGCCATGCGTGGAGATTACCCGAACCGACGGCTATGCCGGTTTTCGAAACAGAATCTCGCGGATGTTGTTCTGCAGGAGGAAGGAGTCCGAAACGCGGAGACCCTCGAACAGTCTGATGATATCGCGGTTCAACAGCGCCGCCCGCCGGCCTCTCGCGGCAGGATAGGCGCGATGGCGAAGATTGACTTCGTCGACGATGATGTACTTGGTATAGCGCTGATCCTGTCGCTGCACGCTCCCGAAGAATGCCAGCAGCGCGCCGTCGGGTCGAAGCACGCGCGCCAGCTCGGTTGCGAGCGCCTGAGCGGAGGCCTTGTCGAGGTAATCGATGAGATCCCAGCAGAGAATGCCGTCCATCGATCCGGTCGCCTGGGGGAATCGCTTCTTGAGGAAATCGGGAAGTCGTTCGAGCTTGTCCTCGCGCAGATGCCGCTCGAGATCGGCAAAAATATCCTCGACGAAAATCTTGCACCCGAGCTGTTCGCCGAAGAAGCTGACATTGCTCCCGACAACGGGTCCGAGGTCGAGCAGCGACGGCGAGGGATGCGACGTCAGCGCCGTCAGGAACTTCCTCAGCGCCTTCGTGGCAAAGACCGGATCTTCAACCTCGGACAATAGAGGAGGGGCCGGGTTGGGTTCCGGTCGGCGAGGGGCGAGGCGATTGAGAAGGCCCATACCTGCAGCGGAAGGTGGACGAAAGAAGTGAGAAGGCAGAAGGCCGCTTTCCCACTCCTCGCTTCGAACTTCCGAGTCCTGGCTTCCAGCTATTGGCTTCTACGCGCCTACGCGCTGGGCCGGAGCGGCGGCGTGAGGCTGCACGGCCGGCGCCGGCTGCGGCGCCGCCGCCTTGGCGTCCGCCTTCGCCGCGGGCTGTCCACCGCCCTTCCGCTGCATATCGACACTTCCACGGAAGTGCGCGCCTTCGGCAATGGCCACACGCGGCGACACGATGTCGCCGTCGACCGAGCCGTTGTCCCGGATGTCCACCTTTTCGCTGGCCGTGACGTTGCCAGTCACTTCACCCAGAACGATGACCGACTTGGCGAAGACCTGTGCCTTGATGCGCCCGTTCGGCCCAATCGTCAGCACGTGCTCGCGCAGCTGAATCGTGCCTTCCACGTGCCCTTCAATCGTGAGATCCTCGCTCCCATTCAGCTCGCCCTTGATGACCACCGACTTGCCAATGTTCACGATGTCCTTCTCCATGTGATGGCCCGCCTCTGGACGTGCAGGAGTGCTCGCGACCGGCGCGGGGGGCTGGGGCGCAGCCGCTGGTTGTCCGGTCGACGGACGAACGCCTTCATCACGTTTCCACATGTCAATCCTCCGCCTGTCCTCTTGCAGGGTGCGAGACCGTCTTGCCCGGGGGCGCAAGCACGATTTTCGCGTCAGTATAGGGGTCGCCTCAGATGTTGTCTAGTCCTTTTGTTTCCAATGGTTACGGCAATGCTACAATGAACGGTTCACTGATGCGTGTCTACTTTGACTACAACGCCACTACCCCCCTCGCCCCCCCGGTGATTGAGGCAGTGGTACGTGCGACCCATGATCTTTTCGGCAATCCGTCGAGTGTTCATTACTTCGGTCAACAGGCCAAGGCATTAATTGACGAAGCCAGGTCAGCCGTAGCGACGCTTCTTAACGGCGATCCCTCAGAGGTGGTCTTCACCAGCGGAGGGACGGAATCGGACAACTTCGCGATCCGGGGGGCCGCCGAGGCGCTCGAACCGACTGGCCGGCGCCACCTCATCGCCAGCTCCATCGAGCACGAGGCCGTCCTGAACACCTTCAAGGCACTGGCCAGGCGGGGCTGGCGGACGACGCTCCTGCCCGTGGACCAGACGGGTATCATCGCCCCAGACCGGCTGCGCGAGGTCATCAGCGATGACACCGCGATTGTGTCGATCATGCATGCGAACAACGAGATCGGGACGGTTCAGCCCGTTGCCGAGCTCGCGCGCCTGGCCCACGAGCGCGGCGCGATTGTCCACACCGATGCGGTGCAGTCGGTCGGCAAGATCCCGGTCGACGTGCGAGCCCTTGGCATCGACCTGCTGTCGCTGTCGGCGCACAAGTTCAATGGCCCGAAGGGCGCCGGTGCCCTGTGGATCAAGCGTGGCACGCGGATGCAGCCCATTCTCACCGGCGGCCGGCACGAACGAAACCGGCGGGCCGGCACGGAGAACGTGCCGGCGATCGCGGGTATGGGGACCGCCGCTGCGCTGGCGGGCGCGAAGATTGCCGCCGAAGGTGCTCGCCTCGGCGCACTGCGCGACCGCCTCGAGGCCGGGATCCTGAAGACTGTGCCCGGATCGGCGGTGAACGGCGCACTCCAGCCACGCGTGCCCAACACGAGCAATATCAGCTTCGACCGCGTCGAGGCAGAGAGCCTGCTCATCGCGCTCGACCTGGAAGGCATCGCCGTGTCCACCGGCTCGGCGTGCTCGTCCGGGACGCTCGAGCCGTCGCACGTGCTGCGGGCAATGGGGTTGCCAGCCCACCGGACGCAGAACTCGCTTCGCTTCAGCCTCGGGCTGTTTTCAACCGACGCCGAAGTCGATCGCGTCGTCGAAACATTGCCACGGCTGGTCGAGAAACTTCGGGGGTTGACGCGCAAGGCGGGCTAGCCGCGCAGTCGGTCGAACCAGAAACAGATGCGAATTGTCGTTGCCATGTCGGGTGGAGTGGATTCGTCGGTGGCCGCGGCCCTCGTCGTCGAGCAGGGCCACGATGTCATCGGTCTGTCCATGCAGCTCTACGATCAGTCAGACGGCGAGCGGACGTTCGGCAGCTGCTGCACGCTCGACGATCTGCACGACGCGCGGCGGGTGGCGCGCACACTCGGCATTCCGCACTACATCGTCAATCTCGAGCGGCAGTTCGACGAGCACGTCGTGTCGAATTTCGTCCGCGAGTATGCGGCGGGTCGCACACCGATCCCGTGCGCGCGCTGCAACAGCGACCTGAAGTTTTCGACACTGCTGACACGCGCGCGCGGCTTCGGCGCAGACGTCGTGGCCACGGGCCACTATGCGCGCCTTGACCGCGACCCGGGGACGGCCCGTCACCTGCTGCGACGCAGCCTCGATCCCGACAAGGATCAGTCCTACTTCCTGTTTTCTCTGTCGCAGGACCAGCTGGCGCACGCGCTGTTCCCCGTCGGCGATTGGTCGAAGGACGACGTCCGCGAGTATGCGCGGCGTCGTGGTCTGCTCGTCGCCGACAAACCGGACAGCCAGGAGATCTGTTTCATCCCGGACCACGACTACGCGACGTTCGTCGCCACGCATTCGCCAGAGGCGGCGCGCGCGCACGGGGAGATTATCGACACGGCGGGCCGCGTGGTCGGACGCCACGACGGGATCCATCGATTCACTGTCGGCCAGCGGAAGGGTCTCGGGCTGTCAAGATCGCCCGGCGGCCAGCCCGTGTACGTGCTTTCGCTCAACCCGGTCGAGCAGCAGGTGATCGTCGGACCGAAGGCTCTGCTCGAAAAGACGACGCTGACGGCGTCTGAGGTCAACTGGATGATCGCGGAGCCGTCGGGGCCGCTCGAGGTCACGGCGCAGATCCGTCACCGGCATCGCCCCGCAGACGCGACCCTGACTGCCCTCGGCGACCGGCGCGCGCAGCTCGTCTTCGATGCGCCACAGGTCGCGGTCACGCCCGGCCAGGCCGTCGTGTTCTATCAGGAGGACGTCGTCGTCGGCGGCGGCTGGATTGACTGAAACGCAGACGTGGTCTGCAAATGCTCGGGCACGTCGCCGAGGAAGTGCTCGGCGTCCAACGCCGCCATGCAGCCGGATCCTGCAGCCGTAATCGCCTGCCTGTATATGTGATCCTGAACGTCGCCGCAGGCGAACACGCCTTGCGCGCTCGTTTTCGCGCCGTCGTGCGTGACGATGTAGCCGTTGGCGTCGAGCTCGAGCTGACCCTTGAACAGCGCCGTGTTGGGCGTGTGGCCGATCGCCACGAAGACACCAGTCACGGGAATCTTCGTCCGAACGCCGGACTTGTTGTTCCGGACCTGCATGCCCGTCACTTCGCCCGACGGGCCCTCGATTTCCTCGACCTCGGAATCGAGCATCCACGCGATTTTGGAGTTGGCGCGCGCCTTGTCCTGCATGATTCTGGACGCGCGCAGCGTGTCGCGGCGATGGACAACTGTGACCTTGCTCGCGAACCGGGTGAGAAAGACCGCTTCCTCCATCGCCGAATCTCCGCCGCCCACGACGGCGATTTCCTGATTCCGGAAGAAGTAGCCGTCGCAGGTGGCGCAGGTCGATACGCCGTGGCCCATCAGGGACCGCTCGGACGGGAGTCCGAGCAGACGGGCCGAGGCGCCTGTCGCAATGATTAACGTTCTCGTGCTGTACTCCGCGCTCCCCGTCCTGACCTTGATCGGAGAGACCGCGAGATCGACGGCCGTGACGTAATCCTGCACTATTTCGGCGCCGAACTTCTCTGCCTGCGCGCGCATCTCGGCCATCAGGTCGGGCCCCATGATCCCGTCCTTGTGACCGGGAAAGTTCTCCACCATCGTCGTCAGCATGAGCTGCCCGCCCGCTTCAATACCTTCAATGACGAGGGGGTGGAGGCTGGCTCGGGCCGTGTACAGAGCAGCCGTCAAGCCAGCCGGGCCCGACCCGACGATTACGACGTTGCGTGTGGCCATGTCAGAGGTGCTTGTCGATGGCCTTCTTGAGGTCGTCCTTCGAAGCCAGGCCGACGAGAGACTCGACAACCAGGCCACCTTTGAAGATCAGCAGCGTGGGGATGCCGCGAATCTGGAACTTGAACGCCGTGTTCGGGTTGTCGTCCACGTTCAGTTTGCCAACTGTAGCCTTACCCGCGTACTCAGCAGCGAGCGCTTCCACCGTCGGGGCGATGCGCTTGCAGGGACCGCACCACTCGGCCCAGAAATCGACGACCACGGGCCCCGTCGACTTGAGGACCGTTTCGTCGAAGTTGCTGTCTGTAAAGGTCTGCACTGCGGTCTGCAAGTTCTCTATGGTCATCGCATCTCCCTGGGTCCTAAGCCCTTAGCCCTATATCTTGTCGTATCCGCCCTATGCGTCCATATATTTTGACGTACTCCCGGGCCGAACGGTCCCATGAATGATCCTGCAGCATCCCCCGCTGCTGCAGCGCCTTCCAACTGGTGTGATCGTGATACAGCGTCAGGGCACGCGTGAGAGCGCCGAGCAACGCGGCGGGTGCGTAGGGCTCGAACACGAACCCGGTGGCCGTCCGTCGACCGGGCGCGTAATCGGTCACGGTATCGGCGAGACCGCCGACGGCGCGAACGACGGGCACGGTCCCGTACCTGAGACTGTACATCTGATTGAGCCCACACGGCTCGAACTGCGATGGCATGAGGAAGATGTCCGCACCCGCCTCGATGAGATGGGCCAGCGGTTCGTTGAATCCGATGTGGACACCGATGCGGTCGGGATGAGCCGCGGCCAGCTGGGTCCACAAATCCTGATACCGGCTTTCGCCCGTGCCGAGCACCACGAAGGACGCCTCGAGCCGAGGCAGGTCGGCCGCCAGCGCGGCGACGAGGTCGAAGCCCTTCTGATCGACCATCCGAGAAATCATGCCGACCAGCGGGCGTTCGACGACGGCAGCCGGCAGGTTGAACCTGGCGAGCACCTCGCTTTTCGAAGCCACCTTCCCCTCGAGTCTCTCTGGACCAAACGGTTCAGGTATGAACGGATCGTGCTCAGGATCCCACTTCTCGGTGTCGATGCCGTTCAGGATGCCGACGAGATCGCCGGCACGGGCACGCAGGATACCGTCAAACCCGCAACCGAACTCGGGCGTCTGAATTTCGGCGGCGTAGCGCGGGCTGACGGTCGTGATCAGCTGCGCGTCATTGATTCCTCCCTTGAGCAGGCTGATGCGTCCCCAGTACTCGAGTCGTGCGGGTGTGAGCTGGTCCCGGCCGAGGTCGAGCCGCGGCAGCCAATCGACCTCACACAGCCCCTGGTAAGCAAGATTATGAATAGTCAGAATGCAGGGCGTGCCTGCCAGCACGGGATGCGCGGCGTAGAGCGTCCTCAAGTAAACGGGGGCGAGCGCCGCCTGCCAGTCGTGCGCGTGAACGACGAGGGGGGCAACGCCGCGACGAGCTGCACATTCAAGGGCGCCACGCACGAGCATCGCGAAGCGACGGGGATTGTCCGGATAGTCTCCGCTGTCGTCGCCATAAAGGAAGTCGCGATCGAACAACTCGGGACAATCGATCAACAGCGCCCGCGCGCCTGGCGCGAGATCGACCTGGAAGATTCCTACGTCACGCACGAAGCCGCCGATGGTGATCGGAAAGCGCTCGAGGAGCCCGCCGTCGACGATTCCCCGGTATCGAGGCAGCGCGAGCGTGACGTCCCAACCGAGCCGGGCGAGTGCCAGGGGCAGCGCTCCAAGAACGTCAGCCAACCCGCCGGTCTTGGAAAACGGCAGTGCCTCCGATCCAATCATCAGCACCGTTCGAGCAGGGGAACGCCGCGGCGACATCGACCACAGATACTAACCTCGGCGGAGCCCCGAGCCCTACCTGACGTTCCAGCCTTTCTGCCCTACAATGCTTGCCGTGCCAGAGCAACCGCAGCGCGCGCCCCGCGCCGAGCCCCGCGAAGTCGTCGAGCTCAAGCAACTGAAAGCCGAACAACCCGAGTTGGCCAGCGCTGTCGACATGCAGCTGGCGCTTGTCGACATGCAGCGTCGCGTGCAGTCGCGCGTGCCGCTGCCGTGGATACAGGTTGACGACGGATGGGTCCGCACCCAGCAGACGGCAGGACGTCCCATCGTGCGTTTTGCCGATATCCCGCTGGACTGGAGCGACTTCCGGTTGACCTTCCGGCAGACTGCAGACATCTTGCGGCGCTACGATGCGCTCGAGCCCGTCGACCACTCCGCCATCGTTGCCCTTGGCCGCGACGGCCACGTGCTCGAGCCGATCGTCACGCAGTGGTACGCGGCCACATCCGGGGTCGAGGGCGGCGATTCACGCAATCGGCTTCCAGCCGATGCGCCGGCGGGACTGGATCAGGTGCTCGTGCTGGCGCTCCGACCGTTTCTGATCCGCTCCGTGGAAGCACTCGCACGGATGGAGCTCCCTCCCTGGCACCACGGCCATTGTCCCTTCTGCGGCTGGGAGCCCGATTTTGCCGTGATCACGCCCCACGCCGAGCGGCGTCTCATCTGCGGCCGGTGTGCCGCACAGTGGTCGTATGCCCCGCTGACGTGCCCGTTCTGCTCGAATGACGATCGCAGCCTCATCACGTCGTTTGCCACGCGCGACGGACGCTATCGCGTCTACGCCTGCGACGTGTGCCGTCGATATCTCAAGGCCTACGACGGACGTCGGGCGTCGCGTCCGGTGATGGTATCGGTGGATTCCATTGCCACGCTGCCGCTCGACGCGGCAGCGATGCAACGCGGGTATACGGGATGAATTGACGGTGAACGGCCGCTACTGAGCGGCAGCCTGCGCCGGGGCGACCGGCGGAACCGGTGACGCGGCCGCGCTGAAGAGCGTCTGCGTCTTGGTCGAGAGCCAGTCGAAGAGATTGCGCGTCTCGACGAACCGGCCGGCATTCGAGCGGGCGCCGAGGACCACGACGGCCACCTGACTGCCGCTGTGAGGCAGCCTCAACAGCGTCGCCAGACAGTAGCCCGCCTTGGAGATGAACCCGGTCTTTCCCGCGCGAACCTCCACATCCTGGCGACCCAGCAGGTGATTCGTGCTCCGGAAGGAGATCGGCCGCGGCCTGACGTTCGCGGTTCGCAGGCTGTACTCGGACGTCCGCATGATCGAACCGATGCGCTCGTCGCTCGACGCGTAAGTAATCAGCCGTGCCATATCGAAGGCGGACGAAACGTTGTCAGACAACAGGCCCGACGTGTCCTCGTAGTGTGTGCTGGTGAGCTCGAGCTCGGCCGCCTTTTCGTTCATGCGGTTGATGAACCCCTCGGTGCCCAGGGGAGATACTCGGGCCAGCGCGCGCGCGGCGGCGTTGTCGGAGGCGATGAGCAGCAGATGCAGCAGATCGTCCACCGTCAATTTGTCGTTGGCGCGCAGGAACGTCGTCGACGCACGGAACACATCGCTACGCGCGACCGTAACCGGCGTCGAGAGCTCCGGGTTGTCTTCGAGGAAAACCACCGCGGTCATGACTTTCGTGATGCTGGCGATGGAGCGCTGAGTCTGCGAGTTCTGCTCCCACAGCACCTGGTTGGTCTCCGGGTCGTAGACGATGGCCGCTTCGGCGCGAACGTCCGGAACCAGAACTCCGCTTTCGTCCGTTTTGAGACGCGGCAGCGACTCGCCAACTTCGCGTGCGTAGGCGGCCGCGCGGGCGCGCGCAAGAGCCGCCCGCCGGTTTCTCGCCCGGGCCGCGGAGTAGCGTGTACTCGACTTCGCGGGAGTCTTGGAGGCGGTCGCCGCGGGCGGTTTGGCCGTCTTGGTTTCGGCAGCCGACCGGGTCTGCGCGCTGAGCGGATCGGTCCCAATACTGACGAGACTCGCGAGCGCAAGAGCACCGATCCAGAAAAATGGGTTTCTCTTCACTATCTCATCCGCCTCAGAGATTCAAGTGGCCGTGCTGAGATTCTAGGGTAGACAACTCCAATCCCGCAAGCCAATTATCGTCGTTCTTTCGCAGAAAAAACGAAACGGTTGAGTCCTAGCTCAACCTAACCAACTCCTATGCCACAATGCCATCCGGGTTATCGAGGGGGCTTCGGGGCGCGGCTGTTGATTTTATCGGCCGGCGAGGCGTCAAAATTCAACCGCAGGACGGAACACCGGATGACAGAACGGGAACTCGCGGAATACGCCTCACTGCGTGGGACGATTCGCGAGCGCGGAACCGTGCGAATCTGCGCATTCCTGGCGGGGTTGGTGTCATGGGCTCTGGCGGCCCTCGCCACCGCGGCCATCGCCATTCCGTTGGTCGCGCTCGTGCCGCTCCTGGTTCTGGCCGGAACCTTCGAAGCCGTCTTCACCATTCACGTGGCCGTGGAGCGCGTCGGCCGTTACCTGCAGGTCTTCTACGAGGACAAGTGGGAAGAGACCGCGATGGCTTTCGGGCGCCCGACGTCCGGGGCGGCGACAGACCCGCTCTTCGCGTCGTTTTTTGCGTTGGCGACGGCGTGCAATTTCGTCCCTGTCCTCGTGGCAGGCCCTGTGCCCGTCGAGTTGGCCACGTTGGCGGGGGCCCACCTGCTTTTCGGAATCAGGCTTGCGTTCGCGCGAAGAGCCGCACGGCGCCAACGCGCAGTCGATCTCGAACGCTTTCAGCAGATGAAGAAGGGACAGCCCTCACGGTCAATCAATGGCGCGCAAGCGCAATCGTGAGGAGAAGCGCCCGCTGCGTGCCGCGCCATGAGTCGGTCGTATCGAAGTACTCGGTCGAAGTGTGAGCGTCTCCGCCTTGTCCTCCCCCGCCAATCTGAATCGCAGCGATGCCTAGACTCGCCGGATAGTTGGCGTCGCTCGAGCTCATCGCCGACGTCGGCAGCCCGCCCACGGCGCGTGTAGCGGCGTATGCCGCCTGCACGATCGGTGCATTTTCGCTGAACTGCCCTGCTGGTCGCTCGCCGACCACTTCAGCCGACATCGACAGTCGGGCGGCGCCTGGCCACCTCGCGTGCTCCGCGGCCAGCGCAGCATCCAGCGTCTTCCGAAACTGAGCGTCAAGCGCGTCGAGCGCCTTGCGATCCACGGATCGGAGATCGACCTCCATCCACGCTTCTGCCGGGAGCGAGTTCACCGAGATGCCGCCGCCTATCCGTCCGACGTTGAAGGTCGTCCGGGGATCGGGGGCGACCTTGAGATCGGCGATTTGCGCAACGGCCCGACCGAGAGCGTTGATCGGAGTCGGAGCCCCGAAATCGGTGAAGCTGTGGCCACCTCCACCCCGGTATGTCACCCGATAACGTCTGCTGCCGACGAAGGTATGAGCGATGCTCAAGCCGGTCCCGTCAATCGTGACGAATCGGTCGACGCTCCCCTTCAGCGTGTCGTCGAACAAAGCCTTCATCCCCCGCAGGTTTCCCAGACCCTCTTCGCCGACGTCAGCGACGAAGGTTATCGACCCCGGAACCTGGAGGTGGGTCTGGTTCAACACACGAGCCAGGGCCACCAGGACGGCCAGCCCACGACTGTCGTCGCCGATGCCGGCACCCCGGAGGATGGCGCCTTCGCGCCGGACACTGACGTTCGTGCCATCCGGAAAGACCGAATCGAGGTGTGCGGCAATCACCAGGTGCGGACGCGGCGCCGCACCGCGGTATTCGCCGAGCACGTTGCCGACCTTGTCTACCCGGACATTCTGAAGACCAGCCTGGAGGAACAGCCGCCTCATCTCCTCCCCGCGCGCGCGTTCTTTGAACGGCGGCGCGGGAATCTCAGACAGGCGGATCTGATCCTCGATCGTCTGCGACTCCAGAGTTCGCGCCGCCGCCAACGCCGACTTGACGTCGGGGAGATCGGCGAGTTTCGACACCTCCGTCGGCGCCTGCGCACTGAGTGCGACGCTGAGCGCGAGGAGAGGAAACAGTGAAGCGGACACGACGCGCCGACGAAGCATCGACGCATCGTATCCAATTCGCCGGAGACGTATCCAATAATCAGTAGTCAAGACGGTTATCGCCGCGAGTCCAGAATCAGAACAACGCTCGTGATCTGGCGACCTATCGGCATTCCTCTCAGGTCTCACGCGTCTTCTTCAAGTCTCTCACGTTCGTCGATCGCCCGGCACAGCGCTTGCTACGGAAATATGCGAGGACCACATCCAATGAGTCTCGTACGGCTTCTCGGATATACAACGCTTGCGTGCGGTTGCGTCGTAGGGCGTTACCGGGAAGTCGCGTCGAGCCGCGAAGTCACCTACGTGGAAGAAAAAGGCATGTCCTGCGGGAGTCACACGCATCGCCGCAATCACACGGTCGCGATCGAACGCACGGCGACCGTCTCGTCCTTCATCGTCGCCGCCAAAGCCTCCTAGCGTCCTCACCCTCGCCTTCAAACCGACCAGCTACAGTTCTGGGGCTGCCTGCTCCATTTCTACCCACTGCTGGCCGCACGCCCTAACGTAGGGCCGTCCCCGCTCCGAAACTAAAATGAGACACTCGATACCAAAACGAGACACAAACGATGTCCGTCCTTCTCAAACCCTACGACAGCATCGGCACCGGGCGGTCTGCGGCCCGCTTCTATCTGGCTGACTGCCTCGACCTCTTCCAGCAGCTGCCGGCCCAAAGCGTGGACGTCATCGTCACGTCACCGCCCTATAACCTGGGCATCCGTTACAGCCAGTACCGCGACTCCCTGGCTCCCGCTGAGTACCTCGAGTGGACGAACCGCTGGGTAGCCTCCGCCGCGCGAGTCCTCCGACCGGACGGCTCCCTGTTCCTGAATGTCGGGGCCAAGCCAAGCGATCCGTGGACAGCTCTCGACGTCGCTCAGGCCGTTCGACCGCACCTGAGACTGCAGAACGTCATCCACTGGATCAAATCGATTGCGATTGATCGAGACCTGGCCGGCACGGCGGCGGGGCTGGCGCGCGACCTGGCCGTCGGACACTACAAACCGATCAACAGCGACCGGTTCATCAACGACTGTCATGAGTTTGTGTTCCACTTCACGCCGCAGGGATCGACGGGGCTCGATCGCCTGGCGCTCGGCGTTCCCTATCAGGATCAGTCGAATGTCGGGCGGTGGCGCGCCGGCGCCCAGGGCGTGCGGTGTCGGGGCAACACCTGGTTCATCCCCTACGAGACGATTCAACGCCGGGATCGGGATCGCCCGCATCCTGCAACGTTTCCTTCGCGGCTGCCGGAACAGTGCCTGCGTCTCCACGGCCTCCGTCGCATCGAGCTCGTCATGGATCCCTTTGTCGGGCTGGGGAGCACCGCTGTCGCGTGCGCGCGGCTCGGCGTCGGATTCGTTGGCGCGGAACTCGATGAGGCCTACCTGACCGAGGCGGTCGGGCGAACCAGGCTCGCGCGTGTCCCGCGCATGCGCAAAGCGGAACTGCGGGACTCCAACAAGCCGCACGTCGCGAACGTCAAAACGCGCTGAACGTCAGAGGCGCATCGCTCCGACCGACAGGAGCGCCGATCTATTTTGCGGGCGTCGCGGCCGGCTCCGTATTGGCGACAGGAACGGTGCGGAGCACGTATTCCTTTCGCGACCACACGTCCACGTTTGGCCGGGTCACGCGCACTTCGAGCCGCCGGCGGCGCTGCGTCGGATCGGGGTTGCCCGAGTAGTAACCGAGCACGTAGTAATCGCTGGTCTCCGCATCGATCCGCGCCAGCGCCTTGTCGAAGTCATTCTGATTGACGACGGCGATCCCACCGGTCTCTTCGGCCAGCGTTCTCAGGCTGTCCTGCGACTTGCGGACGAATTCCTGCCACTGGACGGGTTCCACTTCCTGATCGAGATCCGAGAGCGGACCCACCAAGCCGCGTGGATCGATCGTGTACATCGTGACGTTGGATCGGTTGGCTTCCCTCGTCAGCTCCGCGAGCATCATCGTCAGGTCGGCATCGCTGAACTCCGCCGCGGCTCGGGGATGAGTCAGCGTCGGATCCTGCGGACGATCCTCGCCCTGATACTTGTACTGCTGATTGAGCTCGCGCTGCAGGGTGTTCTGCAAAAACGGCGAGCTCGGATCCATCAGGCCGATTCGTGACGCTTCGAACGGGTTGAGATCGTAGCCGTCGCTCACGTAGATGAGCGCCTTCCGCCGGTCACGCACTTTGTCGAGGTTCTGCAGCAGCTCGTAGACCGTCTTGAAGGCGACGCCGACCCGGTACTTGACCTCGGAGGGCGCGCCTGTGATCAGTCCCCCCTGTTCGATGATCTCCTCCGGCTTGAGCTCGGCGCCGGTCATCTTGTTGATCGCTTCGTCCAGTCGACGCTTGTCGTACGTCATCTGCACTGAAATCGACGAGGGGCCACTCGAGACAATGCCGAAGAGATCGCCATCGTGAATCAACTGCTTCGAGATCTTCTTGAACAGCTCCCGCACGCGCGGTGTGCTTCCGAACTGCAGATGCAGGTCGTCCACGAAGAAGACGAAGATGCGTCCCGACACGTCGTTGACGGCTCGTGGCGGCGGCAGGATGAGGCCTTCGGAGGCGAGCACGGGAGGCGGCGGCGCCAGCACGTTTCTGACGCGGCCACCGTGGCTCACCGTCATGGACGTGATCTCCTGCTTCACGCCGTCTTCGTAAATTTCGAACTCGTCTTTCGACAAGTCGGACAGGAAGTTGCCGTTCTGATCGCGCGGGATGACGTCGGTCGTGACCAGATCGATTTGAACTCTGAAAGTCGGTTGCTCCGCCGCAGGCTCGGGCGTCTGAGGGGATGCAGGCTGTTGCGCAACCAGACCGGCGCTGAGCATCGCCAGCCAGACCGTGGACCACAACCCGCGCGTTTTCAGTTTCATAGCGGCGATTATACTCCGTCCTCGGGCTCATCAGGTGGCAAGAGCTGCGGAGCGTCCGCCCCTGTGGGCGTCCCCTGAACTGCTTGATCCCTTTGCGGTTTCCGGCGCCTCCGCCGGCGGCGCCGCCTCGACACCCCGCTCCCCTGCGCGCCTTCCGCACCGGCGGCTGTCCCTTCGGACGTCGGCAAAGTTGTGTCGGTCGATAGACCGCTATCACCCGGGCTGGCAGGGGCCGTCACGTCAGCCTCAAGTTGACTGCTCGGCAGCTCCGACGGGACCGGCGTTTCGATTTCGCCGCTTTCGAAATCGTCCACTGGTACCGCCTCGGCCGCTGCGCGCATCGCGCGCTCGGCACGCCGCCGTTCTCTCCAGTGATCAGGCTCCATCGGTGGCGGAATCGGCGTTCGAACGATGGCCGTCCAATCGAACGCGACGTCGGGGTAATGCGACTCGAGCGCACGCTGAATCTCGGGATCGAAGGGAGCTCGACCGATCTTGATATTTGGCGGTGTCCGAAACCAGTAGAGCACGCGAGGACGCCCCTTGCCGCGGCTCGACGGCTGCACGAGGCAGAAATGCTCGTACCCACGCTTGTCACGCGAAAACCTGAGGAAGGCCACGCCTTTCCCCGCCCCTGCCCGCTACCGGCGCTTCTGGGGGCGCGACGGCTTCTTGAGGGGCTTTCGTCCGCCCCGAGCTGCCGTCTTTCCGCCGCGGCTGGCCATCTTGGCGCGGGCCGGTGCGGCGGCGCGCACAGCGGGCCTCACGCGGGGAGCTGCGGCCGGTGCCTCGCGGCTGCGGTGCACCAACGTGAAGCGAGCTTGATCGCCGATGAAGTGGTAACTCCAGATTTCGGCGACCTGGATGTGATGATCCTCGCAAAGCCGGCGCGCCACGTCCACCATGCCAGCGGGCACATAGAGGTGAAACGGCACACGGAGTCTCGCGAAATGAGCCCATTGAGCCAGGGCTTCCAGGTGGTTGACCGATTCCCCCGTCTCGACCTCAACGACAGCTTGCAGCCGGTGTCCTCGCTCCTGTGACTGCAACACCACATCGGGGTACATCGCCGACGTCCCGCTCCCGACCGACGTGTTCTGCTCTGCCCCCGGGTTGATGCCCGCCTCGAAGCGGCGACGATTCTTGGCCTGCAGCAGGCGAATGACACGATCGTGTTCGAGCTGCTCGCGGACCGGCCGCACCAGAATCGGGCTCACCAAACGCCTCCAAATAGCTGGAAAGTCGAGATCAAACGCGAGAGTTTAGCATGGATCAGTCAACCTCAACCGGCACGGTCGCGCCCCCGCTCCGAGGCGTCGGGTACAATGCCAACGTGACAGCCGCGCTGTCGAATCCCGTTCCAGCCAAGATCCTGATCGTGGACGACGACCAAGCCGTTACGCAGACATTCGCCAGGATGCTGCGCTTGGAAGGGTACCAGGTGCGCACGGCGGTCTCAGCCGAAACGGGTCTACGCGTTGCCGCGGAAAGCCAACCGGACGCCATCATCCTGGATCTCCGCATGCCGCTCATCGACGGCCTCGGCTTTCTGCGTCGGCTGCGCGCGCTCGACGAGCAACGCACGACGCCGGTCGCGATTGTGACTGGCGATTACTTCCTCGAGGACAAAGTGTCCAGCGAACTGCGCGAGCTGGGCGCGGAGCTGAGATTCAAACCGATGTGGCTGGAGGATCTCGTCGGCCTGGCGCGTAATCTCCTCGGAGCCACCCACTGACCGACGCGGACGGCCGATTCATCAAAGCGTGCCGGCGGCAGCCGGTTGACGCCACGCCGGTGTGGTTCATGCGCCAAGCGGGGCGGTACATGAGCGAGTACCGCGCGCTTCGTCAGCGCTATTCGCTGCTCGACCTCTGCCGCACGCCCGATCTGGCCACCGAAGTGACGCTTCAGCCGGTTCGTCGAATCGAGGTAGACGCCGCGATTCTCTTCTCGGACCTCCTGCTCCCGCTCGAGCCGATGGGAATTCGGTTCGATTTCATTCACGGCGAGGGGCCGGCGATCGAGAATCCTCTCCGCACCGAATCCGACCTCGCGCGGGTGACGCGCTTCGAGCCGCGCGAGTCGCTCGAGTACGTCTTGCGGGCGATCCGGCAGATCAAACGCGCCCTCGGTGGACGCCTTCCGCTGATTGGCTTCGCGGGCGCGCCTTTCACCTTGGCCTCGTATGCGATTGAAGGTGGACACTCCACGTCGTTCGCATCCACCAAGGCACTGATGTATGGCGCGCCAGCCGCCTGGCATCGTTTCTGCGAGACCATCGCGGAGGTGATCGGCGATTACCTGCTGGCGCAGATCGATGCCGGTGTTGACGCCGTGCAAGTCTTCGACTCATGGGTAGGCGCTCTGAACGCCCGCGACTATCGCGAGTTCATCCTGCCTCACACCCGCCGAATCTTTGACACGATCAGGCCCTCAGGCGTGCCGACGATCCACTTCGGCGTGGGAACCGGCGCGATCCTCGGGGAGCTGCGCGAAGCCGGGGGCGACGTCATCGGCGCTGACTGGCGCATTCCGCTCGATGAAGCCTGGAAGCGTATCGGCTTCGATCGCAGCATCCAGGGCAACCTGGATCCCACGGTCCTGCTCGGGCCACTCGATCGAATCGTGGCGGCGGCCGACGACGTGCTGGAGCGGGCCGGCGGACGGCCTGGACATATTTTCAACCTGGGGCACGGCATCCTCCCGACAACTCCCGTCGAGCATGTCCAGGCGCTGGCGCGGTACGTCCATCAAAAAACGGTACGATAGCGCTCGAGGTCGCACACGTGCCGTCTCCCCGTAAGCGGTGCCTGTGCCGCACATCGACTCGATATGTCTAGGACGGCCGTTCTGCTCATGGCTCATGGCACGCCGGAGTCCCTCGACGAGATGCCGGAATACCTTCGGCTGGTCCGCGGCGGCAGGCCGGCGTCTCCCGAGCTCGTGGCTGAAATGCGCAGCAACTACGGCGCGATCGGCGGGCGATCGCCCCTGACCGACATTACCGAGGCCCAGGCCCGGGCGCTCAGAGCGCGGCTCCCTGGACTTGCCGTCGGGGTCGGCATGCGCAACTGGCGCCCGTTCATCAAGGACGCGCTGCATGAGCTCGCCGCCCAGGGCGCCGACCGCGTCGTCGGCATTCCGATGGCCCCGCAATTCTCGACGTTGAGCGTGCAGAAGTACATTGATGCCGCTCGCGCTGCGCTGGCCACAATGGAGCGGCCCCCCGTCTTCGAGGCGGTCCAATCGTTCTTCGGTCACCCGCTCCTCATCGAAGCGTTCGTCGATCGGCTGCGCGCCGCGGCCCCCTCCGCCGATGAGCTCGTCATCTTCACCGCACATAGCCTTCCGGCCCGGATCATCGACGCGGGTGACCGCTACAGTGCCGAAGTCGAAGCCACGGCCCGTGCGGTGGCCGCCGGGGCCGGTATCGCAAACTACCAGTTGGCTTACCAGAGCGCGGGTCGCACGCCTGAACCGTGGATCGGTCCATCGCTCGACGCCCTGATCGAAGACCGCGCGCGGGCCGGGATGCGCCGGTTCCTCGTCGTGCCGGTCGGCTTCGTGTGCGACCACACCGAGATTCTGTTCGACATCGACGTGCAGGCAGCCGGGACGGCCGACCGGTTCGGCGCCACGATCCGGCGGACGGAGTCGCTCAATACTTCGCCACCGTTCATCCGGATGCTCGAAGACCTCGTCCGACAGATGATGTGAGGCCTCAAGACGTGGGTTTGTGCCGTGGCGGTGACGAAGGCGGGCGCCATCGTGGTTGATGTGACGATCGTGGGAGGCGGGATCACAGGTCTATCGGCCGCGTACGAACTCGCGCGCCGCCGCATCCCCTTCGTCCTTCTCGAGCAGGCGGCCGCGCCGGGCGGGGTGATCCTGAGCGAGCACGTTGACGGATTTACGATCGATGCCGGGCCCGACGCGCTCCTCACCCAGAAGCCGGAAGGCATCAGGCTCTGCGAAGAACTGGGTCTCGGCGGTCGGCTCGTTTCCACGCTCCCGCCGCGTCTTGCCTTCATCCAACGGAGAGGTCGGCTGCATCCTTTGCCAGCGGCCTCGGTCCTCGGCATCCCGACCCGTTTCGGCCCGTTCCTGCGCACCGGCCTGTTTTCCTGGCGGGCGAAGCTGCGGATGGGTGCCGAGCTCTTCATCCCCGCGCGCACCGACCAATCGGACGAATCGATCGGCGCCTTCATGACGCGACGCTTTGGCCAGGAGGCCACCACGTATCTGGCGGAACCGCTGCTGGCCGGCATCCACGCCGGAGACGTGAATCGGTTGTCGCTTGCCGCCCTCTTTCCGAGATTCGCCGAAGCGGAGCGCGCCTCTGGCAGCGTGATTCGGAGTCTTCGTCGTCGGAGGGGTGTGCCTCCTCCGGAAGGCGTCTTCCGATCGCTGCCTGGCGGATTGAGCGAACTGGTCACGGCCCTCGTCGGCTCGCTCCCACCAGGGAGCGTGCGGACACACACGCCGGTGTCACGGGTTCAGATAGTCAATCGTGTTGAAAGCGACGCGGTCTTCCGTGTCGACACTGCCGCGGGGTCGACCCATGAGTCCCGCGCGCTAATCCTGGCCACGCCGGCGTATGTGACCGCGGCACTCACCCGCGAACTCGACGGAGAGATTGCCCGTCAGTGTGACGCTGTTCCGTACGCCTCGATCGCCACGGTGGCGCTGGCGTTTCCGCGCGCGGCGGTCAGCCATCCGCTCAATGGGTCTGGTTTCGTCGTACCTCGTGTCGAAGAGAACGGGATTCTTGCCGCGACCTGGCTGTCATCGAAATGGCCTCATCGGGCGCCAGCCGGACAAGTACTCATGCGCACGTTCATCGGAGGTGTCCGAGATCCCGAGGCCGTCCGCCTGGATGACGCCGAATTGGTGAAGCGGTCGCTCGCCGCGCTGCGCGGCGTTCTCGGCATCCAGGGGGAGCCGCGGTTCACGCGCGTGTACCGGTTCGAGCGGGCCAGCGCACAGCACGAAGTCGGGCATCTCGCACGTATGAGTGCCATCGATCGCCTGCTGGAGCGGCACCCCGGCCTCTACGTGACCGGCAGCGGTTTCCGGGGCGTGGGGATTCCAGATTGTGTGGCGGACGCCCGCACCACCGCTGCGCGGGCCTCCGGATGGCTTGCCAGCACCAGCGGCCGCGAACGACCGTCATCCATCGGAGCTCAGCATGATCGGTGACCGGGCCTTCGACTTCGTGTTCCCGAACGCCAGAGCCTTCTGACCTCGCGATGCGTCCGATCCACATCATCGGCGTGCCGCTGGATCTCGGGGGGAATCGGCGTGGTGTTGACATGGGGCCCTCCGCGCTGAGGATCGCCGGGCTCGGCGACCGCATCGCGCGACTCGGGTACCCCGTCGTCGATCACGGCGATCTGCCGTCGCCGACGCCGGAGACACGCGAATGGATCGACGAGCGGCAGAAGTACATCGATGACATCGCGAAGGTGTGCCGTCACCTGTACGAGACGGCGCGCCGCTGTTTCGACGAAGGCGCGCTGCCGCTGGTCATCGGAGGCGACCACAGTCTCGGGGCTGGTTCGGTCGCGGCCGCATCGGCGTGGGCGCGCGACACGCGCGGACTGCCAATCGGGCTGCTCTGGGTCGACGCTCACGGCGACATGAATACGCCGGCGACGTCGATCACCGGAAACGTCCATGGCATGCCGCTGGCCGCGCTGCTCGGGGGCGATCCGGCCCAGCTCTCGTCGGTCGGCGGATTCTCGCCGAAAGTGCTTCCGGCCAAGACCGTGCTCATCGGCGTTCGGAACCTCGACGAACGCGAGAAAGTCGCCGTGCGCGACTCCCAGGTGCACGTGTTCACCATGAAGGACATCGATCGCCAGGGCATCGCACAGGTGGTCGAACAGGCGGTGCGGCTCGCCGGCAGCGGCACGGCGGGCATTCACGTGTCTGTCGATCTCGACGTTTGCGATCCGGGCATAGCGCCTGGCGTGGGCACGCCAGTCAAAGGGGGGCTCGACTACCGTGAGGCGCACATGGTGATGGAAATCGTCGCCGACTCCGGACTGCTGACCTCGCTCGATCTGGTCGAGATCAACCCCACACTGGACGTTCGGAATATCACGGCACAGCTCGCCGCCGAGCTCGCGGCGTCGGCGCTAGGGATGAAGATTCTGTGAGCTGCTCTCGACCAGCATCTCCTCGAGCGTCTCGACCAGCAGCACCAGCGAGTACGGCTTCTCGATCAGCCGCGTCCGCGGTCGCAGCCGTTCGAGCTCGGCTGACTCGGAGGGGACACCCGAAAAGATGATCACCGGCACGTCGGCCGGCGTGGAGACGACGACGTCTCGCCCCGATCCATGCTTCAGCCGCAGGTCGACGACGGCCGCCACCACACGGTTTTTCTTGAGGGCGTCAAGTCCTTCATCGCCCGTTTCCGCCGTGACCACGACGAAGCCGTGCATCTCGAGGAACTTCACGAGCGGCCGGCGGACCGACACGTCATCTTCCACGACGAGCACCAGGCGCACCGGTTCTTTGGCCATAAGAAGAATCTGACCCAATGACCCGGGCCAGTATAGACGATGACGTTCGGTGGCGAAGTAGAATAAATCCAGCGTTTCCAACGAGACCGGGTAGCTCAGTGGTAGAGCAGCGCACTTTTAATGCGCGGGCCGCGGGTTCAATCCCCGCCCCGGTCACCACCGTAGAGGCGATCGTCGGAGGCGGATGATTGCTGCGAGGGAACAGCTCGCGAGAATGGAGTGAGAGAACGAATCGAGGGTCGTTGGCGCAACGGCAACGACGCGTGACGCCGCGCGGCGCCCCGTCAGCTGACGAGACCGATCAGCCGCGCTGGAATCGCGACGCCCGACCAGAGCATGATCGACGCGAAACCCGCCAACTTCCCCCAGATGCGCAGCCGTGACTCTTCGAGCTCGACAAGCCACGGGCGGACGACGAAGGTAAAGATGATGGCCACGAACATGACCTCCATCTTGAACCAGAACAGTCCGCTGTAATACTCCTTCACCGGCGCCAGCATCAGCTGCGGGAGACCCGTCGCGACGAGGCCGAGGAACCCCCACTTCAGCCAGGGCCGCGCGTGGCGGGCGACTTCGGGCAGCGGCTGCTTGGTCAACCCACCACCCATGAGTCTCAGGTCGACGATCAAGACCGCACCCGCGAAGACGACCAGCGAGAGCAGATGCATGACGTTGATCATCGCGCCGAACCAGGCCACTTCACGGAGACTCTCGGTCAGCGTGAGAGAGTTGATCCATTCGGCTAAAGGAAGCATGGAAGGGCTCCGCAGCTACTCGTAAGTGAACCAATTGTACGCCGTGAGTCGCCCGAATACGACAACACCGGCCCAGAGAACCAGTGACAGAACGCCCGCAATCTTCGCGCCGAACGGTAGAATCGCGTCGCGATCCCATTTCGCCACGGATCGGTACGTGGTGAGGTGGAAGTAAAGCGCGTTGACTCCCGCGAGCACCATCAGGACCATCTTGAGCCAGAAGAGCGCCTTTCCGTAATAACGGGTGGGCTGGCCATAAAACAAGAGCATCCCGCTCACCGAGGTGACGGCGAGCCCGACCATCTGCCACGGAAACAACCGCCGCTGCAGCTCGGAGAACGGCGTCTGCTTGAAGCCCAGCCCGGACAGACGCAGGTCCATCATGATGATCAGCCCGAGAAAGAGACACATGCCGACGACGTGCGACGTCAACAGGATCGGGTAGCCATTCAGGGACTCACGAATCGCGGTGCTGGAGGGTAGCGCTTCTACCCATTCGAAGAGGCTCCGTACAGTCATGAGGGTGTGCACCGATCCGCGAGGTTCGCCTTCTCGCGATAGACGTCATGGCAGGCGCTGCACGCCTCAACCGCCATCCACCCGCCGTAGACGTTGCCCAACGTGACGCCGACCACTCGCATACTTGGCCCCCGAAAGACACGGCGGTTCTCGCCTTCGGCGATGGGTTGCAGCGCCGATTATCGCCGCCACAGCGAAGTTGTCAACTTAAGTTTCGCTGAAGCCGTGCCGGAAACCCGTCACATCGGTCAGCGCGCCAGCCGCTCCAGCTCCTCGGCATGGTCGGTCTCTTCAGCCAGGATGTCCTCGAGCCGAATGACCAGCCCCTTGTCGCCGAACTCTTCCGCCTGTTGGATCCGCTCGGTGTAACTCGCGACGACGCTGCGTTCGGCGGCGACATTCTCTTCGAGCATCTGTTTCGCGCTGCGCACCTTCTTCGGCATCGCCGGCTGAATCTTGACTTCTCCGCCGAGCGCCGAAATCTTGTCCGCCAGAAAGACGGCATGATTCAGCTCGCCAGCGAGGTCGGCCTTCAGCACCTCGCGCAGCTCGTGACCCAGGAGGCTCGTGGCGGTGGCCGCGTGATAGAGATACCGAAGCACAGCCTCCAGTTCGCGGTTGAGATCGCCATTGAGCCCGTCGATGAGTTTCTGTTTGTTCGACATGGCTAAACCTTATCCCAGATCGCACGCTTGACGAAGAGGCGCAAGGCGGAGGAGTATTCGCGCCTGCATGAACCTTCGTTATCGCGCCGATCACGTCGGCAGCCTGCTCCGGCCCCCGGCGCTGCTGGACGCTCGTCACGACCCGGCGGTCGGGTCCGAGGCGCTGGCCAGGCTCGAGGATCGATACATCCTCGACGCGTTGACGCGCCAGAAGGAGATCGGCTTCAAGATCTTCACCGACGGCGAGTTACGTCGCGCAGGGTTCATGAGCGACTTCTACGATTCGGTCGAGGGACTCGACCAGACCGGCGAGATCGCCCGGGCCTGGAAAGGCGCGCCGTCTGCTATCGGCGGGACATCGGGTCGGGACGCGGCGCGATCGGGCCTGGCGGGCCTGGCCGTGGCCAGGATCGTCCAGAAGAAACGCCTCACCGCGCACGAAATCGGCTTCTTGACGGCGCACGCGCCTGGCGACATCAAGATGACGCTGCCCACGGCGAATCAGTTCCCCGCCATCTGCTACAAGAGGGGCGTCAGCGATCAGGCCTACGCGAGCCATTCGGACTTTCTCTGGGACATCGTTCCGATCATCAGGGCTGAAATTCGCGCGCTCGTCGCCGAGGGCGTGAAATACATTCAGATCGATGCGCCCCGGTACAGCTACTACATCGACCCCAAGTGGCGGCAGCACATCCGGGATGAGATGGGTCTCGACCCGGAGCAGGCGCTCGACGAGGCCATCCAGGCGGACAACGCCTGCCTCGAAGGCCTCGAGCGCCAGGGGATCACGGTCGCGATCCATCTGTGCAGAGGCAATAACCGTAGCCAGTGGTACGCGAGCGGTGGCTACGACCCCATCGCGGAGAAGCTCTTCAACCAGCTGAACGTCGATCTGTTCCTCCTCGAATACGAATCGGAGCGCGCCGGGACCTTCGAGCCGTTGCGCTTCGTGCCCCGCGACAAATCCGTCGTCCTGGGTCTCGTCAGCACGAAGGTCCCCGAACTCGAGTCGCCGGAGCAGCTGGTCCGCCGGATCGACGAGGCGAGTCGTTATATCCCGATCGACCGCCTCGCGCTGAGCCCACAGTGCGGGTTCGCCTCCGCCATGGAGGGTAATCTCCTCACCGAGGACGATCAGTGGCGCAAGTTGCGGCTCGTCGTCGAGACCGCGCGGAAGGTGTGGAAGGACGCATGACCCCCGGTACCCAACAAGCCATCACGATTACCGATGCCGCGTGGCAGTGTCTGGAGGGGGCCTACGACGTCCAGATTCACGTCGGTCCCGACGTGATTCCCCGCCGCATCGACGACATCGACTGCGCGAAGGAGTTTCTGGCGCACGGGCTCAAGGGGTTCGTGCTGAAGTCGCACTACGTGCAGACGGGAGAGCGTGCGCAAGTCGTCCGGAAAGCGGTGCCCGGATTCCAGGCCTACGGCGCCATTACGCTCAACCACAGCGTCGGCGGCTTCAATCCCGTCGCCGTCGAGCTGGCGGGCCGCTCCGGGTGCAAGATCGTGTGGATGCCGACGGTGGACGCAGAAAACGAGACGGCGGGTCGCCTGGATGGCGGCAGCGAAAAGCTGCCGTTCTGGGCAAAGATTCAGCGCGAGCTCGCGGCCGAGGGAATTTCCCCGCCGCCGCTGAAGGCCCTCGATGCGTCGGGCCACGTGGTCGAGGCTGCCTATCGATGCCTCGAGCGCATCGCCAAGCACAACATGATTCTGGCGACCGGTCACCTGGGCCGAAACGAGATCTTCGGTCTGGTCCGCCTGGCGCGCGAGATTGGGGTGAAGAAGGTGCTGGTGACGCACGCCGAGTTTCCGTCGCAGAGCCTCACCGGCGACGAGCAGAAGGAGCTTGCCGATCTGGGGGCGATTGTCGAGCACTGTTTCACCACGACCTACACGAACAAGGCGCCGTGGGAGACGGCATTCGCCAACATCCGTCGGACGGGTGTGGCGCGCACGCTGATCTCCACCGACCTTGGTCAGACCATCAACCCGCCGGTGGCCGAGGGGTTCGCGATGTTCGCGCAGCGCCTGCTCGATTCCGGCTTCACCGTCGATGAAGTCCGTACGATGGCCGTGACGAACCCGACGCGACTGATTGAGGACTGAGCCATGAAGATAGCGCTCGCCGGCACCGGCGCCATGGGCGTCATTCACATGAAGGCGCTCCAGAAGATCGACGGCGTCGAGGTCGTCTCGGTCGCCAGCCGGACGCCCGACAGCGGCAAGGCCTTCGCCGACGAATGGAAGATCCCGTTCCATTCCACCAGTCTCGAGGCGTGCATCGATCGTCCAGGCGTGGACGCCGTGATTCTCACGACGCCGAGCGATCAGCACGCGGATCAGACGGTGATGGCGCTGTCCAGAGGCAAGCACGTGCAGGTCGAGATTCCGATGGCCCTCAACCTCCCCGATTCCGAGCGGATGGTGGTCGCTCAGCGAAAGGCCGGCAGGGTCTGCATGGTGACGCACACGCGCCGGTTCTCACCCACGCACCGCGAAATCAAACGACGGATCAGGGAAGGAACGTTCCATCTCCATCACATGGTGGTGGAGACGTACTTCTTCCGGCGCACCAACCTGAACATGCACGGACAGCCGCGCTCGTGGGTCGACAACCTTCTCTGGCACCACGGGTGCCATTCCGTGGACATCGCGCAGTGGCTGCTCGACGATCCCGAGTGGACCGTCTGGGGTCAGAAAGGGCCAGATCATCCGGAGCTGAAGATTCCGATGGACATGACCGTGGCCATGAAGTCACGGAAAGGCCCGCTGTTCAGCCTGGCGATGTCGTTCAACAACAAAGGTCCCTTCGGCGGCTTCTACCGCTACATCGGGGAGGAAGACACCTACAAGGTCTACCGCGATTCGATGACCGACAGCGAAGGCCGGGAAGTGCCGCTCGATCCGATGCCGGCCTTCGACCGCCAGGATGTCGAGTTCGTGTCGGCGATCCGCGAGGGGCGCGATCCGGAGTCGAGCGCCTCCAGCTGCGTCCATTCGATGGCGCTGCTCGATCGGATCGAAAAGGCGATGAACAGATGATCATCGACTGCCACGGTCATTACACGACGGCCCCCAAGGGGCTCCAAACCTGGCGCGACGGGCAGCTGGCCGCGCTCAAGGCCCAGTCCCCCGCCGCGAAGGGATTGGTGCAGATCACCGACGACGAGATCCGCGAGAGCCTCGAGAACGCGCAGCTCAAGCTGCAGCGCGAGCGGGGAACGGATGTCACGATCTTCTCGCCCCGCGCCTCTGCGATGGCCCACCACATCGGGGATGCCACGACGAGCCTGCACTGGACCGAGCACTGCAACGACCTCATCCACCGTGTCTGCACGCTGTATCCGGAGAACTTCGTCGGGGTGTGCCAGCTCCCTCAAACCCCGGGCAATCCGCTCGCGAACTGCGTCCGGGAGCTCGAGCGCTGCGTGAACGACTTCGGGTTCATCGGGTGCAATCTGAACCCCGATCCGTCAGGCGGTCACTGGACGGCGCCTCCGCTCACCGACAAATCCTGGTATCCGTTCTACGAAAAGATGGTCGAGCTCGACGTGCCCGCCATGGTGCACGTCAGCGCGACGTGCAATCCTAACTTCCACACGACCGGGTCCCACTACATCAACGCGGACACGACCGCGTTCATGCAGTTCCTCACCGCGGACCTCTTCAGGGATTTCCCGACGCTCCGGTTCATCATCCCGCACGGCGGGGGGGCGGTTCCCTATCATTGGGGGCGATATCGCGGCCTCGCCCAGGACCTGAAGCGGCCGCCGTTGACCGATCTCATCCGCGATAACGTATTCTTCGACACGTGCGTCTACCACATGCCGGGCATCGAGCTCTTGCTTAAGATCGTCCCGGTCGACAACATCCTGTTCGGCTCCGAAATGGTCGGCGCGGTCCGGGGGATCGACCCCGAAACGGGCCATTACTACGACGACACGAAGCGGTATCTCGACCAGGCCGCCTGGCTGAGCGCTGACGCCAAGCGCAGGATTTTCGAAGACAACGTCCGCAGGGTCTATCCACGAATCGGCAGGAAGCTTCCTGCCCAGACAGCGAAGGCAGGCTGAACCGGAGCCGTTGTGAAACCTACGATCGTCCGACGGATTCCCCGCGCGGATGCGGGCATCATTCGAGCACTCGGCGAGCAAGGCGTGGCCACGGTCCACGAGGCTCAGGGGCGGACCGGGTTGATGCGGCCCTACATGCGACCGATTTACAGCTCGGCCAGGGTCGCCGGCAGCGCCTTGACCATCTCGTGCCACCCGGGCGACAACCTGATGCTCCACGCCGCAATCGACGTCTGTCAGCCCGGCGACGTCCTGGTCGTGACGACCACGTCCGAGTCGACCGATGGCATGTTCGGGGAACTGCTGGGGGTGTCCGCGCGCGCGCACGGTATCGCCGGTCTGGTCATCGACGCCGGCGTCCGTGACGTGGCCGACCTGACGACCATGGACTTCCCGGTCTGGTCGAGGGCCATCTCGGCGCAGGGCACGGTGAAGAACACCCCCGGGTCCATCAACATTCCGGTCGTCTGCGCGGGGGTGACTGTGCATCCGGGCGACGTGATCGTCGCCGACGTCGACGGCGTGGTGGTCGTGCCTCGACAGCAGGCGGCGGACGTGGCGAAACTGGGCGCCGAGCGGGTGGCCAAGGAACAGAAGACACGCGAGCGGCTCCGCAGCGGCGAACTCGGATTAGACTTCTATGGACTGCGCGCCAAGCTCGCCGAGCTGGGCATCCAGTACATAGACGAATTCGAAGACACGTAGGGGCGCTCCCTCGGCGCCTCCGGGAGAGTCATCATGGGTGAAATTGTCGCCGCCGTGGGCACTTGCCATACGCCATACCTTTTTACCAATCCGCCGGACGAAGACCCCGAACAGCTCAAACAGGCCGCCGCGGCGATGCGCGAGCTCGGCAAGGTGCTCGACGAGACCAAGCCGGACGCGATCCTCTTCTTTGGCGCCGATCACGTGGAGACCTTCTCCGTGAGCTGCGTGCCGTCGTTCGCGATCGTGGCTGGCGATCACGCGATTGCGAAGTTCGCCGGGCGCGAACACAACCTGCCGATCCACCGCGCGCTCGCCGAAGACATCCTCAACAAGCTGGTCGTCGATCACAGCTTCGACATGGCGTATTCAGAGGATGCCGAGCTGGGCCATGCCTTTTCGATTCCGTTCGAGTACGTGATCGGGAAGCGCAACATTCCCGTCGTCCCGTTCTTCACCAACGTCTACGTTCCACCGCTGCCGACGCCGCGCCGCTGCGAGGCCTTGGGCAAGGCGCTCGCCCAGATCATCAAGGGACGGAAGGAACGGGTGGCGATCATCGCCAGCGGCGGCATGTCCGACGGCGCCCGCATCGACTACTCCGTTGCGGGCGTACCCACCGCTCCTGCTCTCCTCTTCATCAATTCGATCGCCACCACGCGCGAGCTCTGGGCGCGGC
>DATLLJ010000149.1:0-22277 GCA_035537875.1 Vicinamibacterales bacterium | reverse complement strand
TTGGCTGGTTGAAAACCGTCGCCCTCTTCCGGAAGCTGCGGCACCGCGGTGGACGACTCGTCGACTGGTTGTTTAGCTTCGGCGCAGCCGCATACAACCTCGTGCGCTGGCGCAATCTGGTCGCGCAGCACGCCTGATCGTCGACGACCTCTATGGATCTGAATCATCGTGATGAACGCCTCACCATTAACGGACAAGGAAAGCGGGCGCTGAACCAACGTTTTTCAGCACCCTGCTAAACCGAATTGAACCGGACAGGCGCCGGGGTCGGGGCTGCCGGCTCGGCGGGTGTGAGAGGTTCGCGCGTCAGTTCGTCAGCGTCCAGACGACGAACAATGCCACAGCCGCGCCCAAGGCGCTCAGCCAGAGCTCCGAGCGTTCTTGCATGAAAGCCACGCCGGCGACGAGCGTCACGGCGGCCGCGAGCAAGAACTGCCAGTACAGCTCCCGATCCGCGGTCTCGATGCCAACGGATCCGGCTCGCCGTCTGGTGGCGCTGATGATGCGGTTGGCGATGTCGCGGTCGCTCTGTCGTCCCAGCTCCATGTACTGTCCGCCTCCGGCTGTGGCGATGGCGGCGAGCGATTCGCGATCGAGCACCGAGTGGATCAGGCGAGGCGGCGGTCCTGATGCTCTGGGTTCGGACGTGCTTTTCGGCGGCTCCGGGATGAGGCCGCCGCTGGTCGTGCCGACGCCAACGACGAAGACCGGAATGCCGCGATTGCGGGCGAGCGTCAGCGCGCGCGCGATTTCACCGCTCCACACCTGGCCGTCCGAAACGAGCACGAACACTTTCGCGTTGGGTGACCGCCCGTGGATCTCTTCGTCCTTCTCGATGAGCCGCACCCCCCAGTACACGCCCTGTTCGACGTTCGTGTCCCAAGTCGGATCGTCTTCGAGGCGGAACGGCGACTCCCGGTTGAGATGATCCAGGAAGAAGAAATACGTGTTGGGATCCGTTGTCAGGCGGACCTGCGGTTCGGCCACGTGCGCGAAGAGCGCCAGGGCGATGCGATCGTCTTTCCACCGCAGCGATTCGCCCAGAGTCCGCAGGAACTGGATCGACCGCTGCCATCGATCCCCGCCGACATCGCGAACCCGCATCGACGCCGACCCATCCTGCAGCACGACCACGTCGGCGCCGGCCGATCGCGCGAGCGGGACGGCGGCCATCGGTCGCGACAGCGCCACGACCGTGGACGCCGTGGCCAGGATCAGGCACAGCCAGAAGAGCAGACCGCCGAAGAGCGTCAGCGGTTCGCGCGAAGGCAGGCGCCGGTGACGGCGAAATGCCGTACGATCGTGTGCGTAGCGGACGAGTTTCAACACCCACAGGCCCATCAGCACGGTCGGAGCCAGCAGCAGCCACAGGTACAGCGGCTCCCCGAAACGGATCGTGTCCATCATCCCTTGCGGGTCCTGTTGCCGCCCTGACCGCCCTCGGGGTCGTTGCTGCGCTCGTCGCTCCGCTTCGGCACGACGACCTTGAACTGGTTCGGGTCGCCGCCTTTCGGCGGCCCGCCGACCTGGCCATGGATCGAAGACGGATGTTGATCGGCGGGTTTCGGCGGCAGCGTGGCTCCACGTGCGCGCTCGAGCGCGCTGCGCGTGCGCGCGGCGAGCTCGTAGTTGTACGCCGCGTCCATCAACGCATCGTTGTCCGGGCTGCTCTTCAGGACATCGGCGTAGTTCCCGACGATCGCCTGCAGCAGATCGAGAGCGGTCTCGCGGTCGGCCGTTTCCAGACCGCTGGCACGGTAGGCGGCATTGGCGGCGAGCAGCAGAAGGCGCGGATCTCGCTCGATCAGCGCACCGCCAGCGTCGCGCTCGAGCGCGATCTGGTCGTAGCGGCCCAACCAGTATTCGGCGGTCGCGCGGGCGCCGCTCGTCTGGCTGGTCAACTCGGCGCCGTAGCCCGGCAGTCGCGTCGCGTAGGCGAGCGAAGGACCATCACCATTGTCATCGGCCACCGCGTCCCCGGAAATCGTGTCCGCGGCGACGAGCGTTTCATAGTCCAGGGTCGAGAGCAGCGTCTTGGCGCGTGCGACTCGCTCCTCGGCCTGGCCGAGCGTCCAGGTGGCCATTCCGGCGGCCAAGAGCAGCAGCGCGACGATGAGCGGAGCAAGAATTCTCTTCATGATGATCTCAGGGGAACTTCTGGAAGTACGGCACGGTCAGCTTCAGCGTGAGCGCAAGACTCCACAGCAGTACGGCGATCAGGGCGAAAGGTGAAAATTGCGGTAGCTCGGTGCTGTACTGCCGAATGGAAATCGTGCCCGAGGAGCGCCGGTCGATCTCGGTGATGGCCCTGAAGATGGTCGACTCGTCGGAGGCCGCGTAAAAGCGCCCACCGGTCGCCTCGACCGCCGGTTGCCAAATCTGATCGGGGACGACGTCGCCGAGCGCTTTGTTCTGGCCGATGCGGATCAAATAGACCGGAATTTTCGCCCGTGTCGCGCCGGCCACGATGTCTTCGATGGGCCGGCCTTCGACAATGGCCTGGCGGTCCTGCCCGTCACTGAAGATGATCATCGCGTTGCCCGCAGCGTTGAGGAAGTCGAACGCGCGGAACAGCGCGACGCCCTGGTCGATGGCCTTCCCGATTGTGGTCCCTTGATCCGAAAACTTCAGGTACTCGGTCCAGTCGCCGACAAGCGACAGACTCAAGAGGATGTTGTCGTAATCGTTCGTGAACGGCGTGACGACATAGGCCTCGTCGCCGAATTCGATGAGCGCGAGGAGGTCGCGGTACTTCCCCTTCATGCGCTGGCGGATGAACGTTTCGGCCGCCCCTACGGTGGTGAAGAAGCTGGCCTGGTTGGGGCCGGAGCGGTTGAGGCGCGCCGCCTGAAACGGAATCACCATGCTGGCCGAGGCGTCGATCAGAATCGCGATGCGGCGTCCCGGGAACGACACCTCCTGCTGGCGGAACGGGATGTAGGGGTCGGCGAGCGCCACCATGAAGAAGGGGATACCGGCCAGCGTCAACGCGATCGCGCCGTGCCGAAGCCACGAGAGCGGAGACGACCGCGCCCATCCCATCAGGGCCGGCAGACCAATCTGCGTGCGTCCCGGACGGCGAACGAACGCCGCCCGGACGATCGCCACGCCGATCGTCAGACCCGTGAGCACGATCAGCGCGAGGATGCCGGCGTCACGATGGCCGAACAAGACCTCTGACAGCCGCACGCCGCGCCAGGCCGTCAGCCCCTCTCGAACGAGCGCGGCGATTTCTGCGATCGGGATCACGCGCGGCCTTCCAGCCCGGCACGGGCGCGAAGGGCGTGGACCTTCTTCACAACCCAGAGATTGTCGATCTTCATCTGGCGGAGGGCGCTGGCGCCGACCGTCAGCGCCGCGTCGATGGCCGTCTCGTCCAGCGCCGCGTCCTGCGCGTACTGCGCCGCTGTGAGCCGCGCGAGAACTGTCTCGAGCGACTGCAGGAGGCCGACGTGCCGATGGCTGATGTCGGAACGTTTGAGCGCGTCCGTGATGACCGCCGTCGTCACCCATCCCGGGACCGTGATCTCGGCACTTCGGAAACCGCGTCCGCGGACTCTCAGGTTGCCTTCGCTGACGTCGCCGCGCGCCATCGGTGTCGCGGGCTTGCCCAGGACGTAGCCTGCCAGAACGCGCAGAGCGGCTGTCAGCCGCGAGGTCAACGCCGGCGTCCATTCGGCTTCCCGCCGTGCACGCTGGAGGTCTGTCAGCTCGCGCCCGATTTGGCGAAGCACGGCGGCGTCGCTGGCGAGCGCCCGCGACGCTGTCGTCTTGCGCATGGTGCCGCCGACCAGTCGGGAGACGGACACGAGTGCAGCCAGGGCCGCGAACGCCATCAGGATCCCTCCGCTGACCCGAAGGATGCTCGCGCGCGACAACCGCCGATCGATCTCCGTAAACGTCTCGCGCGAGGCATCGCGGATGTCGACGGCCGTGCCCGGTACCAGCGACAGCACGCGGACCGACGCGGGCGGCAGGACGTAGACGAGATCGCGTCCTTCCACGGCTTCGGCGTCCACGCGCGTCCTGACCTTGTACGAGATCTTCATTTCCGGGAGCGGCACGTCCTTGCCGAACAGTTCCGGGCTCACGACGCGGGCCCGGTATTCGTACTGGAAGAAGCGATGATCAGCGGTCCGCAGATCCTCGCCCTGCGAGCCGCCGATGACGTCGAACGGCGGCAACTGGACGGCGTTGGGAGCGAGCTCAGCCTCATTCGGAACGACCGTGACCGAGTCGGTTTCGACGACCGCGCACGTCAGCACGACGGAAAACTGTTCGCCGACCCGCACGGCCGGCACGCTGGTTCGCCACCAGCAACGGATGGGATCGGTTTCGACGGTCTCTGTTTGAGCGGCTGCATACGACACGGCAGGCGGGCCCCAACACGCCAGGCCAGCGGCGACAGCAACCGGGACGGCCCACGCTCTGATCACGGTAGTCCCTCTGTTGACGGCCTTCATGTTTTGCGTAAGCGCCGTTCGGCGACGAATTCGCTCAACGAGACCGCGTTCTCGACCTCGTCGAGGCCCAGACGCAGCACGTCCATGCCGGCGTGTTTGGCCGTCTGCTGCACGTCGTCCTGCCACTCCCGCGCCCGGCCCGCGAGCGCGCGCAGCGTGGCGCGCGACATGACGCGAGAACGGCCGGTTTCCACGTCGAACGCTTCGACCCACCCGGCAGACACGGGAGGGACTTCGAACGCAAAGCCGCTGTCGATGAGCACGAGCACCACGTCGTGGACGGAGTTCAGCATCGTCAGCTCGGTGATGATCGCCACCGCGTCATCGAACAGGAAATCGGAGATGACCGGGACGAGCGACGGCTTGCGGATGTAACCGGCGATCCGCCGGCTCAACGTCTCGGCGGGGCGCACGTCCTCGAGCCCCCGGCTGTGCTGATAGGCGTCGAGGCAGTGAATCACCTGATTCTTGCCAATCCGCGGACGCACAGCCGCGAGATTCCTGAAACCGGTGTCGAACGTAATCAGGCCGAACGTGTCCTGGAAGAACACCGCCGAAATGCCGATGGTGCCGATCGCGCGGGCGACCGCCGCCGCGATGGGCGTGCCGTCGACGCCACAGCGGGTGGAGGGCGAGGTATCGGCCACCGCCATCACGCCGGCCGTGCTCGGCTGATCGAAATCGCGGACGACCAGCGGGCTGAAGTTCGTAATGCTCGACTGCGGCCAGTCGATGGCCGCCAGGCGATCCCCTGGCTGCCAGTCGCGCAACCCGACGAAGTCGAAGCCGGTGCCGTGAAACATGCTGCGGTGATCGCCGATCGTGAACTCGCGCATCCGTCGGAGAATGAGCAGTTCGATCTCGGTGAGGTCCGAGAGGTTGACGAACGGGTCGTCGGTCTGCTCGCGGCTTCTCATGGGACGGCGACCCGCTCGACGATGTCCTTGATCACGGCCTCGCTGGTCAGGCCGTGGCTCGCCGCGTGCGGCCCGAGCCAGATGCGGTGTCTCAGGACATGCGGCGCCAGGTCCTGGATGTCCTCAGGATAGACCTCCGTCCGCCGCCGCACCAGGAGGGCCCAGACCTTCGCGAGACGGCCCCAGCAGATGATGGCGCGCGGAGAGGCGCCGAGATCGACGCTGTGCTCCACCAGTTCCGAAGGGGAATGGACCAGCCAGTCGGTGTCCGGGTTGTACGGCCTCGTCGCGGCCACGAGCCGCTGGATATAGCCGCCGAGCCGATCGTGCAGAAACACATGTTCGCTGATGGCCGAACGCAGCTCGATGATTCGTTCCTTCGTCATCAACGGGTTCAACCGGACCCGCTTGAAATCGAAGTGCACCAGCTTGGCTTCCTCCTCGGGGGGCAGGTACCCGATGTTCACCATGATCGCGAAGCGATCGGTGGCGGCTTCCGACAGCGGGAACGTACCCTGGCCGAGCTCGACCGGGTTCATCGTGGCGATGGCGAAGCTGAACGCCGGCAGCTCGTAGGTCGTGTTGCCGACGGTGACCGTGCGATCCTGCAGCCCCTCGAGGAATGCGCTCTGCGACTTGAGTGGAATGCGGTTGATTTCATCGAGAAGGATCACTTCTGCCGACGCCAGCGGCCCGAACTCGGTGACGAGGGCGCCGGTCGCCGGGTTGATCATCTGAAACCCCACGACTTCGGTCGGCTGGAGGTCGGCGCGGCCCTGCAGGCGCGCGAACTTCGCGTTGCTGATCGCCGCGAGGATGACGCCGAAGAAGGTCTTGCCGACGCCTGGGACCCCGCGCAACAGGAGGTTGCCGGCGTTCACCTGTCGCTGTTCTTTCTTGTCGTACGTCGTCGGGATTTCAGAGAGCAGGACGATATTGGCGAGCGCCTTGGCGGTCTCGTAGCCGACGAGCGCCTTGCTGCCCTCTGCGATGATCGCTTCGTGGAAGGCGACGGCTTCTTCGAGGTCGTGATGCACGTGGGTTACTGAGAAACAGCCTCGACGATGGACACAATCGATTCGGTCGGCACGATCCGCGTCATCGTCAACCCGGCGGACCGGAGCAGCTGCGTAACGTCCTCGTCGGTCCGCTCGTGACCACCGGGGGGCATGAGGAGCATGTCGAGGTCGGCCAGTTTCGAGAAGACGCCCTCGGGTCGGTTCGCCGAACGCGCGTCGTCCCGGTCGTGGATGATGTACTTCATGATAAAGCGTCGGCGCCGGTGGGGACGCCCTCAAGGGGAATCGCCAGCCCGCCTTGTCGATCCGGTCCCTGCACCAGCCGGGAGAGCGGCTCCGGCGCGCCACCGGAACCGGAATTCTATCTCAGGCCTGTCAGATCGGTCGGATGGGCCGATCCCAAAAACCGGCGTTCGCTTTCAATTTTGACGTTCGACCGCTCACCCTGAATCGACTGACGAAACCGTTACAGGACAGTACTGAGGTCAGGGGGGGTGGAGCGGATATTGCTGGGTCTAAAGCGCCATTTCCCTATCCGATACGATGGCTTTTGAGACCTTCGCCCGGAAGCACGCCAAAGCCCTGCTCGACGAGCTCTCCGAGCGTCTGTTGCAGGACCTTTCGAAGGCCGCCCGCGAGGATGCGGAGGCCACGGCCGCCAAGGCGCGGCAAGAGGCGGAGCACGCTGGGGCCTCTGCGCTGACGGCCGCCCGAGCCGAGCACGAGGCCAAGCTTGCTGCCGTCCGAGCCGACCTCGAAGCCAAGCTCGCTGCCGCCCGAGCCGATCTGGAGGCCAAGCTCGCCAGCGCCCGCGCTGACGGCGAGAGCAAGCTGGCTGCGGCGCAGGCGATGAACGCCGGACTGCTCGAAAGCGTCGAAGCGGCAAACCATGAAGCTCAGGCCGCCAAGGCGGCGGCACAGGCGGCGGCCGAGCAGGCGCGCCAGCGGACCCAGGCCCTCGAATCGCGCCTGGAGCAGCTGCAGCAGGAGCGCAAAGAGATTCTGCGTTCGCGCGACGAAGCGGCCACGCGTCACGAAGCCGAGCTGAAGCGTGCGAAAGAACTGGGGCAGCGGCTCGAAGCCGAGACCCGGCGCGCGCGTGAGTTCGGAGAGAGTCTGGAAGCGGAGACTCAGCGCGGAGTGGACCTCGCCGGGCGGCTCGAGTCTGAATTGAGGAGAGGAAGCGATCTGGCAGGGCGTCTCGAATCGGAGATGCGGCGCGGGACCGAGCTCGCCGAGCGCCTCAAGACCGAGAGCCGTCGGGCGGCTGAATCAGACAAGGCGCTCGAGGCGGCCCGACACGATCGCGAGGCGATGATAGAGCGGGTAGGCACGGCGCTGCGCTGTATCGATCGCGCCAGCAGTCCGAGCGAGATCCTGGAAACACTGCTGGATCCGCTCGCCCGTGATTTCGCGATAGCCGCCGTCTTTCTCGTGGGCGCTTCGCACGTTCGGGGATGGCAGGCCCGTGGTCTCGATTCAGGGACCGACATTACGAGACTGGTCCTGCCGCGCGACAGCGACTCGTCCGTCGCCCGCGCGGTGGCCGAGCAGAAGCAAGTACTCATCGCGCCCTCGCCCGGGAGGCGTGCGACCGGAATATGGGGCACTCCCATCGCGCGGGCCGTGGCGGTTCCGGTCATGGCGAGCGGTGGAGTGATAGCCGTCGCCTACGCGGAAGACACCGAGGCGCCGCACACCTCATCGTTCCCGGGACCAGGGTGCCAGATTGTCGAGATCCTCGTCGACCATGCCGCCTTACGCCTGACCACCAAGCGCCAGGCTTCGCCCGCTCCACAGCCAGTCGATGCAGCACGCCCCGACCACGCCGCTGACAAGCCCGTCTACCCCCAGGCCCGTCAGGCTCGCCGGCTGAAAAAGCAGGAAGGGCTCGACCTGACCGTCGACGGCGCCGAGAGCTCTCTCGTCGATATCTCGTCGAGCGGCGCGCAGATTCTTTCGCCGGCCGCCATGCGACCGAACCGTGTGCTCCGTCTGATGCTGAAGGCCGGGGAGCGCGCGCTGACGTGCAAAGGTCGGGTCATGTGGGCGAGGTTCGAGCAGGCTCGCGGGACCGCCGACGCCCACTACCGCGTCGGTGTGAAGTTCACCGATGTGGATCAGAAGACTGTCGAGGCATTCCTCACAGGGCTCGGGGTGGCCCAGGCCGCGCGGTAAGGAGCAGGCGGCGCGATAAGATGAACCTGATTGAACGAACTCACTGACCTCGAGCGCGTTTACCGCTATCACGATGCCACCAAGCATCATTTCGACCGCTTTGCCAGGTCGCTCGGCTATCTCGATTGGGCGTCCCAGCCGCGTCCGTTCCGATCGTTCGACAGCGCCCCCGTTTTGAATCTCTTTCCGTCGCCGGACGCCTCCGGTCCCGGTGTAGCGCTGGTCCGCGCCGCCTACGATAGCCTGTTCGCGGCAGCGCCCCTTCCGGCGCTGCCGATCACCGCGGCCTCCATCGGGTATTTCCTGCGTCACTCGCTCGGACTCTCGGCTTGGAAGGTGCTCCGCGACGCACGCTGGTCGCTGCGTGTGAATCCTTCCAGCGGCAATCTGCATCCCACCGAGGCGTACGTCATCACCGGAGCAGTCGGAGACGGGCGGACGGCTTCGTTTGCCGGCGTCTGGCACTACGCAGTCGACCGCCACGCTCTCGAGCAACGCTGCGCGTTCGCCCCGGACCGGTGGCGCCGTGGCGACGGCGACCCGTCCGATGCATTTCTGATGGGGCTGACGTCGATTCATTGGCGAGAGTCCTGGAAGTACGGCGAGCGCGCCTTCAGATATTGTCAGCACGATGTGGGGCATGCCGTCGGCGCGCTTGCGCTGTCGGCTGCGCTGTGTGGATGGCGCCTGGCGATACTCCCCAGCTGGCCGCAACGCGCCGTGGCATCGCTGATCGGTATCGATCGCGACGCCGACTATGTCGAAGCCGAGCGCGAGGAGCCGGCCTGTCTGCTGGTCGTGGGCCGTCGATTGCCGCTTGGATTCGCAACCGTCGATCGCGCTCTGCTGGAGGCCGTGCACGACGGCCAATGGTTCGGCCGGGCCAGCCAGCTCAGTGAAGACCATGTGCGATGGAGCCTCATCGACGACGTCGCCAGGGCGACCGAGGATCGAGGACGCGAGCGGTGGCCTGCGCCCGCGTCCAACGGTCAAAGCCGGTTCAATGGTGAGCCCGATATCCGCGACATCGATGCGGCATCCCTCACGATACAGCGCCGCAGCGCCGTCGCCTTCGACGGCTCGTCATTCACCGATCGTGAGACGTTCCTGCGAATGCTCGGGCGGACAATCCCCGACGCGGGTCCGCCTTGGTCCTCGCTCTGGTGGTCACCCTGCATACACCTGGTGCTTTTCGTGCATCGCGTCGAAGGCGTTGCGCCTGGGCTCTATCTGCTGGCGCGTGCGACGGAGGCGTTGCCCCGCATCAGGGCCGCATGCCGAAATGAGTTTGCGTGGTCGAAGGTGTCGGAGCAGGCCTCGCTGTGGCTGCTCCGTGAAGGTGATTGCCGTTCGCTGGCGCGCCGCCTCAGTTGCGACCAGGACATCGCGGCGGATGGCTTCTTCAGCCTGGCGATGATCGCTGACTTCTCGTCCAGCCTCGACGAGCTGGGCCCCGCCTTCTATCGCCATCTCTTCTGGGAGACCGGGATCGTTGGCCAGGTGCTCTATCTCGAGGCAGAGGCGGCCGGCGCCCGCGCGACCGGAATCGGCTGCTTCTACGACGATCCGGTGCATCGGCTGCTCGGCATCGAGGACCATGCGTTTCAAAGCCTTTACCACTTCACCGTGGGAATCCCGGTTGAGGACGCGCGGCTGACGACAGAGCCGGGGTACTCGTGGGAAGGAAGTCCCTAGCTCTTGATGATGATGTTCGGGTCGTCTGTCACCTCCCCGTCGCTATCGCGAACGACGATGTACTTATAAGTCCCAGGCAGCCCCTTTATCTCTTCTGCGTTGCCGCTGCCCGCAGCCGTGTTAGGAACCGTAACGGTCTTAGCCGCAAAAGGGTCGCCGGAGCCGGCGCCAAAAACAACGATGTATGTCTCTCCCCCGTTGAGAGGGTACTGTACCCACTTCACCTTATCCGGGCCGCCCTTGCCCTTTCGCACGGTTACAAACACGTCTCGGTCCGCGTCCACGACCTTGCCGGCTTCCGGCCCGTTTGAGTGAATCCGGATCTCTCTTGTTTGCGGCATGAGGCCTCCTGTCTTTGGCGCTATTGCCCGCGTTGTAGCCTCTGGAACCGTGGATGACCCCAGAGGTTGTCGAAGTTCGGCGTGTCGCGAACGACGGTCATCGAGTATCCCGCCTCGCGAGCATTTTCCAGCGAATCGAGCGACCGGTCCGTGTCACCGAGCTGGTTGAGCGCCTTCGCGGCGCCAAATTGCACGAACCCGTCTCGCGGCGCGATCGTCAGCGCGCGCTCCAGCAACGCGAGCGCTTCTTTCCGCTCGCCGATCATCGCGTGGTAGTTCGCCAGGTCGGTCAACAAGGCAGCGTTCCGTGGGTTCACGTCAAGTTGGGGCCGCCCAAGGGCGATCGCCTTTCCGTAAGCGGCCGCGGCCTTCGCGCGCTCGTTCGGCGCGAAGTAGTACGCGTCGGCCAGGTTGCCCCACAACTCGTAGCTCGTCTCGGCGAGCGTGACGGCCTGCTCGAAGGTGCGCGCCGCCTCGGCAAACAGACCGCGGTTGAAATACGCCGTGCCCAGATTGGAATAGCCCGGTGCCGTCGGCCGGATGCCAACTGACGTCTTGAACGCCTCGATCGCCTCGTCGTAGCGGCCGAGCTGGACGAAGGTGCCTCCGAGATTGCTGTAACCGCGGAAACTGTCCGGCGCCAGCGAGACAACCTGTGCGAAGGTGGCGGCCGCGTCGCTGTAGCGCCCCTGGCTGAAATAGAAGTGGCCCAGGCGGTTGTGGTTCACCCAGTACTGCGGGCGCAGCTCGATCGCACGTTGATACGTCTTTTCCGCCTCGTCGCTCCTCCCGAGCTTCTCCTCGGCGTGTCCAAGGCCCGCATAGGCCTCGTCGTTGGTCGGCTCGATCTCGATCGTGCGACCGAACTCGACCGCCGCCTCCTGGTAGCGGCCCGTGCCATCGTGGGCCCGACCCAGGCAGAGGTGGGCGGCGGCAAGGTCGGCATTCAGCACGATCGCGTGCGCACAGCTCGCCACGGCAGCGTCGGTCCAGCCTGGCTCCTCGGTGATCTCGTACTTCCGCCAGAACGCCTCGCCACGGCCGGCGAGCGCGCCGGCGTAGGCGGGATCGAGTTTCAGCGCGGCATCGAACGCGCCGATCGCGCTCTGGATGTTCTCGGGCTTCTCGTAGTACTGGAGATACCCACGCCCCTGCAGGTACAACGCGTGCGCCTCGGCGACCCGCGTGTCGCGGGGCACGAGCGCCTGGCGTTCGGAGGCGGACACTTCCACGCCCAGCATCTCCAGCGCGGTTTTCAGCAGTCGATCCTGGAGCGCCACGGGATCCGATACCGGGGCGGTCACCGTGTTCGCGCGCAGTTGACGCGACGTCGCCGTATCGATGAGCGCGCAATCAACGCGCACCTCCGTGCCGACGTGATGTACGGTGCCTGCGAACACCAGGTTCGCGCTCAACTCGCTCCTGGCCCCCGCGCCATCCTCCAATCGGCTGGCGCGCACTTCATCCGCCGGAGCGACCTGCAACGAAGGCACCGTCGTCAACCTTGCGAGCATGCCGGAGAGCGCCGCGCTCAGACCATCGGCGAACGCCTGGCTCTGTGGCGTCCCACCCACAACGCGAAGAGGAAGGACCGCCACGTTCTTCCTCGTCGGGATCGGATCCTGTGCCGGTGCACGCGCCCAGCGCACCAGCACCGGCGCGAGCGGCCGCGCGACCGCGGCGAGTGTCACCGCCATGGCCGCCGCCGCGAACGCCGCGGCGACCCTGGAGCGCCGGGGCCAGCCCCACCACAGCCCGAGCAAGACTCGCGGGCCCCGACCGCCGTCGCGTTCGTGTCTGGCAACGCCCCTCACCTCTCGTGCGAGATCGAGCGTGGAGGCGTAACGCGCGTCGGGATCTTTTGCCAGGCAACGCTCGATGATCTCTTGCACGCGTTCGGGCACACGCGGATTCAGATCCGCGACCCGCCGTGGCTCCTCGGCGATGATCGCCGACATCGTCTGGACGGCTGTCGGACGCTCGAACGCCGCGCGACGCGCCACCATTTCGTACAACACGAGGCCGAATGCGAATTGATCCGATCGAAAATCGACGTCTCGTCCGGCGGCCTGCTCAGGAGACATGTACTGCACGGTGCCCAGGATCGTTCCCGGACTGGTGCGCGCGCTGGCGGAGAGCTCGATCGTTTCGAGGCGAGACTGGTTGTCCGCGAAGGGTGTGGACAGCTTCCCCAACCCGAAATCCAGAATCTTGACGAAGCCGTCCCTGGTCACCATCACGTTCTCGGGCTTCAAGTCCCGGTGAACGATGCCCGCCGCGTGCGCCTTGGCCAGGCCGTCCGCGATCTGCGCCGCGATATCGATCGCCCGCTGCACCGGCAACAGGCCCGAAGCGAGCAACGCCCGCAGCGTGTGCCCCTCCACCAGCTCCATGGCAATGTAAGGAATCCCTTCGGCCAGACCGATGTCATGGATGGTGACGATATTGGGATGATTCAGGCTGGAAGCGAGGCGCGCTTCCTGTTCGAAACGCTGCAGCCGTGTGCGATCGGCGGCGAGATGGTCTGGCAGGACCTTGATCGCGATGTCACGTCCGAGCTTGGTGTCGTGGGCGCGATACACTTCGCCCATGCCGCCGGTCCCGATGGCAGAGTTGATCTCATACGGGCCAAGGCGAACGCCGGGCGCCAGGGACACGATGTGTGCCTGTGAGGCGGATTATACTGGCCCGCCCACAGCGGTACACGATTATCGGTGAAGGGTGATCGCGGCGGCGAAGCCGACATGTCACGAACGTGACACGGTGTTCCAGACCAGCACGCGCTTCGTCGACTCGTCCCGTGTCATGGTGTGCGCTGGCGTGCAGCGGCGCCGGGCACGGGTCTTGGTTCCCAGCCCTGAAGGCGTGTTGAACTTCTTCATGGCGGGGCCGGACCTCGTTCGGTGGGATCTCACCGCCCTGGGACCCCAGGGCCAGCCGCCATTCCGCCTTGTGGTCCACCACGCCGCCGGCACCATTACAGAGCATTTCGACAGCGTCACGAGCGCGCTCATCCGCCAGAGCGAGCTGGAGGAGCTTCTGGTCGCGGCGCGAGGCGCCTCCCGGTCAGAGCTGGTCAGAGTGCAGCCGGCCGAGAGCATCCTTCCGCAGGAGACCCGTGCGAGCCAACCGCGCCCCACGATTCTCGTCCTGGACGACGACCGAATGGTGACCGAGACCTTCGCGACCGCGCTCAAACGCGAGGGTTACAACGTCAGAACCGCTGTCGATGCAGAAACCGGCCTGCTCGAGGCGAACACGCACCACGCGGACGCCATCATCGTGGACCTCCGGATGCCCCTCATCAATGGCCTGGGGTTCCTGTATCGCCTTCGCGAATGGCCCGAACATCGCCACACCCCCGTCGCCATCGTCACCGGGGCCGTCGTCGACGACACGACCATGGCCGAGCTGACCGATCTGGGCGCAGAACTGCGGTTCAAGCCCCTCTGGCTCGAAGACGTCGTCGAACTGGCGCGGCACCTTCTGGCGCGGCCGGCATAATCGCTCACTTTTCCTAACCACGGCCGGCGGCGGCGCGTCTAATCTGCTCAGATGACTGCGAGCGACGCAGCGGCTGTTCTGGCCCGGGCCCGCCAGGGCGACAGCGAGGCCTTCCGGATGCTTGTCGAGCAGCACAGCCGGACCGCGTTCCGGCTGGCGTTCCGCATGACAGGCAACGAGCAGGATGCCGAGGACGTCGTGCAGGAAAGCTTCCTCAAGGCGTACCGGTATCTCGGGCGGTTCGAAACGCGAGCCGACTTCGGCACCTGGCTCTACCGCATCGTCGCCAATTGCGCGCTCGACGCCATACGAAGCCGGCAATCCCGTTTGAGACATATGTGGACTGAGTCGTTCGAGCCCCCGGCGGTGACGCACGCATCCGATCGGCCCGGGCCCGAACGCCTGGCCGAGAGCGCCGAGGTGCAGCGTCAGGTCGAGGTGGCCCTTCTGGGCTTGAGTCCGCTCGAACGCGCGGCCTTCGCCTTGCGACACTACGAGGGTCGGACGATTGGTGAAATCAGCGGCGTGCTCGGTCTCGGCACGAGCGCCGCGAAGCAGGCCGTATTTCGCGCGGTCCGGAAACTGCGCGTGGAGCTGGAGCAATGGCACACTACGACGAAGACGAACTGACGCTGTACCACTACGGTGAGGCCAGGCGTCCCGACCGCGTTGAACAGCACCTGCAGACGTGCGACGCCTGCGCGGCCGTCTATCGTCGGATCGCTGACACGTTGGCGACAATCGGAACAATCGACGTTCCCGAACGAGACGAGCGGTACGGACTCTCCGTGTGGCAGCGCATCCGGCACGATCTCCCGCCGCAGGAGGCGTCGTGGCTGGTGCGGTGGTCGGCGTGGTACCGTCCGGCGCTGGTCGGCATGGTTGGCCTGCTGCTGGTTACCGCGTTCGTGGCCGGCCGATCGTGGCGCCAGACCGGACCGACGCCCGAGTACATGGCGCAGACTCAGAACCTCGCCGAGCTGCGTCTCGAGCTTCGCGAAATGCGCGAGATGCTGACGCTCTCCCTCATGCAGCAGCAGTCCGCCACGGAGCGTCTGCGCGGGGTGAGCGGCAGCACGCAGATCGAGCAGCCGGGCAACGACATCATCCGGGCGCTGCTCGACACGCTCCTGCACGATGCCAACGTGAACGTGAGGCTGGCCTCGGTCGATGCGCTTCGCCGCTTCAGCGAGCAGGATCTCGTCAGGAGCGAGATCGTGCGCGCTCTTGGCGACCCTTCGTTTCCTCTCGTGCAGATTGCGGTCATCGACTTCATGGTTGAAACCAAGGACAAAGACGCGCTCGACGCACTTCGCCAACTTTCACAAGACGCGACGGCCAACGAGGCCGTGCGTGGGCGAGCCGTCTGGGGCGTCGAGCAGTTGAGCTTGTGAGGAACACGAACATGTGCAAGTCACCGAAAGCGGCGGCGTGCGCGGCGTTGCTGGGTGCGCTGATTCTCACGAACGGATTCGTCCGGGCGCAGGGCAATGCCAACCGCGTCAGCGTGCCGTTCAGCGATCCGTCGCGCCCGGGTACGGTCCGGATCAATGTCTTTCAGGGCAGCCTCACGGTGAGGGCCTCCACGGGCAAGGAAGTCGTGGTCACCACCGACGACCCGATCGTGACGACACGAGAAGGACGTGAGACCACCGTCCCTCCCAGGCCGGAAACCGTCGGACTGCGGCGCCTGTCGCAGCCGTCAGGTCTTCGGGTGGTCGAGGAAAACAACGTGATGTCGGTCAGCAGCGGCCGGTTCATGGGCGGTGACGACCTGACGGTCGACGTGCCGGCCAGAACCAATCTGAACTTGAGCGCGTTCAACGATGAGGTCTCGGTCGAAGGTGTCGATGGGGAGATCGAGGTCACGAGCGTGAACGGTGAGATCACCTTGAGGAATGTGAGCGGGACCGTGGTCGCGCATGCCACCAACGGCGAAGTCCGCGTGCTGTTGACCCGCGTGACGCCCGACAAACCGATGTCGTTCACATCGCTCAACGGCGATGTCGACGTCACCCTGCCGGCGTCCGTGAGAGCCAATTTCAAGCTGCGGAGCGATCGCGGGGACGTCTACACCGACTTCGACTTGCAGATTCAGCAGCAGCGCCCGACACCCACTCCCTCGGGAGCAGCCGCCGCACCGCCCCCACCGGGAGCAGCCGCCGCACCGTCCCCACGGCCCGCACCCCCCGCGCCACCTCTTCCACCGTTGCCGCCCCTTCCTCCAGGCGCCGACCCAGATGCTGTCAGAGCGCGGGATCGGGCCGTTCAGGAGCGCGAAAGAGCCGTCAGAGAGCGGAATCGGGCCGTTCAGCAGCGCGGGAATCGAGTTGATGTGGACGCCGCCATCTACGGATCGATCAACGGTGGAGGCCCCGAGTTCGAACTCCGGACGTTCAACGGCGATGTTTTTCTGCGCCGGGGGAAGTGACAGCCGATGACAACGCGGGACTTCCGCGGTGCGGTTGCCTAGAACGCGCGACGGGTGGGCTGTCCCACAAAAAGCCCGCAGAGCTGCATCCAGACGACTTCCGGCGGGCATGGCTTGACGAGGTAGGCGTTGCAGCCGGCCTGAAACGCCTCATCACGCTGGTCGTCCTTCGCGGTCAGCACGACGATGGGAATATGGGCGGTCCAGCTGGACCCGCGCAGTCCCTTGAGTACAGTCCAGCCATCCACTCGCGGCATCGCCAGGTCCAGCACGACCACATCAGGGATGAGCTCCAGAGCCTTGTTGAGCGCCGCGCGACCATCGGCAGCCGTCACGACCCGCCAGCCCTGCCAGCGTAGATAGCCGGCGTACATGATCCGGGCGTCGGGATCATCGTCGGCAAGGAGGGCGGTCGGCGAATGGACTGATGTTCGGCGTTCCAACAGCAACCTTAGTGAAGCGAAGTTCCATCTACTGCGGGCGTCGGTGAAAAAAGCAAACCCGTTGCCATCCCCCCGTTCGCAGCCGGGTTGCCCGTCGTTACTACTACTGACGAGTGGCACTTCCGCCATTCGGAACAGGAGAGAAACCGATGGTCAATCGCAAACTCGCCCTGGCGCTCTGCGGCGCGGCGCTGTTCCTCGTGGGGTTCTCGGTTGGTGTCGATGCCATCGCGAATCCGCACAGGACCACGTACCTGACCTTCAGCCAGCCGGTTCGGCTGCCGGGCGTCTCGCTCGGCTCGGGGACGTACATCTTCGAGATCGCCAACCCGGAGACGTCTGCAGACGTGGTTCGCGTGTTGAGTCGCGATCGTTCGAAGGCGTACTTCATGGGTTTCACGCGAGCCGTCACCCGGCCGAGCAGTCTGTCACGCAATCAGGTCGTGTCGCTGGCAGAATCGGCGGCCGGCACCGCACCGCCAGTGACCGTCTGGTGGCCGGAAAACGAGTCCACCGGTCGCCAGTTCGTCTACCTCGACCTTCGATAGATCGACGCCGCATCGCTCGCGCAATCGACCGCCTCGGGTTGACGCCGCCGTCCGGACATATGCGGGCGGTGGCGTTTTCACTGTGATATAAGGGCTATGGTCCATCAGCTTGAGTACGACGACCGATCCTCTGATTGGCAGGACCATCTCCCAATACGAGGTAGTCGCGCGGATTGGCGGCGGTGGCATGGGCGTCGTGTACAAGGCCACCGACCTCAAGCTCGGTCGTGCGGTTGCGCTCAAGTTCCTCCCGCCGCAGTGGAGCCACGACGAAGGCGCCAAGCAGCGCTTCCTGCGTGAGGCGCAGGCCGCATCCGCCACCAACCACCGCAACATCTGCATCATTCACGACATCCAGCACACCGACGATGGGCAGCTGTTCATCGTCATGGCGTACTACGAAGGCCAGACGCTCAAGGAAAAGCTGGAGGCCGGCCCGCTGCCGGTGGCTGTCGCCCTCGAAATTGCCACGGAAGTGGCGGAGGGTCTGGCGAAGGCGCATTCGCAGGGCGTCGTACACCGGGATGTGAAGCCGGGCAACCTGATGATCACCGAGGACGGGGTCAAGGTCCTCGATTTCGGTCTCGCGAAGTTCGCCGACTCTCTCCAGTTGACGATGCCGGGCTCGACGGTGGGCACGGTCGCCTACATGTCGCCCGAGCAGGCCCGCGGCGAGGAGGCCGACGCCCGCAGCGACGTGTGGGCACTCGGCATCGTCCTGTACGAGATGCTGAGCGGGCGTGTGCCGTTCACCGGCGCGTATCCCGAGGCGATCTTTCACGCGATCAAGAACGAGCCGGTCCCGCTGTTACTGGAGAACCGAGACATTCCGCCTGCGCTCCAGTCACTCGTGTGCCGTGCGCTCGAGAAGGATCCGACACGGCGCTTTCAGAACGCGCGCGAAATGGCGCGCGATCTCCGGCTGCTGCAGGGGCGGACGGTGCCCCTCGATCTGCGGACGGAGACGCTGCCCATGATCCAGCCGCTCATGGCGGCGCCCGAGACGTTGACGTGGGGCCGACGTCTGCGGCGTGCGACGACACCGAAACGAGTTGCGGCCGGTCTGTTTGTCATGGCCGTCGGTGTGGCGGGAGTGTACGCATGGCTGGCGCGTCCCGTGGTCCGCATTCCCGTCGCGATTGCGCCCGTCGCGAACCATACAGGCGAGCCGGAGCTCGATGGGTACCGTCTTGCGCTGACCGAGATGCTCATCGAGGAGCTCCAGGATTCGCCGAACCTGCGGGTCGTGCCTTACCTGCGGCTCCTGGAGGTCGTCCGCCGGTTCATTGGTGGCGGGGACGTGTCGAGCACCGACGCCATCCAGGCCATCGCGACCGAGGGCGGGGCGACGTTCGTGGTTATTCCGTCGCTCGAATACGCGAACGGAACGTGGTCTGCGCAGGCGCAGGTTCGCAGCGGCGGGGACGGAACCGTCGTCGGTTCATATCAGACCGAAGGACTGACGTCGTCGTTGCCGAGAGACACGGCGTACCGGCTCGTGACCCTCGTGTCTGACAGTATCCAAGCGCATTTCGAGGCCCACGGACCGGGCCGGCCGTTCACCCGCCGGCCCGCTTCGGCGCGCTTCAGAAATCTCGACGCGGCACGGGCATTCGAGGAGGCGATCAACCACTACGAACAGCTCGAGTACGCGTCAGCGTTGACGGCACTTCAGCGTGCGGCGGTACTGGACGATCAACACGCCATGGTTCATGCCTGGATCAGCCGCGTGTCGCTGGCGGTCGGGCAGCGTGACGAGGCCGTCGCGGCCGCTCGGAAGGCCAGGCAGCTGGTGACGTCGGATACGCCCCGGCAGGACTCGGTCTACGTCGAAGCGGTCCTGGCCGAGAGTCAGGCCGACATCGAGGCGTCGGAGCAACGGTATCGGGAACTGGCGGCACGCGCGGCGGACGATGTCTCGGCACGGATCGAGCTGGCGGATTTCCTGAAGCGGCAGAATCGGAATCAGCCGGCCATCGCCGCGTATCAAGAAGTCAGACGACTGGATCCCGGGTATGCGCGGGTCAGCATCGATTTGTGCCAGATCCACGTGCGGCTCGACGACTACCCGCTCGCCGAGCAGCAAGCCAGGGCCGCGCTCGAGATGTTCCGCTCGAGGAGACACCGTGGCGGCGAAGCGCAGGCGCTGTTGTGCCTGGCAGATGCACAGCGCGCGCAGGGCGGTGAAGAGCGGCTCGCCGAGGCCAGACACAACGTGGAGGCGGCTCGGGCGACATTCGAGGCGCTCGGCTACGAATTCGGGCTGTCACGCGTCTATCAGTATCTCGGCCTGGTCGCAGGTGCGGAACGCAACTACGCCGCGGCCGGGAAGTTTTTCGAGGAGGCGCTTGCCCGGAGCCGCGCCGTAGGGAACGGGCCCCTCGAAGGCATCGCCCTGAACAATCTCGGCGTCACTTTCGAGTTGCTGGGTGAGCGATCGAAAGTGCTGCAGTACTACCAGGAGGCGCGCGATTTCTACCAGCGGACGGGAGACGAACGTCGCGCGGCGGAACAGGAAGCCCAGGCGGCCAGCCTCCTGATCGATTACGGTGCCGATCAGGATGGCGCGCTGCGCCGTCTTCGCAATGCGAGAGCCACGCTCGAGAGGTTCGGCAGCGTCGACTTTCAGATCATCGCGATGGAGGCGGAGGCGGCGAGCCACCTTCACGCCGGTCGCCACGAGGAGGCCCGTCGTCTGCTGCACACGGCGATCAGCCTGGCGAAAGAACGCCAGCTGGGGAACCGCGTGGCGTTCGCGTCGGCCCGTCTCGCTGAATCGTATATCGCCACCTCGGAATACGAGGCCGCGCGGGTGCTCCTCGAGGAAACGGCCGCAGCGCCTGCTGGAAAGGACGACCTGGGAGTTACCGTCGTCCTGGGACGGACCTATGCGCGCCTCGGCGACTTTGCGGGTGCGCGGGCACGGCTCGAGCAGGCGCTGGCCACCATGGACGCGCGCGGCGAGCGGTGGCTCGTCCCGGCCGTCCACACCGCTCTCGGCGAGCTGGCGAACGAGTCCGGGAATGCCTCGCAGGCGCTGGGAAGTTTCGACCGTGCGGCCGCGTTGTGGACAGACGACCTGCCCGACGCCGCAAGCGTCGAAGCGACGTGCTATCGAGCCAGGCTCGATCCGAAAGCCGGGTCAGCCGACATGGCGCTCGACGCCGGTATCGAGCAAGCACGTAGAATGCGCCGGTTGGACTCGGAAACGTTGTGCCGACTCCAACGGGCGAGCGTCCTCGTCTCGAGGCAGCGGTTTCACGAAGCCATCGGCGCTCTCGACGGCATCCCTGTCGATGGACAGCACAGACTCGGACCCGAGATGCAGGCGCAGGTGCACTACTGGCGCGCCCGTGCAATGGCAGGGATGGGGGACAGCGCTGGGGCGCAATCGGAAGCAACGGCCGCGCAATCCCTGCTCGAAAAGCTGCGGCTCTCGTTGCCCGAGAGCTATCATGAGCGCTTTTACGCCCGGGCCGAAATCCGAGAGATCGTCAAGCTCGATTTGGCCACGGCTCGCCGTTAGTTCAGAAGGAGGTCAGCTATGCCCGGTGGCTTTAGCGGCAATGGGAGCGTGGAATGGTTCGTTGACGCCGACAATCCCAGAGGAGAACCCGTCAGCAAGAAGGACCCGAAGCCCAGCAAGCCAAACCGTCACCATCAATCCGGGGTGGATGATTTCGGCTCCGCCGCGTACGAGTTCGTCGTATCCATCAAGATTCCCAACGACGTCAACGCGAGGCGGGAGCTCGCGAGCGCACTGGGAGCGGCGACCAGGCAGGTTGAAAACGCAGGTGGCGGCGCGATTTCTTTCACGCTTCCCGTCGAGGACAAGGACCACGGCGGACCCACGAAGGACCAGATTCTCATCGATTGGCGTCCGGCGGCGAGTGTGGTCTGAGGTCAGGGGCGGCGCAGACGGGCGAGCAACCGTCCCAGCGGGTTCGAGCTCGCCCGTCCCTTCAGGCCCTGCAGATCGCGCTGCAGCGCCGACGCCGATTCGTATCGATCCTCAGGCCGTTTGGCGAGGAGTCGTTTGACCACGCGACTCAGCTCTCTCGGACGATCGGGTGACAGCGTGCTAATCGGGGTCGGTTCGTGCTCCAGTATGTTTGTAACCGTCTCGGCCGGGGAGGCTCCGGTGAACGGCAGCCTCCCCGTCGCCATCTGGTAAATCACGACGCCGAGCGAGAACAGGTCGCTGCGCGCGTCGAGCGGTGACTGAAGAATCCGTTCGGGCGCCATATAGCTGGCGGTTCCAAGCGGGCGGCCGGGTATCGTCGAGCCTTCCATCCCCCCTGTTCCGTCGGCGTCTTCCGGCAGCCGCCTGGCCAGGCCGAAGTCGAGCACCGTGACGTGTCCCTGCTCCCCGATGAAGATGTTGCCCGGTTTGATGTCCCGGTGAATGACGTTCTTGCTGTGCGCCGCGTCGAGGGCGGCGGTGATCTGCGAGGCAATATCCACGATCTCGCCCGTATCGAGCGTCTTGCGCGCCAGTCGCACGGTGAGCGTGCCGCCGCCCAGCCGCTCCATCGCGATGAAGAGCCGTCCCTCGTACTCGTCGATGTCGTAGACGGTGCAGATGTTCGGGTGGTTGAGGAGCGCAATCGTCTGCGCCTCGCGCCGGAGGCGCCTTGCGGCGTCGGCATCGTCGGCGAGCTCGTCGGGGAGGAACTTGAGCGCGACGCGCCGGGGCAGCCGCTGGTCTTCGGCCTCGTAGACCACTCCCATCCCGCCC
>DATLLJ010000148.1:0-5159 GCA_035537875.1 Vicinamibacterales bacterium | reverse complement strand
CCTTCAGCGATAACGCTTCAGGCGCATCGCCATCGCGAAGAAAACACCTCCGCCGACGATCATCTGCAGACAGGCGACCGCGAAGCGGATTGGGTGATCCTTGATCAGCCCGTATTTCCATTCCAACGGCTGGCCGTGACTGCAGAATACGGCCGGCCAGGACGGCTCGATCGCTCCTGGGCATTCCCGCACGGCCTCGCTGACTGGCATCACAGAGGACATCCAGGGAACTGCGACGGCGAAACCGTGAAAACCGAACATCAAGAAGATCGCGCCGACGAGCACTGTCAGCGCGCCGGTGTCCTGTCTGCTGAGTGCCACTCACGGAAACCTGTGCGCTTCAACCATCTGCCCGACGGCGACGGTCTTACCACGGAACGCGTGCGGCGCAAAGGAGGCTTCGCCATGCCCCCGACGGCGGCCGTCAGTCGTGGGCCGCGATGGGGCCTTCGATGACCTCCGGTTTCTGCGTGAGCAGCTTCGAGAGACGACCTTCTCCGTCGCCGGTATCGAGCCAGAAGTAGTGCTGCTATCGGGGGCCGGCCCGTACCCCCAGTTCCTTGAAGCGCCGCTCGAACGGTACCAGCAGTTCCCGCTCTCCTTCTTCGACCGGCCGCCACACGTCGTCGCGGTGAACGATTGTGACGGCCCGGCGCACCTCCGGTCGGAAGCCGATCTCCTCAGGCTCCTTGGACAACTGGACGAGCGCGCGCGACGGCGCGAGGTCCGAGCGCGCCAGCTTGCCTTCGGCGGGAAGAACCAGTCTCGCCAGGTCGCCCAGCGTGGTCATGACGCTCCGAATGGCTGGTTCCCGCGGTTCACCAGGCGTCGTCCGAGCAGGCAGGCTCGCGGTGAGCTCGACCTCGAAGCCAATCTGCACTCGCTGGTCGCGCTGCATGGCCACCAGGGGCCGGACCTCGTACCGGGCGCGATGCTCGCGCGTCCACTCACGCCACTCGTCGTCTGTCATGCGTGCTGACCATGGTCCAAGCCCTGGCACCGCATCGGTCTACACCATCCAGCGGCGCTCAGAATATGAGCGCCGCGCCTCGCCGTGACTATGCACTTTCGGCCAGACGAAGTCGCAGGAATGAGACAATGTCCGCCGCGTGGTCCGACCGTTCGGGAACACCGGGGGACACAGATGACAAGAGTGACACTCGCGATACTCGTCGCCACCCTGCTCACGGTACCGGTGTTCGTCGAACGCGCCCATGCACACCACGGTGCCGGCCGCTACGATCCAAGGCAGAAGGTGGAGTTCCAGGGCAAGCTGACACGGGTCGATTTCGTCAACCCGCACACCTATGTCTATTTCGATGTCGTCGGTCCCGACGGTAAGGTCATCGCGATGAAATGCGAGACACGGGGAGCCACGGTGCTCCGGCGCTCGGGCTGGTCGCCGGAGATGTTCGTGCGGGGCGCATCCATCAAGGTGACGGGCAGCCCGCATCGCGACGATCCGACTGCGTGCACAGTGGACACGATGACGATTGGCGATAAGCCGACGCTCGAGCGCTATCAGCAGCTGAGCGCCGCGAATTCCGCCAATCGCGCGAAACGACCTTTCCGGCTGTCGAACGGCAGGCCGAACCTCGCCGGCGACTGGGCGCAGGAGCAACAGGTCCTGGCCACCCCGCCCCCCGGGCGCGGGCGCACCGGACTCGTGCCGATCAGCCAGGCCGACGCGATCAGGGCGGGCAAACTACCGATGCCGGACGGACCCGCCGGCTGGTTCCCGCCGCCCGTGACCTTGACCGCAGCGGGTCAAGCGGCAGCGGAGGCGCTGCGCAAGCGGCCGACATCGGAGAACCCGCGACTCTCCTGCCAGATCACGAGCATCCTGTTCGACTGGGTGTTCGACGGCACGATCAATCGCATCACGCAGAGCGCGAACGCCATCAGGATGGAGTACGGCGCCTCGCCCGGCCTGACCCGGACGGTGCATATGAACCTGAAAGCGCACCCGGCTAACATCGCGCCGAGCCGCGCTGGTCATTCGATTGGCCGCTGGGATGGCGATACGCTCGTCGTCGACACTGTCGGCTTCGCGCCCGGCAGCCTGGCAGGCTCACTCCCCCACAGCGGCAAGCTGCACGTCGTCGAGCGCTTCACGCTGAATCCGACAACGCTCGAGCTGACTCGCGACATCGTCGCCGAAGATCCCGACTACTTCGTGGACAAGTACGTGGATACCGATAGCGTCCTGCCGGCCGATGCGCCGTTCAGGGTCGAAGCCTGCAAGGAGCTTGCGCCGGAGTATCAGCAAACCGGGAAGAAGTGAGGCGGGCGGGTTGTATAAATTCGATATACGTCGGCCCGGAGGCGCAAGGACGTCAGCGCAGGCGTAGAATTCGCAGCACGTGGCACTTCCCCCTGATGTTCGTCAGCGCCTGAAAGAGGTGTTCGCGGGCGCGCGGGCGCTGCCGGTGTCGGACCGTCAGGCCTACCTCTCCGCGGCCTGCGCCGGCAACGAGGCGCTGCGCCAGGAAGTGGAGTCGCTCTTGGCGTCGGACGAGCGCGCGAAGAGTTTTCTCGAGTCCCCCGCGGTGGTCTGGGGCGACGCCATTCCTCGCGCCGCACCGTTGATGATCGAGGGCCGGCGGCTCGCTGCGTATGAAGTGCAGGCGCTGCTCGGCGCGGGCGGCATGGGGGAGGTGTATCGCGCCCGAGACACGAAGCTGCAACGCGACGTCGCAGTCAAGTTCCTGCCGCATGCGTTCACGAGCGACCGCGACCGCCTCGCCCGGTTCGAGGGTGAAGCGCGGATGCTGGCGGCGCTGAATCATCCGAACATCGGTGCTATTTACGGCTTCGAGGAAGCTGACGGCCTTCGGTTCCTGGTGCTCGAGCTCGTCGAGGGGCAGACGCTCGCGGACAGACTCGCGGATGTCGCGCATCAGCGGTCTCGAGGTCAGGGGCTGCCGCTTCGCGACGCCTTGAGCATCGCGCGGCAAATCGCCGACGCGCTCGATGTCGCGCACGAAAAAGGGATCATCCACCGCGATCTGAAGCCAGCGAACATCAAAGTCACACCGGACGGCGTGGTCAAAGTCCTCGACTTTGGCCTGGCGAAAGTCGCGGGCGCTCCGTCGACGCCAGACCTCACGCACTCGCCGACGATGCCCGCGAACTACACCCGAACCGGAGTCGTCATGGGCACCGCCGGATACATGAGCCCGGAGCAGGCACGGGGTCAGGTTGTCGACAAGCGGACCGACATCTGGGCATTCGGATGCGTCCTGTACGAAATGCTGACTGGCCGCGTCGCATTCAAGGGCGCCACGGCGTCCGACACCATCGCCGCCGTCCTGGAGCGCGAGCCCGAGTGGGACGCTCTCCCGGAGGGAACACCGGCCCGCGTCCGTCTGCTGCTTCAGCGATGCCTGGAGAAGGAGCCGAAGCGGCGTTTGCGCGACCTGGGCGACGTACGTTTCGAGATCGACGACGCCAGGGACGACGACGCCATAACCGTGCGACAGCAACCGGCACGTGTGCGCGGGGCCCGTGCGGCCGCGATCCTGGCGTTAGTTCTCGCTGGCGGCGCGGCCATCTTCTATCTGGTCAAACCGGCGCGCGCCGTCACCTCTCCTGCGGAATACATTCAGCTCACGAACTTCAGCGACTCGGCCACGGCGCCCAGCTTCTCTCCGGACGGGTCGATGATCGTCTTCAAACGCGACGAGTCGCCGTTTCTGGGCTCCGGTCAGATCTGGGTCAGGCTCTCGAACGGCGAGTCGGTGCAGCTGACGACGCATGCGGGCCGAAAGTTCGCACCAGTGTTCAACAGGGATGGGACGCGCGTCGCGTATTCGAACGTCATGTCCGGCGCGTGGGATACGTGGACCGTGCCGGTCACTGGCGGTCAGGCAACGCCGCTCCTCCCCAATGCGTCCGGCCTCACCTGGATTGCGGACCATGAGGTGCTGTTCTCGGAAATCAAGTCCGGCCTCCACATGGGGATCGTGACTTCGACCGACAGCCGGGCCGCCTGGCGCGAGATCTACATCCAGCCAGACGAGCACGCGATGGCGCACTACTCGTACCTGTCGCCCGATCGTCAATCGGTGCTGGTGGTCGAAATGACCGGGGCCCACGCGTTCACGCAGCCGTGCCGGCTTGTGCCGTTCGACGGCAGTTCCGCTGGCCGGCAGGTGGGACCGCGTGGTACCTGTCTGTCTGCGGCGTGGTCTCCAGACGGAAAGTGGATGTATTTCGTCGCGGTCGTGGCCGGCAGCTCCCACATCTGGCGCCAGCGGTTTCCTGACGGAGCGCCCGAGCAGATCACATTCGGCCCTCTCGAGGAGGAAGGCGTTGCGGTGGCTCCGGATGGCCGGTCGATCGTGACGTCCATCGGCATGCGTCGGAGCGCCGTCTGGATTCGCGACGCGTCCGGTGAACGAGCGATCGTATCGGAGGGCTATGCATCGGCTCCCCGTATTTCCCGCGACGGTACCCGCGTGTTCTATCTCTTCGTGCGTGACTGGTGGCTGGCGGCGCGGGGCTGGCTGCCGGCCTCCGCGGACCTGCGCTCGGTCGACCTGGCAACTGGAAAGAGCGACATCCTGCTGTCTGGACAGTCCGTAACCGCGTATGCGATTTCGCGCGACGAGAAGGACGTGGCGTTCACGACGACGAACGCTGATGGAGCATCGCAGATCTGGCTGGCGCCTCTCGACCGCAGTACCCCGCCACGCTTGATCGTCGAGTCCGGTGATCAGGTGTCCTTCGGCGCGCCCGGAGAGTTGATCTTCCGGTCGCTGGCGAAGGGCAACGCGCTGGCCAGGGTCAAGACTGACAGCACTGGGTTCGAACGGATACCGACGGTATCATTCCTCGACAAGGGCGAAGTATCCCCAGACCGTGAGTGGGTGATCATCCTCGCACCCGCGACCAGGGGTCGCCCAGTAGTCGAAACGCTCGCCGTCCCGCTCCGCGGTGGCGTTACGAGAAAACTCTGCGACACCTGCAGAGCAGACTGGTCTCCGGATGGGAAGACCTTCTACCTGAGCACGACACTTGACCCGAGGAGCCTGGCGATTCCGGTGCCAGATGGGAAAGTGCTGCCGGATCTCCCCGTTGGAGGAATCAACGCACTTGACGAGGCACTGAAACTACCTGGAGCTCTGACGATCGAGCGGGGTCTGATCTCGCCAGGA
>DATLLJ010000147.1:0-7574 GCA_035537875.1 Vicinamibacterales bacterium | reverse complement strand
GCGAGGCGGCTGAAGGGTGCAATCGCGGATCTCCGCCGCGATCCGCTGGAGCAGTTCGCGCCGCCCGGCAGCGCAGGGCTGCGCGCGCTCACGCGCTATATCAACAGATGCACGGCGCCGACCGATCGCCTGCTGGTGCTGGGTTATCAGCCGGAAGTGTTCTTCTACGCCGACCGCAGAATTGCCGGTGGAAACGTCGTCTTCCATGCCAATCAGGGTGCGGCGCCTGCTGAGCAGGAACTCATCGTGCGTCGGCTGCGGAACCAACGCGTCCCCGTGGCGATCCTGCCGGTCGATCAGGCGTCGGAGATCGAACGAGTCTATCCGCTCGTCAAGGAGTATCTGGACGGGAGGTACGCGCTGACGAAAGAGTCCGGATTTGGTGAAGGGAGGCCAATCCGCGTGCTCATCGATCGGAATGTCGTTCCCTCACACATCGACGCCGAACTCGGCCTGCCGTGTCTCGACGGCACGCCCGGCTCGCGCTCTTACTTACGCAGGGCCGGGGTGGGCGGACAGGTCCCGTAGACGGCCCGGATGGCTCTCGCCTCGAAATTCGGAAGGTCGGTCTGATCGGAACCCTTCGAATCCTCAGGATCGATCGTACCCGTGAGCTCGACTCTCATGCCCACGTACACCTCCAGACGAAAGTCACGAACATTCTCGACCTCGTACATGTTGCCCGTCGTCGGTACGATGCCCGATGTGCCCGTGGCGCCCGGGGTCGCTCCGGGCCGCGACGGACCCGTCTGAGGCGTCGTGGCATCTGCAAGGATGTAGTCGTCGTAATCACCGGGGTTGCCGGACACCTGAATCTCGCGATAGAGACACCCGACCAGGACGGTCGTTGTCTGACCCGAGGTGGCAGTCAGCGATGGCGCCGGGCGCGGGGCCGGGGGCCGACCGGGAGACTGCGGCACCTGAGACGCTGCAAGGACGGCTGTCGAGAACAGCGCGAGCGTTCCCGCGGCAATGCATCTGATGGTCATGAGTGGCTCCTTCGTTTCCTGCACGTGGTACGAAGCCACGGTGCAATCGTTGCACCACGCGCGCGCGCGCCGAAATACCGCGGCGCCATTCGCCGAGCCAGCCCCGCCCGCCCTTTGACGGCCCGTCGCCATCTGTATCAGCAGATGGTGAGGTCGCCTGGTTTCGCGTACACTTACAAGGCGTTCCGGAAGACCTAGGAACCCGTTCGGAAGGGGCTCCGGTATACAGGGTGAGGTGGCCGAGAGGCTGAAGGCGGCGGTTTGCTAAACGCCGATCAGCGTTTCGGCCATCTTCGTTTTTCCTCGCAAATCCTCGCGTTTCTATCACTTCCCCGATCGACCGACTTGGCTGCTGTTGGCTCGAGAGGCGAGGTTTTTGGAGCTGACAGGGACAATCTTGGGGACAGTGCTTTCAGCCGATCCGCCGCGTTCAGAACTGGCGACCCGGCGCATACGCCTGTCCAAGTAGCCCCGCCTCGTCGCGTCGTCCGCCCCATCCACAGCGTAGAAGTACTTTGAGCGGACAACGTGCGGAGAGGATTCTTCGACTGGCCGTTCAGCCAACGACGATTCCGAAGAGCCTTCCGACGGCTGCCGTCGCGAGCATCGCCACAACACCCCAGATCGTCACTCTCGCGGCGCCGACTAGAATTGGCGCGCCGCCGACGAACGCGGCCGTTGCGCCGAGGACGACGAGGCACACAAGTGACGCCGCGGCAACGGTCGCTGTCAGCGCGCTCATCGGGGCCACGAGTATCGCGAGTATCGGCACCGCCGCTCCGACGGCGAAGGTGGCCGCCGACGCGAGGGCAGCTTGCAGCGGCCGGGCCGCGAGTTCCTCGGTCAGGCCGAGCTCGTCGCGTGCGTGTGCCGCCAGGGCGCCTTTCGCCATCAACTGGCGCGCAACGGTTCGAGCGAGCTCCGGCTCCACTCCTCGACGAACGTAGATTCCCGTGAGCTCGTCTTCCTCCGCTTGGGGCTCCGTCGCCAGCTCGTTCCGCTCGCGTGCCAGATCCGCCTGCTCCGTATCGGCCTGAGAGCTCACCGAGACATATTCGCCAGCCGCCATTGAGAGCGCGCCAGCAACAAGGCCCGCCACGCCGGCGATCAGCACATCCTGCCACGCGGATGCCGCGGCCGCGACGCCGAGGACCAGACTCGCCGTGGACACGATGCCGTCGTTCGCGCCGAGTACCGCGGCACGCAGCCATCCAATCCGCTCGCTCCGATGACGCTCCCCGTGTGGCATGCCGCACCTCGCTCGTGCCGATTGTAGCCGCCGGATACGGGACGTTAAGGCAGCCATAAGGTTGGGCCGTCAGACTCTGCTCGATGCTTCAGCACAAGGAGATTCGTTATGCCACTTCCTGCAAGTCGATCCGTCGTCATCATCTCCGGTCTGCTCACGGTAATCGTCCTTGGCGGCGGGACACTGGCTGTTGGGTTCGATAACGGCTGGTTGCGCACCGCTTCAGACTCGCCAAGCCGCGAGACTGCTGCCGCGAGCGCGCACCCTACACCGACCGGACGCGACCGGGACGCAGTGGCCGGACTCACCGAGCCATCGCCCGCGCCTTCGACACAAGGCGCGATTCAGGACGAGATCGGCGCCTACCGGCAGAAGCTCGAGGAGGCCTATCGAGCGCTCGATGATGCCTATGCGCAGATCCGCTCGCTGCAGTCGCCGCAGCCCCAGCTCGCCTCCGCACGAAATGAGGATGAAAGGCTCAGGGAGCACGATGGCGATGACGATCGTCGTGGACGCCGATCTGACCGACGCCGTTCACACGACGACTGATAAGAGAGACAGCGACGCCATGCGGAATCAGGTCCGATGAAGACTGCCGCGACTACAGGTTCTGCAAGCGGACCACGAGTTCAGAGACCGCACGGTGGCTCCGCTGTCAGCGGCCAATGGTGGAAGGCATGGGTGCTCCTTACCAGCCTCGGTGCAACTGTGCTCGGGTGGGTGGCATTCTCGACGGGCGAACCGCCCGTTGAGAGCGCTGTTGTCGCACCCGTCACGACGCCGATGCCGTCCCAAGTCCTGCCCGCGCGCCACGTGAAGGGACCCAAGCAACCGAGGCCTGTCCCGCCGAGCGCTGGGATGCTGCTGCCGGCGATGCCACAGAAGCCCGTGTTTCAACCGCCCGTGACGCGTACGCGCCGCTCGTGACCACCATGCTGTACGAACATCACTTCCGCGCGATGAACACCGGCGTCGGCGTCTGGGTCTGGTCCACGGACGCCGAGCGAATGCCGATGATTCGAGCTGGGATGCAGTGGGCCGAGGATCTCGTTGCCGGCGTAGAAGCGGAATTGAGTCGCTTCCGCAGCACCTCCGCGCTCAGTCGATTGAACGGCGCCGCGGGGCGTGGACCGCACTTGGTCTCGCCCATGCTCTGGACCGTGCTTGTGGCCGCCCTCGATGCCGCGCATGAGAGCGCCGGCATCTACGATCCGACCGTCCTTCACAGTCTGGAGCGCGCAGGCTACGACCGCAGTACGAAGCCATCGAAGCAAGCGGCGATACAGAGGAGACGTATTCCCCGCCAGTGAGGACATTCGGCTCCTGGCGACGTATCCGGATGGACGACGGCGCTTGTTCGGTCGATCTCCCAGGCGATCTCGCCTTGGACTTGGGCGGCATTGCGAAAGGGTGGGCGGTCGATCACGTCGCGCTGACGCTGGCTCCGCTGGGTCCAGTGCTCGTGGACGCCGGTGGAGATCTGCGAGTCGTGGGCACTGTTGATGGTGAGCCATGGCCGATCGGCGTGCAGGAGCCCTTCACGCCGGAACGCGACCGCGCCCTTGTGCGACTGCGCTCCGGTGCGCTCGCGACGAGCAGTACCGGCGGACGCCGCTGGCTGCGCGGCGACCGGATGCTGCATCACGTGATCGACCCGAGAACCGGCACGTCCGCGGACACTGACCTCTATGCCGTGACGGTGCACGCGCCCGACGCGATAACAGCGGACGTCGCTGCCAAGGTCGCACTCGTACTCGGCAGCAGCGCCGGCACCGCCTATCTACTGGAACGCGGCGTGTCCGCACTACTGACCGCCACCGATGGTCGCGAGATGGTCGTCGGCGATTTTCCACACCAAGAGGTCGCGCCCCATGCCTCGTTCCACTGCGCTTGACACGAACGTCATCGCACCAGGGAGCCTGGTTGTGAGTGCCGTTGTCGGCATCACGCTCGCGACGGGCGGCTTTGTCATCGGCATCGGCGCAACCGGCCTCGCGGCAGGCACGACGTCGTTTTGGTACCTGAGCCGCGCTACGAGGTTCGTCGCGTATCTCCTGCTGTGGGGATCGGTGACCTGGGGTTTGCTGCTCAGCACGGGAACGGGCCGCGCCTGGATGCGCCCGCCCCAACTGCTCGATGCGCACCAGTTTCTCAGCGCCGCGGGTGCGGGGTTCGCCTGCTTCCATAGCCTTGTGTTGATGGGCGATCGCTACGCGAGTTTTCCGCTGCGCGCCGTCATCCTGCCCTTCGGCGGGAGCTACGAGCCACTGCTCGTGGCCTTGGGGCAGATCGCGGCGTGGCTCTGTCTGCTGCTCATTGCCACCTTCCACGTTCGGCGGCATATCGGCGGCCGTGCGTGGCGCCGGCTACACTACGCGAGCTTCGTGGCGTTCTGGTTGGCAGTCGCACACGGACTGCTGCTCGGCACCGGACGCACGACCGTATGGGCCAACGTCGTTTACCTGACGACCGCATCCGTCGTGACGTTCCTCACGTTCTACAGGGTCCTCGTGACTGAGGGTGTTCATTCCGTGCTCGTCGGTCGCGATGGGGCCCAGATTCCACCCGTCAAGTCGTTAAGAGCGGTATAAGGTTCGGTTCTTACACTGGCATTCGAGGTTGATCCTCGGAGGCCACATGAAGACGAACCAGAACGGACATGCCCTGCGGAACCTGACGAATCGGGTCATCGCCGTCATTGACGATCCGCGCCAGACGCAGGCCGCTATCGCCAAGCTCCAACGAGCAGGGATCGGAGACCGGGACCTGGCTGCTTTCTCTGGGGAGGAAGGCGCGCAACAGATCGATGCCGAGGGCGTCCACAGTGGCGGTGTGACACACGTGCTCCGCGGACTGCAACGTTGGACCGTGGAAGGAGCGCACCTGCGGAAGTACCAAGCGGAACTGACTCAGGGGCACCAGGTCGTAGATGTCCACGTTCATGGGCGCCGAAACCAGAACGCCGTCGCCGAGATTCTCCGTGCTCATGGCGCGCACTTCATCAACGCCTACGGGCAGTGGACAATTGAAGGCGTCGCCGCCTGACGAGGACATGAGATGCGTGTGCTGGTCGTCGAGGATGACCCGCTGCTCGGTGATGCCCTTACGGTCGGACTGAAGCAGCGGGGGTTCGAACCCGACTGGGTCCAGGACGGGCGCGAAGCGCAGACCGTGATGCGCATCGAACCATTTGCGGCCATCATCCTCGATCTCGGGTTGCCTGGGGTGACGGGACTCGAGCTCCTGCGGTCCGAACGCGCCAGAGGCAACAAGGTACCCGTGTTGATCCTCACGGCGCGAGATGCCGTCCAGGATCGGATCAAGGGCTTGGACAGCGGTGCGGACGACTACGTGCTCAAACCGATGGACCTCGATGAGCTCGCGGCGAGGCTGCGAGCGCTGGTCCGGCGGTCCAAGGGCGAGCCCGCGGCGCTTCTGCGTGTCGGAGCTGTTGCGCTCGACTCGGCGGCGAGAACCGTCGCGCGAGCGGCCAGACGATCGATCTACAGCCCAGAGAATTCGCGCTGCTCCAGGAGCTGATGCTCAACGCCGGGCGTGTGCTGTCGCGCGAACAGCTCGAGGAGCGGATGTACCGCTGGGACGAGGAGGTCGAGAGCAACGCGGTCGAAGTGGATGTCCACCACCTGCGGCGGAAGCTCGGGGCGGACATCGTGAAGACCATCCGAGGCGTCGGCTATGTGATGCCGCGAGGCGAACATGCCTGAATCGCGTCAACGCTCCGTTCGACGGCAGCTGCTCGTGCTCCTCCTGACGGCCGTGTCAGTCGCGTGGAGCATCGCCGCAACCGTGAGTTTTCGAGATGCCCGGCACGAGGTTGCGGAGGTGCTCGATGCACATCTCGCGCAAACGGCATCGTTGATCAGCGTGCAACACGACGGCGACGAACGTGAAGACGAGGACGAAGTCGACACCGAGCACGCGCCGGTGCTGCACCGCTACGGGCGGCGCGTGATGTTCCAGGTCTGGAGAAACGGGGCCACGCTCGGTCTGCACTCGCAGCACGCACCGGACACGCCGCTCTCGACGGTCAGGGAGGGATTCAGTGACGCGACCATCGGCGGCACCCGCTGGCGGGTCTTTAGTACCTCGGACGCCCGCAGCCGCGTGCTCTTGCAGGTGGCCGAGCAGAACTACGAGCGTGACGAGCTTGCGACCGCCGTGGCGCGCAACTTCGTCGTGCCGCTCGCCATCACCCTGCCCATCCTCGGCCTCGTCATCTGGGGGGCCGTCGGTCGCGCGACGCGGTCGCTGACGCACGTCAACCAGCAGGTGGCGTCGCGGTCCGCAGACAATCTGACGCCGCTCGATGTTGCCGATGCGCCGTCAGAAATCGGAGCATTGGTGACCAGCCTCAACCAGCTCTTCGAGCGCGTACAAGGATTGATTGAACAGGAACGCCGGTTCACCGCCGATGCGGCACACGAGCTCAGGACGCCGCTCGCCGGCATCCGCGCCCAGGCGCAGGTCGCGCTGGGAGCGACCGGCGACGCTGAGAGAGCGCACGCATTGAATGGCGTGGTCGCCGGCTGCGATCGAGCTGCACACACCGTCGAGCAGATGTTGACGCTCGCCCGTCTGGCTCCCGATGCGGTGTCGTTCCAGCCGACCCCGGTGGAGCTCGGGGCCGTCTTGAAGGGCACGATCGGCGATCTCGCGCAAGCCGCACTCGCGAAGGGGATGGACATCGAGCTGACGCTTGAACAGCACGCGTTGGTCTCCGGCGACGCCGGGCTTCTCTCGATTCTCTTCAGAAACGTGGTCGACAACGCCATCCGGTACAGCGCCCCGGGCACGAAGGTCGACGTGGACATGGAGGTCGCCGACTCCGACGTGCGGGTGACGGTCCGGGATGCAGGTCCCGGCATCCCTGCCGAGCAGCGCGCGAACGTCGGCCGTCGCTTCTATCGCGCGCCGGGGACGCAGGCACCGGGCACCGGGCTCGGGCTGTCGATCGTGCAGCGGATCGTCGACTTGCATCGGGGCACAATCCGGCTTGACTCGCCGGCGTCGACCATCGGACTACAGGTCATGATTGCTCTACCGCGTGTCGTGGGTGAGCGCGCCTGACCATGCGACTGGGAGGTTTTCCATGTTGTTCTCGGAACGCAGTATCTGGACGATGGTTCACGGGGTCGGATTGGGTGGAGGCGCCCTTATGGGACTGGCCGCGGCGTTGTTCTACCTCTATGCCGCACGCTCGTCCGATAACGTGACCGTCCCGCCCGGATCAGGGGCGCTGGCGGGCGCCACGGTGCTGAGCGCCGTGCTGCTCTGGCTCACCGTCATCGTGGGGACCTACGTCATCTTCCCGCCGT
>DATLLJ010000146.1:0-20804 GCA_035537875.1 Vicinamibacterales bacterium | reverse complement strand
GGCTCCGGTCACGTGACGATGCAGCAGGCCGAGCGGCCCTCCGAACAGATTGATGCCGGCGGCGATGAGCGGCGGCCGCACGCCGTTGTCGTCGAGCACGAGCGGTTCGATGAGGTAGTCGGTATGGCTCCGGTGGTTCGACGCGTACACGATGCGATGCGCCCGTGTCGCGTTCAGAACATGGTGAAGATTCTCCGGCTTGCGCTCGATTTTCCTGAGGATGGGATACAGGGGATGCTGTAGCGCGCGGTAGATGGGGTACCGCTGGGTGGTGCGAAGCTCCTCGAGGTAAGCGTAGATGCGCTCGCGGGCTTTTTCGCCCTGTTCCCCGTAGTCGCCGCGAAGGTAACGAAGCACCTCTTCGCGTTCGAGCACCGCCTGGGAGATCTCGTCCAACATGCAGCCTGTCGGACTATAACATGGGGTTCAAGGCCTCGTGGCCACTACGTGTCCGCCTTCACGATCTTTTCCCCGACGGCGTCGGCGAATTCGAGCGTCGATGCGGTGCCGTTCAGATCGCGTGTTCTCACCCGGCCGTCGACGAGCACTGCGCCAAGCGCTTTCATGATGCGATCGGCGGCGGTTCCCTCCTGGATGTGGCGCAGCATCAGCACCGCGGATAAGAGCAGCGCCGTGGGATTGGCCAGCATCTTGCCGGCGATGTCGGGCGCGCTTCCGTGAACGGCTTCGAAGACCGCGGCCTCCGAGCCCAGATTGGCGGCGCCGACGACGCCGAGGCCGCCCACGAGGCCGGCGCACAGGTCGGAGACGATGTCGCCGTACAGATTCTCGAGGAGCAGCACGTCGAAGACGTTCGGGTTGAGCACGAGCTGCATGCAGGTGGCGTCCACGATCTTCTCGTCGTACGTGATGTCCGGGTACCGTCGGGCGACCTCCCGCGCGCACTCGAGGAAGAGGCCGTCGCTCAGCTTCATGATGTTCGCTTTGTGGATGGCCGTCACCTTCCGGCGCCCGTGCCGTCTCGCGTACTCGAACGCGAACTCGGCGATGCGGGTGGAGGCGCGGGCGGTGATGATCTTCAGGCTTTCGACCACGCCCGGGACCACTTCGTGCTCGAGTCCCGCGTACAGGTCCTCCGTGTTCTCGCGGATGATGACGAGATCGACCTCTTGGTACCGCGCGGCGACGCCCGGCAGGTTCTGGACCGGCCTGAGGTTCGCGTACAGGTCGAGCGCTTTTCTGAGCCCGACGTTGACGCTCGGAAACCCCTGAGCGATCGGAGTGGTGACGGGCCCCTTGAGGGCGACCTTGTTGCGGCGGATCGACTCGACGAGCTCGCTCGGCAGCGGCTGTCCGGTCCGCTCGAACGAAACGACCCCGGCGGTGTGGCGTTCCCATTCAATCGACACACCGGTCGCCGCCAGCACCCGGAGCACCCCTTCGGTGACTTCGGGCCCGATACCATCCCCCGGGATCAGCGTGATTCTATGCATAGTGAATTGCAGGATTGCAGAATTGCAGAATTGCAGGAAGGATTGAAAGAAGTCTTACAGGTAAATGAAGGATCCTTCCTTCCTTTCCTTCCTTCCTGCAATCCTGCAATCCTGCAATTATTCACGGGCGTACCAGAAGAGCAGCACGAACCCGAGCGCCGTGTTGATGGTCATCGCGGTCCTGCTCGACTGCGGTCGCACTTCCGACGACAGCGCCACCAGCAACATGGCGCCGGCCAGACCGACGCGGGGAAAGAAATCGTGAGGCGGCGGTCCGACGAACTTGATGACGATGAGGCAGACAAAGACGATGGCGCCGCAGACGTAGCCGATCCACTGAAACTGCCGGAGGTCCTCCGAGGAAGGAGCCGTCAGGAGGCCGAGCGTGACCAGGCCGCCCAGCCAGACGACGAGCGCGGCCAGCGTCACGTAGCGAATCGCGAACATGCCGCACATTATAATTGCAGGCTTGCGGCATGGCCGGATTCGAGCGACCTGAAGCCACTCTCGACGAACTGACCGACCGGATCGTTGCCGCCGTCGAGGACGACGAACGGGTGGGTCCCGCCGCGCTGTTGCTGCTTCTCAGACGGTACTCGAGCGGGGGCCGGCCGGACGTCGCCGAGACGCTCGGCGTCGGGTTCGCCAGAGAGCTCGAACACCAGGAACGCGGCGGCTTCGAGGAGGATCCGACCGCGTGGCTCGCCGTGTTCGGCGAGGCCGCCGCCGCGTCCGACGATTCCCGCCTCGCTCATGCCGCCGCCCGGCTGGTTCCTCTCGTGTGCGGTCGATGGACGGCGCCGGCGATTGACGACCGTATGCAGTCCATCGAATCGTGTCTGCTGGCCTCGGCGGTCCCCGAAGCGCGGGCGGTCACCGCTCAGGCGGTCGATTCCATCGAGCGCAGCGTTGCCACGGCTTACCGTCCTGGCGCCGGCGTCTCACATGAGGTGCCAACCGAACCCGGCACCCCGTTCGAGCGCGGGGGTCTGGCCGACCACGTGTGCACGGCTTCCACGCTGGTGACCGCATACGCGCTGAGTGGACGTCTGCCGTACGCGATGCTCGCCGACGAGTTGATGCAGTCGGTTCTGCGCCAGCCGGTCGATGAAGGCGCATCGTTCATCTCACGCTGCGACGCCGCACGCGTGCAGAGCCGACTGGCGGCGCTGCACCGGGAGCCCGAGTACCGGCGAACGGCGGTCCTCCCGACCGACACCGATTACGCAAAGCACGCGGAGAACGCGCTGCGCGACCTGGCGCGCTCGGTCCAGCCGCGTCCGGCGGACGCCGCGCCCTTCGGGCTCGCGCTGGCCGAATGGCTCGGCCTGCGCGCGTGAAGACCGGCTTTTCAGCCTCAAAAATCTGCAATCTGCAATTCGGTCTGCAATCTGCAATAAAATCTGCCATCTACAATCTGCATCCCGCAATCCGAGAGTGGCCCTATGTCCCTTGACCGCAGCTCGCTGATTCCAGCTCTGAAGAACGTGGCGACGCAGCTTCGCATCGACTCGATGCGTGCGACCTCAGAGGCCGGCAGCGGCCACCCGACCAGCTGTTTCTCGGCGGCTGAGCTCGTCGCGACGCTGTTCTTCGCCGAGATGCGTTTCGACCCCAGGGATCCGCAGCATCCGGCCAGCGATCGCTTCGTGCTGTCGAAGGGCCATGCCGCGCCCGTGCTGTACGCGGCGTGGGCCGCCGCTGGAGCGTTCGACCGGGCCGAGCTGCTGAAGCTGCGGCGCCTCGACTCCGACCTCGAAGGACACCCGACGCCCAGGCTGCCGTTCGTGGATGTCGCGACGGGATCGCTCGGTCAGGGTATCTGTGCCGCGATCGGAACCGCGCTGAACGCGCGGAGGATAAGGTCCGATTACAGAACCTACGTGCTCGTCGGCGATGGCGAGTCGGCCGAAGGGTCGGTGTGGGAGGCCGCCGACGTGGGCGCCGCGGACCGTCTCGACAACCTGTGCGGAATCACCGACGTCAACGCGCTCGGCCAGAGCCGTCCCACGATGTGGCAGCACGACATGGAGCAGTTCGCCCGACGCTGGCGCGCGTTTGGCTGGCATGCCATCGTGATCGACGGCCATGACGTCGCCGCCATCCTCGACGCATTCGACGAGGCGCGCCGGACGAAAGGGCAGCCGACGATGGTCCTCGCCCGAACGATCAAGGGCAAGGGTGTGTCGTCTGTCGAAGGGAAGGACGGCTGGCACGGCAAAGCGTTCAAGAAAGGCGAGGAGTTCGACCGCGCGCTGGCCGAGCTCGAACGCCAGATGCTCCCCGCGAGCGTGGACCTCGCGCGCCACATCCCGAAGCCGCCGGACGTGTCGCGTGAAACGGTCTCGACGGGACCCAACGCGATCGCTCCCCCCTCGTACAAGGTCGGCGACAAGGTGGCGACCCGCGAAGCATACGGGGCCGTGCTCGCCAAGCTCGGTCAGGCAGACCCGCGCATCGTCGCTCTCGACGCGGACGTGAAGAATTCGACCTTCAGCGACAAGTTCGAGAAGGCGATTCCGGAGCGCTTCTTTCAGAACTTCATCGCGGAGCAGGTGATGATCGGCGCCTCGATGGGGCTGGCGGCGCGGGGAGCGATCCCGTTTCCCTCGACGTTCGCCTGTTTTCTGTCACGCGCGGCCGATTTCATCCGGATGGCCGCCATCAGCCAGGTCGGCATCAAGATGGCCGGGTCGCACGCGGGCGTTTCAATCGGCGAGGACGGGCCTTCGCAGATGGCGCTCGAAGATCTGGCCATGTGTCGCTCCGAGCCGAACATCGCGGTGCTCTATCCCTGCGACGCGGTCAGTGCCGAGCGCCTCGTGGCCCTGGCTGCTTATCATCCAGGGGCTGTCTACATCCGCACCAGCCGTCCCCAGACGCCGGTGATCTATCCCAACGACGAGCCGTTCGCCATCGGCGGCCTGAAAGTACTGCGGCAAAGCGGCGACGACGTCGCAACCGTCGTGGCGGCAGGTGTCACGGTGTTCGAGGCGCTGAAGGCGTACGACTCCCTGAAAGCGACCGGCACGCACATCCGCGTCATCGATTTGTACTCGCTCGCCCCGATTGACCGGGCCGCTCTCGTGGCCGCGGCAAAGGCGACGGGCGGCCATCTCATCACCGTCGAGGATCACTACGCCGCCGGCGGCATCGGCGACGCCGTGGCCCAGGCTGTAGCTGAGGCCGGCTTCAGCGTCCGACGGCTCGCCGTGCGCGAGATCCCGCGCAGCGGAAAACCCGATGAGCTGCTGGATCGCTACGGCATCTCGGCGAGGCATATTGTCGAGGCCGTCCGACAGGGAATTCCGGTTGGGGGGGTAGATGCTGAGGTTAGAGGTTAGGGGTTAGAGGTTAGGCGCCCGGCCCCAACCCTCCCTAGCCTCCAGCCTCCAACCTCTAGCCTCTAACCTCTAACCTCTAACCTCAGTATTTCCCCCCGCCCTGTTCGTCCGGCATCGGCGGGGGCACGCGTTTGTGATCGTTCCGTCGCGTGAGGCGTTCGATGCGCATCGCCAGCGCGGGCGCAATGGCCTGCGGCCCCTCTTCCAGGTACCGTTCGAGCTCGGCGTAACCAAATCCCATCTCCTCCTCGTCGGTTTGCCCGGGCCACAGCCCCGCGCTTGGAGGGCGATTGACGATGTGATCGGGCACGCGCAGCTCCCGCGCGAGCTCTCGCACTTCGCGCTTCAAGAGGTGACCGATCGGCAGGAGGTCGACGCCGCCGTCCCCGTACTTCGTGAAATAGCCGATTGCCAGCTCCGATCGGTTTCCGGTCCCGGCGACCAGGTAGTTCAGCGTGTTGGCGATGAAATAGAGCGAGGTCATCCGGAGCCTCGGCTTGATGTTGGCCGCCGGCACCCGGCTTCGCAGGTGATCGGAGGGCCCGACGCCTGTTTCGGCGTAGCTGGTGGCAAAGCGAAGAGCCGGCTCTGCGTCGGCGACGATGGTGTCGTAGGTCGTCGATAGGTCGATTCGGATCGTCGGCAGCGAGTACAGCGTGGCGACCGACATCGCGTCTTGCTCGTCCTGGGGGTCGCTGTGACACGGAAGCAGCGCGGCGACCACACCGCCCGGCGCCGCCATCTGGGCGAGCCGGGCGACCACCGCCGAATCGACGCCGCCGCTCAAACCCACGACGAACCCGCGGGCGGCGGCGGAAGAGAGCTGCGATCGCATCCACTGCGCGATTTGATGAGCCTTCGCCATCCGGTCATTGTAAGGGCGGAAGAGGCCCGGTTCCGGGGCTGGGCCCCAGCAGCAGCCACTCGCGCATCGCGACGCGAAGGCGTGCATAGTCGGCGGCCATGACAGGTGCCGCACGATGGTGTTGCAGAAACGCGAAGAGTCGCGGAAACTTCACCTCGGCCGTATCGAAGCGCCGGCGCGCAGCGGTGACATTTACTTTTCGAGGATCCGTCAGGTAAAATCCTGATAGATTTCCGCTGTCCCCCCGGCGCGGAAACTCCCTAACAATCAAAGGTCGGTCCGGCTGACGTCGGAGTTGGTCCGGCTTGAAGTCGGACAGCTACGTGCGGTTGTCAGGCTGGCATCAATGGGTCCGGCTGAAGCCGACGTGGACACGACGTAGGAATGGCGCCGCGACGCACGATCGTGATCGGCGCAATTCACTGCGTTGAGCACGCGGCGATCGTCCGATATTTCGTAGGGGTGACAGACATCGTCTCGGCCGGACCGGCAGAATTTGTCGTGACGTAGGGGTCGGCTCATGCCCGACCTCACTCGCAGCAGGAACGGAGCCTATACGTGCTAGCTGGCAAGTGGACCCGCCACCGCGCCCTTTGGACCGCGGCCACCGTCGTGGCCGTCATCCTGGCCGTCGTCATCGTCGTCCGCGGCCATCCCTCCCCTGCCGTCGTTGACGTATCTTTTTCCGATCTGCTGCGCGACCTCGATCGCGGCCAGGTCTCGGCAGTGGTCGTGCGCGGCGACACGCTGACCTACACGGTCGCGGGAGGACAAACGCGTCAGACGACGACGCCGGCCAATTACGTGACGACGAACCCGTCGTTCATCGCGGACCTGATCGGACGAAACGTTCGCATCGACGTGCGCAGCGCCTCAGAGCCGAGCGCGTACAGTTACGGAGCACTGGTCCTCGGCGTGGCCGTGCTGGGTCTGTTGGGCGTGACCATGTACCGCGTCACGACCGGTCGTATCCCGGCGCTCGAAAGCAAGACCCGTACGGCCCTTCCCGAAGAGACCACCGTGACGTTCGACGATGTGGCGGGCGTTGACGAAGCCAAGGAAGAAGTGAAGGAAATCGTCGACTTCCTTCGCGAGCCGTCGAGGTTCTCGGCGATTGGCGGCCGCATTCCAAAGGGGGTGTTGCTCGTCGGGCCGCCCGGGACCGGCAAGACGCTGCTCGCACGGTCGATCGCGGGCGAGGCCAAGGTTCCGTTCCTGTTCGCCAGCGGGTCCGACTTCGTCGAGATGTACGCGGGCGTCGGCGCCTCGAGGATTCGGAAGCTCTTTCGGGACGCGAGACGCCATCCCTCGTGCATCATCTTCATCGACGAGCTCGACGCGGTGGGACGGAGCCGCGGAGGCAACTCGCTGAGCCACGAGGAGCGAGAGCAGACGTTGAACCAGCTGCTCGTCGAGATGGACGGCTTCGCTCCCAATCAGGGCATCGTCGTGGTGGCGGCCACGAACCGGCCCGACATTCTCGATCCAGCGCTGCTGCGCCCTGGCCGCTTCGATCGCCAGGTGAGCGTCGGATCGCCCGACGTCAAGGGGCGCGAGCAGATTCTTCGCATTCACAGCCGGAAAGTGGCGCTCGATCCCGGCGTCGATCTCCGTCAGATCGCGCGGGGCACGCCCGGGTTTTCGGGCGCCGATCTGGCCAATCTCATGAACGAGGCGGCGCTGTTCGCAGTACGGGCGGGCCGGGTCGCCGTCACCGCCGTCGATCTCGATAACGCCAGGGACAAGGTGCTGATGGGCGTCGAACGCCGGTCGCTCGCGATGAGCGATCACGAACGCATCACCTGCGCCTACCACGAGTCGGGGCACGCCGTCGTGGCGGCGCTGATTCCGAACGCCGACCCGCTGCACAAAGTCACCATCGTTCCGCGCGGACGCGCGCTTGGCGTGACGATGCAGCTGCCCGAAGGCGATCGGCATACCCACACGCGTGAATTCCTCGAAGCGCAGATTGCGATTCTGATGGGCGGCCGCGTCGCCGAGGAGCTGTTCCTGCGGCAGATGACCAGCGGCGCGGGCAACGACATCGAGCGTGCGACCGAGATCGCGCGCCGCATGGTGTGTGAGTTCGGCATGTCGGCGCTCGGGCCGCTTGCCTATCGGACGCCAGGGAACCCGTGGGAAACCGATCGCGGCGTCGGGATCAGCGAGGCGACGGCGCAACGCGTGGACGACGAAGTGCGGGTGATCGTGATGACCGGCTACGAGACCGCGCGCCAGATCGTGGCCAAGCACCGGGGGGCGGTCCGTGCCATGGCCGAGCAGCTGCTGCAGGTCGAATCGCTCGATGCCGACGGCATCCGGGCGATCATCGCGTCGGCCGCCTAAGATCCCTCCAGGTTGCAGATCCTTGCCCGCTGCCCGTCGTGTGACGCTGGCCTGCCGGTTCGCGGGGACGAAGTCGCGCCCGCCATCAAATGCGGGCGTTGCGGCCGCGAGATGCCGCTGGCCATGACCGAGGCGCTCCGGCACGATCGCGGGGTCGACCGCTGCCCGGTGTGCCGGGGGGCCGATTTCTACGCGCGGAAGGACTTCGATCCGACGATCGGGTTGAGCGTCGTGATTGCCGGGGCGATCGTGAGCGGCGTGTTCTACTGGTTCGGCCGCGACCTGATCGCGTACGGGATTCTTGCGGGTGCCGCGCTGATCGATCTCGTCGTCTACAGCCGTTTGAAGGATGTCACGGTCTGCTATCGATGCCACACGGAGTTCAGAGGCTCGTACCCGCGCAGCGCGCCGGCGTTTGATCTGCACATGGCGGATGTCATGGAGCGGGAGTACGAGAGGAGGATAGGGAGGCGGTGACAGGTGGAATTGGGTAATCGGGTAATTGGGTAATCTGGTAATTGATTGGGGGATTGCAGGATGAATGGCGGCGGTGACCGTGACTGGCACCTGATGTGCGTACATGCCGGACCGTGGGGGAAACGGCCGAGGCTCTCAAGCGGCGGACGATGCGATTTGCGCTCGATGTTTGCGCGCTGATAAGGGGATTGCCTTCGTCCGAACCAGGTCCCACGGTGCAACGGCAGCTGGCAAAGTCTGCGACGTCGGTGGCGTTCAACTATCGCGCATCCTGCCGCGCCCGATCGCACACCGAGTTCACAGCGAAGATCGGCATCGTGGCGGAAGAGGCTGACGAGAGTCAGGGCTGGCTGGAGTTCATCGAGGCCGGCGAACTGATGGAGTCGACGGAACTGCCGCGCCTGTTAGCCGAATCGCGCGAGCTGACGGCGATCTTTTCCGCCGCCGCAGGCACAGCCCGCTATAAACAGCGAAACAGGCCTTAGTACTACTTTGTCAGTACGTAGTAATGTCCTGCCGTAAACCGGCCGATCCACGTGCACGAAGCGACAAAGTAATATTAGTTTAGAGCCTATAACAAAACCCCTCCGAGACGAGGCGCTGGCCGATAGGTCAACACTGCGCGACTCGAGGAGTAATCCTGGTCCGCGCTTTCTTGGGCTCGAGCGAGACGTGCTGAATCCGCCTACTTCTTGAGACCCGACGTCCAGTTGAGGATTACGGTCAGCGCTGGGCGCGTCGGTTGATCGACGACGGTGTTGACGAGAAACCGTTGGCCATCGGCGGTGACGGCGTAGTCAGTCGGGAACGGCGGGTTCGGCTCGGGCACCTCGACGTCGAATAGTCCTAGCGGTGTGCCAGCGCTGAAAGTGGCTCCGTCTGTCGTCACCGGCACGGCGGTCAGCTTGCCGTCGGCGGAGATATAGAACAGTTCTTTGCCGTCGCGCCGCCACTCCGGTTGCGTGCCCCCGGCGATCGAGATCTGCGTTTGCCCGCTCGCCGCCGGAAACGGCCGGACGTACACTTCGAACCTGCCGGATTCGTCCGACGCGTACGCCACCCACCGGGTGTTCGGCGAGAAGCGAGCCTGGGCTTCATTGAACGCCGTGCCGAGGAACGTGCTCGCCTTGCGTTCTCCCGTCAACGTCAACACGCCAAGGTCGTATCCGCGCTGCGACAATTGCACGTACAGAAGAAGTCGTCCGTCGCCTGAGATGTCGCTGGGAGACGTGGCGCCAGCCGCTCTGAACAGACTCTCGGCAGCGGGCTCCTCTGGTGCACCGACCGCCTTCTGGAAAGGCGTGGTCACCCCCATGCGGTTCGACCCGAAGAAAAGACCACTGCCGTCGGCTGACCAAGCGGGAAACCAGTCGGTGGCCGGATCGGACGTCAGGCGCGAGGCGGTGCCACGGGCCAGCCCCAGCACCCACAGATCGGGCTGCGCCGTTGCGTCATCTGTCATGGCCACCACGACGCTCATTTGATCGGGCGATAGGCGCGGCGTCGTGTACTGCGCCGGCGCGGTTGACGGCCCCGTTGATGCTCCGCTGCGGTCGTGCCAACGCAAGCTCGTGGTCAGCCTCACACTAGGGCCGTGGGCCAGCACACCGGACGGCGACGCGGTCACTGCTGCGTAACCTAATCCAGCAGTCCAGTAGCCGACCTGATCGCCGATACGAACGGGGTCGCCGCTCGTCTGAAGCGCACGGTCATCAAACGCCTGCGCAAACAACGTCCCGTCCCGCACGAACAGAAGGCGCCCAGAGGCATACACGGCCATCCCGTCGCTGTCGAGAATGCGTGTGGACGACGAAGAGTCGAGCGCCGTCACGTGAACGCCGCGGTGCTCGGGCTTCGAACTGCGCTGGAAGTAGAGAAAGTGTCGGCCGTCAGGCAGAAACTGCGGCCAGGCCTGCCCGATGACCGCCTGGCCAGGGTCGAACGTCGTTGCCGCCGTCACCATACCGCCCGACGCCGAGATTCGGGAAATCGGGCTGTTTCCTTGACCGACGAAGAGGATGATGCCCTCGCGGTTCCAGGCACCGCCGCGGCCGGCTCCTGAGGGACAGAGTACCTGTGGCACTCCGCCGGTCGTATCGATCTTCTTGAGTTTGCCGCCCGCGAAAAACGCAATGAACCGGCCGTCAGGAGACCAGAACGGATACGACGCGCCCTCGGTGCCAGGGAGCGGTTGCGCCTCTACTTCGTCAAGCGGGCGAACCCAGAGTTGCGACGCGGCATGCGTCCGCGCGGCGACGAACGCGAGACGACGCCCGTCTGGAGAGAGCGCAAGCTGGGCGGCGGAAGCGATCGGCGCCGGCGACAGCGTCACGTTGGCCGGCGGCTGCACTTCAAACCGGACGGGGGCGGCAGGCGTGGCGACGGTCGACAGGTACCGCCCTCCGACGGCAAGGCCAATCGCGACGGAGCCAAGAATTGTCGCCGCCGCAACAGCGCCGTTCGCCACTCGGCGCGTACTCGTGCGCGGCGTCCCGGCGACTGCGGTTGCGCCAGACGTGGTGGCGTTCGCGCCTTCCGCGGCCCAGCGCAGGGCCGATCCCAAATCGGATGCGGTCTGCCAACGGTCGTCCGGGTTTTTTGCTACGCACTTGCGGACGATGGAGTCGACGAGTGGAGGCACGAGCGGCTGCACGGTGGTGAGCGGCGGTGGGTCGCGCTCGAGAATCGCAGCCACGAGATTCGTCTGCGTCTTCCCCTCGAACGCCTTCTTCCCCGTGATCATCTCGTAGAGCACGCTGCCGAACGCGAAGATGTCGGTGCGCGCGTCTGTCTGGCCTCCCTCCACTTGCTCGGGCGCCATGTATTGGAACGTGCCGAGAATTGTGCCCCGCGCCGTCATCGCCTCTGGCGGCATCGTCGGCGCGCTGGTGGCGGCGTTAACGGTCAGGGCGGCTGCAGTTCGAGCGAGACCGAAGTCGAGCAGTTTGGCGATCGCGGCTGACGCCCCGCCGCTACGGACGAGGAAGATGTTGCCCGGTTTCAGGTCGCGGTGGACGATTCCCAGCCGGTGCGCCGCGGCCAGGGCGTCAGCTATTTGCACAGCGATCCGCAGCGCGTCGTCGAACGGCAGGCCAGATCCTTTGGCGCGCGCGCGCGCGCATCGGCTCTCCAGCGTTTCCCCCTCCAGGAGCTCCATGACGAGAAACGCGGTGCCGGCTTCCTCGCCGACGTCGAAGAGCGTGCAGATGTTCGGATGTGCGAGTCGCGAGATGGTGCGCGCTTCGCGGTCGAAACGTTCGCGGAACTCCGGGTCGGCGGCCAGCGCCTCGGGGAGCACCTTGATCGCGACGGTGCGATCGAGACGCGTGTCTCGGCCTTTGTACACCTCGCCCATACCGCCCGCGCCAATCTGCGCGGTAACTTCATAGACGCCGAGGCGTGTGCCGGGGGGGAGGGCCAAACGCTTGCCGTGGATTATACGGGCGGGAGCGCAGCGAGAATGAGATTAGTCCTGAGTGACGGCCTAGTGTAGACCGATGCCCAGGGCCTGCTCCCCGGAGGCTCCCAAGCAGCCGCATGGGCGCGGTTCTCCAAGAAGAACGGAGACATGGCCGTGGACGCCGGCGAACGAAGGCGTCCGCTTCGGCGGTCCTCCACGTCTTGCGCAGCGACTGCCAACAGATCAGCGCGCACCCGAGTGAGAGGAATGCCTCATGGATGTCGGCGCGCTTGTCATACCGCACCCGTAGGCGGCGAAATTGACTGAGCCAGGCAAATGTGCGCTCCACGACCCACCGCCATCGACCCAGGCCACTCCCATGCTCTCTGCGGCGCATGGCCAGCAAGGGCACGATGTGACGAGTTCGAAGACCACGCCGAATGGCGGCCGCGTCGTAGCCGCGATCCCCGAGCACGCAGTCGGGCCGCTGCCGCGGTCGTCCGCGGGCCCCGTGAAGTGGGGAATCGCATCCACTAGACGCGAGGGCTTCCTGCGAGTTGTTCCGATTCGCGCCGGTCAGGCGCACCGCGAGCGGCACGCCCCGGCCGTCGCGCGCTCTTAACGACTTCCCGGTCTCGTAGTCCAATCTCCCAATCAATCTCCCCATCCCCCAATCCCCAATCAATTACCCAATTACCCGATTACCCAATTACCCAATTCACCGAAGTCAGAAGAGCGTAACCTCGACCTCCTCTCCCTCCCCAACTTCGCTCCGGTGCGCGGGAATCTCGATGTACCCATCGGCTTGTGACAGGCTGGTAATCTCGCCCGAGCCTTTGAACGCCGGGTACGCGATGCCCTCGCGCAGACGCACCGTATGGAACTGATGCCGGCCGGCAACGGACGCGATTCGCCGACCGAGCGGTGCGCGGACCAATCGGGGCGCATACGGAGGAAGGCGCGCGGTCGCGCGCAGAAACGGGAGGAGGAGCACGTAGCCGTTGGAGAGACAGGAGGTCGGATTGCCCGGCATGCCAAAAAAGGGCGTCGCGCCGATCCGCGCGAGCGCGGTTGGCTTGCCGGGTTTGACCGCGACGCCGTGAAAAATCATCTCGCCGCGTGCGGCGATCAGGTCGGTCACGAGATCCCGTGTGCCGACGGAGCTCCCCCCGGAGAAGACGATCAAGTCCGCTTCCATGCACGCGTCGAGAGCTCTTTCGAGCGCCCCAAGCGTGTCTTGCGCGACCTTGTGCGGCTGGGATATTCCACCGTGGGCGTCCACGATCGCGCCGAGGGTGAACCGGTTGACGTCGTAGACCTGGCCTGCGGCCAGCGGTGTTCCGGGATCGACGACTTCGTTTCCGGTCGACAGAATGGCCACCCGCGGCTTCGCGTACACCTGGACGTGGGGCTGGCCGATGGCCGCCAGGGCGCCCACCGAGCTCGGCCTCAAGACCTCCCCCTCGCGGACGACCTCGTCGCCCGCCCTGATGTCTGAGGCGCGGCGGCCGATGTTCCGGCCGGGCGCGGCGGCTGCACGAATCAGGATGTGGTCGGCGTTGGCGGCGGTGTCCTCGACCATCACCACGGCATCCGAGCCGTCCGGAGGCGGCGCGCCGGTTGCGATCTCGGCGCATGTGCCGGGCACGACGGCTACCGATCCCACCTGGCCGGTGTAAACGCGATCGATCAGGCGCAGCTGCGCGGGCGATGCTGGCGTGGCCGCGGCCGTGTCGGCGGCGATGACCGCGTAACCGTCCATCAAGGCGCGATCGAACGCCGGCACGTCGATTGGCGACATCACGGTGGCGGCCACGACGCGTCCGGCCGCGTCGGCGATCGCGATCCGGTCGGTCCTCGTGATCGGCCGGACGGTCGCGTTCAGCAGCTGTCGCGCTTCATCAAGGGAGATGGTGGAAGTGAACGGGCGCACCTTATTTCGATGCCTGCTGCACGAGGTGACCGAGCTCCGGAATCACCAGCTTCTCCATGGCCAGGCGGACGGCCCCTGGCGCTCCGGGAAGCGCGATGACGATGCGCCGCGCCACGAGGCCGGCGAGCGCGCGCGTCATCATCGCGGCAGGACCAATCTCCTGATAGCTGAGCATCCGGAACAGCTCGCCGAACCCATCCAGCCGCTTCTCCAGCAACGTGCTGATCGCCTCATACGTGCTGTCCCGAGAGGTGATGCCTGTTCCACCCGTTGTGATGATCACCTGCACGCCCACGTCGGCCAGATGGCGTTCGACGGCGTTATGCACCATGTCGGGATCGTCTCTGACGACTGTACGTCCGGTGACGACGTGCCCGGCCGCGGTCAGCAGCTGGGCAATCGCCTGCCCGCTCGCATCGTCGTCCGGGGTTCGCGTGTCGCTGACGGTGATGATGAAGCAACGGACGGAGGCAGGCGCAGCGGCCTTGTGTTCGACGACGGTCATGACGAAGATTGTATGTGACGAGCCGTGCTGAGAGACAGACTGCTTTCATGCCTCCGGGCGATGGGCGACTCGCCGGACTACCGTCGCCTCGCTGCCGAAGTCCTCGGGATTCGGGGCGCGCCCGAGGCGCTCGCGCGTCGGCTGGTGCGCCAGGCGCTCGTGATGGAGGATCGTCGCGAGAGCTGGGGAGAGGCTGGTGAGCGGATCTGCAGAGCGGCTCCGGCCGATCCTGGGGTCTACGTGCTGCGTGACGAAGAGGGCCGCGCGCTGTACGTCGGCAAGGCCGTCAACCTGCGTCGGCGGCTGCGCGCGCATTTCGCGACGCGGCGGTGGCGGGCAACGCCTCCCACGCTCGCGCGTGCGGTCGATGCCGAGTGGCGCGTCGTCGGCTCGGACCTCGAGGCGCTGCTTCGTGAGGCCGACCTGATCGCCGAGCTGCAGCCGCCAGGCAACGTTCAGGTCGGCGCACCCGACCTCCAGAGACGAGCGGTGCCGCGAGCGCTCGTTCGCGACGTGCTCGTCGTTGTGCCGTCAGTGGAGGAAGATTCCGTCGAGATGGTCGGCGCCCGCGTCGACGGACGGTGGATGATTCAACGCACGCGCCGCGATGGCGCCGACCTCAAAGTGCATGCGACGCGCGTCCGAAGATTCTTTTCGCCGCTGCTTTCGGTCAACCGATCGGATCCGGCGCCGCTTGCGCCGATTGTGTTCTCGTGGCTGGCGGGCCGCGGGGCCGGAGCGACGCGTCTCGATCCGCATGACGTGACGTCCGCGCGCGATCTGCGCGCGCGTCTGGCCGCGCTGCTGGCGGACGAGCGGCTGTTCGCCGAGCGGCTCGTGATATATTCCTAGTTTCCCCGACCTCGACAGGGCCCATAGCTCAGTTGGATAGAGCGTCTGGCTACGAACCAGGAGGTCGCAGGTTCGAGTCCTGCTGGGCCCACCATCCTTCGCTCACGCGAGCTAACGCCGGAGCGTGAGCTTCGGCTCGGCGAGCCACGCGAAGGATGCCGCGCCGTAGCGGCGAAGCCGCGGAGGCGGGCCTGTCCTGGCCATGAACGACCCGTCGGCTCGGCAGCGATGCGCCCAAGGCGAGCAGAAACCACCGACTGATCGGCTGCGATCGCTCGCAGAAACTGCCATCACTCCGGCCGAGCCAGCGAAATCCTCACGCCTTTTCACGTTTCATTGTCGGGAGTGTGATTTGCGGTCGACGGCAGTTATGGCCGGAATCAAGCGTCTCGTCTATGTCTTGAGAAACGCATCTCCAACTCCCCAGTTTTACGTTGGTCTGACATCTGATGTGAACGCGAGACTGGCCGACCATAACACTGGGCGCTGCCCACACACAGCATCTCGCCGGCCGTGGCTGCTTCATATCGTCATCGAGTTCTCGGATGAGCAGAGAGCGGTCCGCTTCGAACGCTACCTGAAATCAGGTTCTGGCCGCGCCTTCGCAAAGCGCCACTTCGATTGAGAGGTACCCTGGCCCAGAAAGGACCGACTGGACGCGGTAAAACAGATCGTCCGAGATCACCGGCTCGAAGTCGCCGCGCTTTTCGCGAACACCGTACTCGGTGTGTTGGGCGACAGCGCCGGCGGGCAGCTCGCGCTGCAGCTCGGTACGACAGGTGACTCCGGGATCCGTCGGCCTCCGACTCCGTGCTCAGGGAATCCAGTCGCGTCGCGGCGGTCGTGGCGTACTGGTCATTGATTGTCCGGTGCTGTTTTGTCCGCAGCCAAGGCGGTTCATGGCCGTGCAGCGTTTGCCACGAGGCTCCTCTGTGGCAGCGTTTCGAACTCTCCGGGTACTTGAAGCTCGCGGGCGAGAACCCGGCCATCTGGTATTGAGGTCAGGACGGCGGCAGCGGCGACAATGCCGACAGCCAGAACGGCTTCCGCAGTCACCAGGCGGGCGAATCTGCGCGACCAGTTGTCGTGATCGGTTCCCAACTCGAGAACGGCCAGCCGTGGGCGCACCACCAGCAAATTGATCGCCGCCGGCAGCAAGGTCACCGCGATCAGACCTATCTTCAGGAGCAGTGTCTGCCCATACGGTGTCGATGTGAATGCTTCCGGTCCCGCAACGTGGGCCCACGTGTGATAAAGACCTGTGAGAATCAGCAACTCGACCGCCACCAGCGCCACGGTCGAAAAGCGAAGAACGACACGCTTGAGGAGCGTGCGTCGCTGCCGAGGTTCAGCGGTCTTCAGCCATGGCAGCACGCAGATGCTCAATGTCAGCAGCCCGCCGGTCCATGCTCCGGTTGCCGCCAGATGGACCCAGTCGACTGCGACCGACAGGACAAACGGAGGCGTCACAGCGGAGTGGCCGTTCAGCGCGGTGGCGAGCACGACGCCCGCCAGCGCCGCACCGACGATCGACAGACCAGGAAGGCGAGAACCTGATGCAAGGGAATGAGCCCGCGCCATCCAGTGCGTGAACGCGATCAGCGAGACGACCAGCAGACCACGGACAGCCCACAAGGCGCCCCAGTGTGTCTGCAGCGCTTCGCGCAGCGCGGGGACCTCGAGTGCTTCGCCAACTGATCCACGGATAGCCGTGGCCTGGGAGATCAGCATGACCAGCGCCGCCGGGACCGCGAACACCGCGCCGGCACGCGCGAAGCGCCAGAGCCGATCAGCCAGGGATGCTTCGATATCTCTGCCCAGAAGCACGAGCATCAGCACCGAGCCAGAGAGAATCACGACGGCGATGAGATGCAGCCAGCGGCCGATCGGCTGGAGCAGGCGTGCGGCCTGATCGTCCTCTGGGGGGACCAAGGCCGATACGGACGGATCGGCCCGATCCAGCGAGAAGGCGAAGCTGCCGTTGATCGGATGGCCGTCAGCCGAGACGACGCGCCAGCTTACGCGATATGTCCCTGGCGCGCGCAACTCGATGCTGGCCGCCAGCCGCGCAGGGTCTCCACCGACCGCGGCATCTCGTTTATCCACCCGAGTGCCGTCGGCAGCTGTGACGGAGATGGAGTCTGGAATCGTGTCAATCGGCTCGCTGAACCACAGGCTGATCTGACGCGGGGATGTCGCGAGCACCGAGCCGCTCGGCGGGTCCGAGCGCAGCAGCTCGGCGTGCGTATTGACTGTCCTGGCCGAAAGCAGCGCGAACGCGACGGTCAGGACGACCCGCCACATCAGGGTTTCGCCCGCCGTGACACCTGCCACGACACAAGCAGCGCAGCGAGAGACAGAACCAGCGCCCCTCCACTGAGCAGCGATGTCGAATTGACGCGATCCGCACGTGCTTCGCTGGATGGAGCGGCAGCGGTGCTGCCCGATGATGCGGAGGGATCCGCTGCTGGCGCCGCTGCACTCGAAACGGTGGCGGTGGCGATCACCTGCGGGGCAGGCCGCGGTTCAGCGGCGTCGACCCAGGCCACCACGTCGTTTTCGCCGTAGGTCTGATATGCGTCGAGCTTGAACGTGCCCGGGTTCTGCGTGCGCGCCATGAAGGTGAATACGTCATATTCCGTCCGCGAGATTCGCCCGCCCGACCACGTGATGGCAGTAATTCTGCCCCCCGCGTCCCGCTCGAGCTCGTACGTCCACCCGGCTGTGGGCCTGACGCGCACGAGGTCAAAGCCGGCCGGGAACACCATTCTCACGGCTGTCGTCGGCTGATCTCTCTCGGTCGGCACGCGGACGAAGAACTCCTGGGAGCTTTTGGCGGCCACTTCCGTCGGCTGAATGGTGACGTGCGCGAGAAGTTCCACGCTGGCGGCAGCAGCAAGCATGACCATCACGAGGACGCGTACGATGCTCATGGAAACCTCTCTGCTCGCGGAAGACTCAATTCAGAATTTGTAGTACACGCCTGCGAGAATAGGCAGCGTCAGTCGGTTTCCCGTGTCGTTGACGCGTTCGAAGCCGAGGGTGCCGAGCCCTGCTTGATCGGAGAGGATTCCGGAGAACTTCACATCGATTGTGAACTGCCAGCCCCAGCGAGGGGTGATGTCCCAAAGAAAGCCTGTGCCGAGACGCCACTGGGGGACCCACGAAGAGTCGTAGAACGGAACATCGCCGGCGATGAAGTTGTTCGGCGCCGACGTCAACGTGGCGGCGATGGAGTCGACGTGCTGAAAACCGATCGACCCGGCGACGAATGGCTTGGCGCTCATGGTCGTGCGCAAGAAGCGCCGGTATCCGAAATCGAGGCCCCAGCCCTGGTAGTCATCGAACGTGGCACTCAACGGCTGACCGCCCAGCAACCCCACGACGGCATCGTCGGCTTCCGCCTGCTCCCAGTGACCGGCCGCGAACAGCTGCGAGTTGTCCGTGAGGTTGAAGGCGATGCCGTATCGAACCGTCAGGGCGGCGTCGTACCGTTCGCCCCAGGTGTTCGCGTCGATTTCGGCGGGAAGATTGTTGACCCGGCCGATTCCGCTCGAGTTCAGGCTTCCTCCGGAGTCGGCTTGAAGCCCGATAGCGCCCCACGCCATCGAACGCTGTGCGGTCAGACCGGTTGTCGGTTGAGCGACGGCATCTGGCGCTGGCACGAAGCACAACAGCCCCATCAGACATAACAGCCAACCCAGGCTTCCGACCTTTTTCCAAGCATTCGGCGTCGACTTCATAAAGGCTTCCTCTTTCTATGCGGCGTAAGCCGCTTCAATTCCGGGGCCACCTGCACCGGCAAACGACAAATTATCGTCCACTCGCATCAAGAAAGCACGAACCTCAAACGGACCGAGCTCAAAGCATGACGTTCCACGATCGGTTCAGCTTCAACAGGGTTCGATGCGTACCTGTTCACGTCACCCACATTGCAGTTATCCGTGCGCAGGAGGTGGAAATGAATCGGATAGCGTTCCTTTCGCTCGCGCTTGCCGCGGCCGTCAGTGCTGGATGCAATGAAACGGCACGCAACGACAGAGCAGACGGCATCGAGAACCGCTCAACTGGAACCTCAGGCGTGGATCGCACCAATACGGTGAGCAACGCCGACAAGACGTTCTTTGAAGAGACGGCCATCGCCAACATGGCTGAAGTCGAGCTGGGGAAGATGGCGGCCGAACGCAGCGCGAATGCCGGTGTGAAGCAGTTCGCTCAGATGATGGTTGACGAGCACACCAAGGCCGGCGAGAAGCTCAAGAGCATCGCCTCGCAGCACAACGTGCCGCTGCCCACGGCACTCGACGAGAACCACAGGGAGCTTCGCGACAAGCTCGCCGCGCTCAAAGGCGCCGAGTTCGACAAACAGTACATGACCGCCATGGTGAACGGCCACGAGGACGTGCTCGATACGCTCGGGTCGAGAGTCGATCGGGCCAATCCGCAGGCGGTCGTGGCCGAGAAGAGCGACAACATCGTGACGATGGATCTGAACCAATGGGCGGCCGAGGCGTACCCGGTCGTGCAGAAGCATCTCGAGTCCGCGAAAAGGGTCGATGAAGGGGTCCAGGCGGCTCGGTGAGGCAGGCGTGGTAGCGTCTCGGTCGAGTGGTTCGCAGGGCCATCGGCCGGGGCGCTCGGAAACGGTGTCCGCACTGCGGTGAAGGCCGGCTGTTCGACGGGTGGCGGCACCTCGAGCGATGCTCGAGGTGCGGACTCGTGTACGAGCGGAATCCGGGCGATACCTGGGCCTTCACCGTCATCGGCGATCGACTGCCGATAGCAGCGATCATTGTCTTGATTTACTTGGGCGTCGTCCGATCCCGCCCGACGCTGGGTCTGACGATACTGGTCGTGCTCGGCGTGGTGCTGGTCTGGACGGCGCCGAACCGTTGGGGCATCGGGATCGCGCTGCACTATCTGTCGCGCGCCTATTGGCCGGACCCCGCCGATCCCATTCCGCCCGCCTCCGCTTCGAAGCCGTAGTATTCTGCGCCTCCCGTGGAAACAGCCGAACACGACCGACTGATGGATGTGGCGCTCGAGCAGGCCGTTCTCGCGCGCGAGGCCGGCGAGGTGCCGATCGGCGCCGTCGTGGCTGTGGGTGGCGAAATCGTCGGACGCGGATTCAACCAGCCGATCCGGACCAGCGATCCCACCGCGCACGCGGAGATCGTGGCGCTAAGAGATGCCGCGCGATCCGTCGGCAACTACCGGCTGACCGGCGCCACTTTGTACGTGACGATCGAGCCCTGCCTGATGTGCGTGGGGGCGCTCGTGCACGCGCGGATTGGGATGCTCGTCTATGGGGCGACGGAGCCGAAGTCCGGTGCGGTGGTCTCCGCGATGCGCGGAACCGACCTTCCGGGCCTCAACCATCGATTCGAGGTGACGTCGGGGGTTCGCGAAGAGGCGTGCCGCGAGCTGATGCAGGCGTTCTTTCGGGAACGCCGCGTGTGAGGTCTCGCCGGGTCACGAGGCCGACCGTCGGGGCGGGCTATAATGAAAGGTCGGTCGCGCACGAATCCCGAGCACGGAGAGGTACCGAAGTGGTCGTAACGGGGGCGCCTCGAAAGCGTCTTGTCGGGTAACCGGCACGTGGGTTCGAATCCCACCCTCTCCGCCAAT
>DATLLJ010000145.1:0-32247 GCA_035537875.1 Vicinamibacterales bacterium | reverse complement strand
AAGTCAGACATCGCGGTCTACCGCAATGGGGCTTGGTTCATTATTCGCTCCTCGGATGGAGGGGGAACGTCGGTAGGCTGGGGAACTTCGGGGGACATACCGGTGCCAGCGGACTATGACGGGGACGGGAAGTCGGACATTGCGGTGTACCGCAATGGCGACTGGTTCATTATTCGCTCCTCGGATGGAGGGGGGACGTCGGTAGGCTGGGGAACTGCCGGGGACATACCGGTGCCGGCGGACTATGACGGGGACGGGAAGTCAGACATTGCGGTGTACCGCAATGGCGATTGGTTCATGATTCGCTCCTCGGATGGAGGCGGGACGTCGGTAGGCTGGGGAACTGCCGGGGACATACCGGTGCCGACGGACTATGACGGGGACGGGAAGTCAGACATCGCGGTCTACCGCTATGGGGATTGGTTTATCATTCGCTCCTCGGATGGAGGGGGAACGTCGGTAGGCTGGGGAACTCCGCAGGACATACCGTTACACTGACTCTTGTTCAGGCAAGAACGCTCAGGTCGGCCGACGCGGTCGACCTGAGCGTCGCGATCACGGAAGCTCGAATCGATCGAGATTCATGACCTTGTCCCACGCGGTAACGAAGTCGCCCACGAATTTCTCCCGTGCGTCGTCGCACGCGTAGACCTCCGCGAGGGCACGGAGCTCGGAGTTCGAACCGAACAGGAGGTCGATGCGGCTGCCGGTCCACTTGAGCGCGCCCGTCCCGCGACCGCGGCCCTCGAAGGTCTCCGCGGCTTCGGACGCCGGCTTCCACTCCGTGTCCATGTCGAGCAGGTTCGCGAAGAAGTCGTTGGTCAACGTCCCGGGCCGCTTGGTGAAGACGCCGAGATCGGACTGCCGGCCATTCGCGTTCAGGACACGCATGCCGCCCACGAGCACGGTCATCTCGGGAGCGCTCAGTGTCAGCATCTGGGCCCGTTCGATCAGCAGATGTTCGGCCGGCAGCTGGTGTCCCGGGCGGAGGTAGTTGCGGAACCCGTCCGCCGTCGGCTCGAGCACGGCGAAGGATTCCACGTCGGTCTGTTCCTGCGACGCATCCGTGCGTCCCGGGGTGAAGGGCACCTGCACGTTGTATCCGGCGTTCTTTGCGGCCTGCTCGACAGCGGCACACCCGCCCAGCACGATCAGGTCGGCAAGCGAGACCCTCTTCTTCCCGCCGGCCTGTGAATCGTTGAACGCCTTCTGGATCCCGTTCAGGGTCTGCAGAACTTTCGCCAGCTCGGGCGGATTGTTGACGTCCCAATCCTTCTGCGGCGCGAGGCGAATGCGTGCCCCGTTGGCGCCACCGCGCTTGTCAGTGCCTCTGAACGTCGACGCTGACGCCCAGGCAGTCGAGACCAGTTGGGAGGTGGACAGTCCAGATGCGAGGACCTTGCCTTTGAGGGCAGCGATGTCCTCCGCTCCGATCAGCTCGTGGGTGACAGGGGGGACGGGATCCTGCCACAACTGCGGCTCCGCAGGCACCAGCTTGCCGAGGTACCGCGCGATGGGCCCCATGTCGCGGTGCGTCAGCTTGAACCACGCCTTGGCGAAGGCGTCCGCGAGCTCCTGCGGGTTTTCGTAGAAGCGCCGTGAGATCGGGCCGTAGATCGGATCCATCCGCAGCGCGAGGTCCGTTGTCAGCATCACCGGGGCGTGCCTCTTCGACGGATCGTGGGCATCCGGGACCCTGTCTGCCGCGGCGGGATCCGTCGGAACCCACTGGAACGCACCGGCAGGGCTCTTGGTCAGATCCCACTCGTAGCGGAACAGCGTCTCGAAGTAGCTGTTGTCCCAGGTCACCGGAGTAGGCGTCCAGGCGCCCTCCAGCCCGCTGCTGATGGCATCGGCTCCCTTGCCGGTGCCGTAGCTGCTCTTCCAGCCGAGGCCCTGCGCCTCGAGAGGGGTCCCCTCAGGTTCGGGGCCGACGTAGGCCGCGGCGACGGCCGCACCATGGGTCTTGCCGAACGTGTGCCCGCCGGCAATGAGCGCCACCGTCTCCCCGTCGTTCATGGCCATGCGACGGAACGTCTCCCGGATGTCCTTGGCGGCGGCAAGCGCGCTCGGCTGGCCGTTCGGCCCTTCCGGATTCACGTAGATGAGGCCCATCTGAACGGCGCCGAAGGGATTCGCCAGTTGCCGGTCGCCGCTGTAGCGCGCGTCAGCGAGCCACGTGTCCTCGGTCCCCCAGTTGATCTCCGCGGGTTCCCAGACATCCTCGCGCCCGCCGCCGAAGCCGAACGTCTTGAACCCCATCGACTCCAGCGCGCAGTTACCGGCGAACACCATCAAGTCGGCCCATGAGATCTTCCGCCCGTACTTCTTCTTGATCGGCCACAGCAGGCGTCGCGCCTTGTCGAGGTTCACGTTGTCCGGCCAGCTGTTCAGCGGCGCGAAACGCTGCTCGCCGTCCCCTGCGCCTCCCCGGCCGTCGCTGATGCGGTACGTGCCCGCACTGTGCCACGCCATCCGGATGAAGAGCGGGCCGTAATGGCCGTAGTCGGCCGGCCACCAGTCCTGCGACGTCGTCATCACCTGCTCGATGTCCTTCTTGAGGGCCTCGAGATCGAGAGACTTGAACTCCTCGGCGTAGTCGAACTCTACGCCCATGGGATCGCGCGCTGGCGGATTCTGGTGAAGGACCTTCAGGTTCAACTGATTCGGCCACCAGTCCCGGTTCGACCTGCCGCTGTGCGCTGTGCCCGGGAACGGGCATTTGTTTTCGTTGTCCATGTTGACGTTGACCTCTACTGTGATGGGGATGCAGCCCGGTTGTCAGTCCGGAGGATTCTCTTCACGGTCCGTTGACGGGATCGTCGGGTCCTCTGTGGGTGCGATCCGTCGCTGGCTTCGGCGTCGGCGCATCGGTGGGTCGGAGCCGGATGACGCTCGGGACTGAGCCAGGCAATCCGGACAGCGCCCCCAGTAGGCGACCTCGGCCTCGTCGAGCTCGTAGCCCCTGTCGTCGACCGCCGTGAGACAGGGGGCCGAGCCCACCGCGCAGTCGACGTCGACCAGGCGCCCGCAGACTCGACAGATCAGATGGTGGTGGTTGTCGCCGACCCGATCCTCGAAGCGAGCCGGTGATCCGGCCGGCTGAATGCGCCGGATAAGGCCCTCGGCGACCAGAACGCCCAGGGCGTCGTACACCGACTGGAGCGAGATGGCACCGATCTCGGCCCTGACGGCCTCGGCCACAGCGTCGGCCGTGATGTGGGGCTGACCCGAGACCGCCCGGAAGACCGCCAATCGCTGGGCCGTCACCTGAATACCGCGTTGCCGAAGGAGGTCAGCCGGGTCAGTGGCCACATCGGCATGGTAGATCAATTCTTTGATTGATTCAAAGCTTTGACCCTCTCGGACGACTTGGCTCATGACGGCGCTACACTTTACGGCATGGCGATAGAGGCCGACGACGACGGTGCGGCCGTCGGCGCCGCCAGAACCACGCGTGAGTGCGATGAATCTCCACCGCCTCTTCTGCGGGAGGGGATCGCGCAATTCAACCGCGGCGAGTACTTCGAGCAGCACGAAACATTGGAGCTGCTGTGGCGGGCTGAGCCCCGCGAGGTGCGCCGCCTCTATCAAGGCATCCTGCAGATTGGCGTCGCGTTTCACCATCTTCGGCGCCGGAATTACCACGGGACGGTGTACATGTTGACGCGAGGCGCGCGCTACTTGATACCGTTCTCACCGAGGTGTCAGGGCGTCGATGTCGAGGTGCTCTTGAAAGATGCCACGACTGTGCTGAGGGCTGTAGAGCAGCTTGGACCAGATCGGCTCGCGGAATTCGACTGGCAACTCGTGCCGATTGTCCGCCTCTATTCTGGAAAGGGTCTGTGACTCGCGTTGAGCGGCCGCTTCACGGGTCATAATGGCTGACAAGGAGCAGGCATGGGAGATAAAGGTGGTAAGAAAGACAAGGCCAAGAACAAGCAACAGCAGGTGACGAAACGGGAACAAGAGGCCCAAAAAAGGCAGGACAAGGCTCGGCCAAGGACTCCGTAGCAGGAAGCCGGCGGCTCGTTTCATTAGCGGCAATTAATCCTCAGTTCACGCTTCGATCAGCCTCCCGATCGTCCAATAGATCGAAAGGGCGCGGTCACGCGCCAAGGAGGTCTGTATGGGATCGATCCTGAAGAAGTCTGCGCTGCTCGCGGCCGCGTTGCTGATCGTTCAGGCCGGCACAGCGCGTGCCGCGTCGGTCGAGGTCAAGGTGCCGTTCCCGTTCACCGTGAACGGCCATCAGATGCCCGCGGGCCAGTATGTTGTCGAGAATCGTGGAGCGGACCTGCTGATCCGGGGCGAACGGGGCACCGGCGCCACGATGTTCGTCGCCGCCATGCCGGCAGCCGGATACGATCCGGCCGGTGATCGGCCTTCGCTCACGTTCGCACACAACGACGCGCAGTACCAGCTGTCAACTGTCTGGGAATCTGGCACTGAAGGGCGGGTCATCAGGAATCGTTAGTGGAGCCGAGCCTCGGCCAGAACCATGAAAAGGCCAGCCGCTCATTCTGAGCAATCGCTGCACTCATGACACCTGAGCCGTCGCGCCCCTTCAAGGCCGCGACGGTCTCAGGGCTCGCCGCCGTGATCGGCGTCGGCCTCCCTTCGAAAGCCGAGCTCGCCTGGCGCGTTTATTTCGCCCGTCCCTGGTATCCCTGTGTCAGCGTCTGGATCTTCCACGCGGCATTGCGCCCCACGAGGTAGAGCGTCTTCTTGTCCGGGCCCGCGAATGCCAGATTCTGCACCTGCCGGGCCGTGGGTATCGTGCCAAGGTGCCGGCCCTGTGGGCTGTAGACCTGGATGCCATTGCACCCTGCGTTGTAAACGCGCCCCTCTTTGTCCACCGCGAGGCCATCGGCGCAGCTTGTGACTCGATAGCGCAGGCCGGGTCCGACGTCCCCCCCTGCGGCTGAAGTGTTGATCTGATCGTACTTGGCAAAGTTACGGCGGTTCGTGACCGACCCGTCCGGCTGCACGTCATAAGCCAAGAGGTACTCGCCTCGGGAATCGTTCACGTACAAGATCTTCTCGTCGGGGCTCAGCGTGATACCGTTCGGCCGCGTGACGTTCTCGGCAACGATTTTCATCCCCTTCCCGTCCGGGAGGATATATCCCACGTTCGCCTGCTCCGGCTGGGTGAAATAGACGCCGCCCTTCTTGTCGACGACCAGGTCATTCGCACCCATGAAACCCTGCGTCTTCCTGTCGACAAGCGTCGTCTCAGCGCCTTTTGGATAGACGATGTAGATCCCTTGCTTGCCCTGCGTGTTGTCGTTGGCAATCATTCGGCCTTTCGGGTCGAAGCCAAGACCCCCGGACTGGATGTCGTCGAGAAAAGTCGAGAGCTTGCCGTCTTTGTCGATGCGCGTGAGCCGCCTCGCGCCGCCTTCGGTGAAGACCAGAGTCCCATCTGTCAGAGCGACGGGCCCTTCGGTTCCGTTGAGCTGGTCCGTGATGAGCTCGACTGTGGTTCCCCCCGTCACCACCCCGGGAATATTCGGGGTGTAGGTGTCGAAGGCTGGAGGCACATAGGGCTGATTGGCAGCGCCTTGCGCGAACGCCGCGACGGAACAGAGCAAAGTCAGCCCCAGGCCGACGAATGTTGCGTGGTGTCTCATACGCCCCCCTCTTGTTGCTTGACTCGCGTCACTCCGACGTCCGCCGCCACCTCACGCGAGGTCCGCCATTTTGCGCGAGCGACGTTATCGGCTCAGATGCTTCGCGCGAGGCGGAAGCCGAAGTCATTGTAGCGGAAGGACGGATCGAGCTTGCTGCGCAGCGTGACGCGGCACATGGTGAGTGCGTGGCGCCACGCTCCTCCGCGTGCGGCGCGTCGCACGCCCTGGTCGGGGCCCGCCGGATTCCGCTTCGGTGATCGGCTGTAATAATCCTTGTCGTGCCAATCGGCGCACCACTCGTGCACGTTCGTGGCGATGCCAAGAAGGCCGAAGTCGGTGGGCTCGCCGAGCGTGACCGGCCACGGCGCCTGTAACGGACCACGTCCGCCGTTCGGAATCCACTCCGGCATGACGTCACCCCACGGGAAGAGCGCCTGTTGCAGCCCGCGCGCGGCGAATTCCCACTCAGCTTCGGTCGGCAACCGGACCGGACGCCCGTCTTGCTCGGATCGCCACTCGCAATACGCGACCGCGTCGATCCAGCTCACGCCGACAACGGGGAGATCCGCGTGCGCAAACAGGGGGTGTAACCAGTCGCGCGGTAGCTCGTGCCCTGTCCCGTCCACGAAGCACTCGTACTCCGCGCGCGTGACGGGACAGACGCCCAGTTCGAACCGATCGACGAAGACAGGATGCGGCGGCCGCTCGTCCTCGTAACCGAGCTGGGTGCCCATGGTGAACCAGCCTCCCGCAATCGGTGCGAAGGTTGGGGCGAATACCGACGAGGGCGAATTGGCCATCGCGCGATCATAGTGCAGCCCCGAACAGTTCCATCCCTGGAGAGCACGCTGTGGTTGGCACCCGTCACAGTATTCGTGTGGCGCCCGGTGATGGCGGCCGCCAAAGCGACGCCGCCAGCGCGGCCATCCACAGCATGGTTGCGTAGATGTTGATCCGCTCCGCCACGCCCAACCCCGGCGTGGGCCCCGGCATGGGCCGAGCCAGGAAGCCGGCGAGCGCGCCGAACACAACGACGACCGCGATGGTTGCGAACGAGTAGAGACGGAACCGCATTCCTCGCGCGAAGGCTCCGAACGCCATGACGGCGACGATGAAGACCGACATCACGAAGGTGGCCGCAATGTGCAGCACGTCCAGCTGCGAGCCCACCGTTCCTCGCAAGTCCATCGGAAAAAGGAACAGCCCGGCGGTACTGAGGACGCCGTATCCGACGAGCGCCGCGGCCGTCCGGCGCACGGAGCGCCTTCCTCGAGCAGATGCCCATACACCCGCCGCAAACGCGAAGACAAGGAAGTTGTACAGGGTAAACAGCCGGATGAGGAGGTTCCTGGTCGGGGCGCCCACCGCCATCAACTCACTCACCATCTGCGAAGTGTAGTTGTGGTAGTCGGCGTACCGCAGCGCGGCGATCACATCGATGGCGACGAGATAGAGGATTGAAGAGACGGCGCCGCAACCGAGCAGGAGCTTCCGCACATCTCCCGCAGCTATCTCTGTTTCCGTCGCGCCCGGGCGCCGGCCGCAAACATCACGAACGTCCCCACGCTGGTGGCGGCAACCGGGATGAGCAGGAGCGCGAAGCCCCAGTCGAGCGTCATGCGGCCCGTCGCGGCGTCGAACTGCACGCACCGGAACGGGATGCGGCCCGGTAGCGGGTAGCTCCGGATGAACTCCCCGGATACCTCACGCACCAGCTCGTCGAGGCGCGCCGAGCTGACCGACCCGCCGACCAGCAGCCGGACCAGCCGGCCCTCTCGAATGCCCGCCAGCATCGCTGGATGGTCGAACTGCTGCCGGCTCTCGTCCCAGTCCCACCAGAATCCGATCGCCTCCGCCAGGCGCCGCACGTCGCTCGGATCGCTCACCGCGAGTATCCAGTCATCGTTCTCCTGCAGGTCGAGATGGTGGGCGAGGGCGGACATGTCGTCCCCGGTGTCGCGCGGGTCGAAGCTGAGCACCAGTCGCGAGTACGCCCCTTGTCGCCCAAGGGCTCGATCGGCCGCGAGCCACGCCCTCAGAAACGGCGAGCAGACCCCTGCACAGCGCGTGAAGACGAACGTCAGCACGAGCGGCCGCCGAGCCGTAATCTGCGACAGCCTGACGCGAACACCCCTGGCCGTGGTCAGCCAGATGTCGGGCACCGGGGCATTGAGCAACCGCTCCTCACTGGGCGGCGTATCGCGCGGGGCGACGGCCTGCGCTGTCGCCGACGCGGCCACGCACGTCAGCATGAGCAGCGCCGCCACCGTCCTCATGCCGAGAGGGCCTTGAGGCATCGTCGCCACGTCTCCCAGATGTATATGAGCGCGCCCACCAGGAGGACCGCGATGAACGCCAGCGAGACCTTCGCATACAGCGTCCCCACGGCCACTTCTTCCGGATATACGGAGTAGCGGCGAGGCACGCCGGCCACGCCTGCCAGATAGAGCATCAGCACGAAGCCATATCCGCCCACGCCGACTGTGCCCACGATCGCGCGCGTCAGCGTGCCGCTCTCGGGCAGTTTGGACAGGTCTGTCACTAGGTGAAACACCGTGCCGAGAATCATCAGCACGACGCCCATGATGTAGTACGTGTGGAAGTGTGCGGGAACCCACAGCGTGTTGTGAAAGTGCGTATTCACGGCCACCGTCGAATCGATCACGGCCGCGACGCCGCCGATCGCCCACCCCATCACGCCGAGGAAGAGCATCAACGATGCGAGCCGCCAGCGCATCGTCGCGCCGTACAGCAGAACCAGCGTGCTGAAGATCGTCACGACCGCAGCCGGCACCGAGATCAAGTACGACGACAGCTGGCCCGTCACCTGCAGCCACTGCGGCTGCGCGAAGTCCATGTAGAGATGGTGCAGGTAGGCGAACATGACCAGCAACAGCACCAGATTCCAGGCCACGACGACGAGGGTGTTGGTCTTCCAGGGCCGGCCGGCATACGCGGGCAGCACCTCGTAGACCATGGCGACGCCGAAATACATCGTGATGTTGACGAGCATGTGACCGAAATAGAACGTCAGATTCTTGATAAGGAGCGCGTCGTTCGTGAAGCTGCCGCCCAGCCGCTCGACGCCGACCAGCACGAGGATCACGACGGCCGCGACCAACCCGGCCAGCACGCCGATGAAGCTCACGGTCGAGATGATGATGATCGGCGGTACTTCGGGTGTGGCGTCGCCCCTGAGATAGTGCCAGCCCAGGGCGTGTGACAGACGGTACCTGCGGGCAATCGCCCAGAGCAGATCGCCAGTCCACAGGGTCCAGCCCACGCCCATGATGGCGAGCGCCACGAACAGCGCAGCCGTCGCCCAGCCGGGCCACGTGCCGCCCGAAAAGAACGGCAACGGATAGAGGAAGTACCAACCCACGCCGAGCCGCCCCACGAGAGTCGCCCCGACGAGGAGTACGACGCCCGCCAAAGTCGCGCCATGCGCGATCCACGACACGGCCAGCGTCGGCTTGACGTAGCGCGCGAGCAGCACCGAGAGCCCCGCCACGCCGGCGACGAACCAGAGACCGACCATACCGAGGCCGTGCAGCGTCATGATCGCGTAGAAGTATTCGGGCGGCATCGCCTGGAGGTACCCGCCCTGCTGCGTCCGCATCAACAGGCCGAGAATGGCCAGCACCGGGAAGAGCACCAGGGCGGTCAGCACCCAGACGAGCGTGACGCGCGTGAGCCGTGCGACGTACAGGTCGGACTGCGGCATCGTGGCCGTGGGTGTCTCCTTTGCCATCACCGCACCTCCACCACGCCGCGCATCCGATGGTGGCCCATGCCGCAGAACTCGAGACACAGGACCGTATACGTGCCGGGCGCATCGAACACCACCCGGAGACGGTTTACATACCCCGGCATCGCTTGCGTCTGCGCCATGAGGGTTCCATCAGGTGCGTAGAGGCTGAACCCATGATTGACGTCGAGCGTCGTGACGCGGAATTCGACGACCGCGCCAACGGGCACCGTAGTCACGGGCGAGTACGCCGTATCCCAGTTCGCGAGCGTCGGAGTCGTACTCTCGGTGAGCGACCAGGCGTACTGCTTGCCCACGGCCAGCACGACGCGATCGGCAGCGCTCGCTTCGGCCGGGTAGGGCAAACGAGGGAGCGTGAGCACCAGAAAGGTGAGCAGGATGATGCCGAGGGATACGAAGAACAGGAGCCGCAGCCGGTTCGCGCTGGCGTAGTCCACTTCCCGGTGCACGGTGGTGCTGCGGGCCACGACCCCGAACACGGCGAGAATGACCAGGGTCGAGACGAGGAAGACAGCAAACGCGGTGACTTGCATGTCGACATCCTCTTCTTGAAGAAAAGACGACGCGCGTTTTCCCGCTCGGAGACTCGTTAGTAAACCTGCTTCCGGTTGCGTTGGCAACCACTTTCTCACAGCGGCATCAGTGCCCGGTTCTTCTTGTGCCTCGGATCCACCGTCGCATCATCCGGTTACAGCCGACATCCTCCCGCCACAATGATGGACAATCGCGGAATGGCTACCACTCAAGGATCATCATGCTGACCGACATCGTTCTTGTGTTCGTGCTCATTTTGCTGAACGGTGCCTTCGCCTTGTCCGAAATCGCGATCGTGAGTTCAAGGCGAACCCGTCTTGCGCAACTGACCGACGCGGGGCATCCGGGCGCACGGCATGCGCTGGCCTTGGCCTCTGAGCCGACTCGGTTCCTGTCCAGCGTGCAGGTCGGCATTACCAGCATTGGAATCCTGAATGGCGCCATCGGCGAGGCGTCCATCGCGAGTCGTCTTCGAGTTGGCCTCGAGCAGATACCTGTCCTGATGCCTTACGCGCAGACGTTGTCGCTCACCGTCATGGTCGTAGGGCTCACGTACGTGTCGCTAATCTTCGGCGAACTCGTTCCGAAACGGCTTGCGCTGACCAACCCCGAGCGGATCGCCGCGATCATCGCCAAACCCATGGCCATGCTCGCAAGAGCAGGCCGACCGATTGTGTTCCTGCTGAGCCTGTCGACCGACACGATTCTCCGGCTGCTCGGCGTGCGCACGGTCAAACAGCCGGCCGTCACAATGGAGGAGATCCGAGTCTTGCTCGAGCAGGGGACCGAGGAAGGCATCGTTGAACGCACGGAACAGGAGATGGTGACCAATGTTTTGAACCTCGATGACCGTCTCGTGGGCGCGGTGCTCACGCCGAGATCCGAGGTCATGTACCTGGACGTCCATGAACCAATCGAGCGCACTCGCGACAAGCTGGGTGAGGGCTTTCATACGGTCCTGCCGCTGTGCGACGGTGGGTTCGAACATGTCCTGGGGTTCGTGCGCGTGACACGAATACTGGAGCAATTGCTCGCAAGTAGTCGTCTGGAGTTGGTGGCCCTTGCTGAGGAGCCGCTGTTTGTTCCGGAAACGATGACGCTGATGAAGCTGCTGGAGCAGTTCAAGCGCACGCATTTGCCGGTCGCCTTGGTCGTCGACGAGTTTGGCGACATAGAGGGACTCGTCAGCATGACCGACGTCATCTCATCGATCGTCGGAGACTTACCGGCCGATCCGACTGATGAACCAATGATTGTCAGACGCGACGATGGGAGCTGGCTACTGGACGGCGCGCTCGACCTCGATGTGGTGATGCGCACTCTCGAGACCGACTCATTGGGGGAGGACGACGACCGGCGGCACTTTCACACGCTTGGCGGGTTGGCCATGGCGGCCATCGGCCGCGTCCCTCGAACAGGAGATGTGTTCTCGCGAGGTGTGTACCGCTTTGAGGTCGTGGACATGGACGGCAATCGCGTGGATCGGGTGCTCGTAAGCCGAACCGATAGCCGACCCTCACCCAATCCCACTGCTCCACATCCAGCCGATTGAGCGGTGACGCGGGCGCCGTCAGTCGTTTCTGAGCGTCGCGATGGGATCGACGCGGGTGGCGCGCAGCGCGGGAACCGACACGGCCAGCACGCACGATGTCACGATGACCAGCAGGCTCACGGCGTACGCCCCGGGATCGAAGACCTGGACCGTGTCTCCGATTTCCGAGGCGGCGGGTGTCGCCATCAGGATAATCGCCACCGCAGCCGCCAGGCCGCCGCCCGCCGCGAGACCGATGCCGACGGGGCGAAGCGATTGCGACAGCACCAGTCCCGTGACGTCTCTTGTGGTCGCGCCGAGCGCCATGCGCACGCCGATGTCTTTCGCCTGCTGCTCGACGACGTACGAGAGGACGCTGAACAGGCCCGACACCGTCAACACGAGCGCCAGTCCTCCCAATACGATCGTGACCCAAAAGGCGATCTGCAGCATGTACGTCTGCATTCCGGCCATCGTTCGCAGGGTCATGATGCCGAAGGCAGGATCGAGGCCGGTGAGGCGTTCGAGCAGCGCCAGGCGCGCCTGCTCGGGGTTGCCGCGGACGCGCAGATACAGCCACGTTCCCGGGCTCTCGGGACCGGTCGGCAGGTACACGCCCAAAGCGCGTCCCGGATCGCGCACGACGCCGACGACCGTCAACGTGCGCGACAAGAGCGCGCGGCCCGGACCGGCCGATTGCGGAGCATCGAGGCGCACCTGCTGCCCCACGCCGTTGCCATTCGGCCAGAGCTGCCTGGCGATCGTTTCGGACACGATCGCGACGCCCGCGTCCGCGGTGCGTTCCGCTCGCGTGAAGTTGCGGCCGCTCACGACCTCGAAGCCGAGCACGTTGAAGTATTCGAACGAGACGGCCTGCTGGTCGACCGACACCCTGCTCGGCGACGCGGACGTTTCGACCACTCCACGCGTTGTCCGCGACAACGCGGCCACCGCCGCCACCAACGGATGGGCCGTCAAGGTCTGGAGCACCGCGGCGCGCCCTGATTCGCTCTCGATCGAGACCCTCACCGTGTCACTCGTCCGCATACCCGGATCTTTCGTCGCGGCGGCGAAGGCACCTCGCAGAAAAATGACGGCGCAGATCAGGAGGAGAGCCGATGCGCCGACCTGGACGGCGATCAGGGCATGCCGTGCTCGGCCCGGACGCGCGTCCCTCGTCACCTCGCCGCGCATCGTTCGCACCAGCTCGAGGCGCGTGGCCTGCAGCGCCGGCGCGAGCCCGAAGAACCCCGTCGACACGAGGGCGCTAACCACCAGGAACACCAGCACCCGCCAGTCCGGGGCGGGAGCGGCAAAGTTCAACAGATTCACGAGCGGGGCAAAATCCGGCGGTAGTGTGGCGATCACCGCATAGAGCGCACCCTCCAGAAACAGCCGCGAGATGACCAGACCGCATGCCGCGGCCGCGAGCCCAAGAAGGAGGCTCTCCGTGAGCAGCTGCCGGATGATGCGCCGGCGTGACGCACCAAGAGACAGGCGAATGCCGATTTCCCGCTGGCGCGAGACGCCGCGCGCCAGCAGCAGGTTGGCGACGTTGGCGCAGCCGATTATCAGGATCAGCCCGAAGGCGAAGAACAGCGGGTAGAAAGCGATGTGCAGGCCGGGCGCAACACCCGACAGCGTGCCTTGGCGCGGTGTGAGCGAGGCTTGGATCGGCCCCCCGGAGGGCGTCGTGAAATCGGCTCGTCCCGACGCCCACACCGAGAGGGCGGCTGTCGCTGCCTCGGGCGACAGCCCCGGTTTCAGCCGCCCGATGACCTCGATGGCGATCGCGTCTTCTCGTCCTGCAGTGGCGTCGCGAGACTGCCCGGCGAGCGCGAGTGGCGCCCAATAATCGGGCGGAGTGACGCCGAGCCCCCGAAAGCCGTCGGGCATGACGCCGACGATCTCGTACGGGGCGTCATTGATGACCACGTGGCGGCCGATCACGGCCTGATCGCCTTGGAACAGCTTGTGCCATCCAACGTGACTCAGCGCGATCACCGACCGACCGGCAATCCGATTGTCGTCCCCCGGCATCAATGGGCGCCCGAGCGCTGCCTGGACGCCCAGCACCTGGAAGAAATTTCCGGTGACGAGGGCCGTAACTGCGGAACGGCCATCGATGCGCGCGGTATTCCACAGCATCGCGAAGGCATCAGTGAAGACGCTGGTCTCTCGGCGCATCGCATCGTAATCGGGCCGCGTGAACACAACATCCGGTTCGTTGTCGGGTCCTATCCGCTGCTCCATCTCCACGGCAAACAGCTCGCCCGGGCTGCGCACCGCATCGACGCGAAGCAAGAAGATGTTGTAAACCGTAAACACCGCGGCCACGAGCCCGAGGCCGAGCGCCACCGTCGCGACGATGGTGAGCGCGGCGAGCGGCGCGCGCCGGAACGCGCGAAAGGCATAAAGGATGTCGCGCGTCAGGTCGTCGACGAACGCGATGCCGCGGGCGTCTCGACACTGGTCGGCGACGAGCGGCACCGGGCCGAAGCGCGCCAGCGCGCGGCTGCGGGCCTCGTCGGGGCTCAGGCCGGCCGCGAGGTGTTTCTGCGTTTCGCACTCGAGATGGAACGCGAGCTCTTCGTCGAGCTCGCGTTCGACGCGGCGGGGCGCCACCAACGCGCGCACGCGGAGGAGCAAGTCGTGAAGATTCATCGGGCGCCTACGCCAGCTTCATCACACGGCCGATAGCCGTCGACATGCGTTCCCACTCGCTGGCTTCGACAGCCAGCTGCCGCCGGCCCGATGGCGTGAGCCGGTAGTACTTGGCCCGCCGGCCCAGCGCCGAGACGGCCCACTCCGCTTCGATCCAGCCCTGGTGCTCCAGTCGATGGAGCGCTGGATAGAGCGAGCCCTGGTTGACCTGCAGGACGCCGTCGGAGATCTGCTGGATGCGTTCCGAGATCGCCCAGCCGTGCAGCGAGTCGGTCTGCAGCGTCCGGAGGACCAGCAGGTCGAGCGTGCCGGGCAGGAGGTCTGGGACCGGATGTCTTGTCATAGTGTCGGATATCGACACTATGACAGGTTGATGTCGACTGTCAACACCAAGCTGCAAACCCCATCGGAAACTGGGAGGCTCGGGCGACCGAATCGCCGCCAGGGAGCGGAGCCGAGGTCGTACCGGTTGCCCGACCCTCCCCTCGGCGGTCTACTCGGCCTTCGCCGAGAATGCTTTCTGGACCATCGTCGCCGAGGCACAGGTCGAGAAGGTCGAGGACTTCTTCGTCATGGAGCAACAGCTCATGGCCAGGGAGGCGCTCCGGAACGCGATGGCCGATTATCACGAGCTCGTCGCCAGCGGACGGCGGGAAATCTATCGAATTGAACGCTGACGCGACGGGCTCCGATTCATCGCGGCGCGACGCGGAACTCACGGATGTTCGGCGGCACGACGGCGCGCTCGACCGGACGCGGGACCTGCGGCACCCAGTCGTACGGAACGCGGTAGGCGCGGAAGATCCGGTTGTTGAGCGCGTTGTTCGTCCCGTAAAACGGACTCACGTACTCCCACACAATCCTGAGGTCGCCCGTCACCTCGAAGAGTCGTCCGTTCGCTCCTTCGTTGATGAGCGTGTTCCCGTTCGGCAGCCGCTGCGCGTTGCCCACGTAGTGGCTGAAGAAATTGGTCCGCTGCTGCCCGGGCACCGAGTACTCCCACACTTTCTCGAACGTTACAGGGTTGAGCTCGACGACGCGCGAGTACTCGCGGCCGACGGCATTGACGCCCGTGGGCGAGGCGGGACTGGGCGCGTCGTAGCCGGCCGCGCCGCCGTTGTCGAACACGAGCAGGTTGCCGGCGCCCGGAAGGTTCTTCGGGATGACGTGCGGGTTGTGCTGCCCGATCATCTGCCCCAGCTTCTCGAGCGCCGCCGACTCGCGATAGTCGGGCCCCATACGCCAGACGATCGCGCCGCGGCGATCGACGATCGCGATGATGTTCGCCTCGCGGCTGCTCACGAGCACGTTCTCGGGATTGAACCGCTGGTCGCCGGCGTCGAACCAGCGATTCGGCCCGACATAGGACGCCGCGTTGATGTGCAGCCAGTCGGCGCTGCCGCGCTGCTTGTTCACTTCGAGCGAACGGCGGATGGTGTCGCGCGCCGCCTTTGAAAACCCAAGCTCGTCGACGTGATCGCTGGCGATCCACTCCCACAATACCTTGCCGTCCCACGACACCTCGACGAGGTAATCGTCCTCGAGCGTGACGTCGGAAATCGCCGGCCGCGTCACGTTCTTGTGGGACAGAATCAACGTGCGCCCCCGGTCGACGAGCGGCGCCGCGCCAGGAGCGTAGTAACCCGCCGCGTACCCTTCGCGCTGCCAGTCGTGGTGCTGGCGGGACGCCCATACAGTGGACTTGTTGGCCAGCGTCACCTGCTCGACGCGATCGAAGCGCCAGACCTCGCGGCCGTCCCAGTCCTTCTGGGTGACGGCGATCGTTTCCTGGTGCGGCGGGCGCGCCGCATCGGCGCCCATCACGAAGCCGCCGGGCAGGATGCGGAACGGCACCGGCGCCAGCGCGGCATCACGCCACGCCTTGATGACCGCGCCGTTCATGTCGACGAGCACCGCGCCCGGCGTCTCCGGCGTGTCGAAGATCGTGAACCCGCTCCACGCCTTCGCCGGGTCGTAGATCGTCGTTCCGGTCGGATACACTGAGGGAACGGCTGGCAGACTGGCGGTGGCGGCGAGCACGCTCACGAGGCAGACGAACCCGATGGCTCGTGACATTGTCGGATCTCCTGAGGGTTGCGTGCGGCAGCATACCTGATTTCGAGCGATGCTGATGAGCTCTGACGTCAGATGAGGCCCACGCAGGGAGCACTCTCGGACTCGGAGCCACTCTCGATCCGTTCCAGGGCGACCGCTTACGCGCCTGGATAGGATGGCGTGGGGGCGGTCTCAGGCCAGCCGAGAAATGTTCCGAGTTCCCGCAGGAAGATCGGCCACGCAGGTTCGCGTTCGAGCAGGAGGTGATTGCGGCTGGGCAGCGGGACGAACGTCGATCCCTGGATGCCAGCGGCAAGGAGCCGCCCCTCGTCGAACGACACGACGTTGTCGTGCCGGGAATGGAACACGATCGTGGGCGCCTTGATGTCCGCGAGCAGGGCGCGTACGTCGAGACGCGAGAACCCCTCCATCAGGCGAGCCGCGTTCTCCGGCGAACTGGAGACGCGCTGCAGGTCGTTGAACCACTCCATCTCGGCAGCGCCCGCGTCGGGAATGAAGCGCGTCGTGAACAACTGACGGAACGCGGGATTGTTCTGGCCCCATCCAAGCCGGGTGAGATTGACGAGCGCAGTTCTGGCCTCGATCTCGCGCGCGTTCCCGCGATGCCGCCAGCCGCGCGCGTACGCGCCGCACAGCACCAGGTGGCTGACGCGCTCGGGATGCCGCGCCGCATAGGCGGCCGCCACCGCGCCGCCCTGCGAGATGCCCAGGAGCGCGAAGCGATCGAGGCTCAAGGCATCCACCACGGCCTCCTGGTCGCGCACCCACGCATCGAGCGAGATGTCCTCTACGTTCCAGTCCGAGAGTCCGCAGCCCCGCTCGTCCCAGCGCACGAGGAGGTGCCGCTGCGAGAGCTCGCCAATCCAGTGCTTCCAGACCGGGCTGTCCCACTCGTATTCGATGTGGCTCAGCCAGTTGGCCGCCTTGGCCAGGGGCGGGCCGGTCCCCACGGCGGAGTAGGCGATGCGGGTGCCGTCGCCCGATGTGCAGAAGCGGATCTCCTGGCGCAACGTCCGCGCGGAAGCCGTGGACGCGGCGGGCCGGTGGGTGCTGGTGGCGGACCCTGGCTGCGTCACGTCCGCCACGAAGCGATAGCCCACACGGGGCACGGTCTCGATGAAGCGCTGGCCAGCCGACTGTTCCCCGAGCGCGCGCCGCAGGACGGAGATGTTGTGATTGAGGTTGTTCTCCTCGACGACCGTGTCGGGCCAGACCAACCGCATCAGCTCGTCCTTCGTCAGGAGCCGTCCTGATCGCTCGAGCAGGACTCTGAGCGTCTCGAACACCTTCGTCGTCAAGGGGACCGACTGCCCGCCTCGCAGCAGTCGTCGTTCGCCGACTTCCAGCCGGAAGTCGCCGAACTCGTAGACAGGGGCCTCGTCGGTCGCCATTTCAGAACAATTTCACGAACGATTCAGCCTCGCTCAAGGACGCGGCCTGTCGCTGTCGCGCCTAATGGCCCAACCAACGTCGGTGTTCGCGTGGAGACCTCGATTCTACGCAGGACACGCGGCGGTTGGCAAAGCCGGAAAGGAGCGATGACATGACTCGTACTTGGAACGGCAGGGTGAAAGCGGCGCGGGTGCTGCTGCTTCTCGTGACATCCGGTGTGGCAGCGCCGGCAGCCGGTCAGACCCAGACGGAGCAGCGCGTGTGGACGGCCGTCTCGGTGCAGGGCGGGGTAGGCGCCGGTTCACCCTGGCGGTGGGCTTCCGACTCGTTCGTGATGGCGAGAGACGGTGCGCGCACGCTCGACTTTCTGGCCGAGCGGGTTCTGGTGACGCGCGACCTGACGCGGCGATCCGGCGTCGGAATCGGCTACACATTCGGCGCGTGGTTTCCCGACACCGGCTCCCTGCGTGAACACCGGTTCGTCCAGCAGCACACGTGGAGCGGCGGCGTGAGCCCACGCGTGTCGCTCAGGAGCCGCCTGGAGGAGCGTTTCGTCACGGGCCAGGACGCCGTGCTCCTCCGGGCAAGTCAGCAGGTACGCGTGGCGTGGCCGCTGTCGGCGCGGGGACGACTGCAGGCGGTGGCCTCGGAAGAGATGTTTGTCCTCGCCAACTCCACGACCCGGGGGCCTCGGGGTGTCGAAAGCAACCAGATTTTTGTGGGGGTCGCACGGAGGCTGACCGCGCGAAGCGGGACGGAAATTGGCTACGTGAACGTCTACTCGTGGAGCGGATCGGGTCGCCGTCAGCGCAGTCACGTCATGTCGGCCACGCTGGTGGTGTCGATGTGAATCCGTTCGCCATCAACTTCCCCATGCCGCAAGGGAGCGCGGCATCTTGGGATTTCCGCAAGCGTTCCGGCGATGACAGTCACAAGCGGCCGCACTATTTCGTCGCGAGGGCGTCGCCTGGCAGCCGCACCTCGAGATACATAATCTGGCCGTTGATCTTGCTGAACCAATGCGCGGTACCCGGAGGGATCACGATGAAGTCGCCGGGCTTGACGTCGTGGGACTCGCCGCCCTTGATGCCTGCCGTCCGGTCGTTCGGGTCGGGCATCGTCCCACCCGTCACATAGGTCCCGCTCCCTTCGAGAATCTGATAAATCTCCGTCACGTCCTGCCCATCACCTGCAGCCGTGTGTACGCTGGCGTTGTTCGGGCCCGCCTGTCGACGCCGGACGACCACGTTCGGAAGGATGGTGGCGGTCTGACCCGCGACGATGCCAAGACTCGGCTTGCTCGCGTCGAGATCCTTCCGCCACTGCTCTGCGGGAATGTATCTGCCGGGTGGCGTCACCGTCTGCGCCAGGACGACCAGGCCCTGCACGAGCGCCGCGGCACTCCCGAGGACGATAGTCAGCATGATGAATCTGTTGGCCACGTGCGCGCTCCTTGTCATTTGCCGTAGGTTTCTATTCCGGAGGCCTACGTGAACTCGATGACGCCGGTGATGATCGTCCGGTCGGCTGTGTCCTGCACCGCCTGCCGGCTTTGCTCGAGCGTATATCGCCTGGTGATCACGGACTGCGCGTCGATGATTCCCTTCTCGATCAGCTTCACGTAGCGGGGAATGTCGCGCATGACGTGGAGACCGCCCTGCTGCCCAGGGTGAATCGTCCGGCCGAGCAACGCCAACGACGTGCCGGGAAACGGCACGGGTTCGACAGTCAGTCCCATCAACATCACGTGCCCTCCCATGCGGGTGCAGTCCCATGCCTGCTGCACGGTCTTCACGTTGGTGGGATCGGGCTGGGCTTCAGCCTTCGGCGGAAAAGCCTGCAGGCCCGCCGCCTCCACGGCGAAGTCCGCGCCGCGTCCCATGACAGCATTGTTGGCCCGACCCCAGGTGACCCCGCCGGCGAATCGGCGGTCGTTCGGTCCCCGGCACAGCTCGCGCACGCGCTCGACGAGTCCGTCGCCCTCCGCCACCGGATCGAGCGTGGTGGTGGCTCCGAGCTTCATCGCAAACTCGCGACGGTACCTAATCGGATCGATCACGATCACCTGTCCGGCGCCTGTCACCCGACCGGCCTGCACCGCTCCAAGTCCGACCGGTCCGGCGCCGAAAACGACCACGTCGGATCCAGGTTCGAAACGCATATCTGCATGACCGGCGGCAAAGCCCGACGACAGCTGATCGCCGAGCAGCGTGAGCTGTGCGGCCGGCAGGTCGGTGAACACCGGCACGCAGTACTCCTCGAAGACCGTCATGAGCTCGCTCATTCCTCCGATACCTGCCTGCGCGTATACAGGGGTGCCGTCCGGAAACTGAGCAAACGGAGGAAACGGCTCGACCCCTTGTGCGTTCGAGAAGAACGTGAACTGGCAGTAGTCCGGACGACCCTGCAGGCACTGGTAGCACTGGCCGCATTGCGATGTGCCTGCGACGACGACCCGATCGCCGACCTGGACGCGCTTCACCATCGGGCCGACGGCTTCGACCACGCCGAAGCCACAGTGGTTCGGCACTTCCGCTCGCCGGCTCTGATTGGTGTTGAGGGCGCCGCGCACGATCGTGTAGCAGGGCGCGACAGCCAGGGAGCGGACGATCACCTGCCGCGGGTCGATCGGCAGCAGCCGCAACTCCTGAACGTCGAGTGTGTTGTCGTGGCGGACCAGGCCGCGGAAGGACCGACCCGTCTGCGTGCCGGTTGCGACGGCAGGCGCCTGCGTGGATTGCGCGCTCGGCGCAGGCGCGGCGTTCAGCACACCCGTGCCTGCGCCGAGCGCCGCCGCGCCGCCCGTCTTCAACACATGCCTGCGTGTCAGACGGCGCTTGTTGCTCGGCCGGGCTTCCATCTGGTCCTCCTGGCTGGGTCGCGATCAGTCCGGGGCGGACAATACCCGCATACCCGCCCTCTCTTCAAGGAGCACGATGCGAGCCTGGGGACACCACACACGGTCGAAGTGCGGGCGATTCAGCACGTGGGGCCATTTTCTGGAGCAATTCAGCGGATTCGGCCCTGCCGCGCTCAAGACCAGGGACTTCTCTTGGCAGTGGATCCCGCTGGTCACTACGCCTACACTTGACCGGAGCAATCGTGGTGGATCCGCGCGGTCACACCCGTCGACAGTTACTGAAGGGCGCGATTGGCGGCGCCGTCGGGATCGTTCTGGGCGCGCCGGTTCGACGCCTGGCTGCGGCACCGGCGCAAGCGGTGTCCGAAGGCGCGGACATCCTGCGGCTGAGCGACGATCTGTTCCTCGTCAGAATCCCGGGAGAATCGAATGTCGTCGCGCAGACCAGCGCGGACGGCGTCCTGCTCGTCGACGGCGGATCGGCTCGCGCTTCCGACGCGCTGATGAAAGCGATCTCCGGCCTGCCGGGAGGCGGTCCGGTTCACACGATCTTCAATACCCACTGGCACCCCGAGCAGACCGGCTCGAACGAGCGGCTGGGTCAGGCCGGCAGGACAATCGTTGCGCACGAGAACACGCGCCTGTGGCTGACGACCGACGTCACCTGGACGTGGAACGGCCAGCGCTTCAAACGCCTGCCGAAGATCGCGCAGCCGAACAAGACCTTCTACACCACCGGCACGCTCGATTCCGGCGTTCGTTACGGGTACATCCCGGATGCCGCGCACACCGACGGCGACATGTACGTGTACTTCCCTCAGCAGAACGTGCTCGCCGTCGGCGACGCCGTCTCCGGCCAGGGCTGGCCCGTCGTCGACTACGTGACGGGCGGCTGGATCGGCGGCATTGTCGGCGGCCTCCAGCGGCTGCAGACGCTTGCCGACGGAGAGACCCGCATCGTGCCCGGGCGTGGACCGGTGCTCGGCCTGAAGGACCTCAAGGCACAGTTCGAGATGTACAGCACGATCTACGACCGTCTCACGCAGCTGCTGAACAAGGGCCGCGGGCCGGGCGAGGCGGTGGCAGCGCAGCCGGCCAGGGAATTCGAGGCGCAGATGGGGAACCCGGACGAGTTCGTCCGCCGCGCCTTCGAGAGCCTTTGGGCATACGTTTCACCAGACGCCTGAGGCGTACAACGAATGAGAAGAACCCGCACACGTCCCCTCGTCGTGATTTCGCTGGCAGGCGTCGTGCTCGCCGCTTCGCTGACGAGCGTGTTGACTGCGTCGCAAGCGACGATACCTGCCCCTCAGACCTCCGGCACCCAGGGACAACTGGCCCAGCTGGCCACCATGCAGCAGTACTGCGTGACGTGCCACAACGATCGCGCGAAAGTGGCCGGCGTCAGCTTCGAGGGAATCACGCCCGAGAGCATCGGCGAGCATGCCGACGTGTTCGAGAAGGCGGTGCGCAAGCTGCGCGGGCGCGTCATGCCACCGCCCGGCGCCAGGCAGCCCGACGCCGCGGCCGCCGACCGGCTGGTCTCCTACCTCGAAGAGTCGCTGGATCGTGCGGCCTCACAAGCGCACATTTCAGACCAGGTCGTCCTGCATCGCCTCAACCGCAAGGAATACGCCAACGCGGTCCGCGATCTTCTGGCCGTCACCTTCGACGCGACCGAGGTGCTGCCGGCAGACGACGTGGACGCGGGGTTCGACAACATCGCAACGGCGTTGCAGGTGTCGCCCTCGTTCATCGAGCAATATGTGATCGCCGCGCGCGCCGTCGCCGTGAAGGCGGTCGGTCGCCCGGATGCACGCCCCGGCGGATGGACCTTCCGCGCCGGACCCGGCACGCAGCTCACGCACGTGCCCGGTCTTCCGCTCGGTACACGGGGAGGCATTCTCGCGAACGTGGATCTCCCATCCGATGGCGAGTACCAGATCGACGTCGCCGACATGGCCACCCACATCTGGGGCAACGGGATGGAGTTCGAGAACCCGCTGGTGGTCACGCTCGACAACAAGCTCGTCTACGAGACGGTGATCGGCGGCGAAGAAGACATGAAGCTCTACGATCAGGTGCAGAACGGCGCGCTCGACCGCGTCAACGCCCGCCTGAAGAAGATCCGCTTCTCCGCGACCGCGGGACCGCACAAGATCGGTGTGGCATTCAAACGCCGGACGTTCGCCGAGTCCGACGATCAGGTCCAGATGTTCGCCCCCGGCGGTGGCCAGGATCGTCTGTATCGCGTGAGTTCCTTCCAGCTTCAAGGGCCATTTGGCGCCACGGGCATCAGTACGACGCCGAGCCGCGAGCGAATCTTCAGTTGCAGCCCGGCCTCCGCTCCCGCGTCGCCTGAGCTACGGCGCGCCGAGCCCGCGAATGACGCGGCGGCGGAGGAACTCTGCGCCAAACAGATCATCACGTCTCTCGCCAGACGCGCCTACCGGCGGCCGGTGTCGGCGGAAGACGTGAACGAGCTGCTGCAGTACTACCAGGACGCGGTGAAGGACGAGGGCTTCGAGGGAGGCATACGCAGCGCCATCACCGGTCTGCTCGCGAGCCCGTTCTTTCTGTACCGCGGCGAACGCGTTCCCAGCGGTCTGCGTCCGGGAGAGACCTACAGCATCAGCGACCTCGAGCTCGCGTCGAAGCTGTCGTTCTTTCTCTGGAACACCATCCCCGATGACGAGCTCCTGCAGCTCGGCATCGACGGGAAACTGAGCGAGCCCTCCGTGCTCGATCGGCAGGTCCGGCGCATGCTGACCGACCCGCGTTCCGCGACGCTCGCGAGCAATTTCGTTCATCAATGGCTCGACATGAAGCGCCTCGAGGAGATCGTGCCGGACTCGGCGGTGTTCCCCTATGCCTCCGGCCGATCGGATCCGCGCGAGGATTTCCGCACCGAGCTGACGCTCTTCGCCGACAGCATCTTCCGAGAAGACCGCAGCGTGGTCGATCTGTTGAGCGCGACCCACACGTATCTCAACGAGCGCGTCGCGCTCCATTACGGGATCACCGGCGTGAAAGGCGATCGCTTCCGGCGCGTCGAGCTCGATCAGTCGGCACGCTGGGGGCTGCTCGGCAAAGGCGCCGTGCTGATGGCGGCCGCCTACCCGAACCGGACGTCACCGGTGTTGCGGGGCGCCTTCATCCTCAAGCACCTTCAAGGCGTGCCGCCGGCAAACCCGCCGCCGAACGTCCCGACCCTGGACGAGAAGGACATCGGCACGACGAGGGCGCTGACCGTCCGCGAGATGATCGCAAGGCATCGATCGAACCCGACGTGCGCGTCGTGTCACGCGGTCATGGATCCGCTCGGGTTGGCCCTCGAGAACTTCGATGCGACCGGCAGGTGGCGAGATCGTGATCGGTATGCCGGCGCGGCAATCGACTCCTCCGGTGAGCTGCCCGATGGCACGCCGATCAACGGACCCGACGATCTCCGCAAGGCGCTCTTGCGTCGCCCCGAGCAATTTGCGCAGACGTTCACGGAGGGGCTGCTGACGTATGCGACCGGGCGTAAACTGGAGTCCTACGACATGCCCACGGTCCGCCGGATCGTGCGCGTGGCGTCGGGCAGCGACTATCGGTTTTCGGCGCTGGTTCAGGCCGTCGTGCGGAGCGAACAGTTCAGGATGCGCCGTGTGGGAGCAGCGAGCGGCCCTGGCGGTCCTGTCGCCGGGAATTAGTGTGAACAGGTTTCAATCGGCTCTCTGATGGAGACACCAATGTACGTATTCAAGAAGCACGTGTCACGGCGTACGGTGTTGAAAGGCGTCGGGGCCACCATCGCGCTGCCGCTCCTGGATGCGATGAATCCCGCTTCCACGGCGTGGGCCCAGACGGCCGCCGGCTCGACCCCGAAGCGTTTCGCCTTCGTCGGGTTTCCGCACGGCGCGATCATGGACCGATGGTCCCCCGCCGGGACCGGCGCCGGCTACGAGATGTCGCCGATCCTCCAACCCCTGGAGCCTTTCCGCCAGCACCTGACCATCGTCTCGGGGTTGCGCAACAAGCCAGGCGAAACGCCGGAGCCTCACGGTTACATCGAGATGACGTGGCTGACGTGCGTGAAGCCGTGGGACCACGGCGTCGGCGGTCCTGATGCCGGAGTCAGCGCGGACCAGTTGGCGGCGAGGCACATCGGGCAGGAGACGCGCCTGCCTTCGCTCGAGCTCACGACAGCGCTCGGCGCAGCGCGGGTGGCATGGCGGACACCGACGCAGTCGCTGCCGCAGGAAGGCAACCCGCGTGCGGTGTTTCAAAAGCTGTTCGGCCAGGGTGACACCGACAAGGAACGTGCGGCGATTCTCCTGGAAACGGGGAGCATTCTCGACCGCGTCAAAGGGCAGGCCGCGCGGTTGCAGGCCAGCCTCGGGGTTCGCGACCGGGTCGTCGTGAGCGATTACCTGGACTCGGTGCGCGAAATCGAGCGGCGGGTGCAGATGGCGTCGCAGCAGGACACCTCCCAGCTGGACATTCCGGATGCGCCAGTTGGCACGCCGAATGATCTCACCGAGCATTTCAAGCTGATGTTCGATCTGATGGCGCTCGCGTTTCAGGCGGACATCACCCGCGTCATCACGTTCTCGATGGATCGCGAAGCGAGCATGCGCACGTATACGAACCTCGGTATCGCCGAGGGCTTCCATCCGCTCTCGCATCACGGGAACAATCCGCAGAAGCAGGACAAGCTGGTGCAGATTCAGAAGTACCACACCGAAGTGTTCGCGAAGTTCGTCGAGCGGCTGGCGAAAGCGACGGAAGGCGATGGCACCGTGCTGGATCACTCGACGATCCTGTACGGCAGCAACATGAGCAACAGCGACAAGCACAACAACGATCCGCTGCCAGCCGCCATCCTGGGTCATGCGCACGGGCGCATCAAGGGCGGCCAGCACGTGAAGTACCCGCAGGACTCGCGTTTTGCCGATCTGCTCGTGACGCTGTTCGACCGCAACAACATCCCGGTGGAGAAGCTCGGCGACAGCGGCGGCATCTTCTCGGAGCTCTGACATGCGCGCGCTGTGGGGACGATGGCTGGTCGTGGTCGGCGCGGTGTGGATCGCCGCGATCCCGATTGCGGCAGCGGCCCAGACAATACATGCCCGACGAAGCCTTGGCGAAGTCGGGTTGCTTGACGCGGCCGAGCGTGGTGATCGCGCCTCTGCGCTGGATCTGCTGGCGAAAGGCGCAAACCCGAATGCGCCGGGACCGGATGGGACGACGGCTATCATGTGGGCCGCGTCGAACAGCGACCTCGAGCTGGTCCGCGCGCTGATCAAGGCCGGCGCGAACGTCACGCTCAAGAACGAGTTCGGCACCTCTGCGCTGACCGAGGCCGCCATCGTCGGCTCGGCGCCGGTGATCAACGCGCTGCTCGAGGTCGGCGCCGACCCCAATACCAGGAATCCAGAAGGCGAAACACCGCTCATGGCCGTGGCGCGCGGCGGCAACGTCGAAGCGGCCAGGCGGTTGCTGCAGGCGGGTGCCGACGTCAACGCCAAGGAGGACTGGGGCGGGCAGTCGGCCTTGATGTGGGCGGCCGCGCAAAGCCAGGCGGAGATGGTGAAGTTCCTCGCCTCGCGAGGCGCCGACGTCAACGCGCGCGGCGTGATCCGCCAATGGGAACGCAAGGTCATCACCGAGCCGCGTCCCAAGGACCTGAACAAGGGCGGCTTCACCCCGCTGCTCTATGCCGCTCGCGAGGGCTGTGTCGAGTGTGCGCGGCACCTGATCGCGGCCGGAGCCGATCCGGATCTCGAAGATCCGGAACGCATCACGCCGCTCAACATGGCCCTGTTCAATCTGCACTTCGAGTTCGCGGCGTTCATGATCAAGGCCGGCGCCGACGTCGACAAATGGGACCTGTTCGGCCGGTCGCCGCTGTACATGGCCGCCGATGTCAGCACGTTGCCGGTCAAGGGAAACGGCGCGGTGGCCGTGCTCCCGAGCGAAGATTCCGTTACGGCGCTCGACGTCGCCAGGCTGCTGCTCGAGGCCGGCGCCAATCCGAATCTTCGGCTCAAGCGCCGGCCGCCGTATCGCGACGTGCCGCAGGATCGCGGCGGCGACACGATACTGGCTCAAGGCGCGACTCCCCTGCTGCGCGCGGCGCGCGCTGGCGATGCGCCCTTCGTCGAGCTCCTGTTGAAACACAAGGCGCTCGTCGATCTGCCGAGCAAGGAAGGCGTCACGCCGCTGATGGCCGCCGCTGGCGTCGAATTCGGCGACCGCGTCACACGCGGACGCAATCGCACCAGCGACGGCGTGCTCGCGACCATGCGGCTGCTGCTCGACGCCGGCGCCGACATCAACGCGCGGATGGTGGTCGAGCGGGGGCGCAACCCGACGGACGGGCTGTCACAGGCGGCGGCGTTTGCCGTCGCCATTCGGCGCCCCAGCCAGGTGCCGACCGCATTCGCCGTACCGCACCAAACGGCCCTGCACGGCGCTGCGCAGCGCGGCTTCACGGCCTTCGTGAAGTTCCTCGCTGACAACGGCGCGGACCTGCAGGCGAAGGATGCGGACGGCCGAACGCCGCTCGATCTCGCGAAGGGCGTCGGTGTGCCGGGTGTTCGACAAGCAGCTGGCGAGGGGTTCCCCGAAACCGCCGCCCTGCTCGAGTCGCTGCTGGCCGCTAGGTAACCCACCGCACGCGGGCCTCCTCACAACTCCTGAACTCGCGGACGTCCCGTCAACGAGAAACGGGACTATCATCTCGTCGCCGCTGATGGGCCCGACTTCGGATCGACACGTACTCAACAGGAGACAGCGATGGCCGGACCGACCCCAGACAAGGTGATGCAACTGATTACAGGAGCCTGGGCTGCCAGCATCCTGGGCGCGGCCGCCCGCCACGGACTCTTCACCGCGCTCGAAGCGCATCAGGGTACGGCGCAGGATGTTGCGAACACGACCGGGATCTCCCTGCGCGGCGCGCAGGCGCTGCTCGATGGTCTGACGGGGCTCGGGCTCCTCAGATTGGACGCGGGACAGTATCAGAACACCGCGGAAGCCTCCGCGTTCCTCGTCAAAGGCAGGCCGAGCTATCTGGGCGCGATGGCCGAAGTGTTCCTCGACGATTTTGGCACATGGCAGAAGTTGCCCGACGCGGCCAAGACCGGACTGCCGACCGCTCCGCAAACGGCGGACGTCGCAGACAATCCGTTCTGGCACGTGCTGGTGACCGCGATTGCACCGCTCTCGTTTCCCGTCGCGCAGATGGCCGCCGAGCGGCTGGCGCTGGCCACCGCAGGGCCGATCGCATGGCTGGACGTCGGCGGCGGATCGGGGGTCTGGTCCGCGGCCTGGCTTGGCGTGAACAGGCAGGCGACTGGCTACCAGCTCGATTGGCCTCATGTGAACGCGATCGGAGGCGACTTCGTTGCGAAGTTCGGGGTCGGCGATCGCTTCAAGACCATCGACGGCGATTTCCACACGACCGACTTTGGCGCCGCCAAGTACGACTGCGCTATCTACAGCCATATCGCGCACCAGGAGGCGCCGGCGGAGAACCTCCGGATTTTCCAGAAGTTCCGCAAGGCGCTCAAACCGGGCGGGACCCTCGTCATCAACGATTTCATCCTCAACGACGACCGCACGGGGCACCCGTTTGCGATGATGTTCGCGTCGCAGATGCTCGTGGTCACAAAGGACGGTGGCACATACCGCCAGGCGGATTACCGCGCGTGGCTGACCGAGGCGGGCTTCACGTCGATCGACATCGTGCCCACGCCAACGCCCGCGACGGTCGTCTTCGCGAGATAGGGCGCTTGCGCGGCGTCGTACCAGTACAATGTGAAGACCTTGTTGGCGGCTATGCATGAACAAATTCATAATTCGCTCGGCATGCTTCGCGATCGCCGTGAGCTCCACCCTCAGCTGGTCCCCGACAGTCTTTGCCCAGTTTCTGAAATACCCCACCGCGGGCGTTCCCAGGACCGCTGACGGCAAGCCCAACCTCGCGGCTCCCACACCGCGAACTCCGGACGGCAAACCGGACTTCTCCGGTATCTGGCTCACTGACAACACCACCTGCCCTCCGTCTCCGGACCCCGAGGTGATCGTCTGCGGCGCCGAGCTGCCGATGGGCAAGGACGGCATCAATATGGGCGCGAGCCTGCCTGGCGGATTGCCCTACCAGCCGTGGCTGGCAACGCTCGTGAAACAACGAACAGCCGAAGACGCCAAGACCGATCCGCACGTTCGTTGCCTTCCCGACACCTTCCTGCGCGCCTACAGCCTGCCCCACCTGCTCAAGTTCGTGCAGACTCCAGGCCTGCTCGTGATGCTGAACGAGATGAACGCCGGGTATCGGCAGGTCTTCACAGATGCTCGGCCGTTGCCTGAGGATCCTGTTCCTTCGTGGCAGGGCTACTCCTCCGCCAGGTGGGAAGGCGAGACGCTCGTCGTCGACTCGATTGGGTTTCGCGACGACCTGTGGATCGACTGGAACGGAAGCGTGATCACAACGGCCGCCAAGGTGCAGGAGCGAATCCGGCGGCCCGACTACGGCCACCTCGAGATTGGGGTCACGGTCGACGACCCGAGGGCGTACACCAGGCCGTGGACCGTGACGCTACGCCAGCGGCTCGCCATCAATACCGAGCTCGTGGATGAGATCTGCCTCGAGAACGAGCAGTCGTCGCAGCGCATGAAATAAGGGGTTTGCGCTATCATCCAGGCGCAGCCGCAGGACTACGAGCATCACGGCATCCGTTTCTGGGAGGCAGGGCGATGAGGAAGATCGTCATCGGTTTCGGAGCTGTGAGTCTCGCCATCTTCGTCGCGGTCGGCGCATCCCTGTCAGCCCATCACACGGTGGGGGCCAAGTTCGACCCCGCCAAACCGATGACGCTTCGGGGCATCATCACCGGCATCGACTGGCTCAATCCCCACGTTCATCTGTTCGTCAACGTCACGGACGGCCGCGGGCTCACCAATTGGGTCGTCGAGCTGGAAAGCGTCGTCGACCTGCGCGCGAGCGGCTGGCGCCGCGATTCGGTGAAGCCGGGCGACAAAGTCACCGTTCAAGGCTTTCCTGCCCGCGACGGCAGCAGCTCGGTATGGGGCAGTTCGGTCGTGCTCACCGACTCGGGAAAACAGGTACTGAACGTCACGGCTCCACCCCAGACGGCATCAGCCCAACCTGCGGGTCCGACGCCACGCTGGCCGGATGGCCAGCCGCGCCTCGGCCCGCTCCCGGGCGAAACGGGGTTCTGGGGAAGCCCGACGTCAAGGGCGCTCGTGGAGTCGGGCGTCACGGTGGCGTTCGACAACGACGGGATGCTGCGCAACGTCGCCGACGCAGGAAAGGTCGCGCCGCTGCAGCCGTGGGCGAGGGGCCTGTACCAAGTCCGGCAGCGCAATTTCCTGCGTGAGGATCCGATGTTCCTGTATTGCCTGCCGCCGGGCGGGCCTCGGCAGTTCCAGCAGGGCTACGGCGTACAGTTCATCGAAGAGCGCGACCGGCAGCGCATCTGGGTCTTGCAGGGGAGCGGCAACCGGAACTGGCGACACATCTATCTGGATGGACGCGAACAGCGTGGTCAGCCGACCGGAGACGCAAACAACCCGCTCTACTTCGGGCGCTCTGTGGGCAGGTGGGAAGGCGATACGCTGGTCGTTGACGTCAAGGGATTCAACGAATCCTTCTGGTTCTCGAACGGCGGGCTTCCCCATACCGACGCGCTGCACCTGATCGAGCGCTACTCGCGCCCGGATCTGAACACGCTGCGTTACGAGGTAACTATCGACGATCCAGGGGCTTACACACGAACCTGGACGAGCGCGTGGGAGATGAAGTGGATGGCGGGCGAGGAGCTGCCCGTCTATTACTGCCAGGACAATCGGCCGTAACGCCTGTAAAATACGTGGGAGCATACGCCCTGTTCCCGTGGCTACCCGGAGTGATGGAGGAAGATCTATGAAGCCTCTCGTTCGACTTGCGATCCTGGGGTTCGGAATCTGTCTCGCGTCGCCGCCAATCGTCGCGCACCATGCCTTCTCGGCCGATTTCGACATCAACAAGCCGGTGAAAGTCCAGGGGATCGTGACAAAGATCGAGTGGACGAATCCTCACGTGTGGATGTACCTCAACGTGAAGGACGAGGCCGGCAATGTCACCAACTGGGGCTTCGAGATGGGCGCGCCGCATCAGCTCCAGGGCCGCGGATGGACGCGCGATCTCGTCAAGCTCGGCGACGAGCTGGCTGTCGAAGGGCACCGCGCCAAGGACGCATCGCCCCGCATGAACGGGCGCATCGTCACGATGGTGAAAACTGGACAGCGGCTGGGCGCGGCGGGCAGCAACCCGCAGCAGTCCGAAGCCCCCGCGACGCCGTAGCCGTTTCGTCCGTTCGCTTACGAGGTTGGTCATGAGACTCGTGCCCCGGGTGACGCTTGTCTTCCTGGTTGCGGTGATGGTGTCGCTGGTCGCGCCACCCGACTCCTTGGCGCAGCGCGGGGCCAAACCGTCACCTGATGCGTCCAAGCCGATCCCGCGGTGGCCCGACGGCCATCCCAGCTTCGGTCCCGCGGCCGGCGAAAAGGGCGTGTGGGGTGCGCGCGGCTCGACGATGTGGGACCTCGACGATCCGAAGACGAAGATGCAGAACGCCAACCTGCTGCAGCCGGACGGATTTCCTGGAAAGCTGAAGTGGAGTGAGGTGCCGTTCCAGCCGTGGGCGCGCGCGCTGTCAACCTTCCGGATGCCCGACATGAACGAGCCGTACACGCGCTGCAAACCCTCGGGCGCAGCCCGGCACATGTTCACGCCTTACGGGACCGAGTTCTTCGAGGTTCCTGAACTCAAGCGCTTCTACATGACGAACACCGGCGGACCGCACAGCTTCCGGATCATCTACATGGACGGGCGATCCCATCCGACCGATCTGGAGCCGAGTTACTTTGGCCATGCGGTCGGCAAGTGGGAGGGCGACACGCTGGTCATCGACTCCGTGGGCTTCAACGAGCGCTTCTGGATGGATCGGCCCGGCACGCCGCACACCGAGCAGCTGCACCTGATCGAGCGTTTCACGCGCACCGATTACGTGACGATCAAGTACGAGTTCACGGTGGACGATCCGGGCGCGTACACGAAGCCGTGGAGCGGCGGGTTCATGATGGCGCTCAACCCCGGGCAGGAAAGCTTCGAGTTCGTCTGCCAGGACAACAACCGGACGCCCGAGATCAACAACATTAACAAGAGCCGGATCATTCCGTAGCACCGGACGCACGATTCCGATTTCAGCCCCGGCGATCGCCCATCAGGGTGATCGCCGGGGCTGTGTGTTTGTCCGCGCGGTTGCCCGACTGTCACTACGGCTGCGGCGCCAATCGCCTACCGACCTCTCGCTTATCTACCTCTCGCTCACCGAGCTAAGAATAGTATCGCTCTCATTGGAATCCAGAAGCAAGAGGGAGCCGCATGTCGCTGCAATCGGAGTTGACGCCAGCGCGCCGTCTGTTATATTCATATCGGTAAACGAGAGGTATAGCCCATGAGTAAGCCGGTCGACTTGGTGCAGGGCACGCTCGGTCTTCTTGTTCTCAAGATCGTCGCCCTGGAGCCGATGCACGGGTGGGCGATCGGGCTGCGGCTCCGCCAGGTCTCGGGCGACGTTCTTCAGGTGAGCGATGGTTCGCTCTACCCCGCCCTGCACAAGCTGGAACAGCACGGCTGGATCCGCTCCGAATGGAAAGCGACCGAGAACAACCGTCGAGCAAAGTTCTACTCGCTCACGCGGGCGGGCCGCAGATATCTCGAGACGGAGGCGGC
>DATLLJ010000144.1:0-71027 GCA_035537875.1 Vicinamibacterales bacterium | reverse complement strand
GGCGGACGCCACTCAGCCACGTCGTCGGACTCAGCGAATGAACGGCCGTCGTGTCGGCGGCCCGGTGCCCCAGACCGCTGACCACGTTCATGTGGTCGCGAAACGGCTCCAACGGTTTGAGAATCCGCGTGAACTCGAAGCTGGCGCCTTCCTGTGCCGGCGTCCACTCGGCCATCACCGCCCCGTGCGGCACGTAGACGAACCCGAGACGCGACGATCCGCGGGCGGCCGTCTGGGCCAGAAGCGTGCGGGCCGGGATCATCGAGTCGAGCAGCGGCAGCGCAATCGTGGCTCCCACGCCCTTGAGCACCGTGCGCCTGGCGACGTGTTTTCGGGTGATGAACATCAAGGTTCTCCTGCGGTCGCTTTCTTCATCTGAAATGGCGTGCTTCGGACGATCCCCATCACGATCGACGCAAATCGGTAGCCGCTCGACGCAGAGTCACGCGCAATCGACCGTACGACGGGCATGTCGTAGTACTCGAGACCGCGGCCCAACGCATATACCAGAAGCTTTTCGGTCATCGTGCCCACGAACTGCTCCGGGCGTCGCGTGAGCGCCTGACGAAGACTGATCGGGCCGTTCACCTCCGTGCCATCGGCGAGCTGGCCCGACGCATCGACGGAGCCGCCCTCTTCCCGCGTACGCCACTGGCCGACCGCATCGAAGCTCTCGAGCGAAAACCCGAGCGGGTCCATCACACGATGACAGCTCGCGCAGACCGGGTTCCGCCTGTGTGTCTCGAGACGTTCCCTGACCGTCAGCGTCCTTCCGTCCTCACTGCCTTCTATGAGCGCCGGGACGTCGGGTGGGGGCGGCGGCGGAGGCGTCCCGAGAATGTTCTCCAGGATCCACTTGCCTCGGAGAACGGGAGAGGTCCGGTTCGGGTACGAGGTGACGGTGAGTACACTGCCGTGACCGAGCAGTCCGTGGCGGTTCGCGTCGGCCAGCGTCACCCTCCGGAATCGGCTCCCGTAAACATTCGGGATCCCGTAATGTCGAGCCAGCCGCTCGTTCACGAACGTGAAGTCTGCGTTGAGCAGATCGAGCACGCTCCGGTCTTCACGCCTAATGCTGTCGAAGAGCATCTCGGTCTCGCGCCGGAACGCCTGCCGCAGGTTGTCATCGAAGTTGGGAAACGCCGTGTTGTCGGGCGCATGGCCCTGGAGATTGCGCAGGAAAAGCCATTGGCCGGCGAAGTTCCTGGCGAGCGCCTCCGCCCGCGGATCGGCGAGCATCCTCCGCACCTGCCGGTCGAGCTCTCGAGAATCCTTCAGCTTTCCCTGCGCGGCGACGGCCAGGAGCTCGTCGTCGGGAATGCTGCTCCAGAGAAAGAATGACAGGCGAGACGCAAGCTCGAGATCGCCCAGGCGATAGATCGCCCCAGGCGAGACCTTCACAGGATCCGGTTCCACCCGGAACAGGAACTTCGGGCTCGCCAGAATCAGTCTGAGTGCGTGCTGCACTCCAGATTCGAAACTCCCATCCCGCCGGCCCTCCTGGTAGAACCCGAAGAGCGTCTCGACCTCATCGTCCGTTGCTGGCCCTCGGAAGGCACGGCGTGCCAACGTCGAAAGAATCTTTCTGGCGCACGGCGCCTCCGCCCGAGCGTCCGCAGGCTGGCAGATGAAAATGCGCCGCCGGCTCGGGGTGTCGCCAGCACCGACGGCCTCATAAGGTCCCCTGATGTCGACGTAGTCGATGAGGGGCAGACCGTTCATGTTCTGCAGGTCGTGATCGCGCGTAAACGGCTGCAGCGGTTCGTCCGACTCGGCCGATGTCTTGCGGATGAAGGTCACACCGACCAATCGCTGACCTGCCTTGATCGGCACGCGGCTTCTCAGGCGCCCGTCGATCTTGTCCGCCGCCTCGGACATGTTCTCGTCGGACATCCTGTTGTCTTCAGGACCGCCCACCGGCGCCATGAAGACACGCTCGCCGTCGACGGTGATCTCGAGCTGATGCGGCCACTCGAGACCGGTGATGTAGCCGACGATGTTCCGCAGCAGCCTGACGCTGACGTCATATTGGGCGTCGAGCGGAAAGTTGTGCCGGATGAGCAGTCCGCCGCGCGTCCCGAGCGGCAATCCCTCGATATGGTCCGCCTGAGACAAGTCCGGCGGCACGCGGTACAGCTGGCTGACGGGGGGCGTCGCGGGATCGCCGACGGCCAGGCTGCTCACCTTGCGCGAGGCGGCAAGATACTGCTCCAGCAGCGACGGCGAAACCTTCAGCACGTCGGCGATGTTGTCGAACCCGTAACTTTCGTCGTCGGCGGGAAGCAGCTCGGTGACGTCGATTTCCAGATCCAGAAGATCGCGGACCGCGTTGGCGTATTCGGTGCGATTGAGGCGATGGATTGACGCGCGGCCGGGATTGGGTCTCGTCCGCGCGCTGGCGTCGAGGGCGCCTTCGAGCCAGGTCGTCAAGCGGTCGAGGGACGCGTGATCGGGCCGCGGCATTCCCTGCGGGGGCATCATGCCGCCGCGGAGCTTCCGGACGACCTTTTCCCACGTCTCGGCGTTCGCAGACGGCTGCGCCAGATCCACGTTGCTCAGCACGAGCCCGCCGGTCCTCGCTCGTTCGTTGTGACAGGTGACGCAGTACTCGGCGACGAGCGCACGATGCGCTGCGAGGTCGGCGGAGGCGTCGGGGGACGCGACAGGCTGTTGCTGAAGACTGACGCGAGACGCGCCCGGAACCTGCAACGGGGTGGTCGCCGACTCCGGCAATAGGCGGTCCGCGGCGGGTCGAGGGTGCGCCGCCGAGCTCGCGATGAGAAGCGACAGACCGCCCAGGAGCACGCAAACCCGGCGCATTCGACCTCCGGATTCGTTAGGATATCATGCCGTCCGATGGCCACGCGGAACCGCGCTCGTGTGCCTGCCTGTCTCTGTCTGCTTGCGATCGCGCCGACGGAGGGTGCCACGGACAGGCTCCTTCGAAGCCCTGCTCGTACAGCTGCCCAACAGAGATCGACGGTCGCGGCGCGCCTTCAGACCGACGGTCGGGCTATCGAATTCTCGCTGCCCACTCCCGGTGGCGGACCGACCACGATTGCCCTTGCCTCCGATGGCACCGTGTGGTTCACCGAACAAGCGGGCAACCGGATCGGGCGAATGTCGCCAGACGGAACGGCCATCCAGGAGTTCGAGTTGCCGCATCCTGGGAGCGCGCCGCGCATCATCACGATCGGACCCGATGACAACTTCTGGTTCACAGAGCATCTCGGGAATCGCATCGGTCGGATCACTCCATCCGGTCAGATCACGGAGTTTGAGATTCCGACACCCGACAGCCAGCCGCGGGCGATTGCGCTCGGCCCGGACGGCAACCTCTGGTTTGGCGAGTTCAGGGGCGGGAAAATTGGCCGCATCACGCCACAGGGCGTCATCACTGAGTTCACGATCCCGACGCCAAACAGCGGGCCGCGCGCGATTGCCGCAGGGGCGGACGGGAACCTCTGGTTCTCCGAGTTCAACGCGGGCAAGATCGGACGCATGACGCCAGGGGGCGAGGTCACGGAGTTCGCGCTTTCGAGACCGAACAGCGGTCCCGGCGACATCACCGCGGGACCAGATGGCAACATGTGGTTTCTGCTCCTCAACGGCCGGATGGACGATCGGCAGGTGGACGGTAACCGGATTGGGCGCATCACACCGGAGGGGAAGATCACCGAGTTCGCCGTCCCGAGCCAGGGCGGCTCGCCGATCAACATCGCCGTCGGGCCAGATCGAAACATCTGGTTCACCAAGCAGAACCTCCTCGGCCGTGTGACGCCTGACGGCGTCATCACCGAGTTCCCAGTTCCCAGCGGAGGAACCGGTCTCACTGCGGGCAGTGACAGGCGGCCACCCGAGAGGCTCACCGACAAGCTGTGGTATGCAGCGGCGACTGCCAATAGGATAGGGTTTCTCAGCTTCCGCCAGACGTCGCCTTAGAGCGGTCGGCCACGAAATCACGAGAACACGAAAGCATTCGCTTCGCTGGAGTGGGGCAAATATTGATGAACAAGCTGCCGACCGTCACTGCGTCCTTCATCGTGGCGTTGGCTGTTTCGTCACCCGCTCAGCAGCCCGATCCGATTCGAGCGGCCGCCGAAGCACTCGGCGCCGTCAATCTGACCTCTCTTCGCTTTACCGGCCTCGGCGCAAACTTTTCGGTTGGCCAGAGTCCCAGCCCTGCCGAGCCGTGGCCGAGAGTCACCGTCAAGAATTACGCCGCCGCGATCAACTACGACGTGCCGAGCATGCGTGTGGAGATGGTGCGCGAGCAAGGCTCGATTCCGCCACGTGGAGGCGGCGTGCCGTTCACGGGCGAGCAGCGCTTCATCGAGTTCGTGAGCGGAAGCTACGCCTGGAACGTGCCGATGGCGGCTCCGCCGCCGCCGGCTTCTCCTCCAGCCACTGCGCCGGCCGCCGGCGCGGCTCGGTTCGTTGAGCAGGCGCCCCAGGCGCAGCCAGCAGCCGCCGCGGAGCGAATGCTGCAAATCTGGCTCACGCCGCACGGCTTCCTGAAAGCGGCGTTGGCGAACAAGGCCACGATCCGGCGAGTGGACGACGGCACCGAGGTCTCCTTCACTATGGACGGCAAGCACAAGTTCACCGGAATACTCAACCGCAGGAACCAGGTCGAACGGGTCCAGACGTGGCTAGCCAATCCCGTGCTCGGTGATATGCCGATCGAAGTTGTGTACAGCGACTACGAACCTGTCGACGGCGGCATTTGGTTTCCCGGGCGAATCATCCAGAAGCAAGGCGGCTATCCCTCACTCGATCTATGGATTTTCTCCGTCCAGCCGAATGCTCCCGTTGACGCCGCTCCCCCAGAGTCGGTGCGCACCGCTGCGCCGCCGCGCGTTCAGGTGGAGGCCCAGAAGATCGCCGCAGGCGTGCACTATCTGACCGGCGGGTCGCACCATAGTGTGGCGATCGAGATGCGCGATCATGTCGTCGTGGTCGAAGGGCCGCTCAACGAAGAACGGTCGCTGGCGGTGATCGCGAAAGTCAAGGAGACGATTCCAGGCAAGCCCATTCGCTTCGTGGTGAACACCCACCATCACTTCGACCATTCAGGCGGGCTTCGGACGTACGCCGACCTGGGGGCGACCATTGTCACCCACGATCTGAACCGTGCGTATTATGAAAAGGCGTGGACGGCTTCGCGCACTCTCGGGCCGGACCGGCTGGCTCAATCCAGAAGGCTCCCGGTCTTCCAGACGTTCACCGACAAGCAGACGCTTTCCGACGGTGTCCGCACGATCGAAATCCATCGAATCGCGAACAGCCCGCATCATGAAGGGTTTGCGATGGTGTATCTGCCTGCGGAGAAACTTCTTATTGAAGCCGACGCCTACACGCCTCCGCCTCCGGCGCCACCGGCTGCGTCATCCACGGCGCCGGCGCCGCCTCCAGCCGTCGTGCCGCAGGGACCAGTCGTCAACCCCACCACGCGCAACTTGTACGAGAACATCCGGCGGCTGAAGCTGGATGTGGAACGGATCGCCGCGCTGCACGGCCCACGCCTGGCAACGATGGACGATCTGGCAGATGTCAGCGGACGTTAGCGCGCGCTGCAGCGGCTGAGCTGCGCGACCATCTTCGCTCCCAGGCAACCGTTCTGCAGCTCATGGTTGCCGATACTGCATTGTTTCCGCCTGGCGACAAGACATAAGATCCCTGATGCGAAAGACGCGAAAGGCTTTTTCAGGAGGGCTTGTAATGAGACAGCACGCACGGTTCAGTTGGGTGATGGCCATGCTCTTCTTCTGCGCGGCATGCGCTCAGTCCGGTCCGTCGGACGACAGCATCACTGCCAGCGTCAAGGCCGGACTCGCTGCCGATGCGACGGTCAAGGCGGCGCAGGTCGACGTGGTCACGAAAGATCAAATCGTCACCTTGACCGGCCGCGTGGAGACGCCGGCGATCAAGCAGCAGGCCGTGCAGATCGCGCGTCAGACGGATGGTGTCCGTGACATCGTCGACAATCTGCAGGTGCAGGGGACGACGTCGGCTCCAGCAGTCGGGGCCGGCTCCGGAGGTGCACCGGCAGCGTCGACGGGCGCCGCGGGCGGTGGAGCAGCCCCGACAACCGGCGCGTCAGTCGGTGAGGCGACGAAGGAAGCGGGCGCCGCAATCGGCGATGCAGGAAAAGCAACGGGCGCTGCCGCCAGCGAAGGGGGCAAAACCGTCGGCGGCGTCGTCGTCGACGGGGCAAAGACTGCGGGTTCTGCCGTCGTTGAGGGGGCCAAGGTCACCGGCGAGGTTGTAAGCGATGCGGCCGTCACCACGGGCAAAGCGACGGCAGAAGGCGCGGAAACTGTGGCCGGCGGCGCCAAGAAGGTTGGAGCCGGGATCGCGGGCGCCGTCACCGGCGGCGACAAGGAGAACGAGGCGAAAAAGTAAGGGCGTGTGCCCTCTTGACCTCGGGCTCCCTGTAATCGGCGGGGGCCCGGGGTTCTGCTGCGCCGCGGGCGCCAAGGTGATGCCCGTGGATCCAGACAAGACGTCGAGCTTGCCTTCCCATGTCCGTTCTTCAGGTAGGTAACGTTCGGGACGACGCGGTCATTGTCCAAGCACAGTGAGTGCGATGATTCCCACCAGGACGACGAAGGGAAGCATCAACCCTCCGGCCACCATTGGTCGGCCCCGACGTGAAGCCCACGCCGACATGAAATTGAGACCGAGGACCGCGAGACCAACGGCGCCAATTCGCGGATACCCACTGACGAAACTCTACGTGGTTGGCTCCAGCCGTTAGGTCACATGTGAGAGTCGAGACGGTCTCCTCAGTCCAGGCTCCACAACGCAAGCGATGACACATCTTTGATGAAAATGCGTTCTCCCGATATCGCCGGCTGCGCCCAAGTGGCGCTTTCTGCCACCCTGTAACGTGTGAGTGGCTCGAAACCAATCCGGCTGCTCCTGGCGACGATCAACTCGGCGTCGTCGTTCAAAAAGAAGAGCAGATCATCCGCCTTGACAAGCGCGCTGTTCGTTGCCCGCCGCGGCTGGTCGAGCCAGAGCACCTGGCCAGTCGACGCATCGATGGCGAAGTACTGGCCACTGTTCCGATGAGACAAACCGAACAGCGTGTCGCCGATGACAACCGGGTTGCTCAAGAACATGGAGACGTCCTGGGTTTCCCAGACCACCTCCACCACCCACGCGTCTGACCGTCTGATCGGTTTGAGCGCCATCACGCCCCTGTGGTGACCGCTGACGATAATCGTGTCCCGGTAGAGAAGTGGGCTGATGGCTTGAACGAACGGCGACTTCCACGGATGTTCCCACAGGACTGCACCGTCGGCCACCGAGATGCCGAGGATCGAGTGTTGAGCGACCGCGATCACCTGGCGGGTTCCCTGCAAGTCCACGATGATTGGCGACGCGTACCTGAACTCGTTTTTCACTGTCCATCTGATACGACCGGTATTCGCCTCGAAGGCGGTCAGTGCATTGTCGCCTTCAGCCTGAACAATGACGCGGTCGCGATCCCCGATCGGCGAAGAGGCGGTGCCCAAGTACGGTTGTACCGGTGGCGCGGGTTGCTGCCATACGAGTGTTCCGCTGAGCGCATCGAAGGACGAAATGGTCCCGCTGATCCCCAGCGTGTACAGCTTCCCGCGGTGGAAGAGCGGCGTCGCCTTGGGACCTTCGCCGTGGTCAGCCGCATCTTCATACGTCTCGAACGGAACGGGGTAATCCGTGCGCCAGACCGTTTCGCCGGCCTTCGCGTCGATTGCGGTCACCCCCTCCTTCCCGTCGCGGCGGGTGAAAACGTAGACGGTATCGCCAACGACAATCGGCGTCGCGTAGCCCTCCCCAACGTCGACTCTCCACCTGAGCCACAGGTGTTCGGGCCATGATTCCGGTTTCGAGAACGCGCTGGCTGCGCCGTCTCGAGTCTGACCGCGCCATTGCGGATAATCCTGCGGAGCTTCTTGGCCCATCATCGCAGCCGCAGGTCCGATCAGCACTGCGACGGCAACACGTGATGCGATGAGCCGCATCTTTCGAGCTCTGTTGGATTTCATGCCAATCAACTGAAATCGGTTCACATCGACGGCCGAAGGTGAGCGGTCCAACGCGCCAAATGAGCCGGCGCCGCTGCGACATGATCACCCGAAACGTGAGGCGCGACGGCTCCATTTGGAGGGTAGCCAGTTGTGAAGCAACGTTGCTGGCATCAATCCGAAAGACTCCAGCCCGTCGCGTAGACCCTCAAACCCAATTTGCGGGCGACTGCAAGTGAGGCGCTATTGGTCCATGACGTACTGTACAGGGGAATTCGGCCCGACTCCCGAATGGCCAAGGCCCAAGCCGCGGTCACACGGGGAGCAAACCCTCGGCCGCGAAACGGCTCCGCAGTCTCAACACCAGCCTCCGCAGCGACTTCCGCTGATCTCGCACAGAAGCAAATACTGACAGGGCTCCGGTCCTCGAAGACTGCCATCACCGGAGACCGTCCCGCTGCGATCTCACCGGCGACCCATCCACGAAAATTTCGATTGAGCAGCGACTCATCGTCGACAACGATGACCTCGGCAGGCGGCGCGATGGTATCGGGAAACTCGAACGCCGCGCCGGCTGACTGCCGGACAGTGGCTCCTGAATGAGTCCACCCGCCCAGGAGCGATATATAGCGCTGCGCATGCATTGGTGCATCCCGAGCGGCAGAAGTGGGAGGTTCGGCCCGCGCCAAGCGATCGATTTCAACGGCAATCTCTTCGGGGACATCATCCCGAATCGCCCAGGCGCAACTGTCTGCGCTGCGAATGAGCGAGAACAATGGCCCACGATTCATTCCGGGTTCGCGTGCTGATGTGATGCGGCCGTCGCCGTTCAGCACAAATAGTGTCTTCAGGTGGAGATCCGGCGTGCTCACTGTTCTGTCCGTTATCCCTATCCGGCTATCAACGGTTAGGACTGACCCGCGACGCGTCTGTTTTATCGGCGCCGTCGGGTCCAGTCCGTGGTAGGCCGCTTTCTGAGGAGATCCTGGGCGGTTCGATCATCATCGACGTCCTCGTACCAGCACGGGCTGCAGCAAACGCAAGGTGTTCAGCCGTGGATGTGGCACCGTCGTCCTGGGTCATGGCGCTCTTGTTGAAACCCATCGTGACGAACAGGCCGGCAGCGGATGGCCCGAGGCGGGGGGAGACCGCAATACGCGCCGCCGGTTGTAGGGGTTGGCCGGGCGCCAGATAAACCTGATGGCGACCGCGAATCAACGCGTCGACACCGGCGCCCACGGCGCCCATGATCCCGAGCGCGAGGACGCGCTGACCCGCCTGAGCGTTCGCACACAGCTTCTCTGGATCGTTCTTGCAAGGGTCGTACGTTGGATCGGCAATGAGCAGTCCTGGTATCCCCACCGCCACCCCGATGAAGAATCCGTTCCACAGCGAATCGCCGTAACGCTGCACTTGACGGACGCTGTCTTGTTCCATGCGCCGCCGGATGCCATTGATGTCAAGGATCAATGCGGACGGCGATACGTCGACGATCTTTCCCTTCGTCTCGTTCCCAGTGTCGTCAATCACATAGACGGTATTTCCGGAGTGCAGACGTTGCTGCAGATCCGCAAAAGAGCGTGCCGGCCGTTTGGCGGCGCAGCCTCCGCCCGAAATAAGAGCAAGTGTGATCAGCGATACTGGTAGGGCCCTATGCCCATCAATCCGGCTCACCATAACAGTTCCTGGTGCGGGCTGAAACGGCCTCTGCAGTGAAAGTCTCGCCCTGTCGTAGTGTCCTCGGCGAACGCTGACCCACCCGGAAGACATCGAGGACTGTTGCTGATGATAGTCTGTCGGCCCAACGTCAGGCATCAGCCGCAGCGGGCCCGCGGTCAGGCGCGCCGTCGGCTGGATGCCATGTTAGACCGCGCATCCGTGAACTGCCGCCGCCCAAACACAGGACAAGTGCCCGAATGCCAGCCTGCAGGTATTCCTGGCGTCGGGTCTTGAGGCCGAATGCGATGTATCCAACGCCCCGACAAGCGGCCAGAAACCGCGCTCGAGCCAGTACACCTTCGTCGACGGGCCCTTCGTAGACGGACAGCACTGCGTCAATACATGACCGGCCGCCCCAATGGAAGAAGCCGGCCAGGTCGACCGCGCGGTCGCTGATCGCAATTTCGCTCCAGTCAAGGATACCGGTGACCTGTTGCCGTGCCGGGTCGAACAAGACATGCTCGCTCGCGAGATCGCAGTGGACGCCATCTTCCTTACGGTTTCGGCGACGCAACTGTCTGGCGTTGCACGGCAATTCGCCACGCGCCGTCTCGCTTGACCAGCGCGATGACGAGGGGGACCCGAAGCGCCGGACTTGGTTGGCCATCGACTCCGGCTGGGCGGGGAATGTGACTCTCCACATCGGCTACGGCTGCGGCCGGGTTTAAGAAGTGCACTCTGATGGTGTCAGCTGGGTGAGTGTGCACAAACGGCCTCGGCCCATTCACCGCCTCAGCGTGCCACCTGTCAACGGCCGCCCGACCCGCATAGATCTGACCCGAAGCCGTGACGATCGTCGCGTCGTCGCTATAAACAGATGACGCTTTGGCCACGTCGCGATCGTTCAACGCAACTGAATGAGACTCGATGAGGGCCCGAATCGCCCGTTCGTCGTCCTCACTTTGTGCAGATACGCGGCCGCCAACGCCGCACAGCGAACCAGTCACAACTGCGAGAACAACGAGGCAATGCGGCAGCGTCTTCATATCAGTGCTCCCTTCCTACGCCAATCCTTGAATTTCGGAGGCACTCCCGTCTCACGCAACACTTGTGGCTCGTCCGGCGGTCTAGCGCTGGATTTCAGCCGCGGCGGCGCATGATCGCACTCGCCGCCGGCGGCTGCAAATTTTTGTTGGGCCTCAGATTGTATGATGATTTGTCATACCGCCATGCCGAAAACCAAAGTCGCATCTCGAAGCCAGGCCGTTGAAGCCGCACTGGCCGACAAGCTCAAACGACTCGCACGCACCCGGTGCTTGTTTTGCCGCCGGATAGGCAGCTACGGCAGCGACTAGAATCCGGACTCCTTCCGGGGAGGCAAGGCCGCTACGGTTTGAGGTAGATGGTCGTGAGCAGGATTGTCACGGGCGAGTCGATACCCGAGAAGACCGCCGGCGATTGGCATTCCGACGAGGGACGCGCCGATAGGACTCGTTCATCCGCGCAGCTGCCGCCGCATTGCAGCGCGGGGTTAGGCTTCGTGCCTCGAAGCCAGCAGATCGCGAGCCAGCGTCTGGGCCCCTGCGGTGCGCCGAAGCCAACCCAAACGGTCTCCGCATCCGGTCCGTCCCGATTACCACCCTACCTGCATCAGCAGGCCGGCGCGGCCCGGCGACAGGAACGGTGCAATTGCTACGCGAGCGGAGTCACTCTGTGTCCGCACGAATACCACGCGTTCGCGGTGGAGTATGGCATCGACTGCTACGCCGACGCCCAAGCCCATCAGCCCCATGATGCCGCCCACGTAGAAGACACCTTCGGTGTCCGAAAAGCACGGACCAATCCCTGGCCCACTGCAGTCATCTGTCGCAGCCAGAAGCGCGCCTGCCCCAAATCCCACCGCCGATCCGGTAAGGGCACCGTTCCAGAATGTGTCCCTTGGGCGTTCGATTCGCTGCACATCTGAAGCGGCCACGTGCAGATCTCCGGCGCGACCTCGCAGAACAAGAACCGTTCCAGATACTTGGACCACTCTACCTTTGACGGTCTCACCCGAATCGTTCGTCACCATGACAGTTTCACCCACCTTCAGGCGGGTCTGAAGTTCAGAGAACAGGGTGGCCGGAGCCTGTGCATGTGCGACCGCCCCCAGCGACAGTAGGAAGACGAGAATGGGGACTGTACGTTGCATGAACGTCCTCTGATCTCTCGTTCAGAAGCCTAACGACCCGCCGCTCAGCCGAGAGCGGCGATCATCAGCCTGTCGACGCAGTCTGTTTACTCGTGCCGCTCGTCGGCTGCAGCGGCTCGTCAGGCTGCCCCTCGCCTGCCATGCAACGCTTCAATCACCGCCTCTGGGCTCCTTGAGGCCACACGCAGCAACGCCAACGCCGGCCCGTCGGGTACCCGTCGGCCCTGCTCCCAGTTTCGCAACGTCGCTACGCTGACGCCGATCATGACGGCGAACTCGTTTTGCGACGCTCGCAGCTTGGCCCGAATGGCCTTGATATCTGCTGGCCGAAACACTGTCGTGCGCGACGGCCGCGCCTTGCCCCGTCGGATCCGGCCTGCCTGTCGCACGCTGCTCACAAGCTCTCGAAATGCCCTTTCCTTCACTTGAACTCCTCCCGAACCAATGCTGCAAGCGTGCGCCTGCAATGGCGTCAGATCGCCCTGCTCGTTCTTTGAGTAGGCATAGAGCAGATACAAGACCCAAGACCCGTTCGCTTGGGGCCCAGTAGTAGATGATCCGGAGGCCACCGCTCTTGCCTCGATCGGACCGCGGTCAACGAACCTTGCGCAACCCGCCGGCGCCAGGAATGACCGCCACTTGCTCCGGGCGCCGCATCAGGCTGCTCTGCAGCTCCCGATATTGATCGTCGGGAAGGAACCGCTCAAGCGCTTTCGTGAAGACAGGTGTCTCGACGAAGCGCATACCCGACTATACGCCAATGGCGTATCACTGGCAACGCCGAGGTTTGAGACGCAAGCGGCCTGACTAACGCGCCAAACGAGCCGGCACTTCAAGGACATGATGGCATAGACGGCCGAGCGCGTCGGCTCCATTTAGATGTCAGTCTGCAGCTGCGAGTCGTAGCTCGCCGGTCGCGATGGCGGCAAGTGTTTCCATCACAACTTCACGCTCGCGCGCCCGTACCCGAGCCTTCAGCGACTCCACGCAGTCCTTGGTCTCTATGGGAACCCGAACCTGCCGAATGATGCGGCCGGCGTCGTAGTTGTCGTCCACGAGGTGGACGGACACGCCAGATTCAGACTCGCCAGACGCCAGTACCGCTTCGAACACGTGGTCGCCGAACATGCCTTGCCCGCCAAATCTGGGCAACAGCGCGGGGTGGGTGTTGAGGACGCGCCCGCTGAACGTCGCCAACGTGGCGGGGCCAAGACGCTTCAGATACCCGGCGAGAAAGACGATATCAACCCGACCTGCCGAGAGCGCCGCGCTAATGGCCGCGTCCAACGTCTCTTGCGCGCGATGCGTGGTGGACGAGAGATGATGCGCCGGAATGCCCGCGGCTTTCGCTCGGGAAAGCGCCCCGGAGTTCCCGTTGTTGCTGATGACCACGACGACTTTGCCCTGAATGTGCCCCGCCGCGCATGCGTCGAGAATGCACTGAAGCGTGGTGCCTTCATGAGAGGCCAGAACCCCGATCTTCAGCATTGCCGACTGTTCATTGTCAGGCTAATCTGCCACATGAGCCGCATGTCACCGCGACATGAAGGCACCAACCGTTAGAAGCGCAGTTCCATTTGGGTGTTAGGCCGTTCATGCTTTGAGATCGGGAAGATTCTCTCCCAAGAGTTCTGCATTGGAATAGGTTCGGATCGTGTCGACCACAACTGGCAGTGGATCGGGCCAAATATGTGGCAGATCCGCCTCGCCAGGTAGATGCAGCGAGAACGCCAAGCATTCCGTAGGCGGAATGAACTGCGCATCCACTCCTGCCCGATTCACGCAATCAACGGCCCGTCGACGGCGCCCGCGTTGGAAGATAGAGAGCCGCGACACCCGTAACCAGCGCATTGATGTCGACATCATCGAGATTCATGGTCAGGATGATCGTGATGCCGTCGTCCACGAATCGTGCGATGTCGGCGCGAGCCCCTGGCATTCCACCAGGATGATGCACGAGTCGATGTCCGTTCACGTCGACGAACATCCAACCGAAGCCGTAGGGGTAGGGGCTGCCGTTATTGAGCGTGACCGGAGTCCACATCTGGCGGCGAGTCGAGTCGTTGAGCACCCTATCCGTATAGAGCGTGGCGTCCCACTTCGCCAGGTCCAGCACGGTGGACAAGAAGGCACCGCTTGGACGTAGAGCCAGCCAGTCAGGAGCGTCTCGTAGGGCATCGTTGTCGACGTAGCCCTGGGCACGATTCGGAACCCGCTCTGTCGTGTTCGTCGGCCAGGTCGAGTTCATGCCAGACGGCCTGAAAATCGCGTCACGCAGATACTCCGGCCACGGCCGGCCGGCTACCGTGCGGATGATTTCCGCCAGCACGTAGTAGCCGGTGTTCGAGTACTCCCACTTCCCCCCCGGCGCGAAACGGAGCGGCAAGGGGTGCGCGGTACTGATCACATCAGCGTCGCTCTGAATTTTGAACGGATCGAAGCCTGGAGCCTCGGGGACGAGTCCGGATGTGTGGGTCAGAAGATGCTGAATCGTGATTCCACTCCAGGCTGGCGGTGCCCTTTCGAGGTACTTGCCGACCGAATCGCCGAGGCCAAGCCGGCCTTCCTGTACGAGCACCATGATCCCGGCAGCGATGAACTGCTTGCTGACCGAGGCGATCCTGTACACGGTTTGAGGTGTCGCTGGGATCTTGAGCTTGGTATTTGCCAGTCCATAGCCCTCGGCCTTGATGACCTCACCGTACTTGAGCACGACGAGCGAGAGACCGGGAATATATTCTGCCTTCGCATCTCGGCCCTGATGAAGTCGTCTGTTTGATCCGCCTGCGCGACGACCGTCGCGGTAAGCCACAGTATGAGAGCGCAACAAGGGATGTGCCTGTGCCTCATAGAATTCTCCGGTTGAGACTGATCTTCTTGTTCGCTCCGTTTCCTGAATTGTGCCGAGGATACAAGTGTCCGCCCAATTAGTATTGGAGTAGACCGCTTCAACCCACTCGCAGCCATCCACGACACATTCCTACCGCCGACCAAGTTCCATCTCGTGTGAACTCGAATGTTAACACCCACGAGATCCCACGCAGGACCGGCGTTGGCTGTGAGGCGGTCGCTTAGCTGCCGGCCATTCGCAGCCACGTCCGACAAGCACTCTCGGTCGGCCGAGGCAGGTGATTGACCCGCCTCGACTTTGCCGCCGTTACACCCAGGCCGCCAGCCCGCAATGCCTGCCCGGCTGCATACAGCAGAGACGCCACGAGCGCGGCGCACGCTCGATCGCGCCGACCTCCTGACGCAACACGTCTCGGTAGTGGAATGTCAGCGCCTGAACGCCTGATTCTGGGTCGACGCCGCGACACGTCGCTCGGTGGCCAGAGATTGTGAGGAACGCCGTGACTAGCTTTGCGGCTTCGGGGGCTCCGGTTTCACGTACGGTTCGATCGTCACGCCTTTCGCCGTCATCAGCTCGCGGAGCACTTCAACGGTGCTCTTCTTGACCTCGGGCTCCCTGTAATCGGTCGGAGCGCGGGGGACCATCGACGGGACACCCAGCGCGACGTCGAGAGGCGTTCGGTTGGACCTGTCCTTGGCGCCCAGCGATGCGCCGTTGTCCGCCAGGAATCTCACGACCTTGTCGGCACCCTTGCCAGCCGCGCCATGCAACGCCGTCTCACCACGGTTGTTCTTCAGGTTGACGTCGACGCCAGCTTCGAGGAGGAGACGGATGACAGCAATCGATTCTTCCTCCGTCCCAAGACTCTTACCGTCGACCCAACCCTGTCCAGCTGCAACCATCAGGGGCGAAATCCCGTCTCGTGACGTGAAACCGGGATCCGCTCCCGCGGCCAGCAGCAGCGTGGTCAACTCGACATCTGATGTCTTGGCGGCCCGCCACAACGGCGTCGCCCCTTCCGGCGTCGAGTCACCGTTTCCCTGCGCCGAGCGGGGAGGCAGCTTGCCGACAATCTGCGCATTGACATTGGCGCCTTTGGCGATCGCGATCTTCGCGAGATCGACGGCAGCCAGCTCGTCTTCGGTCTTCGGCGCCGGCCGCGGCGCCGCCGTTTCAAGCCGGTTGTTGTCGATGGTCAGATACAACACCGTCCGACCGAGAGCATCGGCACGATTCGGATCGGCGCCCAGCTCGAGCAACAGGGCGGCCGTATCGTAGTGGCCGTTAATCGTCGAGTAGATAAGAGCCGTGATGCCGTCCGGATCGGCCTGGTTGAGGTCGACGCCTTTGAGAGCGAGCGCCCGCACCGCGTCCCGCGCTCCCTGGCGCGCGGCATAATGCAACGCCGACATCCCTCCCTTCGACTCGTTCGCTTTGGGCGTTCCCCCCTCCTTCGGCTTGAGGTCGTACTCAGCGTAGATTCTGGACGAGACGTTCGGATCGGCGCCAGCGTCGATCAGCATCTCGATGACCGCCGCATGATTTTCGGCGGCGGCCCACATCAGCGCCGTTTGCCCCAGCCACCGTTCCCTCGTGTTGGGGTCCGCGCCGTGCGACAACAGGACCTTGACAACTGCCGGGTTGCCGGACCGCGCGGCTGTCATGAGCACCGTCTGGCCTTCAGGCGACACCGACCGCGGATCCGCGCCGGCAACCAGCAGCCGCTCGACCATCGGCGCGCTGCCGTTCTGGGCGGCGAGCGTCAGCGGCGTCACCCCATACCGGCTTACCACTTTCACGTCCGCGCCGGCGCGAATGAGAAGCTCCGTCGTTTCGGCGTCGTCCGCCTGGACGGCCCAATGCAGTGCCGTCGTGCCGTCGGGCAGCGGTGCGTTCACCGCGCCCGGCTCTTTCACCAGGGCCTGCACGGCCGCTTTGTTGCCGCTCCTGACGGCATCCACCAGCACGTTGTCGGCGGCGCCGACGCTGGCAGATGACATGACAATGGCGACGATGCCGATCGAGCTGCTCAGGCGCATGTCGTGTTCTCCGTGCATCCTGATCCGGCTTCAGCCGGACCCTCCACTGGCGACCTACAGATCGAGCCTCCCGGTGCTGAGGCCGACCGCATCGGCCCGCACGCCGGCCCTGTCGAGGACGGCGAGGAGGAAATTGCCCATCGGGGTGTTCTTCGGGGGAAGAAGGTGCCGATTCCCCTTGAGGCTGCCGTTCGCCCCGCCGACGACGAGGGTGGGGAGCGGGTTGTGCGTGTGCTGGTTGCCGTTGGCCATACCGCTGCCGTACACGAGCAGGGAGTGGTCGAGCAGCGAACCGTCTCCGTCCGGCGTCTGCCGAAGCTTCTCGAGGAAGCGACTGAACAGGGTGACGTGATAGGTATTGATCCTCGCGTGCCGCTCCATCTTCTCGACATCGTTCTGGTGATGCGAGATCGAATGGTGCGGATCCGGAACGCCGACCTGCGGATACGAGCGGAAGCTCAGCTCGCGGGCCATCATGAACGTAATCACGCGGGTGATGTCGGTCTGATAAGCCAGCGCCATCAAATCGAACATCAGACCGACGTGCTCCTCGTAGGAGTTCGGGACGCCGGCGGGGCTCTCCGGGATGTCGACCGACGACTGAGCCTGCTTCTCCGAACCCTGAATCCGACGCTCGATTTCCCGGACGTTCTCGAGATACTCGGTGATTCTCGCGCGATCGCGGGTGCCCAGCTCCTGCCGCAGCCGGGCTTCCTCGCCCGCTATCGAATCCAGAATGCTCCGGTCCTCGCTGATTCGGGCGAGCCGCTGCTCCTTCGTGCCCGGATCGCCGAACATCCGCTCGAAGACGACGCGCGGGTTGATTTCCATCGGGAGAGGCGTCGTCGGCGTCGACCAGCACAACGTGTTGATGTACGTGCAGCTGAACCCGCTGTCGCACGCGCCGACCAGGCTCGTCAGATCTTCCGTCGCCAGCTCCAGGGACGGAAACGTCGTCTGCTGGCCGATCTGCCGGGCGATCATCTGGTCGACCGTGGTGCCGGCGCGAACGTCTTCAGCTTCGGTTCTCTTGTGCGGCGTGTTGTTCAGCCACATGCCGCTCGGAGCCGAATGCTGGCCACCCTGATCCGGACCAAGATCGAGGTTCCCGACGACGGTCAACTGGCTCCGAAACGCCTCCAGCGGCTTCATGATGGGCGTGAACTCGAAGTCCGATCCTTCGGTTGCCGGCGTCCACTTGTCCAGAATCACCCCGTGCGGGACGTACATGAAGCCGAACCGGGTGACTGGCGCCGCAGCGGTCCTCAGCTGCGCGGTCAGGGCCGGGACCATGGCATCGAGCAGCGGCAACGCGAGGGCCGTACCCGTCCCTCGCAGGAAGGTCCGCCGTGACAGCGATTTCTTCAGGATGAACATTGCGGCTCCTATCAAGTAAGGCTCAAGGCTTAGGGCTCAAGGCTTAGGGCTCAAGCCTTCATCCTCCGACTTCATCCGCATCTGAAACGGCATGCTGGTAACGATACCGCCGACAATCGACGAAAACCGGAAATCGCTTCCGGCCGCGGATCTCACAATCGCGCGCACCGTTGGCATGTCCGTCGCGCCAAGACCGCGTCCGAGCGCGTACGTCAGCATCTTCTCGGTCATCGTGGTGACGAAGATGTTCGGATCGCTGACGAGCGCCTCTCGAAGCGACACCGGCCCGCTGACCCTGGTTCCGTCGGCAAGCTGACCCGACCCATCGATGGGCGATCCCGATTCCCTGTTGCGCGACGCGCCAACCGCGTCGAATGGCTCCAGCGCGAAGCCAATCGGATCCATCAGCCGATGGCACTGAGCGCACACCGGGTTCCGGCGGTGCTCCTCCAGCCGTTCGCGCATGGAACGGGGTTTCTTGCCCGGGCTGTTCTCTTCAAGCGCCGGCACGTCGGGCGGCGGTGGCGGTGGCGGCGTGCCGACGACGTTTTCGAGAATCCACTTGCCCCGCACGACCGGCGACGTCCTGGTCGCGTACGAGGTCACCGCCAGGATCGCGCCTTTCCCCAGCAGACCCCGGCGCTCGTTCTGTGTGAGCGTTACGCGGCGGAAGTGACTGCCGTACACATTCGGGATGTCGTAGTGTCGAGCCAGCCGCTCGTTCACGAACGTGTAGTCCGCCGTCATCAAATCCAGGACGCTCCGATCCTCACGGATGATGCTGTCGAAGAACAGCTCCATTTCGCGCAGCATCGCCGAGCGCAGCGTATTGTCGAAGTCGGGAAATTCGGTCTGATCCGGGACGTGACCGCGCAGATTTCGCAGGTACAGCCACTGCCCTGCAAAATTGTCCACCAGCGCCCGCGCCTTCGGATCGGCCAGCATGCGCCGGATCTGGCGATCGAGCTCGGCCCCATCCTTCAACCTGCCTCGAGCGGCGACCTCCAGCAGCTCGGCGTCGGGAATGGAGCTCCACAGAAAGAACGACAATCGCGAGGCCAGCTCCACGTCGCTGATGCGGTACACCGCTCCTGGCGCCAGCTCGGCGGGGTCGCGCTCCACACGAAACACGAAGTCAGGGCTCGCCAGGATGCGCCGCAGTCCCAGCTCGATGCCGGCGTCGAAGGAGCCCTTGCGGCGGCCCGTGTCGAAGAATTCGACCAGCGTGCGCACGTCGCCATCGGTCAACGGCCGCCGGTACGCCCGCTGCGCCAGGGTGGACAGGACTGTGGTCGCGCACTTGGCGTCGTCCGGGCCGGTCGGCCGACAGACCAGGACTCGTCGCCGGCTCGGCGTGTCTCCCGGACCGGTGGGATTGAAGGGGCCCGTGAGCAGCAGGCTTTCGACATGCGGTACGCCCGTGTAATCCACGGTGTCCGACGTGGTCTGAAGATACGGCTGGAGCGTGGCATTCGGGATCGCCGACGTCTTCTGGACGAATGCGGCCGCTACAGTACGAGGACCTGCCTTCACCGCCACGCGGAAGGTCAACCGTGCGTTGATCGCTTCCATGTGCGTCGTGGCGTTCTCGAACGACTTCTCGATGTCGTCCTTGCCACCAACGGTCGCTCTGGCGACCTCTTCCCCGTCCACCAGCAGGACGAGATCGTGGGGATACTCGAGTCCCCGGATATTCGAGACGGTCGTCGTCAGAAGACGAATAAAGAAGGTGTACTCCGCGTCGAGGGGAAACGTGTGCGTGACGAGCAGGCCACCGCGCGTCCCGAGAGGCAAGCCGTCGAGGTGCTTGTCCTGAGCCGTATCCGGGCGCACGCGATAGGTCTCGGCGATGACGGGGATTTCGGCAGCGTCTCCTACCGCCACCGCGCTGATGCGCCGTGCAGCCGTCAGGTAGCGCTCCATCAGGACCGGCGAGACACCGAGCACGTCGCCGATGTTGTCGAAGCCGTAGCTCGAGTTGTCCACCGGCAGAAGCGTCGAGACGTTGATGTTGAGGTCCAGCAGATCGCGGATCGCGTTCGCGTACTCCGTGCGGTTCAGCCTGCGGAGAATCGCCCGACCAGGATCGGGCTTCGCGGCTGCAGCCGCATCGAGCTCCCTGGTGAGAAAGGCAATGATGCCGGCGTGTGTGGCCGTGTCCGGGCGCGGCATGCCCTGCGGCGGCATCGATCCGGTGCCGAGCTTCCGCAGCACCTTTTCCAGCGGCTCGGCGCTTGCCGCAACCCGGGTGACGTCGATCCCGTCGAGCGCCAGGTTCCCGGTCCTGGTCCGCTCGTTATGACAGCCGACGCAGTATTTGTCGACGGCCGCTTTGGCTTCGAGGGGCGTAATGGACCTCGCGGCCGCGCCAGCAACCGGCGGGATCTGCGTCTGCTGCGCGGCGTAGGGAGCGGTCCCGAGAGTCCCCACGCAGACGGCCAGCCCAATCAAAACCAACGCGGCTGTTCTCAACAGCGTCGCCCCTCCGCCCCGGTTTAAGCCCGGTTTTCCAGTCAGACCACATGCTACGGTGCGGAGCCGATTTCAGCAACACCGGAATGAACCAATTGACAGCCCCCACGGGGACGGGTAGGGTCTTCGGGTACAAGCGGTTACGGGAGTGCGACCATGAAGCGCGCGTCCTTTCTCTTCGGGTGCTTGTTCCTCGCTCACACGAGCGCGTCGTTGGCCCACCATTCGTTTCTCGCCGAATACGATGGCGAGAAGCAGGTCACCATTACCGGCATCGTCACCGAGCTCGACTGGCGGAACCCCCACATTCATTTCTACCTGGATGTGACGAAATCCGATGGTGCCGTCGAGAAATGGAAGTTCGAGGGGTTCCCACCGAACATGCTGCTGCGCAATGGATGGAAGAAAGACCTCACGCTCCAGCCGGGGATGAAGGTCACCGTCTTTGGCTGGCAGGCCCGTGACGGATCGAACCTCGCTCACTCCCGCCACATTACCTTCGAGGACGGGCACCGGATCGTCTCAGGCCCGCCGGCGGGAACCGGTGGTGGGCAGCCGGCGCCGCCGCCGCGCCAGCCGTGAGCCCTGTCAGGAGGGAGCCGATGATCAAGCAGGTCGTGCTGGTCGCGATCACCATCGCGGCGCTCGCGCAGACGGTCCCGCACCTCCAGGCTCAGTCCGATCTCAAGATTCCCCGGACGCCGGAGGGCAAGCCCGACTTCAACGGTGTCTGGTCGAGCGGCGGCGCCGAACGGCTTGGCGACCTCGGCGACGGCCCGGCGCGCTTCGCCAGCGCCCCGAACCTGCCCAAAGTGGAGCCACTCCCCTACCAGCCATGGGCTGAAGCGCTCAGGCAGAAGTATCTCGAGCGGCGCGGGATCGACGATCCGATCGGCCGGTGTCTGATGCCGGGCGTGCCGCGGACGACGGGCATGCCGATGCCGATCCAGTTTCTGCAGACGCCGACCGAGTTCGTTGTTCTTTACGAGGCGTATCACGCGTACCGCGTCATCCCGTTCCGCGCCACGCATCCCGACGACGTGGAACCGAGCTTCATGGGCGATTCGATCGCGCGCTGGGACGGCGACACGCTCGTCGTGGACGTCGTCGGTTTCAATACCGACACGTGGCTCTCCGGCGTCGGCACGGTTCACACGGACAAGCTGCACGTGGTCGAACGTTACCAGTTCGTCGATCCGGAGACCGTGGTGTTGGAAGCGACGATCGAGGATCCCGGAGCGTTGACCAAACCGTGGAAAACGTACTTCACGCTGCGGCTCAAGCCTGGCGAGCGAATCCGAGAGTACGAGTGCGGCCACAACAACGAGGATCTGCTCCGGTACCAGGAGATCCTCAAGACCGATCCGCGTTACCAGAAGTAAGTCCGGGCGTTACAAGACAATCTTGTCGACTGGAAGCTCGAGTCCGGGCAACAGCCGGGTCGTGAGCGTGTCGCCTCTGCCGAGCCGGCGCGGTCCTGCGAGCTCATCACCCGCACGGACCAAGACGTCGATCGCATCGCCGTCCGGATCGACCAGCCAGTACTCCTGCACCCCGGTTCGCTCGTACACATCGCGCTTCAGACGCTGGTCTCGATTCCTCGTGCCGGGGGAAAGAATTTCAACAGCGAGATCAGGTGCGCCCTGCAGATTTTTCTCGGTCAGCTGATGGGCGCGCTCCTTCGAGATGTAGATCAGATCGGGCTCGAATATGTTGAACTCGGAGAGCAGCACGTCAAAGGGCGCGAAGAAAATCTCGCCGACGGGGTGAGCTTCGAGATAGCTCTGGAGCAGGTAACTGAGCTTCAACAGGATACGCTGATGCCGCGTCGACGGCGACGGCGTCACGAAGTGCTCCCCTTCGATGATCTCGTGCCGAAGACCATCGTCCGGGAACTGCAGGAAGTCCTGGTATGTGAGCCTGGTCGGGGAATGTTTCGGCACCGCCCGATCCTCCACGGGGCACGGATTGTACCATCGTCGCTCGGGGAGTCCGGGCTACAATGACCGCCTCGGCTCCTGCAAACCGTGAGAAGTCACATGCGCCCAGGGTGGCTGTCTGTCTCGGTCGTAGGAATCCTGCTGGCGGGTCTCTATCCGTCCGCGCAGACGCGCCGTGTCGACGACCGGGCGCTCCGGAACGCCGGGAAAGCCGGCGACGAGTGGCTCACCCACGGCATCAACTACGCCGAGCAGCGCTTCAGCCCGCTCACGCAGATCGACACAACGAACGTCAGCCGGCTGCAGCTCGCGTGGTCCTACGAGATCGGAACGGGCGGCGGGCAGCAGTCGGCCACACCTCTCGTGGTGAACGGCATGATGTACGCCATCACCAGCTGGAGCATCGCCTTCGCTCTCGACGCGCGCACCGGGAAAGAGCTATGGCGGTACGATCCGGGCGTCGATCGCGCGATTAATTCACCGGGAAGCGACCGTCTCTGCTGCGGTGTGCTGAATCGCGGGGTGGCGATATACCGGGGCAAGGTCATCGTTCCGGTCAACGACGGACGGCTCCTCGCACTCGACGCCGCCACCGGTCGTCTCCTCTGGTCCGTGCAGGCGACGCCTCCCGGCGACATCGCCTACTCGCTGACGATGGCCCCGCGCATCGTGAAAGGCAAAATCATCATCGGCAACGCCGGGGCCGAGTTTCCGCCGTACCGCGGGTATTTCTCGGCCTTCGACGTGGACGATGGCAAAGAGCTGTGGCGGTTCTACGTGGTTCCAGGCGATCCGTCCAAGAAGTTTGAAAACCCAGCGCTCGAGAAAGCCGCCGGGACGTGGACGGGGGAATGGTGGAAGTTCGGCGGCGGCGGATCGGTCTGGGATGGATTTGCTTACGACCCGGATGCCGACCTCATTTACGTCGGCACGGGCAACGGCACGCCCTGGTCCTATGAAGTCAGGCAGGGCAAGGGACACGATCCGCACCTGGACAATCTCTATATCTGTTCGATTCTCGCAGTCGATCCCGACAACGGCCGGCTGAAGTGGCACTACCAGTTCACGCCGGCCGACGAGTGGGACTACGACGCCACGCAGCATCTGATCCTCGCCGACCTTCGCATCGACGGGCTCGACCGGAAGGTCGTGATGCAGGCCAACAAGAACGGCTTCTTCTACGTGCTCGATCGAATCACCGGCGAGCTGATCTCGGCCCAGCCCTTCGTGCCCGTCAGCTGGGCGACGGGGATCGACATGAAAACCGGGCGGCCGATGGTGGTGCCGGAGGCGTTCTACACCTCGACGCGAGGTGTGACCGTGGCGCCAGTCCAGGGACACGGCGCCTCGCCGATGGCGTTCAGCCCGATCACCGGTCTCGTGTACTTCCCCGGGCTGGCGACCAGCACGTTCAGCTTCACCGCGACGGACGACTTCCAGCTCACGCCCGGCAACCAGACGTTTGGTCTGAACATGAAGCCTGGTGCGGCGCCGCTGGCCGTTCCGCCGGCAACGATCGGCCCGGTGCGGCAGATGCCTGAAGGCCGTGGGAGGGGGATGCTGTCGGCCTGGGATCCGGTGACGCAGTCAGAACGCTGGTTCGCGCCCGGCGGCGGCTCGAACGGCGGCGGCGCGCTCGCGACCGCGGGAAACCTCGTGTTCCAGGCGCTGAACGACGGACGCCTCGTCGCCTACAGCGCGGACAAGGGCGAGAAGCTTCTCGAAATCGTGACCGGTCAGACGAGCGGCATGGGACCGCCGATCACCTTCATGCTCGACGGCAAACAGTACGTCGCGGTGATGGGCGGCCAGGGCACGGTTACCGGGGGATTCGTGCCGCCCGGGGCGCCTGCCCCGCCCCCGCCGGCAACTCCACCGCCACCCGTCATCCCCCCGCGCTTGTACGTGTACGCGCTCGACGCCAGGGCGCCATAGCACAGTTGTGTTGGCGCGCTGTGGCGCGAATCCCTGCGGAGGTCAGGCCGACACGCATCGCCTGACCGCGCGAGAAGGTTCTGGGGACCCGCCAGGTCACGGACCTGGCGTCACGCGGCCGGGGGCGACCTTCGAGCGCGGTCCGGCCACCGAAGCCGGGATTCGCGACGCAGCGCGTCAACCCAACCGCATCGGGTCGGACGCCGCGTAGCTGCCAGAGCACCGCTCAAATCACTGCGGCGCGATGCGGAACTCGCCGCGGCTGGGCGGCACGACGCGACGCTCCTGCGGACGCGCCACCTGCGGCACCCAGTCGTACGGAATTCGATACGCGCGATAGATGCGGCTCGTCGGCGCGTTGCCGGCCGACGAGAACGGATTCATGTACTCCCAAACGGTCTCGCCTGCCGGTGTCACCTCGAAGACCCGGCCCTCGGCGCCCTCGGTGATCATCGTGTTGCCGTTGGCAAGCCGCTGGGCGCCGCTCACGTAGTGGCTGAAGAAGCGAAACCGCTCGTTGCCCGCGACGGAGTACTCCCACACCTTCTCGAAGGTGACGGGGTTGATCTCGAGCACGCGCGAGAAGTCGCGGCCCACGACGTTGACGCCGTTGGGCGCGCCCGGATCGGGATCGCCGTACCCCGCCCTCCCGCCGTTGTCGAAGACGAGAAGGTTCCCCTCTCCCGGGAGTCCACGCGGGATGATGTGCGGGTTGTGCTGCCCGATGATCTGCCCCAGCGTGCCGAGCGCTCTGGATTCGCGGTAATCGGGCCCCATCCTCCAGACCACTGCGCCCGTGCGATCGACAATCGCGATGATGCTGGCCTCGCGGCTGCTCCAGATCACGTTGTCAGGGTGAAACCGCTGGTCGCCGGCGTCGTACCACCGGTTCGGGCCGACATAGGCGGCAGCGTTGATGTGCAGCCAGTCGGCGCTCGCGCGGGCCGCGTTCCATGCGACTGACCGGTGAATCGCATTGCGGGCCGCCTCGGAGAATCCCATCTCGTTGATGTGGTCGCTGGCGTGCCACTTCCAGAGAACCTTGCCGTCCCAGGACACTTCGATCAGCAGATCGTCTTCCAGCCGTCGATCGGTAATCTCCGGCTTGCTGAGATTGGCGTGAGCCAGCAGCAGCGTGCGCCCCGAGTTGACCTGAGGCGAGGACGCGGGCGAGTAATATCCGGCTGGACTTCCCTCACGCTGCCAGTCGTGATGGAGGCGTGCGATCCACTGCATCTTCCCGTCGATCTCGACCTGCTCCGTCCGATCGAAGCGCCAGACTTCCTTCCCGTCCCAATCGAGCTGAATCAGGGCCCTGGCCTCCTGGTAGGGCGGCCGGTTCCGGTCGCCTCCCATCACGTGCCCGCCAGGCAGCATCCGAAACACCCCGGACGATGTCGTGAGCGCCGGCCAGCGCTTCAGCACGCGGCCGTTCATGTCGATCAGCACGACGCCTCCATCGTCAGGCGCGTCGTGCAACGTGTAGCCGTTCCAGGCCTTGTCCGGCTCGTAGATCGTCGTCCCGGTCGGGTAGACGGATGGGCGGGCAAGAAAGGCCGCGGGCGCGCAAATGAGGAACAGGCCGAGCGTCGTGCAGAAGCGAATCACAAAGCCCTCCTAATCATGCGAGAGAGGGATGGTCAGCGACCGTTCGGGGAGACATCACGGGATTATAGGCAAGTCTGACCTCGTGCCGTCAGAGTTGACGAAAGCGCGCTTCGCTGTCAGGCTAGCGCACCATCCGGTAGACAGCGGTGACACAACCTGCCCTCGGCCTCGCGGCATCCGTCATCGTCATCGCGATCTCGCTCGTTTACATCGCGCTGTGGGATTTCGGGACGTTCAACAGCTGGATCGCGTTCTTCGCGTTGTCCTTCATTCCGTTCGAAGTCGTGACCGGCGTGATCTGGGGCGGAAACCCGCCGTTCGCCGCCGGGCTGAAGCAGCCTCTCAAAGGCGTCGTCCTGCTACTCGTCACTCTGTTCGTCGGAACCGTGACATCCCAACTGGTCTACCGGACACTCGGCGCCAGCCAGGGCGATCCCGGCCCGATGCTGGCGTTCTTCTCGATTTGCGTGATCGTCACCACGTTTTTCTGGACGATTGCGTTTGGAGGCTGGCCGCTGACGACAGTCATCCGGGACCCGACTGCGGGCGGGTTGGCGACGTGGCTCGCGTGCTACGTCGCGGGCGGCGCCGTCTACTGGCTGTTCTGCGATTTCACGTTTCTCGAAGGTGCGCCGGTCTACGTCGCCTCGGCCGATCCGAAAGGCCTGTTCAACGCCTGGACCGTCGTCGTCTACTACATGGCGGCGCTGACGATTCTCTTCGCGTGGCTGTGCTTCGACCTCTGGCCACTTCCAGGTTACCCCTCTGTCATGAAGCAGCCCGCACTGGGGATCGTGCTGGTGAGCGCGTCGCTCGTCCTCGGCTACGCGCTGTACTACGCGGGCGTCTACGCGATGACGGTTCAGAACGTCGAGTTCCTGCTGCGCGTCCCGGTGGCCTTTATTTTCGGAACCATCCTGGTGCTGAACATGTGCCAGAACTCGCTGTTCAAGTTGGCCCAGCCTGGGAAAGGTGTGATGAACGTGGTCTTCTCGGCTGTCGTCGGGTCGGTCCTGATGATCGCGTACCAACAGCTGCAGCCGGCACTCTCCGGCGCGCTTCCGACGGGACCGGAGCCATTCCAGCGCGAGCAGTTCCAGGTCTGGACAGCCAACGCGATGCTCGCCGTGACTTTCCCCTTTCTGGTCTTCTACGCGGCGTATTTCAACTTCTGGCCGCTCCCGGTCGCGGCCGAGCCGGTTTCGCGGCGCGGTGCCAGCTGAGCATCGTTCGACGTTGCGCCGTGAATCGGCGATGACCTGGACAGCGGCGCGGTCGACTCGCTCACGCTCCGGCGCGGCGAGCTCTTCGAGAAGCCTCGTCCGTCCGAAAGGCCGCCGACTGTTTCCGGCAGTGAGGCATAATTGACACGTGGACGTGGGAAATCGTCGGAGCTCGCTGGCGCGCCGCGTGATTGAACCGATGCGGGCCGCGGCTATCGCTCTCGGCATCCTCGCCGCGTTCCCTGCGGCACCCGTCGAGGCTGCCGACCTGCCGTGCGAGATCGATGGGGTCGAGCGAGTCGTCGCGGTCGGCGACGTCCACGGCGCGTACGATCGCTTCGTCGATATCCTGAAAGAGGCAGGGATTCTCGATTCACGAGCGCGCTGGTCCGGCGGCAGAACCCACTTCGTTCAGGTCGGCGATGTCCTCGACCGCGGCCCCGACTCACGCAAAGTCGTTGATCTGCTCCGCCGCCTGGAAGGCGAGGCCGAGAAGGCCGGCGGAGCCGTGCACGCGCTGCTCGGCAACCACGAAGTCTACCGGATGCTCGGCGACTTCCGGTACACGACGCCCGGGGAGTATCGGGCCTTCGCCACGGCGGAGTCCGGAGAGCTCCGCGCGCGCGTCGCCGCGGCGGTCAAGCCCGAGAACCGCGACATGGTCAACGCGCTGCCGCTCGGATCGATCGAGATGCGTCAGGCGTTCGCGCCAGACGGCGAGTACGGCCAATGGCTGCGCACGCTGAAGGCCGTGGTCAAGATCAACGGGGTCGTCTTCGTGCACGGCGGTCTCGATCCGGCCAGCGCCGCGCTCTCCTGCGAGACCATGAATCAAATGGCTCGCCGCGAGCTGACCGACGACATGGAGAAGACGTTGGCCGACCCGCTCCACTCGTTCGTGGCCGCCGGGAGCGAGTCGGCGAGAGTCGGCTATCCGGAGGACAGCCCGCTCTACTACCGCGGGCTGGCGCTCGAACCCGATGCATTCGAGCCCCGAGCGGACGAAATGCTCGCGAAACAGAGCGCACGCACCATTGTCATCGCCCACACCGTGCTCACCAGCGGCCGGATCCGCGTCCGATGGGGGGGCAAGGTCGTGCAGCTCGACACCGGCATGCAGTCCGCGTACGTGCCGGCCGGCCGGGCGGCGGCGCTGGAAATCCGCAACGGTGTCTTCACCGCCATCTATACGGACCGGCACGACGTGCTGTTCACGCAGCCGGCAGCGACGACTCCCGCGACTCCCCCGCCCGCAGCAGCCCGCTGAAGAGACCCTGTAAGAGATCGATGTGATCGGCGAGCACATCGAACAGCTCGTCGTGATCGATCTTGAGGGCGCGGCCCTCGCGCTTCACCGTGGCGCGTCGGCCGATCGGGACCCCCGCGAGGGTCTCTGACACGCCGATCGTGCAATCCGGGCCAACCGTGATCGGATCGGCCACACCCTCCAACAGGACCTCGCCGCTCACCACGTGATACACGGCGGGTGGATCCGTGGGCCCGAACAGCACGCTGCCGGCAGCGAGCGGCACCTCGCGCACGATGGTCGCCAGATCGAGCAGCTGGTTCACCGTCGCACGCTCCAGCAACGGGTTCTGACGCAGCAGCAGCACTTTCTCCAGCGGCAGCAGCGGCCCGTTGCGCGGCATGGCGGACGCGCCGTGGGGAGGCTTGTGGACAATCCGCCAGTGCTGAGCCCTCGGCAAATCCAGGAGCATCCGGAACAGCCCCTGCGCCAGCACGATGTTGTCGGACAGCATCGTCAGGAACTCGTCCGAGCCCAGCTGAATGCAGATCGCCCGGTCGACCGCGCTGACGGTCTGCCGGAGCGGGCTGCCTTCGAGGACTTCCTCGAACGCGAGCGCCGCGGGCGCCGACACGTCGTAGGACTCGCAGCCGCCGCCGGAAAGGTGCACGGAGCCTTCCACGAGGAACTGCACGTTCCCGGGAGGGAGTCCCTCGTGATACAGCTCGCGCCCCCCTTCGTGTCGGACTTGCCGTCCCGTTGCCGCGACTCGAAACAACTCGTCGACCGAGACGAAGTCGAAGAGCGGGATGTTGCACGCGCGGTGGGCCAGCTCGACAGCGGGCAACGGCTGCATCCAGAGATCCCGCCGCTTGTCAGGCGCATGGCGGCCGGCCAGCGCCCAGGACGCGGCCTCGAAGACATACCAGTCGGCCACCGAGCGGTGCGCCAGCTCGAACTCGATATCGTCGGCGAGCGCCCACATCTGATGCTGCTCGACGAAATGAATGGCCGCCGCGGAGACCACTTGATCGGTGTCATGAACCAGCTGAATGAGCGTGTCTTCCACGTCCCGAGGGCGGCTCCTGAGGACCATGTTCGCCTGGCGGACCTTCTCTTCCATGGGGAGGTCCTCGAGGATGGGCATGACCCGCTTGCGAACGGCGCCGCTCAGCAGGTTGTCCAGGTACTCGATGGCGCCGGAGCGTGCCCGACCGCTGCCTCGTTCGATCGTCTGGCGGGCCGCGGCCACGTCGCGCCAGGAATACATCAACCCCAGCAGCCTGTAGATGCGATCCAGCGTCCGACCCAGCTTGTCCTCGAGCACGCGCAACAGAAGCGAGCGCGGCGTCCTCGAGTCGTGTCGCGTGAGATTGTGCTGCAGCGTCAGGTAGTTGTAGTACCGGGAGCCTTCCTTGAGCACCAGCGCTTCGATCGCTCCCCGGCTGAACACGAGCTGTGGATGCTCACGGTGCAGTCTCTCGATGGCGACGATGACCTTGTAGCGGAGGAAGCCATCGGGGTCGTCGAGGGCCTCGACGAGGATATCCATCGACTGCTGCGTCGGGATGCGCGCGAGCGTCGCTGGCACGTGCCGCCTCACCCAGATGTTCTCCTCGGGATCGTTCAGAAAATACCCGAGGGCGCCGAGGACGTCCTCGCCGTAGCTGACGAGCACGTCGCGCGCCGCCGGCTTGAGGACGCGGTGGCCAAGAAGGGCGACGAGCCCCGGGAGGAACAGCGCGTCCTGCCTTCCGATTGCCCGAATGCTGCGGATCGCTTCTCGCGCGACGCCGGCGTCGCTATCAGACATCAGCGGCACGAGCAACGAATGAAACCTGGGATTCTTGATCTGCGAGAGCGCCTTCGCCACCTCCCGCCGTGCGTCCGCGGCCGCTTCACGGCCGTCCATCGTCACGCGCCGCAGCGTCTCTTCGGCCGCGTCCACATCGTCGTCCCGATCCGAATCTGCCAGGACAACCGCCGCGGTGACCGCAACGCGCGGCTCGGAATCGTCCAGGTGGCGACGCATCAGCGTCGAGGCGTCCGTCGTCTGAAGCGCCGCCAGGGCGTGCACCGCCGCCGCCCGCACGTCGGCGTCCTCGTCCTTCAACATGCGTTCGACCGCCGGCAGCCAGCGCGCCGATACGAACACCCGCGCTGTCTCGAGTGCGGCCAGCGCCCGCGCGCGAACCCGTGCCGACTCGTGATGGAGCAGCAGCGGAGTGATGAGGTTTCGCTTATCGAGCGTTTCGAGCATCTCGATGGCATAGATCACGCGCGTCTCGTCTGGGTCCGACAGCTCCTCGACGAGCAGTTCGATCGTCGCCGCGTCGGCCATGTCGAGCCGGACGGAGGCGGCCCCCATCGCGCGCGTGTCGATGCTTCGGCGAAACGCGCTCAGGTACTCGGTACGGGCCCGCAGCGCCACCCCGATCCAGAGCGCGGTCACTGCCAGGCTGGCGTAGCTGAGCTGCTGCCAATCGAGGTTCAATCCCCACGGTTTGATGAGCACCAGAATGAGAAGCGCGCCCATCGCCTTGGCGAACCGATCCACCGTGACGTCCACGAACGGCTTGGCGCTGTACTTCAGATCCGCAGGCAAGGGGAGGAACAGCACCTCCCTCGTCGTCTTGTCGATGCTGTAGCGCAGCGACGAGTCGAGCACCCGTGCGGCAGCCGGCGCCAGCAGCGAGCTGCTTACGAGCATGAGCACAGCAGTGCTGCCGAGGCTCACGGGCAGGATGAGCATCGCAAACAGGAGTCCCAGCGAACGGTGGATCTGGCTCGTGAGGGCGACCTGGACGAGGAATCCGACGAGAGAGAGATAGAGGCTGACTTGCGCCAGAAATCCGGTGATGTCATCCGTCGACTCAGTGCCATAGATCGCCTCGACTGCCATGTTGAGCTGCTGATCGATGATGACGGCACCGATTGCCGCGCAGCCGGTCACCAGTGCTATGACCTGCAGATGCTTCGAGCTGCGCAGCAGGCGCAGCGCCTGCTCGCCGCCGACGCCCTTTTCGCTCGCGTCGCTTCCGTAGCCGACGCCGACGTCCTCCCGCCGCACGATGGCCGCCACGAGCGCCACGCACACGGCCAGAATCGCCGCGCTCACGAGCAGCAGGTTGTCGGTTCCGACTTCGTAGACCGCGAAAGACGTGACGGCCGCCCCAGTCGCCCCGCCCAGGCTCGCGCCTCCGCCGATGAAGCCAAACAACCGCTTGGCCTGCCGCGGCTCGTAGATGTCGTTGGCAAGTGTCCAGAATTGGCTGATGAGCAGGATGCCGAGCATCAGGCCCAGCACGTAGAAGGCCGCGGAGACCCATTCCATGCCCTGACGGAACAGGAACCAGAACAGCACGAGCAGCATCACTTCCGCTGCCTGCGTGACGGGAACGACCGCCCGCCGAGGCAGGCGCCGGACCGATCCGCTGTACACCTGAATGATGATGCCGATGAGAACCCCGGCGGCGAGCTGGACGTAAGGAAGATTGTCGGCGCCCAAGGAGCCGATGTACTTCGACCGCGTAATCGGCTTGACGATGTTGTAGGCCGTCATCGCCAGGAACGAGTACGAGAACATCAGAAGCGCTGTGGTTGCCTCGCCTTCGCGCAGGGTGACGAACCGGTTGGTGAAACGCCCGATGGGGCTCATCGTTGTGGAGCGTGCCGTTTTAGACGTGGCGGCTCATCCTATGCCACGGCCCAGCTCACAGCAATGGCCTTTACTTGAGGCGGCCCGTCGCCCCACGGCCGACTGCCGTACAATCAGGGGAGCTCGACATTCCTGAGGAGCGTTGTTCGGACCGGGGGCGCCGAACGTTAATACGGGTAGGAGGACACTATGGAAGTCGAGGAACGGACCGTCGGAGCCGTCACCATCCTGGACCTGAAGGGCAAGCTCACGTTCGGTGACGGTGACCTTCCGCTGAAGACGAAGGCGCAGAGCCTGCTGCAGCAGGGCCGCAAACAGTTCATTATCAACCTGGTTGCCGTCCCGTACGTCGACAGCGCCGGCATCGGTGAGCTGGTCGAAACGTTTACCACGGTCAGTCGTGGGGGTGGCAGCCTCAAGCTGCTGAACCCGACGCGACGCGTCCAGGACCTGCTGACGATCACCAAGCTGCTGACGGTTTTCGAGACCTTCACCGCGGAATCCGACGCCGTCCGAAGCTTTCCGGTTACCGTCTGACCGGGCACCCGCACGTCAACGAGTCGTCACGGTTCTCGTCGCGGGCTCCAACCCTGTCTTCCGGATCACGGGAATGGCCCTCTCGGAGGCGAGGAACTCGATAAGGGACTTCGCCGCTGCCGGCTGTTTCGCGCCAACCACGATCCCGGCTGAGAACACGGTCACACGCTGGACTTCAGGCGGCAGTTCGCCCACGTAATCGATGCCTGGTTCCGGCAGCAGTTCACTCACCTGCTGAAAGCCGATTTCTGCCTCGCCGCGGGCGACCAGGGCGCCCACCCGCTCCCCCTGTGCGTTCCGGCTCTTCGGCAGCACCTGATCGGCGATCCCCAGATGCTGAAACATCTCCGTTGACAGATAGACGCCGCTGGCGCTCGCTGAATACGCAATCGATTTCGCCCGCAGCAGCGTTTGAGTCAGCGCGGCGACGGTGCTGATGTCCGGCTTGGGCGAACCTGCGCGTACGGCCATGCCGATCGTCGATCGGACCAGATCGACACGACTCCCGGCGACGACCTTGCCCTGTTTAATCAGGTCGTCGAGCGCGGCGGAAGCCAGGATGACGACGTCCGCGGGCTCACCTCGCTGCAACCGGTTCGGGATGGTCTCCGGTCCGTTTCCCATCGAGCCGCCGAACGCGGTGACGACGGTGTGATGGCTCGCGCGCTCGAATTCAGGCACGAGCTCGAGGTAGGCGGCGGTGAAGCCGCCGGAGGTCATGACCTTGATCTCGTCTCCGAATGCCGTGCCGGCCATGCACAAAAGCGCGGAAACGGCCAGGATCCCTGTTCTTGAAGCGATCGCTTTTCTCTGCATAGCGCCTCTACTCTTTCACGATGGCTTGATAAACCTCGGAGGCCGGCAGCCCGCCCTTTGGCTCATACCAGCTCCCGCGCGGTCCGAAATGCCTGGCCGAAATCGAGATAGATCGGGTTCTCCGCTTCGAGCATCGAGCGAAGAAGAGCCTGCTGCGTTTTGACCTTCACCCTGCCAATCGTCAACGGACCGACGCTGACGGCCCCCTTCGCGGTCGTCGCATATTGCGTCGGTACGCCGTCGTCGCGCGAATTGATGCCCTCGATGCCGGCGGGCGGGCGCGCGTTGATGTCGGCGGCGACCTTCAACAGGCGTGCGTCGCCCAGGACCGACGCGTTCAGGACCTGCACGCCGGCTTTGGCGGTGCAGATCACCACGTCCTGCTGCGAGATGAGCCGGGCGTTGTCTGCATCGGAGCAACCATAGGCGCCGCGGATGTTGGTGCCGCAGCGGCGGTTGTACTCGGCGGCCTTCGACAGCGCGACGTCGACGGACAGATAGTCCACGAGCGTCGTCATCGCGCCGGCCAACGAGGTGATGACGCCCGTCGCCACGCCGATCGGTCCCGTGCCGCCGAAGATCACGACGCGAGATCCCGCGAGCTCCATCCGATGATGTCGCCGCAGCTGACGCTCCACGCACGCCACGATGGCAGCGGCCGTCGTAAACGCGCCACTCGGATCGGCCAGGATCGAGACCTCGAATGGCGACACCATCGCCGCTTTCGCCGCGTCAACCATGTCCATCGAGATGCCGGCATCGCGCCCACCCACCAGAACTGCGCTTCGCTTCAGGTCCTTCGGGCTGCGGGGAAAGATCGCGTCCTGCACGAGACCCGGAATCTGTTCCAGCGCGACGTTCGGATACGGGATGACGGCGTCGAATCCGGCGTCGTAGGCCATCGTGATGTCGAACGGGCTCACGTGTGGCAGTGGACTCAGGATGTGAAGGAGCGCGGGCTTGTCCATGCGCGCGCGCTACTTGACGTCCGAGACAGCCATGAGTTGTCGGAGAAGCGTCGCCGTGTCTTCGTGAACGTCAATGCGCTGACCGCCCCGGCTGTTCCCTCCGGCCTTTCCCAGCGCCGAGTCGACGGGCGTCAGGCCCCGGCTGTCCGTCGCCCGCAGATCTGCGCCGTGGTCCACGAGGAACCGGACGACATCGTTCCAGCCCCAGCGGGCGGCTTCGTGCAACGGCGACAGGCCCCGCGTGCGATCCTTCGCGTTGACGTCAGCTCCCGCGGCCAGCAGCAGCGTCAGCGAGGCGATCGCCCGCTGCTGCACGTCCTCGGTCGTGTAGATGCCGCGCGTGTCGGCGTCGACCGATCCGAGTCCCGCCGCGGCCATGACCGGGGTTATGCCTCGCGCGTTCGCGAGCGAGAGGTCCGCCCCGTTGTCGAGGAGGAGCTTGATGGCCGGGGCGTCGAGCGCCTTGGCGGCGCGCAGCAGCGGTGTCGAGCCAATCGTCAGCACCCCATCGAGCCCGCGATCGTTCCCGATGTTCCGGAACGGAGGGGCGAGCTTCAATTGCGGGTTTGGGTTCGCGCCGGCGAGCAGGAGCTGCTCGATGATCTGCAGGCTGGTCGTCTCGTCAAGGGAGGGTTGATCGGGACGGCCCCCCCGGGGCAGCGTGTTCAAATCGACGGCCGCATAGAGCGGCGTCCGGCCGTACCAGTCCCACTTGCCGGGGCTCGCCCCCTTCTGAATCAGGAAGGCGGCGAGATCGAAGTGCCCGTTGAGAATCGAGAGCAGCAGGGGGCTGACTTCCTCTGGATCCGCAAGGTTCAGGTTGGCTCCCCCGTCGATCAGATGGCGGGCGCACTCCAGGCACCCCTCTCGCGCGGCATACAGGAGCGGCGTCAGTCCGCCCGCGGGCCGATAGATGGCGCGCGGCTCGGCGGTGACCTGACGCTGCCAGTTGTTCACCTTCGAGCGGGCGTTGACGTTGCCGCCCACCTCGACGAGCAGCTTGACCATTTCGGGCTGGCTACGCGCCGCCGCCCACATCAGCGCCGTCTGCCCGCGCCACTGCTCCACCGCGTTCACGTTGGCGCCTCGCCGCAGCAGGGCCCGCGCCGCATCGACGCGGCTCGTCCTCGCCGCGACCATCAGCGCGGTCTGGCCGTCCCCGTTCGGGGATTCGGCCTCGGCGCCGGCAGAGAGCAACAGCTCGATCATGCCGGCGTCGGCAGCCACCGCCGCCTCCGACATCGGCGTCGCGCCGTAATCGTTTCTCGCGTTCACCTTCGCCCCGGCTCGAATCAGTCGGGTGGCGAGATCGAGATCGTTGTGGTGAACGGCCCAGTGGAGCGCGGTCGTGCCGTCGGCCTCCGGAAGGTTGGCATCGGCGCGCTGTTCGATCAGGGCGAGCGCGGCAGTTCGATCGCCGGCCTTGACTGCGTCGACCAGCGTCGCCGCAGGTGCGGCAGTCGCAGCCGGCGTCCCGAGAAGGACAGCACTGAGAAGCAGGGTAAACGTGCTCTTCAGCATCAGGCCCCCAAGAGACTTCGTGTTTTCGTGTCTTCGTGGCGTCTCACAGTTCCGACATCACACTCGTGCTGTTCCCCACCTTCTCAACGGGCACGCCGGCGCGATCGAGCAGCGTCAGCAGCACGTTCGACAGCTGCGTGCGTTCGGGGTAGCGCAGATGCTGGCCGCCCTTCAGCTTGCCGCACCCGCCACCCACGACGAGCGTCGGCAGCGGGAATTCGTCATGCGCGTTGCTGTTGCTCATGTTGCTGCCGTACAGCAGGATCGAGTGATCGAGCATCGATCCGTCGCCATCGGGCATCGCCGCCAGCTTCGCGAGGAACTTGGCAAACACCTGACTGTGATACGTCTGAATTCGCACGAGCCGGTCTTTCTTGGCCTTGTCGTTCTGGTGATGAGACAGCGGGTGGAACGCGTCGGAGACGCCGATATGGTTGTAGGTCTGGTTGCTCGCCTCGCCGGCCATCATGTAGCTGAAGACGCGCGTCAGGTTCGCCTGGTAGGCCAGCGCGATCATGTCGAACAGCAGCGTCAGGCGCTGGTCGAACGTGCTCCCCACGGGAACGTCCGGCAACTCGAGGCTGGTCAGATCCCGTTCTTCCATCTTCTGAACCCGCCGTTCGATCTCGCGGACGCTTTCCAGGTAGTCACCGAGTCGCGCACGATCCTGCGCATCGAGAGTCTTCCGCAGCGCGGCGGCTTCAGCCGTCACGAGATCGAGGATGCTCGCGTATTGCCTGGCGATCGTCGCGCGCTCCTGCGGCGTGTCGCCCTGGCCGAACAGCCGTTCGAACAGCTTGCGCGGATCGGATTCCATCGGGAGCGGTGTCGTCGGCGTCCGGAACGAGATGGTTGCCCCATAGCTGCATCCGAAACTTCGATCGCAGGCGCCGCCGTTGCCCCCGCGCCCTTCGGTCGCGACCTCGAGCGACGGCAGCGGCGTGTCCTGTCCAAGATGTTCGGCCGCCATCTGATCGACCGTCACGCCCCCGTTTGGCTCCTGCCCCTCCCGCGGCGTGACGCAGCTCAACCAGGTGCCGGGGTTGAGCGCGTGCACCGGCGGGGCGATGGCGGGCTTGTTCTCGAGACCGCTGATAATCGTCAACTGCTTCTGAAAGGGAGCAAGCGGCTTGAGGATCGGCGTGAGCTCGAAGTCCGTGCCGTCAGCGACCGGCGTCCACTGTTCCATGATGGCGCCATGCGGCAAGTACATGAATCCCAGACGCGGCTTCGGGCTCGCCGCCGTCTGCGCCAGGGCCGTCCACGCAGGAACCATCGCGTCGAGCAGCGGCAGACCGACCGTGACTCCCGCCCCGCGGAGAAACGTCCGCCGGGAGAGATGCTTCTTCGTGATAAACATCAGTAACTCCTGTGGCCCTTAGTCTCCAGCCCTAACCTCTAGCCTCTAGCCTCCAGCTCCCAGCCCCCAGCCTCTGCTCCACTTTCCTCATCTGGAACGGCGCGCTGCGCACAATTCCCCTCACGATCGACGAGAAGCGGTGGTTCTGCCGGGCCGCCTCCCGGACAATCGAACGGACCGCGGGCATGTCGTAATACTCGACGCTTCGTCCGAGCGCATAGGTCATCAGTTTTTCCGTGAGCGTCTGCGCGAACTGCTCGGGCCGCCTCATCAGGGCGTTTCGCAGATCGACCGGGCCGGCGAGCGGTGTGCCGTCCACGAGCGTGCCGCTGGCGTCGATCGAACTGCCCGCGTACCGATCCTTCGTGCGCCACTCTCCGGTGGCGTCGAAGTTCTCGAGCGCGAACCCAAGCGGATCCATCACGCCGTGACAGGCGTTACAGGACGCCCTGGCGCGATGCTGCTCCATGATCTCCCGCACCGAGCGCGGTTTCTCGCCTTCTTTGTTCTCTTTGAAGCCCTCGACGTCTGGAGGTGGGGCGGCAGGTGGCGTCCCCAGGACGTTCTCCAGAATCCACGCACCGCGAAGCACCGGGGCGGTACGATTCGGATACGACGTCGCCAGCAGCACGCTGCCCTTCCCAAGCAGCCCCCATCGATTCGGATCGGCAAGCGTCACGCGTCGAAAGCGTTCGCCTCGCACGTTGGGAATTCCGTAGTGCAGCGCCAGCCGTTCGTTGACGAACGTATAGTCCGCAGTCAGGAGCTCCAGCACGCTGCGGTCTTCGCGAAAGACGCTCTCCACGAACATCTCGATCTCGCGTTTGAACGCCGTCCGCAGGCCGTCGTCGAAGCTGGGAAAGAGAATGGCGTCGGGATCGATGTTGTCAATCGCACGCACGCGCAGCCATTGAAACGCAAACCTGGTGACGAGCGTGCTCGAATTCGGATCGGCCAACAGCCGGCTGACCTGCGAGTCGAGCACGGCGGCGTCCGACAGCTTCTCGTGCTCGGCCATCTGAATGAGTTCGTCGTCGGGCGGGCGCCCCGTGAGGAAGAAGGCGAGCCTCGACGCCAGATCGAGCTGGCTGATTCGGTAGGCGGAGCCGGGCGCTGCGTTTTCGGGAAGCCGCTCGGCACGAAACAGGAATTTCGGGCTCGCGAGAATGGTGGTGAGCCCGTCCCGTATCGCCGTGTCGAAGTCGCCCGTCTCTCTGGTCGCGCGGAAGAAGGCCAGTGGCGCCGCCACGTCATCGTCATCCACAGGGCGCCGAAACGCGCGCCGTGCAAACGTCGAAAAGATCGTCGCCGCGCACTTGACCTCGTCGAGCGCAGCTGATGGCCGGCAGACGAAGATACGCTGTCGACTCGGCGTGTCGCTGACACCCGATGGCTCAAAGGGGCCGACGATCTCCAGGCTCGCGACATTGGGAATTCGTTCCTCGCCGCCAGCTGGTTTGAACGCGAACAGCACTTCGTCGGATTCCGCGTACGACCTCGCAATGAAGGTGACACCTATCTGGTGCGGGCCCGCGCTCACAGTAATCGGGATGTCCTTGAACCGGCCGTTGATCGCCGCAACCGCCGGGGCTTGCAGCTGGTCGATCGCCTTCAGATCTTCCTCTCCTCCCAGTTCGGCGGAGAACACCCTGACGCCATCGACGGTCGCGATGAGGGTATGGCGATATTCCATCCCGCGGACGTAGCCCGCTGTGGCCAGCCCCCCGACGTTCAGTTTGTACTGGCCGTCGGCGGGAAAAAGATGCTCGATCACCAGCCCACCGCGCGTGCCGAGCGGAAGGCCTTCCACGCGACCGGTCTGATCGGTGCCTCTGGCAGGACGGTACGTCGCGCTCACCGGCCTCGGCGAGGCGTTGCCGATGGCGCGCGTGGCGACGACACGCGCGGCCGCGATGTACTGGTCGAGAAACGACGGCGATACGGTCAGGACGCTGGCGACGTTGTCGAAGCCATCGGCCTCGTCGTCCTGCGGCAGGAGGGCGCTGGCGTCGATTCTCAGCGCCAGCAGGTCTTCGATCGCGGCGGCATACTCCGCGCGATTGAGGCGATGGAGCGCCACGCGGCCTGGATTCGGGCTTCTCGCCGAAACCTCGTCGAGCGACCGCTCGAGCCACGTCACGAGCCCGTCCACGGCTGCCTGATCCGGGCGGCGGGCGCCCGGCGGCGGCATCATGCCCCCGCGGAGCTTCCGTACCACTTTTTCCCACACCTCCGCGGCGTCGTCGATTCGCGCGAGGTCCATCGTATCGAACGCGAGGCTTGCCGTTCTGGCGCGCTGGTTATGGCAGGTGACGCAGTACGTATCGAGAAGCGCGCGATGCGAAGAAGGCACCGGGACCGCCGCAGCCGGCGCTTGCCCGTCGGCGCGGAGTCCATCCGAGCTCGGTCGGAACGCGACCAGCATCAGTATCGTTGCGACGAGCATCACACGGGCGGACGCCTGCATCAGACGATGCCCCCCAGTTCGCGGACGTGCAGCCAGAGACTTCGATAGGCCGTGGTCACGAACAAATCCGGATTTCCCCACGCGCCGTCGAAGTCCTTCGTGAGGGCCGCCGAGATGATGTCGTCGGGGCCCATCCCTTGCTTGATGGCTTTCGTGAATCGCTCCATCACAGCCGCGAGCATGTCATGCTGCGCCTGCAGGTCGGCCCGCGTCTGTACTGGACCGGTACCGGGAACGATCCGGGTATCGTCGGTCGACAATCCGAGCAGCGTCTTGTTCGCGGCCAGCAGACCGCCGAGCCACCCCCCGGTGGTGTAATCCGGGATCGGATAGCTGCCGACCGACAACGCTCCGCCCGCCACCAACACGTTCGCCTGGCGGAAATGCACGTAGATGGCCGCGTCGGTGTGGGCCTGTCCCAGGTGACCGTAATCGATTCGATCCGATCCGACCTCGATTGTCCCCGAGCCGTAGAACGTCCGATTCGGAAGCGCCTGCGCCGGCAAGGGCTGATACGTCCGGTTCTGCCAATCGACGTAAATTTCCGCAGCGAGGTACTGCCGGGCATATTCGTGCGCGACAATCTTGGCCCCGGCCCTGCCGAGCGCTTCGTTCGAACCCGTACGGTCCGGATGCCAATCCGTATCAAACAACCCCTCAACGCGGGCTCGTCCGGTGTGTTTCGCAATGGCATCGAGAAGGTCTGCGGATCGCTCCTGGAGGCCGCCATTGACCAGCCAGAGGCCGTCCGATCCAGCGGCCGCCAGCACGTTCCCGCCTGCACCGCTGAACAGCGTCAGGCTATCGTCGAGAGAGGTGGTGGTTATGCGGCTTGGAGCACTCTGTCCAAAGACCCGAGAGGGCAGCGACAGACCAGCGGCGCCGCCCAGCAGAATCTCGAGGAAGTCCCGGCGTGTGGTCGCAGGACCCATCGCGGCAGTTTACAGCCAAACGAGGGGGCGCGACCCTCGGGACTTCAAAAAACCCGCCCAATTTCTCGCCTCGCGGCGTAGACTGCAGCTGTTGTCCACTGGACGAAGCACATCGGGTCTGCAGGGAGGAGTCATGTCGCTGAAAAGACTGTCGGTCCTGGTCGTGGCAGCAGCCATATCGTGTGCAGTGAGCCCGGCCGCGTCGCTGGCGCAAGAGCGCGGCGGCGGACCCGGGGGCGGGGGCGCCGACGCCCAGGGCAGGGGCGGGCGTGGCGCCGCTCCGGACCCGGTCGAAAAGGCGGTGCAGCTCAAGCCGGACCTGTACTACGTGCCGGGCGCCGGCGCCAATGCCGTCATCCGCGTGACTCCGGAGGGGTTGATCCTCATCGACACCAAGAACCCCAGCCCCGAAATCTCGGCAGCGCTTGTCGCCCAGATCCAGAGCATCTCCAAACTCCCGGTGAAATACGTCTTGAACACGCACCACCATCCCGATCACACGGGCAACAACCAGACGTTCGTCGCCCAGGGCGCGACGGTGGTCGGTCTCGAGAAGATGAAGCAGCTCATGGTCACCGACCAGCGAACCAAGGAGATCGCGGGGCCGCCCACGGTGACGTTTCCCAAGGATTACACGCTCAAATTCGGCGGCGCCACCGTGGAAGCGCACTTCTACGGCGCGAGCCATACCGGCGGGGACACGGTTGTGTACCTGCCCGACAAGCGATTCGTGATGGTGTCGGACACCATTCCCGTCGCGAACCCCACGCCAGGAATCGGCTTTGGCGGTAACGGCGGCAGCGCCGTTCAGGTACCGGGGCTTCTCGACAGCATCCTTAAGCTCGATTGGGACGTCGCGCTGGCCGGCCGCGGCGCACCGATGACGCGAGCCGAGGTCCAGGCCTTCAAGGTCAAATGGGACACCTTCATGTCGCGGGTCAAGGAAGCCGTCAGCAAGGGCGCGACGAAAGACACGCTCGCTTCGCAGGTCAAACAGGACGACCTCGGTTGGAGCTTCAACGCCGCCTTCTTCGGGAACCTGTTCGACGAGCTCCAGGCGAACCCGAAAGGAGAGCCTCGGCTGTAGCGCCCCGACCTACCTGACTTTGACGTACTTGCGCAAGACGCGCGGACGCGGTTCTCCGCCGAAGACGTTGCCGTGTCGATCCACGGCGACGAATTCGGGCCCGCTCCCCGTGCCGGTGTTCGGGTTGCCGCCCTGATCGAGGATGAAGTACTTGACCCATCCCGTCTTCGCATCCCCAATCCGGATCCCCTGCTCCCATCCCGGGTTGTTCACCGCGTCGGATTCGGAATCGGCGACATAGATCTGGTCCTGATCGTCGAACGCGATCCCGCTCGGCGTGCCGAACTGCAGCCAGGTCGACAGGTGTTTCCCTTCCTGATCGAACAGCTGAATCCGGTTGTTCGATCGATCGGCCACGAACAGGCGTCCCCTGGAGTCGATAGCGATACCGTGCAGCGTCCGGAACTCCCCCGGCGCGTAGCCGGTCTTCCCCCAGGCCTTGATGAATTTTCCGTCCTTCGAGTACTTCACGACCCGGTTGTTCCCGTTGGCCTCATGACCGTCCGCCACGAAGATGTCGCCGTTGGCCGCCACCGCCACGGCGCTTGGCGACCTGAAGTGGTACTCGTCGCTCCCCGGCACGCCGGCTTCGCCGAGCTTCATCAGCACTTTTCCATCCGGGCTGAACTTGATGACCTGATGACCGACTTTCACTCCGGCTTTCGCGGCCAACTCGACGCCCTGTGTCGCCAGCGCGTCGGTCGCCCACACGTTGCCCTCCCGGTCCACGTGCAGACCGTGGGGCCAGCCGAACAAACCGCGGCCGAAGCTCTTGACGACGTTCCCCTTCGCATCGAATTTGAAGATCGTGTCGAAATCCTTGATCTTCCCTTCAGGCGTCAGACAGTCGAGACCAAAGCGGCCACCTGCGGCAACCGGCAACGGGCTGGTCTCGTCGCACCTGATGAAGGCCCAGATGCTCTCCCCGTCGATATCCACGTACACCGAAGCTGGCGGTCCCATCTCGCGCCCGCCCGGAAGCTTCGCCCAGTCACCGCCCGGAATGCTTGGTCCGCCACCGTCCGCGAGCCCTTTGACGGGGCGGTACGGATTGGGGAGCCCGCCCTGGGCGAAAAGTTCCACTCCAGCGACGACCGCCGCGCCGATGGCCCACGCGCTAATCGATTTCAATCGAGATTGACTCGACATATCACACCTCTTCCTGGCAATAACCTCGTCTCGGCTCGTTTTCATCGGGGGAACGGGGCGAGCGCCGGCGTGACGTCCGCCGGAAGCGGCGTACGCGCCGTGTTGAGCACCATCGCGATGAGCGTGTAGTACCCGTTCAGGCCGATCATGTCGACGATGCCCTGCTCGCCGAAGGTCTTGAGAGCGCGGGCATACGTGGCGTCGCTGACGCTTTGATTCTGGTGCAGCTCCATGCAGAAGTCGTAAGCGGCGGCTTCGTCCTCGGCCATGTGCTCGGGGCGTCGCCCCTCGGCGACCGCGCGGGCTATCTCTTGGTTGAGGCCGCCTTTCAGGGCGAGCGAATAGTGCGCGTTCCACTCGTACTGCTGCGTCCAGTGACGGGCGGTGATGAGGATGACGAACTCGGAGAGTCGGGGCGGCAGGACGCTGTTGAATCGCAGATAGTCGCTCAGGGCCCTCGCCCGACTGAGGACATCGGGGCTTCGAAGCAGCACGATCCACGGACCGGTCAGCGATCCCCGAGCGGCGGTGAACTCCGCGGCCGCCTTTTTCTGCGCCTCGGTCATTTTGTCGGCCGGGATCGGCGGCATGCGATCTTGAGCTTGAGCGACCATATGGCACATGAAGGTAAGCGCGCACGCCGTCAACGCGTGCGCAAGTCCTCGTCCTCGATCGGTAAACGTCATCACAATGCCCTCCCTCGCGTCCGACCTCCACGGTGAGCCGTCCGACAATACATCCGCAACCGGCTTTGATCCAAATCTCCAGCGCCGGTACGGCCCGGCCGGGAAGCGTCGGGCTATACTCGCGCGACAACGGCTCTCGGCCACCACCGACTGAGGAGGACCCATGGTTCGATTGGCACTGGCGTTCAGCACCGGCCTCGCGCTTGTGGCGGTCGCAGGGCTTCAGGGTCCTGCCGGCACCCAGCGCAACGGAAAGGCGTTCCGGTTCAACAAGATCACTGAGGGTGTGTACCACGCCGTCGGCACGGGCTCGCTCGCCGTCGTCGGCAATGGCGCCGTGATCGTCAACGACAACGACGTCGTCGTCGTCGACGATCACGTGTCTCCCGCCGCGGCGTGGGCGTTGCTCGAGGAGCTGAAGGACATCACGAGTAAGCCCGTCCGCACCGTCATCAACACGCACTTCCACTTCGATCACGCCCACGGTAATCAGGTCTTCGGCGACGACGTCGCCATCATCGGCCACGAGTTCACGCGGTCGATGCTTCTTGGCGGCAAGTCGGTGGCCATGCCTCTGTACCGGAACTACGTCGAAGGCATTCCGCGCCAGATCGAAGATCTGAAGAAGCGGATCGCCGGAGAGTCCGATCCTTCGACCAAAGCCAAGCTGGAGACGCAGCTCCAGGTGACCGAGAACAACAGGGTCTCCCAGGCCGAACTGAAGCCAACGCCCCCCAACGTCACGCTCCGCACACAGATGACCCTCTACCGCGGCGATCGCGAAATCCAGATTCGTTTTCTGGGCCGCGCCCATACCGCCGGCGATGTCGTCGTCTTCCTTCCAAGAGAGCGAGTCGTCATCACCGGCGATATGCTCACGACGGGCCTGTCCAACATGAGCGACGCGTTCGTCAACGAGTGGGCCGATACGCTCGAGGAGCTCAAGAAACTCCAGTTCGACACGGTGCTTCCGGGGCACGGAGAGGCGTTTACCGACAAGATGAAGATCGACTACTTCCAGGCCTATCTCCGCGACGTGTGGACCGAGGTGAGTCGACTCAAACAGCAGGGTGTATCTGCTGAGGAAGCGGCCAAGCGCGCCGACCTGACACGGCACAAAGGGAACATCCCCGCGATCCAGGGGCCGGGTGTGCCGCTCATCGGCGTCACCCGGATCTACGAGCTGCTCGGTCCTTAGTACTGCTCTGTCAGTTAGTCGTGATGTCCGGCCGCAAACCGGCCGCGTCCGCGAACCGGGTCGACGTCGCAACGCACTGCGTGTACACAGGTGCATTCAAGAAATTCAAGGACCACTTGGAGCGCTAGCTTTCCTGTTCGCGCCCGACCCGTTCGCCGCTCGCTCCAATGACAGGCTCGATGAACTGGTGATACGCGTCCTCGTAACCGCGACTCATCAGCTCGTCGAGCGGCTGCGTGCGGTCGGACCGATCGTCGTAACCGCCATCGAAGTCGAAAGGACCAATCGGGTTGTGCGTCGGCCGGATGTTGAAGACGCGCGGAGCGCGTGCCGCGATCATCCGCGTGGCATCGCGCACGGCGGCCGCTTCGGATGATTGAAGATACTCGCCCAACCGCGACCGCCCATCGAGACGGGGCGCCGTCAACGTGTGGGGCCTTGGAGATTCGGGCGCCGCCGACACCATCACGATCTGCTGCACGCCGAGACCGACCAGCTCGTCGAGGAGGCGCGCCAGCGCGGACGGCCGGTCGCAAAGGCGGTGGGTCTCTCCGCGCCAGTAGGCGTCGGGAGCAAACACGATTGGGTGAGGTTCTGTCACGATGGGCACCGCGAGCGCGGCGGCCACGGCATCGACAAGATAGTCGCGCCCGACGCCACTGAGATCGATGAGCTCGGCTCGCCGCAGTTCGGCCGCTTCCGTCGTCGGCCGTCGCAGCAAATCGCGACGCCGGCCCTGAGCGACCAGCGAGAATACCAGATCGCTGTGAGCGTCCAGGTCATGGGCGACCAGGACGAGCTCGCGAAATCCTGGCTGTCCCAAGTTGTCCGACAGCACCTCGACGTAACGCCGCGCCAGATCGCTCGGCGCCGGCTGTTTGAGCTGCGCCGCCCCGCGGAGCAGATCCCACAGGACGCCCCAGAAGCGGTGCACCGCGCCGCCAGCCGACAACGGCGCAGGGACCAGACGCCACCACGCGGCGCCGTATCCTCTTCGTCCCGGGCGTCGCCACCCGTACACCGCGGCCGTACCGGTGGCGGCCGCCAGTACCAGGAACACGAGTCGGGGAAGCCACGTCGGGAGCGCCGTCGGCGCGAAGGCCGCCTGGGCGAAACGAAGATAGTCGCCAACGAGGCCTTCGGCCCCACCCAGACCCAGCAGCCGCAGCAGAAAGTCGAGAGGAAACACAACGAGCCCCGCTGCGATCGTCGCGAGCGGGATCGCGACGACGGCGAGCGACAAGCCGAGCGCCCAGACGGCCACGCGCGCCACGAACCTCCAGTTGTACAGTGACCGCAATCCGGGCGCGCGCCAGAAACCCTTGCGTTCCCAGAGTCGCTGAGCACCGTCGATGGCCGAGAACAGGGCGCCGATGACGCCGATGCCACGGCCGGCCACAACATCGAGCTTGACGCCCGCTTCATGGAGTGCGCGCAGCACGCCGGCATGGTAGGCACCCGCGGTGCCGGTACCGGTCAGAACCAGCGCGGTTCGAAGCTGAGGGGAGTACGGTTCGGCGGACGAAGGTGGGGTCGCGTCAGACCGCCCGTTCATCGGGGCTCGTGGCACTGTTGCCCGCGTCATCATGAATCGTCAGCAGCCTGACGATTTCGAACTCGCGCGTGCCTCCAGGGGTCGTCACCTTGACCGAATCCCCCTCTTCCTTGTTCAGGATCGCGCGTCCGATCGGCGACGTCGTCGAGATCAGTCCCTTGGCGGCATCGGCGTCCTCGGGCATGACCAGCTGAAAGACGAGTTTCTCGCCGGTGCTTTCGACCACGTGCACCGTCGAACCGAATCCCGCACGATCGTTTGGAATGCGGTCGATGTTGATGAGTGCGATTTCCGAGACGCGCTTCTGGAGCAGACTAATACGTGATTCAACCAGCCGCTGGCGTTCCTTCGCCGCATGATACTCGGCGTTCTCGCGAAGGTCGCCGAGCTCACGCGCGCGCTTGATCTCCTTCGGCAGCTCAAGCTTGAGCTCACGATCGAGCGTCTGGATTTCGTCCTCGAACTTTCGAATCAACCGATCCTTCATCGATTCCGTCATGAGCGGGATCATCGTACCACAGTGCTATTCTTCCTGGCGTGCCCGCTATCACCAGTAGGCAAAACCCCATCGTCGCCCGTTTCCGCACGGTCGCGCGTGGAGATCGTTCCGATCGATTGCTGCTCGACGGCGCTCACTTGATTGAGGACGCCCTCGCGGCTGGGGTACCGGTGTTAGAGGCGGCCACAACAGGTGACGCGCATGAGGTGAGCGCATTGGCCGAACGTTTGCGGAAGCGGGCCGTCCCTGTCACCACGGTGACGGCCGCCGTCATGCGTGCCCTCAGTCCCGTCCGATCCTCCAGTCCCATCGTGGCAATAGCTGAGGCGCGTCGAGCCTCGGGGTCCCGGCTTTACCAAGGGATTCCCCTGGTCGTGATCGCGGTCGACGTGCAGGACCCTGGGAACGTCGGGGCCATCATCCGCGTGGCCGAAGCAGGCGGCGCCACGGGGGTTGTCTGCGCCGGCGCCTGCGCGGATCCATTTGGGTGGAAGGCGCTGCGGGGATCGATGGGAAGCGCCCTGCGCCTGCCCGTTCTGCTGCATCGGGACAGCAGACGCGCGATCGACGAGGCACGAGAATACGGCTGCCGGATTCTCGCGACCGTTCCAAGAGGGGGCGCGCCGTTCTTCGAGATCGATCTTCGCGGTCCGTCAGCAATCGTGGTCGGCAGCGAGGGATCCGGTCTGTCGGCCTCAGAGGTGGCCGCCTCCGACCAGACTGTGGCGATCCCGATGGCGGCGGGCGTGGAATCCCTCAACGTTGCCGTCAGTGCCGCGGTGATCGTCTACGAAGCGCGCCGGCAGCGCGCGTACGCGATGTAGTCAGAGGCGCCCACACTCACATGGATTCGCTGTTTCCCGACGAAAACGTTACCCCGGCTGACTCGGTGCCCGCTCCGTTAGCCGAACGGATGAGACCGCGCACGTTCGAGGAGTTCGTCGGCCAGGACGAGCTGCTCGCTCCGGGCAAGCCGCTTCGCGAAGCCATCGAGCGCGACCTTCTGCAATCGATCATTCTCTGGGGGCCCCCGGGCACCGGCAAGACCACACTGGCCCGCATCGTCGCGGAGACGACCCGGGCGCGGTTTGTCGCCTTCAGTGCCGTGCTGGCTGGAATCAAGGAAATCCGTGACGTGATGAGCGAAGCGGAGCGGACCCGCCGTACCACGGGCCGCCGCACGATCGTGTTCATCGACGAGATCCACCGGTTCAACAAGGCGCAGCAGGACGCCTTCCTGCCACGTGTCGAAGCCGGCGACATCGTCCTCATCGGCGCGACGACAGAAAATCCTTCGTTCGAGGTGAACGCGGCGCTGCTGTCACGTTCGAAAGTCTTCGTGCTGCGAGGGTTGACCACGTCCGAGGTGGCGTCGATTCTGACGCGCGCCCTTGCCGATGGCGACCGGGGTCTTGGCGCGACGCCGGTGGACATCGACGAGGACACGATTCTCGCCGTCGCCCGGTACGCCAACGGCGACGCTAGGGTCGCGTTGAACCTCCTCGAGTTGAGCGTCGCCGCCGCGCCAGTCGTTGACGGTGTGCGGCGAATCAACCTGGCACGCGTCCAGGAGACCATTCAGCGCCGCGCGCTCCTCTATGACAAGACCGGAGAGGAGCACTACAACCTCATTTCGGCGCTGCACAAGTCGATGCGCAACAGCGACCCGGATGCGGCCGTATATTGGCTGGCGCGTATGGTCGAGGCCGGCGAGGATCCTCTGTATATCGCGCGAAGGCTGGTCCGTTTTGCTTCAGAAGACGTCGGGAACGCGGATCCTCAGGCGCTGACGGTGGCTGTGGCGGCAAAGGATGCAGTCCACTTCATCGGCATGCCGGAGGGCAACACTTCGCTCGCCCAGGCGGCGATTTACCTCGCGACCGCCCCGAAAAGCAACGCCGTCTACGCCGCTTACAACCAGGCCGCGGCAGACGCGCACAACGATGTGGCCGAACCGGTACCACTGCATCTGCGCAATGCCCCGACCAGGCTGATGAAGGAGCTGGAGTACGGAAAAGGCTACCGCTACGCGCACGACGAAGCCGACGCCGTTGCGGACATGTCGTGCCTGCCGCCCGCGCTCGCGGATCGCAAGTATTACGAGCCGAAAGAGCGCGGCTTCGAAAAGGAAATCAAGCGGCGGCTCGAGGGGTGGGAGGAGATCAAGAAAAGAAGGAGGGCGGAACTTAGAAGTAAGAAGTAAAGTGGCGACGGCTACTTGCCGCTGCGGCGCCGACTCGCCTTTTTTTGCGGCTGCTTCAACTCGAGACTGGTGACGCGCGTTTCGAGTGAAAGCAGGCGGCCACCGTGTCCTGTCTCGATTGCCCCGACGCGCACAGAAAGGCCATCGACGTTCGTCCGTGTCCAGTCGTACAGGTTCGCCAAATCGCTCTTGAAGCTCTCAGCGACCACGTTGAAGTGAGTCCGCAACTCGTCACGCATCGCGAGCAGGTCATCCCTGGTCGCAAAGGCTTTCAGGTCCTCTTTCGTGGCAAAGGCCTTCAGGTCCTCCTTGGTGGCAAAGGCCTTCAGGTCCTCTTTGGTCGCGAACGCCTTCAGGTCCTCCTTGGTCGCAAAAGCCTTGAGCTCTTCGCGAAGCTCGCGACAAGTGACTGGTTGGTCGAGGTTCGTCATAGCCTCAGAACGAAGCGGCATTCTCTGGACTGATCCCTAAGTGCGATTGTGTTGACGCACTGCGTCGCGAAGCCCGGCTTCGGTGGCCGGACCCGCGCTGCGAGGGTCGCCCCGGGCCGCGTGACGCCAGGTCCCTGACCTGGCGTGGTCCCCACCACCTTTCGCGCGGTCAGGCGATGCGTGTCGGCCTGACCTCCGCAGGGCTTCGCGCCACAGCGCGTCAACACGCCGCTTTTCGGATCATGTAGTGCACGGAGCGTTCCGCCCGTGTCGCCCTCGCCAGGTGCGGAAAGACGTGGTCAGACGCGCAGATCCTGCCATTTGCACCCGGGGACGGGTCCGCAAAACTTGCCAACCCACCGCGACGACGATGCCATCGTCGGGTGGCGAAATCAACCGCGTTTGCGTTCGAGCGAATCCGCAGACAGACTGAGCCCGTTCGAGCCCCGGGACAGTTGCTGGCGTATTCCCTGGAGGGAAGTCAAAAGCCGGTTCTCGTTTACGAACCGGCAGCGGGAGCCGTTGACCAGGCAGCGTTTGCTCCGGATGGGAAGTGGATCGCCTTCCGTTCCTCCGAGTCGGGTCAGAGCCAGGTGTACGTGATTCCGTTTCCCCCAACCGGCACCAAGTGGCAGGTATCCGGTAGTGGTGGCGTTCAGCCCCAATGGCGACGCGACGGCCGTGAGCTCTTTTTCCTGGCCCCCGATGGAACAATGATGGCCGTGGACGTTCGCACCGATGTCTCGTTCGTACCGGGCACTCCTCGCGCACTCTTTCAAACGAAGTTGGTTTCACCGGACGCAAGACCGTATGTCGTGACCGGCGATGGTCAGCGGTTTGTCGTCACCGTATCGGCCGGACCGGCTCAAGCCAGCGCGATTCAGGTGATTTCCGACTGGCCGGGACTGCTGAAGAGGCCGTAAGACGATGTCGCCAGGACTGCATCGATCGGCCACGAAATCACAAGAACATGAAAAGCATTCGCTTGTTGTTCTTTCGTGATCGGCCGGAAACTGGCTGCGGCCGCGAACCGTTGGAGCGGCGCGTCGCACGCGTCAGACGGGAACCCGCGTCGCAGGCGCCGAAGTCCCCCGCAGGTCACGGACCTGCGGTGTGCTGCCGACATGTCGCGGAGACGCGGGTTCCCGCGCCGTCGACCCGGTTCGCGGACGCGGCCGGTTTGCGGCCGAACATCACGACGTACCGACACAGTAGTACTGGTTCACGGAGACTTCCGATTGTGCCGCGCGAGCCACGGCGACTATCTCTGGTCGGCCAGGAATTGACCGGGGGCTGACACGTGATAATTATGTGTATTACCTGGAGTCTTCATGGCCCTGACGGTCCGCCTCAGCCCGAAAACCGAGCGAACCCTGAACGCCCTCGTCAAGCGGCGCGGACTGTCGCGCTCGGATGTCGTACGTGAAGCCCTGGCCCAGTACGACGTCAGCCAGGGCGACGCGGGCCGGCGTCCCTACGATGCCTGGCTCGACGTGATCGGGATCGTGAGCCTCGGCGCGCGCGACTCCGAAAGAACGACCGGGGAACAGCTCGCGGCAATCGTTCGAAAACAGGCCCGTGGGCGACGTCCTCGTTGACGTCGGCCCGCTCGTCGCGATCTTCGACCGGGCCGACCCCAAACACGAGGCGTGTGTCACCACGCTCAAGACGCTCGTCACGGTCTGGCCGGCGTTCACCGAAGCCATGTATCTGCTCGGCGGCTCGTGGCTCGCGCAGTAGGCGCTCTGGAGCCGTCTCGAGACCGAGGCGCTGGCACTGGCTCCGCTCGACGAGCGCGACTCGCCGCGCATGCGCGAGCTGATGGACAAGTATCGCGACCTGCCGATGGACCTGGCCGACGCGGCACTGGTGCGCGTGGCCGAGCGGGACGCGCTCACGACCATCTTCACGCTCGACCGCAGGCATTTCTCGATCGATCGTCCGGGCCGACGCCGCCGCTTTTCCATCCTCGCCTGAGAATCATGTCGTTCAAAGCCGGATTTGAAGCTGGGGTCGAGCAGACACGCGAAGGGAGGGCACGCTCCACCCGGCTCGGACTGCATCGCGTCAGGCCCTGTTCAGACCCGGACGAGCTGGGGCAGATGGTCGAAGTGTCGATCCCGCGCGTGCAGCGCGAGATTGTGCTGCAGGACCAGCGCTGCCAGCCACATGTCGTTGGTCGGAATCGGCGTGCCCTGCTTCCGCAGCTGACGGAAGACGGATGCGTAATGGTGCGTGGTCTGGTCGTCCGCGAACATCACCTGCACGCCGTCCTTCACGAGGAAGCGACGGAGGACGCGTTCGTTTTCCGCCGGGCGTCGCCCGTAGCCGAAGCCGGCGCGCAGCTCGCCGACCACGACAAAGGGCAGGACAATGACCTCGGCCTCTTCGAGAAGAGTCACGGTCTCTGCGACGCCCCTGCAGAGATCCACGTAACGGTTCGTGTCGAGGGCTACTCTCACCGCCAAAGGTCCGGGTCGACCGCATCCTGCGCAGCGAGTGCCAATTCGAGCGCCTTGTCAGATTTCCACGTTCCGACGATGTCGCCGAAGTCGCGCCGCTTCCGTGGAACGCCCGCGATGCCGGCGCCCTCGGCCAGGGCGTCGATCGCCGCCTCGTTCAAGCTCTTGCCCGCCTGACGCGCCCGGGCCCGCAGGGCGCCGTCGAGGGCCGCCGGGATCCCGCGGATCGTGTACTGCATGCATAGAGTATAGGCATTGCCTGCACCTGGAGCAAGCGAACAGCCTTGCCGCCGCCGCGCCGCCCCGTCGCGCGCTTCCATGCTTGACTGGACACCGAGACGCTGACTCGAAAACGTTGAAAGCCTGCACTGAGAAGAAAGAAGAGCGCGCAGATTCTGCAACCCTTCACGGCCGGATCTCAAGTTCCTGAATGATTTCTCCCGGCACGACCCTCGCAAGACGACGATGTACAATGACCGGCGTGACGGCTGGGCATCCGCGCGTCAGCTTTGCGGATCTCGAGCAGTGGCCCGACGACGGCCGCCGGTACGAGTTGTACGACGGCGAGGTCTACGTGGTCCCGTCACCGCTGCCGCTGCACCAGGTCGTCTCCGCGCGCCTGTACGACGTCCTGCGCGATTATACCCGCGCACATGGGGGCGTCGTCTTGTACGCGCCCCTTGATATCGTTCTGACGGATTACGATGTCGTGCAGCCAGATCTTTTGCTCTTCACCCGGGAGCGCCTGCACGTCATCAACCTGCGAAAGGTCACGAGGCAGGGCCCGGATCTGGCCGTCGAGATCCTCTCGCCGAGCACCGCGGCGAACGATCGCTGCAGGAAGATGCGGCTCCTGGCCCGTCATCGCGTGCCCGAGTACTGGATAGTCGATCCGGATGCGACCAGGATCGAGGTCTATGGGCTGAGCGGAGATCAGTTCGTGCTTGCGAGCAGCGCCACCGGCGCAGAAGCCGTTCGCTCTCCCCTGCTCTCGACGCTGAGCCTCCGTCCGATCGACGTGGTTCCCGATCCGGCGGCCTGAGCTTAGTACTGCGTTTCACAATTACGGTGGCGTATTCGGGTGCCGCGGCGCCCGGATCGCAAGGCGCGAGGAGGGAGAATGCCGGGAGCATTTGACCGACGAGCAACGCCGCGAGGCGGGACGCCCCGGCGGCCGATACGTCGCCTCAATTGTGAAACGCAGTACTTTAGTTCGAATCGCTCGCCATCCGGCGCGAGCGGTGCCACTGTGCCCTGTGGGGTTGGCGCGCACAACGGCCAGTCAGCTTAGTCCCCCGTCCACTGCCCGACCTTGTCTCTCAAAAACGTGACGGGCACCGCGCCGTCTTCGAGCACCAGATCGTGGAACTTCCTGATATCAAACCTCGAGCCGAGCCGCATTTCCGCCTGGGCACGCGCGCCCTGGATCTCGAGCATCCCCAACATGTAGGACGTGGCCTGGCCGGGATAGATGATGTAGCGATCCACCTCCGACGTGACGTCACCTACTGATTCCGACGTGTGAGCGAGCATGTAGTCGATGGCCTGCTGCCGGTTCCAGCCGAGCGTGTGCAGCCCTGTATCGACGACCAGACGCGCCGCACGAAGGGCCTGCGACGACAGCATGCCGAGCCGGTCGAGGTCGCTCGAAAACAGCTTCATCTCGTCGGCCAGGCGCTCGCTGTAGAGCGCCCAGCCTTCGGAGTAACCGCTGTTGCCGATATACCGACCAATCGGGTGAATCGCCTTTCGCTCCATCGCAATCGCGATCTGGAGATGATGTCCCGGGATGGTCTCGTGAAAGGCCGTGGACTCGGGGATCGCTCTGCTTTTCTTTTCCGCTTCGTACGCGCTGATGAAGAACGTCGCCGGGCGGCTGCCATCTTCGGCCGGCGGGACGTATTCGTTCGGGCCGCTCTTTTCCCGAAACGCCGGGTAGGGCTCGATCACCACATCGGCTTTCGGGAGCAGACCGAACCACGTCGGCGCCGCAGCCTTGGCGCGGGCCAGCGCCGCCTGCGAGTACTCAATCAGCTCCTCTCGCCCCTTGAACATGTACTTGCGGTCGGTTCGCAGCCGCTGGAGGAGCGCCGGCACGTCGGACGTCCCGAACGAGCGCTCGGCAATGGTTCGCATTTCGCCGGTCAGCCGCTCGATTTGCTCCAGCCCGAGCGCGTGCACCTCCTTCGCGCCGACCGCAAGCGAGCTATGAGCGCGGATGGACGCATCGTAGCAGGCGGCTCCATCCGGGTTCGTCGACACGGCGATGGTCTCGCGCGCCGCGGGGAGGTACTCCTGTTGGAGAAAGTCGCGGTACTTGCGAATGGCGGGAACGATGCGATCGGCCACCAGCGCGTCGAATTCCTGCTGAAACGCCGGCGTCTGATCGCGCACGGCTGGCGAGTCGAACGGCGAGTCCTTGAGCGGCGTCGCAATCAGACTGTTCATCTGATCGATGGCCAGGCGGACGTTGCCCTTGGGCGCGGAATAGCCGCGCTCGAGGCCGTCCCGGAGGTTGGCGATCTCGGTCTCGAGGTATTGAGGCAGCGCGCCCCAGCGCGTCAGCGCATCACGACGGGCCTGGTCGGTCCCCACCGCCTGGATCGTCACGAGATATCCGAACCAGGCCTGCCAGCTGTTGGCGAACTGGCTGACGCCCCACAACTCGCTGCGGCAGACGCGCCTGACGACGGCGCCCTCCAGCGCCTCCCGCGTAATCGCATAGGTCGCACGCAGCGGCGAGGCCTTGATCGTCGACGGATCGATCTGCTTCGCCTCGGCGAGCCATGCGTCCTCTTTGGCGTGCCACGCAGCCAGCGCGTCCAGCGAATTATCCGGAAGCCGATCGTGACCGTGGCCCGGAACCCCGTACGAGGTCACTTCGTCCGGGTTGCGCTCGAAGAAACCGTCGAGGTACGCGTCGGCGAGTGCACGGACTCGCGCATCCGACGAGGCGACCGCGGGGGCGGGTTCAGAGCGCGCGCATCCCCACGCGAGCGCGACCGACAGCACGAGCAAGAGCATTCGCATGCTCAAATCATAACGGCACGTGAAGGATTTGAGGCCGACCGGGCTGAGAGAACGGCGGCAGCGGGCAGGGCCGGATTTACTGTGCGGCCGGGCTCGGGCGCGTCGTCGAGGCCACCGTCGGCTCAGACGGGGTTGACTGCTGACCGGTCACCTTCCGCAGCATTTCGGGCCGCAGCGGCAGGATGAAGGAGAAGCGGTAGTCGCCCTGCATCCGGCCGACGGGAATGCCCACCAGGTGACCGCGCTGATCGAGGACGCCGCCGCCCGAGACGCCAGGATGTCCGTCGGTCAGGCACGTCACGAGACCGTTGGCCGTTCGCTGGCCGACGTATCCCGTCGAGACGATGATCCCTTTGGAGTAATCGTTTCCCAACCGGAAGATGGGCGCGGCGAAATCGTACGCGAAGTCGGTGTCGGCTTCGAGCGCGGGAAGATCGAGCTCGCGCGTTCGGATGATCGCCCAGTCGCCGCTGTGCACTTCGGTATCCGCATCCCCGAAGTCGACGACCTTTGCCGGGATCTGCTTCCCATCGTGAACGATCTTGATCGACACGATCTTGCGGTCGCTCGCGCCGTCGCTCTCGTCGTTGAGCGCGACGACGGCGTGCTTGACCGTGACGAAATACCCTCGACCGAGATAACCCGCCGTTCCGTAGTTGGTCTTGCCCAGGCTGTCGTACGAATAGAGCTCGACGAAGCTCGAGCGGCGGTCGCGAAGCAGCTGAACCGGGACGAGGCCCATCTCGCTTTTCAGCTCTTCTTTGATCTCCGCCATCAGCTTGGCGCGATCGAGCGCGGTGCCGTCATTTCCGCCGACCAGGCCGACGGTTGCGGCCGGCAGCGCTGCGCGCCCCTTCCCCAGTTCGCTCCTGACTTGCGACCTGATCGCTTCGAGCATCTCCGCATGAGATGCCTGTGCCGACGCGTCGCTGCGCCGCGCCCCCATCAAGCCAAGGGTGAAGAATGAAACGGCGGTCGCGAGTATGGATGTGAGAAAAACTGTCCGGCGCGAAATCCGAGAGATCATTCCTGACTCCAAGTTCGGCAGCCAAACCGTCTGTCTTGCGCGCGCCGTTACGCGCACGCAGACCGGCTTACAGCTTTGCGCTCACCGGTCGGCCGCCACGCATCCGGGCGTGCCTTCGGGCACGACCTCGCGAAGACGCCCGTGACGTCCTGACCGGGATTGCCCTTTCGCTTGGAAAGCGCTGAGCTCGTTAAAAAACAGATCGGGGGAGAACTGCGGGATCTAATTTAGCAGGGAGAACTCGATGTGTCAAGAACGTTCAACGAAGCGCGCGCGTGATTCCCCAGCCCACGACGAAGACGGCCACGCCGATCGCAAACAGGACTGGATCTGGCCCGAGCGGCCCCGCCGTGACCACGTCCACGAGCAGCAGCCACATCCCCAGAATCTGGGCGAGGCGGCCGATGTAATAGAGTGCACGCGTCACGGCGACGGTCGTCGGCTCCGTTTCTCTAAATGCGTTCGAAATTCTTCTCGACCTCCCGCCGCGTCAGCCGCAACATCACGGGACGCCCGTGCGGGCACACGCTCGAGTACGCGGTTGCGCGCAGTTCGTCGAGAATGTGCGCCATCTTTTCGTAGCTCAGTGGGTAGTTCGCTTTTACCGCCGCGTGGCACGCGGTGGTGGCGGCGAGTCGTCTGAGCGCCTGATGCAGATCGGCGCCGCGATCGAGGCGCTCCAGATCGTCGGCGAGAGCCATCAGCGCCTGCGAGCTTTCCTCAACGTTCAGCAGTGCCGGCACGGCGGTGACGTTGATCGCGCGGCTGCCGAACGCTTCGATCTCGAAGCCGAGACGCCCGAGCTCCCGGGATCGAGCGAGAACGGTCTCGAAGGCGGCCGGCGCCAGCTCGAGGACGATCGGCACGAGCAGCCGTTGAGACTCGAGCGGTCCCGACGTGAGCTGCTCCATGACACGCTCGAACAGCACCCGCTCGTGCGCGACGTGCTGGTCGACGATGGCGATCCCCTCATCGTCCACAGCCACGATGAACGTGTCTCGGAACTGTCCCAGGGGAATCAGCGGCTTGAGCGCTGATATTCGCGCCTCCGGCGGACCTGAGAGCGCGACGGGTTCGATCGGCGGCGGCTCGCCGGAGGCCAGACCGCCACCGGTCGCCGGCGACGGCATCCAGCGATTCGGATACGTGCCGCCCGAGAGAATGCCCGGGATCGTCGCGGCGATTGGAAACTCGTTGCCGATCGGCGACCGGAGCTGCAGCGGCGGAACACTCGACTGGCCCAACGCTTCCATCAGGGACCGTCGAACCACCTCGTGCACCAGCGATTGCTCGCGGAATCGCACCTCCGCCTTCGTCGGGTGCACATTCACGTCCACGGCGTCCGGTGGCATCTCGAGGAACAGATGCACCTCGGGGCTGCGCTCCTTGATCGACGCCACGCTGTACGCGTCGATGATCGCGTGCGCGATCGTCCGATCCTTGACAATGCGCCGGTTGATGAACACGTGTTGTACGCCTCGCGTCGGGCCCTGTTCGGTGAGAGCGGCCACGTAACCGGTGACGCGGAGGCCTCCGGCGCTCTTACCCACCTCAATCAGATCGTCTCGGTCGCCATAAATCTGATACAGGCGATCGCGAAGCGATCCAACAGGCGGACACTCGAGCAGCCGCCGGCCCCCACTGGTCAGGGTAAACCCCGCCTCGGGATAGGCCAGCGCCAGCTGCGTCACGACCCGGGAGACCTGGGCCGACTCCGCGCCATCGGACTTCAGGAACTTGCGGCGAGCCGGAAGGTTGTAGAAGAGATCGTTGACTTCCACGACGGTGCCCTCGGCCGCCCCGACCTCCGTCACCGATGCCAATGTGCCGCCGTTGACCCGCAACTCGGTGCCACTCGGTTGCCCGCGTGCACGCGTGCGAAGCACGAAGTGCGACACGGAGGCAATCGAAGGCAGCGCCTCGCCACGGAATCCGAGCGTCCGGATGGCCGAAAGGTCGTCCGCGCGACGGATCTTGCTGGTCGCATGCCGCTCGATCGCGAGCCGCGCGTCCGCCGCGTCCATGCCCTCTCCATCGTCCTCGACCCTCACCTGTTTCTTGCCGCCGAGCTCCACCTGAATCGACAGGCGCCGGGCCCCCGCGTCGAGCGCGTTCTCGAGGAGCTCCTTCACAACCGAGGCTGGCCGCTCGACGACCTCTCCGGCCGCGATCTGATTGGCGAGGTCCGGCGGCAGCAACGCAATCTTCATATCCACCGCCTCCGGCGGAACAGCACGAGCATGACCACGATGACACCCAGGCTGATCGCGCACAGCCACCAGAACTGGGCATTTTCGCCACCCGGGAACTGAGGCAACCTGACGTTCATGCCGTATAAGCCCGCCAGCAGCGTGAGCGGCATGATGATGACCGAGACAACGGTCAGCACTTTCATGACCGCGTTCAGCCGGTTGTTCACGCTGGACAGGTGGGCATCGAGAATCCCCGATATCCGATCCTGAAAAATCAGCGCGTCGTCGGCGATGCGGACGAGCTGGTCGTAGACGTCGCGGAAGCGGAACGACAGCTCGGTGCTGATGTCCACGAACTCCCGCCGCGACAGACGCGCCAGAACGTCGCGTTGAGGCGTGATGACCCGTCGCAACGACGCGACGTCTCGCTTCTCCTCGAGAATCTCCCGCACGATGTCCGTTCTGGGGTGTTCGAAGATCTCCTTCTCGAGCTCGTCGAGCCGATCCGCCAGTTCCTCCACTTCCGGCCGGTAGTCGTCCACCATCGCGTCGACGATGCGGTGAAACAGGGCGACTGGACCCTCGCCGAGGATGCTGGCGTTTCGAGGACAGTGATCCCGAAGCTCCGCAATCGATCGCGCGGATCCGTCGTGGACGGTGACGAGGTAATTGGGCCCGATGAAGAAATCGACGTCGTGCGTTCCGAAATAGTGCTCCTGCGCGCGGAAGTCGATCCCGTGAAGGATGACGTAGAGATAGCCGTTGTACGCTTCGACCTTGGGATACTCCCTTGGAGCCATCGCATCTTCGACAGACAGCGGATGAAACGCGAAGGTGTCGCTGAGCACGAGCGACTCGGGGACCGACGGCGACGCGAGATCGACCCACAGGACCGCGCCGTTCGACGGATTGAGCCAGCTGCCGTCGATGCTCGATGCCGCCTCGGTCCGGCCGTTTCGATGAACGAAGATGGTGATCAGTCCCCTACCTTCACCGACAACGCCGCCTGAGCCGCTGCGAGCCGTGCCACCGGCACGCGATACGGGGAGGCGCTGACGTAATCGAGTCCAACCTGGTCGAAGAAATGGATCGACGACGGATCGCCTCCGTGTTCACCGCAGATGCCGATTTTCAGATCGGGGCGCGCCCTGCGACCGAGCTGGACGCCCGTTCGCACGATGGCTCCGACTCCTTCGATGTCGATCGACGCGAACGGATCGCGTTCGAGAATCTTCTTTTCCTGGTAGACGCGGAGAAACTTGCCCACATCGTCCCGGGAGAACCCGAAGGTCAGTTGGGTCAGGTCGTTCGTCCCGAACGAGAAGAACTGCGCTTCGGCCGCGATCTGGTCGGCGGTCATCGCTCCCCGCGGCACCTCAATCATGGTCCCCACGAGATACTTGATCTTCACTCCCTGTGCCTTCATCGTCTCGCTCGCCACACGATCGACGATGGCTTTCTGGTCGCGCAGCTCCTTCACGAGGCCGACGAGCGGGATCATGATCTCCGGAACGACCTTGCCCCCCTCCTTCGCGAGGCGGCACGCCGCCTCGATAATCGCCCGTGTCTGCATCTCCGTAATCTCGGGGTACGTGATGCCGAGCCGGACGCCGCGATGCCCCAGCATCGGGTTGAACTCGTGCAGCTGTTCGACCCGGGCCAGCAGGCGCTTCTTCTCTTCGAGCTCCGCGCCATTTCTTCCTGCCGCCTCCAAGCGGGCGACATCGACCATCAGATCTTCACGCTTGGGCAGAAACTCGTGCAGCGGCGGATCGATGGTCCGGATGGTCACCGCCTCTCCGTGCATCGCCTTGAAGACGCCGTAGAAGTCGTCGCGTTGCATCGGCAGAAGCTGGTCGAGCGCCTTCCGGCGGTCGGCCTCCGTTTCGGCGAGGATCATCTTCTGCACGATCGGGATGCGCCCCTCGCCAAAGAACATGTGCTCCGTGCGGCAGAGTCCGATTCCCCTGGCGCCGAAGGCATAGGCGAGCTCCGCCTGATCGGGAAGGTCGGCGTTCGCCCGGATGCCCATCCGCCGGAATTGATCCGACCAGCCCAGCAGCTGATTGAACCGCCGATAGAGATCCGATTTCTTCGGATCGAGTGTCTTGTTGACCACCTGCAGGATTTCGCTCGGCTTCGAAGCGACGCGCGCCAGCTTCACCTCGCCGGTCAACCCGTCGAACGAGACGAAGTCGCCTTCCTTGACCGTCTGGCCCTTGACGCGGAACTGCCGCGCCGACTCGTTGATCTCGAGATCGCCGGCGCCGACGACCGAGGGCTTCCCCATCTGACGCCCGACCACTGCGGCATGCGAGGTCATGCCGCCGGTCGCGGTGAGAATGCCCTGGGCGACGAACATCCCATGGATGTCGTCGGGCACGGTTTCACGTCGGACGAGGACGACGGGCTTTCCCTGCGCTGCCCACTCCACCGCATGGTCGGCGGAGAACACCACTTGTCCGCTCGCGGCGCCAGGAGACGCGGGCAACCCCCTCGTGACGGTCGGGATCTTCTTCCACTCGACAGGATCGAAGCCCGGTGCGAGCAGCTGACTGAGCGATTCCGGATCGACGAGCAGCACCGCTTCTTTCGGTGAAATCAGCTTCTCGCTGACGAGATCGGTCGCAATCACGACGGCGGCGAAGCCGGTGCGCTTGCCGCTCCGCGTCTGGAGCATGAACAGCCGCTCGTCCTGAATCGTGAACTCGAAATCCTGGACATCCTTGTAATGCCGCTCCAGCCGCGTCGTGATTTCACGAAGCTGTTTGTAGGCCTTCGGCATCACCCGCTCGAGTTCGCGGATGGGTTGCGGCGTACGGATGCCGGCGACGACGTCTTCGCCCTGCGCGTTGATGAGGAACTCGCCGTAGAACTCGTGGGCGCCCGTGGCTGGATTCCTCGTAAAGCCGACGCCGGTGGCCGACCGCTCTCCGGTATTGCCGAACACCATCATCTGGACATTCACCGCCGTTCCGATGTGATCCGGGATGTCGTAGATGCGTCGGTACTCGATGGCGCGCGCGTTCATCCACGAGCGGAAGACCGCGTCGCGAGCCATGGTGAGCTGTTCGCGCGGTTCCTGCGGAAACGACCTGCCGGCCCGCTTCCTGACGACCGTCTTGTACCGTGAGACGACGTCGCGCAAGGCCGTCTCGTCGAGATCGGTGTCCAGCCTGGCGCGGGCCGACTTCTTGACGGCCTCGAATTCGTGCTCGAAGGCGTCTTTGGGGATTTCCAGCACGACATTCCCGAACATCTGGATGAAGCGGCGGTAGCTGTCGAATGCGAACCGCCCGTTGCTGGTCCGGCGTTTGAGGCCGTCGACCGCCGCGTCGTTGAGCCCGAGGTTGAGAATGGTGTCCATCATGCCGGGCATGGAAAACTTCGCGCCCGAGCGCACCGAGACGAGCAGCGGGTTCTCGGTCGATCCCAGAGTCGCACCGGCCGCTTTTTCAAGCTTCGTCACCTGGTCGTCGATCTCGCGGTTGATGGCGGCAGGAATCGACGCGCCCTCCCGGTAGTAGATGCTGCAGACTTCGGTCGAGATGGTGAAACCCGGAGGGACCGGCAAACCGGCATTGGTCATCTCGGCGAGGCCGGAACCCTTTCCGCCGAGCAAATCCTTCATGGTGCGATTGCCGTCCGCCTTGCCGTTGCCGAAGAAATACACGTACTTCTTCCTGGCACCGGAGCGCGCCGCCCTCGTTCGTGTGGTCTTCTTTCCCGCCGGCCTCTTGGACATCAATGACCTCGTCTCACCGCTGAAGTTGAGCCTGTCGCTACACCGATCTGGCTTCTTCCGAGACGATTTCCGAAACGTCGGCAATGCTCAGCACCAGATCCCGGAGATGCGCCATGACGCTGAGCCGTGCCCGCCGCAGCTCCGCATCGTCGACCATCACCAGCACGTCCACGAAAAACTTGTCGACCGCCGATCCGAACGACGCCAGCTCGTTCAGCGCGGCCTTGTAATCCCGTTGCGATGCGGCCTGGCGGACCCTGGAAGTCCGTTCATTGAGCAGCTGAACCAGTTCCGCTTCCGCCGGTTCACGAAGTCTGGCGCCAAGTGCCTCGAGGGGAACCGGCTCCGATTTGAGCTCACGCGCGATGTTCTTGACCCGCTTGAACGTCGCGGCCAGCTGCCCGAACGCGCTGGACCCGGCGAACTCCGGCAAGGCCTCGAGCTTGCGCCGCGCCTCGAGCGGGTTGAGGACGTCGCCGCTGGCACCCAGCACGGCGCGCACCTGTTCCATCGGGTGGCCGCGCTGCTCCAGCGCATACTTCAGCCGCTCCTGCCAGAACCCGAACGGTTCCAGCTCGGCCCCTGGTTGCCCGCGGAACGTCTCGAATTCCCGCGTCGCCTCCTCCACCAACGTTCTCAGCGACAGCGCAAGATTGAGCCCGACCAGTTCCGGTAGATCCAACAGGATTTTGAGCACGCCATGCGCCTGCCTCCGTAACCCATAGGGGTCGCGGGATCCGCTGAAGCGCTCGCCGGCCGCGTACAGACCGGCGATGGTGTCGAGCTTGTCCGCAAGGGACACCGCGGCCCAGGTGGCCGCCGCCCGGCCAAGCTGCGCGCGGGTCGGAGGCGCGTCGGCTTCGATGGCGATGGGCAGGTAGTGGAAGTACATCGCCTTCCATACTTCCTCGGGCTGCCCTTCATGCCGCGCGTAGATGCCGCCGATCGTCCCCTGCAGCTCGGTGAACTCACGAACCATGTCCGTGGCGAGGTCGGTCTTGGCGAGGCGAGCCGCCCTCGAGGCGAACATCCCTGTTTCTGGCGACGCCCCGAAGGCCTGCTCGACAATCCAGCGCGCCAGCCGCTCAATCCGCTCGGCCTTCTCCTTGTATGTCCCGAGCTTCTTGTGAAACAGGAGCGTCCCGAGCCGGTCGATTCGGGACTCGAGCGTGCTCTTCCGGTCGGCCTCCCAGAAAAACCGCGCGTCGCGAAGGCGCGCGGTGACGACACGCTCCGCGTTCCGCGCGATGGCTCGCTCGTTGTCCGGCTCGGTATTGATGACGGCCAGAAACGCGTTCTTGAGCGAGCCGTCCTCACCCTCGACCGGGAAATAGTGCTGGTGATGAATCAACGTGGTCGTCAGCACTTCATCGGGGAGCTCCAGGAACTCGTGCGCGAAGGTGCCGGCCACCACCGACGGGTATTCCACGAGGTCCGGCACTTCGTGCAGCAGACCGGAGTCGCCGTGCACCACGCGGCTCACTCGTCCCTGCAACCGTTGCGCCTTGGCGTCGAGCTCGCGGGCGATCTTATTGTGACGCTCGCCACGTTCGAGGATGACGAAATTCTCGAGCAGGCGCGCGCGGTACTCGTCGAACGATCGGACCTTGATGGCGCGTCCCGCCCGACCGCTCGTCGTGAGGAAGCGGTGTCCGTAGGTGACCGCCCCCGACACGACATCCTGGACCTGCGAGGTTTGCGCGGCCGACGTTCGTCCGATCGTGAAGGGGACGACGCGCCCTCCGTAAATAAACAGGATCCACCGGATCGGACGGCCGAAGAGCAGCTCCCCGCGCCCGTCGTCGAGGACCGCATCCCAGCGCATCAACTTCGGGAAGGTGAGCGACCGCAGCGTCCCCCCCAGGACATCCGCGAGCACGTCCACCGAGGCCTTCCCTCGCAGTCGCTTCCGGTGCGCGAGGTATTCTCCCTTCGACGTCTGCACGCGCTCGAGGGCTGACAGTTCCACGCCCTGCTTGGCGGCAAATCCGGCTGCCGCGGGCGTCGGCGACCCGTCAGGCTTGAATCCGGCTGACACAGGAGGACCGTTGACCAGCTCTTCGTGGTCGGTTTGTCGCTCGGGAACCCGCGCCACCCAAACTGTGAGCCGGCGTGGTGTGCTGAAGGTCTCCGCGGGCGCTTCCGGCGGAAGCCGATGCTCCGTGAGCTGAGCCGCGACGACGTCGCCGATCTGATTCGTCAGCACGGGCAGCCACGATGCGGGCAACTCCTCGCAGCCGATTTCGAGCAGCAGCTCTCGATCCATCACGGTTTCCGGTCCTGGATGGCGACGCGCTCGGCGCCTTCGCTCTCGGCGACGTAGCTCTTCGCGATACCGACCGCGAGCTGCCGGACGCGCAGAATGTAGGCCGTTCGCTCGGTGACGCCGATGCTGTTGCTGGCGTCGAGAATGTTGAAGATGTGGGAGCACTTCAGCGTGTGCTCGAGAGCCGGCCAGATGAGACCGGCCGCGAGCAACGCCTGCGCCAGCTCGTAGTATTCGTTGAACAACTGGCGGTGGAAGGCGCCGAAGTTCCCAGCCAGGAGATCGACGCTGTTGAACACGTACTTCGACTGCTCGACCTCGTCGCGCAAGCGAACATCGCGGTACTTGACGCCTGGCGCCCACTCGAGGTCGTACACGCTCTCGACGCGCTGAAGCACCATCGCGATGCGCTCGAGCCCATAAGTGAGCTCGGCGGAGATCGGCGCCAGTTCCACTCCTCCGGCCTGCTGGAAATAGGTGAACTGCGTAATCTCGAGACCATCGAAGAGCACCTGCCAGCCGATGCCCCAGGCGCCGAGTGTCGGCGATTCCCAGTTGTCTTCCTCGAAGCGGATGTCATGCTGCCGTGGATTGATGCCGCACGCTTCGAGACTTTCGAGATAGAGCTGCTGCACCTCGTCGGGGGAGGGCTTGAGAATCACCTGGAACTGATGATGCTTGAACAGGCGGTTCGGGTTCTCGCCGAAGCGCCCGTCGGCGGGTCGGCGGGACGGCTGCACGTACGCGACGTTCCAGTGCGCCGGACCGAGCACGCGGAGGAACGTTTCGGGGTGCATGGTACCGGCGCCGACCTCCAGGTCGAGCGGCTGCTGCAGCGCACAGCCGCGCGAGGCCCAGAACTCCGAGAGCTTGAGGATGAGGCTTTGGAAAGTCATCGTGTCGCCGGGTTTGCGGTTCCGGCCGGCGCCCGCTTGTGGAGGACGGGGGCTCCGGTTACCCCTATCGTCTCATCTCCTTCAGCACGCGCGGCGATTTGAGATCCTTCTCGAGGTAAATCGCAATCTGCGCGCGATGGACAGCTTCGAGCTCGCGAAGCGCTCTCTCCGTCACCGGCACCTCGCCCAGCGCAAACGGACTGATTTCTCGCGCCGCTCCAAGAAACGCTCGAGCTTCCTCGGATAACCGGGGATCGACGCCGTACACGCCTTGCAGGCGCAGCAGCCAGAACTCGAAATACCTCGCCAACGGCTCGATGGGGACGCCAGCGGCCATGGCCTCGACCGTCGCGGCACCCAGTCTGAAGAGAGTCTCGTTCGGATCGGAATCCTGCGCCCACTCGTCGATGAGCTCGGCGAAGTAACCGACATGGCCCAAAGCGTGACCGTCGAGGGCCGACAGAGGCGATCGGAGCGTTTCCGCGTAACTCACCGTCACCAGCTCGCGCCGTTCGCGCTCGACATAGCCAACCCGTACACAAGTCATGGGCTCGAGAGCGCCACCGAAGCGCCGCCGGCTCTGACGCGCGTTCTTCGCCACTCCGCGCTTCTTGCCGCGATCGCGTGTCAGAAAGACCACGAGGCGGTCAGACTCGCCGAGCTTGTACGTCCTCAGGATCAGAGCGTCGGTGGTGTATTGCGGCATCCGAAGGCGGGCTCTAACTGTACCACAAGAACACAGGTCCGACCGCGAGACACAACCGGCGTCCGAAGGTCATTTGCCCCGCTGTCCGAGGCCAAGGTCCGACAGCACCCGCTCGTCCTCGCGCCACTCGCTCCTCACACGCACGTGCAGATCCAGAAACACCTTCGTCTGGAAAAACCGCTCGAGCTCCAACCTGGCGGCCGTTCCGATCCGCTTGATCATGTCTCCACCTTTGCCGATCACGATGGGCTTCTGCGACTCTCGATCCACGACAATCGTGCAGTGAAGACGCAGGAGACCGGTCGAGGAGTCAGGCTCCTCGAACCGATCGATGGCCACAGCGCTCGAAAACGGAATTTCCGCGTGCGTGAACCGCAGCAGCTGTTCCCGCACCATCTCGGCGGCAAAAAACCGCTCGGGTTGATCCGTCAGATAATCCGGCGGGTAGCGCGGCTCCCCCTCCGGCAGCCGCTCGATAATGGCGCGCTCGAGTCGTTCGACGTTCTCGCCGGTCTCGGCGGACAGCGGAATGATTTCGGCGAAGTCGGCGAGTCCACGATACCGGTCGATGATGGGCAGCAGCCTCGATTTTCGCAGCAAGTCAATCTTGTTGAGCAGGAGGAAGACCGGCGCGTCCGATTTCCTGATCAGGTCGATCATGAATCGATCGCCGCTCCCCGGCGGTTCGGTCGCGTCGACGACGAGGCCGAGCAGGTCGACTTCGCCGATGGTCTCGACGGCCGCATCGACCATGCGAACGTTCATCCGATGGAGCGGGCGATGGATACCCGGGGTGTCCAGGTAGACGACTTGCGCGTCCGCGTAGTTTCTGACCCCGAGAATCCGCGTCCGCGTCGTCTGCGGTTTGTCCGAAACAATGGCCAGCTTGCTGCCGACCAGACGGTTCAGCAGCGTCGATTTCCCGGCATTCGGACGACCAATGAGGGAAACGTGACCGTACTTCATCGCCAGGGCCGAAGGTTCACGCCGTTTCCTCGTCGGCCGTCTTCGCCTCTTCGCGCAACACGATCCGTACCTTGTTGATTCGGCGACGCTCGGCGTCGAGCACCTCGACGCTCAACCCGTCGATGTCGAAGCGCTCTCCGATGGCCGGCACGCGCCCGATATGGGACAAGAGGAAGCCGCCGACGGTCTCGAAGCCCTCGCGCTCGATCGGGACTTTGAGACGGTCCACGACCTCGTCGATGTCGACTTTCCCGCTGAAGAGAAAGCTCCCGTTGCCCTCATCGACGATGGGTTCCGACTCGACGTCGTACTCGTCCCGGATCTCGCCCACGATTTCCTCGATCAAGTCTTCGACGGTCACAAGACCCGCGGTGCCGCCGTACTCGTCCACGACGATGGCGCACTGCTGCTGCTGGCGCTGGAACGTCTTCAGCAGCTCGGGCACCCGTTTCGTCTCCGGGACAACGAGCGCCGGGCGCAGCAGGGAGCTGATCGAGCGGGCATCCTCGCTCGAGCCGAGCAGCACCAGGTCCTTCACGAACACGAAACCGGCGATGTTGTCCAGGTTCTCCTTGAATACGGGAAACCGCGAATATTCCTGCTCGCGGAACAACGCGCGAAGCTCGCCGACCGTCGCGGAATCCTGGATGGCGACGATGTCGGGACGAGGAGTCATGACCTCGCGCACCAGCGTGTCGCCAAAATCCACGATGCTCTGGAGCAGCTTGCGCTCCTCGCCTTCGATGATGCCTTCTTCTTCGCCGGCGTTGAGGAAGGTCGTGGCGGTCTGGCTGGCCTCCTCCTCAGCCGCCTCGTCCGCCTGTGGGGGCGCGGCCTGACGCCTCGGGCGGCCGATCAGCCGCGTCACCGGCCCGAGTGCCCGCGCCACGGGAGCAAACGATGGCAACAGCAGCTCGAGCACCCGCTCGGGATTGCGGCTGACGATCGCCAACGGTACCAACAGCTCGCATGTCACGACGAAGGCGACGACCGAGATGATCACGGACGTGAGCGGCGCACCGTCGGTGCCGAAGGCGCGGGCGAGCAGAGCGGTTGCGCTGACGGTCACCACGCCGAGGAGCAATCGCACCGGCATGAACAGGAGAAGCGGATCGTCGAGGTACCGGCCCAGAGTGTCCGGCCGACCGCTCCGCTCGGCGGTCAACCTCAGCGACAACCGCATCAAGGTGCTGAAGGCCGCCTCAATGGTGCCTAGGTACACGGCCCCGCAGGCGAGAAGAAAGATGCTGAGCGGAATCATCGGCTTTCCGACCGCTCGATCAGCCCTTCACGGAGGCCCCCTTTGCGCCGGAGGCGCTCTTCGAGTCGGCGCATCCGGCCCCGATCCCGCTCGTGATCGTAGCCCAGGAGGTGCAAGAGACCATGCAGCGCCAGCACACGCAGCTCTGTGAGCTCGGAGTGGCGTGCTTTCCGCGCCTGCCGCCCGGCCAGGCCGCGCGCGATCACGATTTCTCCCAGGTCTTGCATCGTCGCCGCCCGCGTTGGCGGTTCGGGCAACACCGAGGACCCTCGTCGGGGCCTGGGTCGCGACGCTGGGGACTGGGTGGCCCCGACCGGAAAGCTCAGGACGTCGGTTACACAGTCCTGTCGACGATACGTGCGATTCAACGTCCGAACCCTGCGGTCGCTGACGAGCGCGATGCTGACGCGGCCGCGCGCGCGCGCCGGCGCCACGCGGCGCAGCCACGAGGACAAGCCAGCCATCCGCAGCCGCCGCCCGCGCTCGTCGCCGACCACGATCCTCAGCCGTCGTGCCGGCACATCTGGCGCCGTTGTTCCAGGTCGCACCGCCGTCCGGCTGTGCATCTGACGGGAGGAGCTCCAGCCTTCGGTGCCCATGCGGCTCAGGATTGCTCCGGGTTGTCGCTCGTGGCGCCGCTCACTGCCGCCAACGCGCGCGCGCCGGGCGGCGCCGGCGATCGGTCGCCGTTGCCAAACGCCTCGTACGCCTTGACGATCTGCTGCACGAGCTTGTGACGGACGACGTCGCGTTCGTCGAAGAACACGAACGAAATGCCCTCGATGCCGCTGACGACCTTCATCGCCTCGACGAGCCCCGAGGCCCGGCCGACTGGCAAGTCGATCTGGGTAATGTCGCCGGTGATCACGGCCTTCGAGCCGAAGCCCAGCCGGGTCAGAAACATCTTCATCTGCTCCGACGTGGTGTTCTGGGCTTCGTCGAGGATCACAAACGCGTCGTTCAGTGTGCGGCCGCGCATGAAGGCGATCGGCGCCACCTCGATCGTGCCCCGCTCCACGAGGCGCGTGGCGCGCTCGGTGTCCATCATGTCGTAGAGCGCATCGTAGAGCGGACGCAGATAGGGATTGACCTTTTCCTGCAGATCGCCGGGAAGGAATCCCAGCTTCTCACCCGCTTCCACTGCGGGCCGCGCGAGGATGATCCGGCTGACCTTCTTCGCGAGGAGGTAGCTGACGGCCTGCGCCATCGCGAGATACGTTTTGCCCGTTCCCGCGGGACCCACGCCAAAAACGATGTCATAGCGCTCGATGGCTTCGAGGTACCGCCGCTGATTCGTGCTCTTGGGGTTGACGCGACGGCGAGTGCCTTCGGGCTGCTTCTGCCCCTCGCGAAGGAAAAACGGTCGGAGATCGACGTTCTCGTCGTTGGCGACGAGCTGCACCGCTGTCTTTACGTCCCCGTTTTTCAGCTCATACCCTTCCGCAATCAACGCTGACAACTGATCCAAAAGACGTTCCACGCGTTGCTCGGCCGCTTTATCGCCTTCGACAATGAGCTCATCTCCCTGCGTGCGGATCTGGACTCCGAGAACCGACTCGATGTGCTTGAGGTTGCCGTCGTGTGCGCCGTACAGCGTCTCGAGACCTTGTTGTGGTAGCGCGATCTTTCTCATGCAGCGTTACTGCCTACGCCTACTGCTTACTGCGTATCTGGAGATGCAATTCTCGTAGCTGTTTCTGGTCAACGGCCGAGGGGGCATCGGACATCATGTCCACCGCGGCGGCTGTCTTGGGGAACGCTATCACCTCTCGAATCGAACTCTCGCTGCTGAGAAGCGCCGCGATACGGTCGAGGCCGAGCGCGATCCCACCATGCGGTGGCGTCCCATACTCGAGCGCTTCGAGGAAGAAGCCGAATCGGAGCTTCGCCTCTTCGTCGCTGATGTTGAGCAACGAGAAGATCCTCCGCTGGGTGTCGGCATCATGAATTCGGATGCTACCCCCGCCAATCTCACTGCCGTTGAGCACGAGATCGTACGCCTTCGCACGCGCGGTGCCTGGCGCTGCGTCGAGCTTCGCCACGTCATCGTCGAGCGGCGATGTGAACGGATGATGCATCGACACGTATCGCTTCTCTTCCGCGTCCCACTCGAGCAACGGAAAGTCCACGACCCACGTAAAGACGAACGCCTCTCCGTCGAGCAGGCCGTCCTTCTTTGCCAGCATCAATCGCAACTGCCCGAGCGCCTTCGATGCGCTGTCGGGCTCACCCGCCACCACGAACAGCAGTTGCCCGTTGCCCGTCTCACTCGCGTCGAGCAGCCGCCGCACAGCCTCCTCCCCCACAGCCCTGGGGAACGACGAGGTGATCGTGCCGTCCTCCGCGCGCCGCGCCCACAAGAGGTGCCGCCCCTGGGCCTTCTCCTGACTGACGACGCCGTCGACCGCGCTACGCGAGTAGCCGCTCGCGTTCGCGACAACGAAGCCGCGGACCGTGCCTCCTTCTGCGACGATCTTCCGGAACACTTCGAACGACGACTCGCGGAACACCTCTCGCAGGTCCTGAATCGGCATACCGCAACGCAAGTCCGGCTTGTCCGATCCGTACTTCGCCATCGCCTCTGAGTACGCCATCCGTGGAAATGGCGTCTCGATCTTCCGGCCGACCACGCCAAAAATCTCGACCATCAGCGGCTCGATGATCTCGAAGATCGTGTCGGGCCGCGCGAACGACATCTCCACGTCCACCTGCGTGAACTCGGGCTGACGATCGGCGCGCAGGTCCTCGTCGCGGAAGCACTTGCAGATCTGAATGTACCGGTCCATCCCGGCGATCATCAGGATCTGCTTGAACAGCTGGGGCGACTGCGGCAGCGCGAAGAACTCTCCCGGA
>DATLLJ010000143.1:0-93474 GCA_035537875.1 Vicinamibacterales bacterium | reverse complement strand
GTTGATTGCGTGGGAGCTCGACACCGAGCCGGGCCGCGGGCAGGCCGATGGCGGGGATGAGGCCGGCACCTACTTGGAAATCGGCGGCGGCCCCAGTTTCCCGCTCGGCGGCAGGGCCACGCTCACCGTCCCCGTCAAGCTTGGTTTCAGCCTCGGGGACTACTACGAGCTCGGGGGGGATGACCATCCCTTCGGGTTTTTCGACATCGGTGGGGTGATCACCGTTCCGCTCTCGGCCCTAGCCAGCCGCTACGGGACGTGGAACCTGCATTTCAGCGGCGAGTACTACCATCTCGGCGAGACGGGACACTCGTTCAACGTCGACACCGACGGCAATACGAGCCCGAGCAAGTTCGTCGGGTTGATTGGAATCGGCATGACGTACTGACGCGGCATCGCGTCACTCACGCGACGCGAGCCGTGACAGACGGGTGCCGTGGCGCGGACGGCGCCTCCCGTTGTCTAAACTACGGTGCCCGATTTCGTGTGGCCGGTGGCCCGGACACGCCTCTGACGTGTCCCGGGCCGCGGCGTCGCCTCCGCTTCGTCGGTGATTCTGGCGTGGTGGCAGCAGAGAGGTTGCGATGAAACTGATTACGGCAATTGTCCGACCCAACAAGATCGAGGAAGTCAGCGATGCGCTTCAGAAGCTTGGCATCACGGGGCTGACGGTCACCGAGGTGCGGGGACACGGAAAGCAGAAGGGGCACACGGCGATCTATCGCGGAAAGGAATACACCGTCAACCTGCTGCCCAAGATGGAGCTGCAGGTCGTTGTGGAAGACGCGAGCAGTGATGAAGTGATCAAGGCGATCATGCAGAGCGCGCGGACCGGAGAGATCGGAGACGGCCGCGTGTTTGTCAGCTCGATTGAGCAAAGCTACCGAATTCGCACCGGCGAACTGGCGGTCTGAGTCGCCGAGTGGGGGTTTCCGTCGCCGAGGTCCCGCTCGGCGCAGTCGACCCCGGACAACCGAGGGCAGTCGCGGCACCCGAAACAAAGGCCGCGCCGCGCTGCCCGCTTCCTCGCGAACGACCGCCCCGCGGTTTACGGAGCAGCGGGCGATTTCTTCGCGCCCATCGGCACGTTGAGGCCGCCCTGGAACGCGGTCTGAGTGACCCCCTCGCCGTGGATATAGGCTTCCTCCCCGTGCTGGTTGACGTCGAGACCGGCGGTCTCCTCCTCGGCATCCGCGCGAAGCGGGATGACCATCCCGATCAGCTTGAGCAGCACGAAGCTGCCGACGCCGCTGTATACGATGGCCGCCGCGACCGCGGCAGCTTGCACGGCAACCTGGCCGGGGTTGCCGAACAGGAGTCCGTTCGCGTTGGCGATGCCGTTGAGGCTCTCCTGAGCGAAAACGCCCGTCAGCAACGCGCCGACCGTGCCGCCCACGCCGTGCGCCGCGACCACGTCGAGCGAATCATCGAGCTCGGTTTTCGCCCGCCATACCAGCCCGAAGTAGCTCGGGACCGCGGCGATGGCGCCGAGAGCGATGGCGCTCATCGGCCCGATGAACCCCGCCGCTGGCGTCACGGCCACGAGGCCGACGACGATGGCCGTGGCCGCTCCGACGGCCGTGGACCTCTGCTGTCGCACCATGTCCAGCAGCGTCCAGACCACGAGCGTGCCGGCTGGGGCCAGCATCGTCGCAGTGAACGCGAGGGCCGCCGAGTTGCCGGCGGCGAGTGCGCTGCCGGCGTTGAAGCCGAACCAGCCGAACCAGAGCAGACCCGCCCCCAGCAGCGTGAACGGCACGTTGTGCGGAAGGATCGCGACCTTCTGAAAATCACGGCGCCTGCCGACGCAGATCGCGGCGACGAGCGCAGCCACGCCCGCGTTGACGTGCACCACGGTGCCGCCGGCGAAGTCGAGCGCGCCCATCTTGGCGAGCCATCCGCCTCCCCAGACCCAGTGAGCGATGGGGCTATAGATGAACACCGCCCACAGCGAGATGAAGACGATATAGGCGGAAAAGCGCATGCGCTCGACGATGGCGCCGGAGATCAGTGCCGCCGTGATGATGGCGAAGGTCCCCTGATAGCACATGAAGAGCAGATGGGGAATCGTTCCCTGCGCTTCCAGACCGACGCCGCGGAGGAAGAGGCGTGAGGTGTCGCCGACCCAGTCGCTGCCGGGCGCAAAGGCCAGCGAGTATCCGATGACGGCCCACAACACGGCGACGAACCCCAACGAGATGAAGCTCATCATCATCGTGTTGAGCGCGTTCTTGGATCGGACCAGCCCTCCGTAGAAGAACGCCAGCGCTGGCGTCATGAGGAGGACGAGCGCCGTTGCCATCAACATCCACGCAGTGTCCGCTTGGTTCATCGTTCTGTCCTCGCTTTGAAGCCCCGCCCTTTTGGGTTTGAAGGCGCACAGAATAGTCCAGGACGAGGCCATGGCAAACAATTTCGTCGAGTGTCTACAATTTCGTCGTACGAAGAGCGTGGCGTCCGACTAATCTTTGACCCACGCCGCTCCCATCGCCGGATCTCACCAGAGCCCGGCGGACTCCCGAGGTGAGGTATGTTGGAGGCACAGCGTCTCAAATGACTGGTCCAGCCGTTCCCGTGTCGGCCCGAGCGCTCGAAGCGGCGCGAGCCGAGCTCGCGGAAGCGACCGGGCGCGGCCTCGGTGGCCGCGGCGCGCTGGGGCGCTATGCCGCGCGCCTCGATGCGCTGCTGCGTCAGCTCTTCGACCAGGCGCCGCCACCCGCTCAGCCCGTCGCCGCGATCGCGCTCGGCGGCTACGGACGGCGACAGCTCTGCCTGTTCTCGGACATCGACCTGCTGATTCTCTTCGAAGGTTCAATCGGCCCGATCGACGAGCGGTTTCTGCATGGTTTCCTCAACCCGCTCTGGGACCTTGGGATGACGGTCGGCCACCAGGTTCGCGAGCTCTCGGATTTTTCGACGCTGGAGGCGGATAATCCGGAGTTTCTCCTGGCGCTGCTCGACGCCAGGCCTGTCGCCGGCGATCGCGCGCTCCTCGATCGATTCACGGTGATGTTCCATCAGCCCGCCACCCACGCTCACATCATCGAATCGCTCGTCGCGCTCATCGATGCCCGTCATGCGCGCTTCAACGACACGCTCTACCAGCTCGAGCCGGACATCAAAGAGGCGCCAGGGGCGCTTCGCGATCTCACGGCGGCGCGCACGATTGCCGCCCTGACCGATCCGGCGCTGCTGACGCGCGGGCCGGTCGACGCGGCCCGCCTGGAAGAAGCCGAGGACTATCTGTTGCGCATCCGGTCGATTCTGCATCTCAAGTCCGGCCGCAATCAGAACGTGCTCACCCACGAGCTTCAGGAAACCGCGGCGGACCAGCTGGGATACCCGGGAGCGCAGCCGCAGCAGCGGGTCGAGCGGTTGATGAGCGACTACTTTCGTCACGCCCGGACGGCGAACCGATCGCTGCAGTGGGTCCGTGCGGCCGCGCCGATGCCGGTCGGCCCGAATCTGGGGCGCTTCAGCCGTGGCGTGCGGTTCATCGATCCGATCAAGGCCGCACGTCAGCCCGAGACGTGGCTGAGTCTCTTTGAAGCCGCCATCGTCCACGGCTGCGAAGTCCTGGAGGACGCGCTCTCGGTCGTCCGACAGAACGTGTCGAGGTTCGCCGCCGAGGACTTTTTTCCCTCTGAGGAATCGCGCGACGAGCTGATGCGCTTCCTGCGCCCCCGCGCCGGCCTGTACGCAAGGCTGTCCGAAATGCACGACTGCGGTCTGCTGGGGCAGATGTTTCCCGAGTTTCAGGCGATTTCGTGGCGCGTCATCCGGGACTTCTACCACAAGTACACGGTGGACGAGCACACCCTGCTGACGATCCGCAACCTCGAGCGGCTGAGCAGCGCCTGTCCGCCGGGACGCGAACGATTCGGCTCGCTGGTCCAGGAGCTCCAGCAGCCCGAACTGCTCGTCCTGTCGCTGCTGTTCCACGACGTCGGGAAATGGAAAGACGAGGACCACGCCATCGAGAGCATGCGGATGGCCGACCACATGATGACGCGGCTGGACATGCCGGAGGAGTCGCGCGAGCTCGTCGATTTCCTCATCAAGAACCACCTGCAGATGTCGCGCGTGGCGTTCCACCGTGACACGGAGGATCCTGAAATCGTCAAACGGTTTGCCGATCTCGTCGGGATCGAAGAGCGTCTGAAGCTCTTGTGCCTGATGACGGTCGCGGATATCGAGGCGGTCAGTCCGGACACGCTGACGCCGTGGAAGGAAGAGCTGCTCTGGCGTCTGTACGTCGATACGTACAACCACCTGACCCATGCCTACGCCGACGAGTTGATCGATCGGCGTCAGGCCGGCCTCTCCGATTTGGTGACCGGACGTCCGGACGACATTCCGGAAGGCGAGCTCACGGTGTTTCTCGAGGGTCTTCCCCGGCGCTACCTTCAGCTGGCCGACGCGCCGGCCATCTACGAGCACGTGCGCCTGTCGAGGGATATCGCCCGCGACGATGTGCACATCAAGCTCGAACGGAAGGACGCGGCGTGGGAGCTGACGGTGGTGACGCTCGACAAGCCGTTCCTGTTCTCGAACATCTGCGGCGTGCTCTCCTCGTTCGGGATGGACATCCTCCGCGGGCACGCGATGACGACCCCGAAAGGACTGGTTCTCGACATCGTCGAGTTCGTCGATCAGGAGCGGTATCTCGAACTGAACCCCAACGACGCCCGCGACCGGTTCTCGGAGGTGCTTCACGAGGTGCTGTCTGGAAAGATCGACGTGACGGAGCGGCTCCGGCGACGCGAGCAGGGTATGCTGCGCCGGGAGACGTCCCGGGTGTCGCCGGTCCTCTATTTCGACAACCAGTCGTCGCGCCGGTATACCATTCTCGAAATCAACGCCGGCGACGCGTTGGGGCTGCTGTATCGGATCAGTCGTCTGATTTCGCGTCACGGCTGTGACGTCGATCTCGTCCTGATTTCCACGGAGGGGAAGAAAGCCATCGACGTATTTCACATCACCAAGAGTGGAGCCAAGCTCGCGGAGCCGGCACAACAGGCGCTCCGAGCCGACCTCGAACGCATGCTGGGAGGCATCGATGAAGTTGATCAAGAGTATCGTCCGGCCGAACAAGGTTGACGAAGTCCGCGACGCGCTGGAGAAGCTGGGGATTGGCGGCGTGACCGTCACCGAGGTCCGCGGTCACGGAAAACAAAAGGGGCACACGGCCGTGTATCGCGGCAAGGAATACAACGTCAACCTGCTGCCGAAAATGGAGCTCGAAGTCGTCGTCGAAGACAACATGGCCGACGAAGCCATCAAGGCGATCATCCAGGCAGCGCGCACCGGAGAAATCGGCGACGGCCGAGTGTTCGTCCTCCCCGTGCTTCAGAGTTATCGCATCCGCACCGGCGAGCTGGCTATTTAGCCGACAGTAACTGGCTAGAATAGGAAGCCGTATTCCTTCCCCCGCGGCGAAAAAAGGAATACGGCGCCCTTCCCGATTGGTCTGCGCGTTGCATAGAGCATTGACTGGTATCACCACATGCGCTGGACACGAGGCGATCGCGGGAACATCCAGGACATGCGCGGCGGCGGCGGCCGCACGATGTCGCTCGGGATCGGCGGGTTCGTGGTACTCCTGCTGTTGAGCTGGGCCACGGGAACCAACTTCCTCTCTCTGTTCCAGGGACTTCCGACGACAGAAAATACCGGGACCTCGGGTCCTCCGGCGGCGACGACCCCGGAGGAAGAGCAGATGGTCGATTTCGTGGACGCCGTCACGGCCGACGCGCAGCAAACGTGGATGGAGCTGCTCGGTGGCCGTTACGAACCGACGAGCGTCGTACTTTTCCGCGACGCGATTCAATCGGCCTGCGGGATGGGTGAGTCAGCGACCGGCCCCTTCTATTGCCCGGGCGATCGCCGCGTCTATCTGGATCTCGGATTCTTCAACGAGCTCTCGAGACAGTTCGGCGCCTCGGGCGATTTCGCCCAGGCCTACGTCGTCACACACGAAATCGGTCATCACGTGCAGAACGTGCTCGGTCTCGGAATTGGCCGCCCGTCGCAACCCGGACCCGACAGCGCATCGGTGGCCATCGAGCTGCAGGCCGACTGCTTCGCGGGGGTGTGGGGACACGCCGCATCACGCCAGGGCAACTTCTCTGCCGGGCGGGTCGAGCTCGAGCCGGGCGACGCCGAGGAGGCGCTCCGTGCCGCTGCCGCCATCGGTGACGACCGCCTCCAGAAGATGTCGACCGGTCGCGTCATGCCTGAACGATTCACCCACGGCACGTCCGCGCAGCGTGTGGAATGGTTCCGCCGTGGGATGGAATCGGGCGACCCGAGGGTCTGCGACGCAAGGTGAATTTCTCAAGCCTCACCTTTGGATTCGTAGCCGAAGGTGAGGCCACCGGCGTCGACGCCTATCGTGACGGTCCCGCCCTGTTCGAGTCGTCCGAAGAGAATCTCATCGGTCAACGGATCGCGCACTTCCTTTTGCACCACGCGGCCGAGCGGCCGCGCTCCGAAAACCGGATCGTAGCCCTTCGCGGCCAGCCACGCCCGCGCTTCCGGCGTCAGCGTGATCGCGATGTGTCGTTCGGCAAGCTGGTGCTCCAGCTGCAGGACGAATTTCTCGACGATGCTCTCCATCACAAGAGGCGTGAGGGAGTGGAACGTGACGATGGCGTCGAGGCGGTTGCGGAATTCGGGGCTGAAGACCCGTTCAATCGCCGTCTTCGCCTTGCCTGCCGCCGCGACATCATCACCTTCCGCGAAACCGATGCTGTGCACGCTCATTTCACGGGAGCCGGCATTGGAGGTCATGACGAGCACGACGTGCCGGAAGTCGGCCTTGCGCCCCGTGTTGTCGGTCAGCGTGGCGTGGTCCATCACCTGTAACAGGATGTTGTAGATGTCGGGATGCGCCTTCTCGATTTCGTCGAGCAGGACGACGCTGTACGGGTGAGTCCGCACGGCATCGACCAGGAGACCGCCCTGCTCGAAGCCGACGTAACCGGGCGGCGCGCCGATGAGCCGGGCCACGGCGTGCTTCTCCATGTACTCGCTCATGTCGAAGCGCGTGAACTCATTGCCGAGCAGGATGGCCAGCTGCTTGGCGAGCTCGGTCTTTCCGACGCCCGTCGGTCCCGTGAACAGGAAGCACCCGGCCGGGCGATCGGGCTGACCGAGGCCGGCGCGCGAGCGCTTGATCGCCTGCGCCACGAGATGGACGGCCTCCTGTTGACCGAAGACGACGCGTTGCAGCGATGGCTCGAGCGCTCGAAGCCGCTCACGATCCGAGGATGACGCCTGGCTCGGAGGAATGCGCGCGGAGCGGGCGACAACCCGCTCGATGTCCGGTGCGTCCACCGTCACAGGAGCAGCGTCCAGACCCGGGGCGCCGGCCGCGGCGACCGAATCGGCCGCCGACGATTTGAGCCGCATGACGGCGCCGGCTTCGTCGAGCAGGTCGATGGCACTGTCGGGAAGGCGGTAGTCGCGGAGGTGACGGGCGGCCAGCTTCGCGGCCGCTTCGAGCGCGGCATCGGTGTAGGCGACGCCGTGATGCGCCTCGTACCGGCTGCGAAGACCAGACAGAATGCTGACCGTTTCCTCGATGGACGGCTCGTCGATCGCGATCTTCTGCAGCCGGCGCGCGAGCGCCCGGTCCTTTTCGATCTGTTTGAACTCCTCGAACGTCGTCGAACCGATGACCCGGAGCTCGCCCGCCGTGAGAATCGGCTTGATGAGCGTGGCGAGATCCATCGTGCCGCCCGTCACGGCGCCGGCTCCGACCGTGGAGTGGATTTCGTCGATGAAAAGAATGGCCTTGGGCCTGGCGGAGAGCGCTTTGATCACCGCCTTGAAACGCTCTTCGAAGTCGCCGCGGAAACGGGTGCCCGCCAGCAGCGCACCGGTGTCGAGCGAGAAGACTTCGGCGTCCTTCAACGCGCCCTGGACGTCGTCGGCGAGCAGCCGCGTCGCGAGACCCTCGGCCATGGCCGTCTTGCCGACGCCCGCATCGCCGACGAAGACCGGGTTGTTCTTGCGGCGGCGGCAAAGCACCTCGATCGTCCGCTGGAGCTCCTCCCCGCGGCCGATGAGCGGGTCGAGGAGGCCTCGGCGCGCGCGATCGGTCAGGTCCACGCAGTACGCGCCGAGCGGGTCGCGCGACGTGGCGCTGCCTTCGTCGCCGGTGCCCGCCAGCGATCCAGGCTCGGCACCTTCCGGTTCGTGCGGCCCGGCCGCCGGCACCTTCGAAATGCCGTGCGAGATGTACTCGAGCACGTCGAGCCGAGTGACCCCTTGCGCGGCGAGCAGTCGCGCCGCTTCGCTTTTCGGCTGCTGCAGAATCGCGGCGCAGATGTCCCCCGCGTGCACTTCCTGGCGCTGGGCGCTCTGGACATGCAGCACAGCCGTTTGGAGCACGCGGCTGAACGCGGTCGTTTGTTCCGGTTGACGCTCCTGCCCGCGAGGCAGCTTCACGATGGACTCGTCGAGATACGTGTTGAGATCGCGGCGGAGGCGCGGCGTGTCGGCTCCACAGGCGATGAGGATGCGCTCACCGTCGGGATCGTGAGCCAGCGCGTACAGCAGATGTTCGAGCGTCACGTAGGCGTGGCGGCGCGAGACGGCTTCGCGGTAGGCGATGGCGAGGACGATTTCGACGGACGCAGAGAACATGTGTACAGCCTACCCTCTGTCAGCCCTGGTTATCCACTGGTCTGCGCTACACTACCCCGAGAATCTTGTTCGATGCGTCGGCGACCCCGCCGGCGAGGAGAGGTGAGGCATGAAACGCGTAGGCGTGGCGCTTATCTTCTCGGCAGTTCTGGCACTCGGCGGGGCGGACGGACCTCTTGCCGGGCAGTGCGTCGATCTCTCCAAAGACCCGGCCGGCTGTCAGCCGAGCACGCTCGATACGCCCATCGGCCAGATGCCGTCGGTCCGTGTGAACCGCCAGGGGCGCGTGGACCCGTTCTCATCCGAAGAAGACGCGCGGGCTGGCGCCGCCGCGATCGAGGAGCGCCTGCACCTGTTTCGGAACTTCGAGCACCTGCACTGGGTCGTGACAGTGCCGTCAGTCAAGGATCCGGCGACCGGCGCCTGGAAAGGCGGGGACCTCGACGCGTCAGGCGACGGCCGCGGGCTCGGCATCGCGGGCAACTGCATCTTCGTGGGGCACGCGAACGGTGCGGGCGTCAAGCGCTCGGTCAACATCTTCAAGATTCAGCCGAACCCGGAGAGGCAGCCGCCCGTGCAGGTCGGCGAGATCCCGGCCTTCTTCCTCGGGAATCAGGGTTTCGACGAACGGGAGCTTCGCGCGCTTGTCTACAAGACGTCGGGTGGAGAAGACCGCTACATCCTGATTCGGAATGCCGGAACGAACACGGAAGGCCGCATGGAAACGGTCCGCATCAATCCCGACACCTGCCTGCCGGTGTCGAAAAGCGAATCCACCGACTTCCACGGTCAGTCCCACGAGTTCTACCTCTGGCACGATCCGGCGAACTCGAATCGCATCCTCGTGCATATGGCGATTTGGACCGCCGGCCTTCCGGATCCAGAAAACCCCGGTTTGAAGATCGCCGATATGGTGGTGATGGCCATCACCGACGAAAAGACGGGGGAGATCTTGCCGAAGGCAAAGACGCTCGCGACCTTCAGCCTGCAGGAGGTTGGCGGGCCGCCGCTCGACGAGAGGCCCGACGCGACCGGCTTGTTCTCGGACGGCCGCTTTCTGGATTTCAGCGAGCAGAAGAATCGCGCGGGCCAGGCGGGCAACTTCCAAAGCCGCCAGCAGAACAAACTGCATTCGATGTCGGTGACCGACGATGGGGAGCGCGTCTATGTCGCCGGTACGACCGCGGGGTTCTACGTCCTCGATTCCGAAGCGGTCGCGCACAACACCGACGCGGCACTCGCCGCCGGCACGGCCGGCTGCAATCAGCGTTCGACGATCGTGTCGGTCGATGGCGTCATCGATGCGTCGAAGCTGCCCTCGGTCGTCAACGACTGCGTGCACATGGTCGTCAACAACGACCCGGGTCTGAAAGCGTTTCTTGCTTCCGGCGCTTCGGCCCAGGCGAAGGCCGAGCGCTATCTGGTGCTGATGACGCGCTCGCGTTTCGACGTCTACCCGCCGATCAACGCCCTGCCGACCGGCACGCACAGCGCCGTCTTCATCCCGGATCGGCCGGCGTTGGTGAAAGGGAACACGAAGAAACGGCCCGCCTATGTGTGGCTGACCGATGAAAACGGCGGCTGTCCGCTGAACTACGCGCGCATGGTGTCGGTCGAGGCGGAAGCGACTCCGATCATGATCGGCGCGTTTGCCGTTCCCGACAACCAGATCGAGGAATGCCTCGAGCAGGCGATCACGGAGCCGAGCGGCGAGCCGCGGCGGCGCGTGGCGCAGCAGAATCACAATCCGACGGCGTTCAAGAATCTCGTCTTCAACACGTGGTACGGCCACGGCCTGCGCGCTATCGACATCTCGCTGCCGCACAACCCGCGGGAGGTGGGGTACGCGCTCACGATTCCGCACGGCATCGCACGGACCTATCCGATTTTCAAGGACGGGCTCATTTATTGGGTCGACAACGACACGGGGCTGCATGTCGCGAGATATACCGGGCCGCGCCGCGAAGAGCTGCCCGGTCCCGGCTCTGGAGTTTATGAGGGGAATGCGACGAGTCCGCATCGATAGAGGCTGGGGGCTGGGGGCTGGAGGTTAGAGGCTGGAGGTTAGAGGCTGGGGGTTAGGGTGAAGAGTGTGCTCGTCGTGCTAACGGCGCTCGTGGTCGCGTCGAGCTCTGTCGCGTGGATGCAGGACCAGCCTGTCGAGCAGGAGACCGCGTGGGTCTGCCCGATGCATCCTGACTACACGATGGATGTCTCCGGCGCGTGTCCGCGATGCGGTATGGCGCTCGTCCGGGCGGCGCCGTTCGACGTGCGCGACTATCGTCTCGAGTTTCGAACGGACCCGCCGGTGATCAAACCTGGGCAGAGAGCCACTCTCCACTTTGCCGTATTCCATCCGGGCACCGGACAGCTCGTCCAGAGATTCGAGAGCGTCCACGAGCGCCAGTACCACCTGTTCGTCATCAGCCAGGACATGGAGTACTTCCAGCACCTCCACCCGACACAGCAGCCGGATGGGAGCTGGTCGATCGAGGTGACGCTGCCGAAGGCGGGCTACTACAAAATCCTCTCGGACTTTCTTCCGGGAGGCGGCGCGGTGCAGTTTCTCGCGCGCCCGCTCGTCACCGCCGGATACACCGGCGACCTGGCTGGTGACGGCGCGACGCTCGTGCCTGACACCGTCCTCACGAAAACCGCGGACGGGCTGACGGCCACGCTGTCGTTCGATCCGCCGACGTTCATCGCGGGTCTCTACGGCCATCTGAATTTCCATCTGACCGACACCGCAACCGGCCAGCCCGTCTCCGACCTGCAGACCTACCTCGGCGCGTTCGGGCACACCCTCATCATGAGCGAAGACATGGCCGACTACGTCCACTCGCACCCGCTCGACATCCTGACGGCCGGAGACGACGACAACCCCCCGCAGTTCGTGATTCCACCGGGCGCCGACCTCGAAAAGCTGCGCGGGGGCCCGGACGTGACCTTTGACGGTCTCGTGCCCAGGCCGGGCCGCTATCGCGCGTGGACGCAGTTCCGCCGCAACGACACTGTGCACACGTTCTCGTTCACGTTCGAAGCGGTGGCAGGAGCCGAACCGTGAAGCGCATCGTCTGCACGGTGTTGGCGTGCTCGGCGGCGATCGTGGGATCGAGCTACTGGTCGCGTCCGCTGCTATCCCATGGATCGGTGACGACCACAGTGCTGTTCGATCGCGAGATCGTCCGCATCCTCGACAGGCACTGCGTGATGTGTCACATGGAACGCGGCCCGGCGTTCGCGCTCGAGACGTACGAACAGACCTGGGTTCAGGGCAAGAAGATCCGCGCGAGCATTCTGGCGCGCCACATGCCGCCTTGGGGCGCCGTTCCCGGGTACGGTCAGTTCGCCAACGACAACAGCCTGACGCTGCGCGAGACCCAGTTCATGGTGTCGTGGGTCGAGGGCCTCGGACCTCGAAACTCCGGCACGGTGTTCGCCAACGTCGCGGACGCGGGTGCGCGGCCGCCCGCGGTGCGGGCACAGGCTCACGTCGGCCATTGGCAGGTCGGTGAGCCCGACCTGACGCGCGAGCTGTCCGCGAACACGATCGCTGCCGGGCAGACCAATACCGTCCTGCGGACGACCGTGGATCTTGGTTTGACTGAAGAGGGCCAGGTCCGCGCCGTGGAATTCATGCCCGGAGACCGTCGGGTGGTGCGCGCGGCATTCTTCACCGTGCAGGAGACCGGGCAGTGGATTGGAAGCTGGACGCCCTGGCACGGAACCTTCGAGTTGCCCGCGGGGATGGCCTATCGCCTGCCGGCTGGATCGCATGCCGTGGCGGAGATTCACTACAAAGGCGCGACCGATCAGGTGGTCGAGCAGGGCACACTCGGTCTCTTCTTCGCCGATGCGCCCGGCAGAAGTCCGGCATCGGATCTAATACTCGAGATCAAATCGCCCTCAGGCACGCCTGGGAAATTGCGGGCTGAGACGCGGCTGGCCGCGGACACCTACACGCTGGCCCTTTGGCCCGAGGTTGCGCCGGGCTTGAAATCGATCGAAGTGACGGCGAGAACCCCTGACGGTGGCACCGAGATCCTGTTGTTCGCGAAGGACCCTCCGGCCGACTGGCCGACGCCCTATATCCTCGCGAAGCCGGTCCTCCTGCGCCGGGGCACGACGTTGTCGGCCACGGCCTACTACGCCGGGGCGCCGCCAGCCGGTGGAATGCGGCTGGTGGTGAAGCGGTACTGAGACTGAAGCTCAGGCTCCAGCCCAGGGCTTATGGCGCGACGATTCGCAGAGACGGGAAGTGGGAGCGGTATCGCCTTGCGTCCCTCGTGAGAAGCGTCAAGCCGGCGACGGCCGCATGGGCGCCGATGTAGAAGTCGGGCATGGGCGACCGGCGGCTCCCGCCGCGACGCCGGTACCTGACGAAGCACTGGCCGGCCAGGAAGGCGGCCTCCCACGGCAGCGGCAGCCGACGGTAGTAATCGGCAGGGAACGTCTCGTCGAGGTCCTCGATTCGCTCGAATCGGACTGCCACCTCCGCGTAAATGAGCGGATTGATCGCGAGCGTACCGGCCCGGGCCGCCTCGGCCAGCATCGACGACGACCAGTCGACCCACTCGCGATCCTCGGTGAGCACGTCGAGAATCACGTTGCTGTCCACGAGCGTGCCGCGCACGTCACCCTCGCGTGAGCTTCATGATCTCGTCGGTCGTGATCCGCCGGGTCCCACGGCCCCGCATGTGCTCGACGAGCGCCCGTCCGCGGTCCAGTCCGCGGGGCGCGGCCGCTTTCCTGATCCGCACAGCATCTCGATCGATTTCGAACTCCACCTCGGTGTTCGGCAAGAGGCCGAGCTTTTCCCTGATCTCAATCGGGACGGTGACCTGCCCCTTGCTTGTCATGCGCATAGGTATTACTCCTACCAGTAAGAGTATTACCAACCCGGCATGGCACGTCAAGAGAGAGGCGGCCTTGCGCACCGCGGCAGATCCGTCGTCCCGCCGCAGATTTTGCCGGCTGAGCTTTGACATCCGGGGGTATCATCTGGCCATTAGTCTGCTCAGCCATGGCGCTTGACTCCGGCACACGACTTGGTCCCTACGAGATCCTCGCGCAGCTTGGCGCGGGCGGCATGGGGGAGGTCTACAAAGCGACCGACCGGCGGTTGAACCGTACCGTCGCCATCAAAGTCCTGCCGCCGCACCTGTCGCAGGATCCTGAACGCAAGCATCGCTTCGAGCGCGAGGCGCAGACCATCGCCGCGCTCAATCATCCGAACATCTGCACGCTGCACGACGTCGGCCGGGAGGGTGACACCGACTTCCTGGTGATGGAGTACCTGGAAGGCGAGACGCTGGGGGCGCGACTGGCGAAGGGGCCGATGCCGCTCGACGAGGCGTTGAAGGTGGCGATCGGGGTGGCCGACGCGCTGGAGAAGGCGCACGGCCAGGGCGTCACGCATCGGGATCTGAAGCCGGGCAACATCATGCTCACGCCGAGCGGCGCGAAGCTGCTCGACTTCGGGCTGGCGAAGCTCACGGAGCAGGCGAAGGCCTCGGCATCGGGCTCGGTGCTGTCGAACGTCGCCGCGAACACGACGGCGCCCGGAATGATTCTGGGCACGATGCAGTACATGGCCCCGGAGCAGCTCGAGGGGAAGGAAGCGGACGCGCGGACGGACATCTTCGCGTTCGGGAGTGTCCTGTACGAGATGGTGACGGGTCGGAAGGCGTTCGAAGGGAAGAACCAGCCGCACCTGATCGCCGCCATCATCTCCTCGCAGCCCGATCCGATGGCGAAAACGCTGCCGACGGTGCCGCCAACGCTGGATTTTCTCGTGCAGCGCTGTCTGGCCAAAGATCCCGACGAGCGGTTGCAGACGGCGACCGATCTCGTCTGGAAGCTCAGGTGGATCGCCGAGGGTGGTGCGCAGGGCGGTGCGATTGCGCCGCTCGCAGCCGGGTGGCGCCGGACCAGGATCGCTCAACTTGCGCTCGCCGCGGTGACGCTGCTGGTCTTGGGCATGGCCGTGATGGCGGTGCGCTCCTCCGAAGGCACCGAGGCGCGGGTCGAGAATCGGTTCCTCATCGACGTCCCCGACATGCCCGTGCCCGAGGCCGTGTCGATCTCGCCCGACGGCAGGGTGATCGCGTATTCAGCCGGTGATGGTGCGTCGACCGCGGTGTTCGTGCGTCCCGTCAACACCGAGGTCGGGCAGAAACTCGCGGGCACGGAAGGCGCCGGCAGACTCTTCTGGTCGCCGGACAGCCGATGGATTGGGTTCCTTGCCGGTGGCCGGCTGAAGAAAGTCGAAGCGGCGGGCGGCCCGCCGCAGAACATCTGCGAGACGCCCGACTTGCTCGGCGGCACCTGGAACAGCATGGACGTCATCGTCTTTGCGTCGAGCAAGGGGCTGCAGCGCGTGGCCGCTGCGGGGGGGCAGCCGTCAGCGATTGCGCTGTCCGAGGAAGTTCAACGGGCACGCGAGCCGCACTTCCTGCCCGATGGGCGGCAGTATCTGTTTCTCGCCAGCTCGGGCGCCGATTCGGACGCCATCTTTGCCGGCGAGCTCGACTCGACGAGCGCCACGCGACTCGTCGACGCTTCGTCGAACGCGGTGTATGCGGAGCCCGGCTATCTGCTGTACCACCGTGAGGGCACGCTGTACGCGCAGCCGTTCGATGCGGGCGACGCCGAAATCACCGGAGACGCCATTCGACTGGCCGACGGCCTTCCGTACTCCGAGGCCGGAGCGGCCGCGTTCGCGGCGTCTCAGACCGGCGTGTTGATCTTCCGGAACGATCCGCAGCGGCAGGCGGCTCCTGGCGGCGCTCCTGCCCCGGCCGGCGCCAGCTCCGATCGCCCGCTGCGATGGGTCCTCCGGACCGGCAACAGCGAGCCCGCGGCGGCGCAAGGCGGGTGGGCAGGCGTTGACGTGTCGCCCGACGGCAAGCGTGCGGCGGTGCATCGCCACGAGGCCGGCGGCGGAGATCTCTGGATCTTCGAGGCCGGCAATTCGACGCCGTCGCGCTTCACCTTCGATGCGGCGCAGGACAATTCGTCGCCTGTCTGGTCGCCAGACGCCTCGCGCATCGCGTTCAGCTCGCGGCGAAACGGTCGGTACGGCATCTACGTGAAGCTCGCTGACAACACGCGCGCCGAAGAGCTGTTGCTCGACTCGGAGGCGACGCTGATGCCGATGAGCTGGTCGGGCAATCAAATCGTCTACTGGACTCGCGATCCGAAGACGGCTGGCGATATCTGGAGCGTGTCTGCCGATCCGGCAGGCGACAAGAAACCGATCCCGATTCTCCAGACGCAGGCCGACGAACGCAACCCGCAGGTGTCGCCCGACGGCAAGTGGATCGCGTACAGCTCCAACGAAACAGGCAGAAGCGAAGTGTACGTGCGTCCGTTCCCGGAGGGCACCGGAAGAATTCAGGTGTCGGTGAACGGCGGCGTGTACCCACGCTGGCGCCGCGACGGGAGGGAGCTGTACTTCATGAACCTCGTGGTCCTCGGCTCGCTGATGGCGTCCGACATCCGCACGAGCGGCGCATCAATCCAGCGGGAGGTTCCACGCACCGTCTTCCAGTCGCTGTTCCCTGGCGAGATTCACGACCGTGGCGAGTCGCATGCGTATGGTGTATCGGCCGACGGCCAGCGATTTCTGATTCCGCAGTTCGAGTCGGTGAACGCCGGGTTCGGGCGCGGCGGACCCGGTGGCTTCGCCACCGCCGTAGGGTTCGCTGTTCCGACCGTCACGGCGGATCGGCGAGGTTCGGTCGCGTCCGTATCACGATCCACGGCCCCGATCACCGTCGTCATCAACTGGCGTCGTTGACGGAGGTCAAAAGGAGAGCGCCGAATGTCTCTTGTGCCAGGAACCCGGCTGGGCCCCTACGAAGTGCTGGCTCCTATCGGCGACGAAACGGAGGAACGGTACAAGGCCTCCGATACCCGACTGAAGCGCGTCGTGACGCTCAAGGTGCTTCCCTCCGGGCTTTCAACCGACCCCGCACTGAAGGCAAAGTTCGAGCACGACACGCAGCTGATCTCGTCACTGAGCCACCCGCAGATCTGTGCCGCCGTCGACGTCGGGCATCAGGATCCCGCAACGGACTTCGTCGTCAGCGAATATGTCGAGGGCGAGACGCTGGCCCAGAGGCTGGCGCGTGGCCCGTTGGACGTGGTGGAAACGGTGACGCTGGCCATCGCCATCGCCGATGCGCTCGACAAAGCGCACCGACAGGGCGTAACGCACGGCGGGCTCAATCCGTCCGTCATCACGCTGACGCCTTCTGGCCCGAAACTTCTCGACTTCGGGCTGGCGGCGCTGAAGGCCGAATCGAGTTCGGTCGGCCCCGCGTCGTTGGCGACGACGCGAACATCGGTATCGACGCTCGCGGCCGTGCCGGCTGTCGCGGCGCCGTACACGTCGCCCGAGCAGTTCGCGGGGTCCGCGCCAGACGCCCGCAGCGACATCTTTGCCTTCGGCGCGATCCTCTACGAGATGCTGGCCGGCCGGCCCGCATTCCAGGAAAAGACGCTCGCGCTGCTGATCGCTGCGGTGCAGACGCTGGATCCGGAGGCCGTCTCGAAAATCCAACCGTCGGCTCCGCCGGCCCTCGATTATCTGGTGAGGCGTTGTCTGACCAAGGATCCCAGGCAACGGCTCCAGACGGCCCTCGACCTCGTGAACGAGCTCAAATGGGTCGCCGAGGGAAGCACGAAGGCCGGAATCCCCGTGCCGGTGGCGGCCAGCCGAAAGAAACAAGAGCGCGCCGTCTGGGTGGCTCTGGCGGTCATGTCGATCGTGGCGGTGGGCATGGCGCCATCCGTTTTTCCGAGCTTCGAACCTCCTCCGGAGCCGGACGCCGTCCGCTTCCCGGTTCCGAGCATGCCGACCGCCATCGGGACACCGTTGGCGCTGTCTCCTGATGGACGATGGCTGGCCGCAAGCCCGGGCGGCGCCGGAGCGTCCGGCGTCGTCGCGCTTCCGCTCGACGCCGTCACGCCACAGGTTCTTGCCCGTGAGAACAACGTCACGCAGCCCTTCTGGTCGCCCGACAGCCGATCGATGGCGTTCTACGAAGAGGGGAGGCTGAAGCGCATCGACGTCGGCGGCGGTCCCGCTCAGATCATCTGTGACGCTCTGCCGCCTCACTCTGTCGGGACATGGAACAGTCAGGGCGTCATTCTGTTCCCCGGGGATCGTCTGATCCAGCGGGTGCTCGCCGCCGGCGGCCAGCCCACGCCTATCACCAAGCTCGACGAGTCCAGAGGCGAAAACGAGCACGTGGCTCCCGTCTTCCTGCCCGACGGGCGGCATTTCCTTTTCCTGGCCGTCTCGTCGCAGCCGGGCGAGAGTGGCATCTATGTGGGCTCGCTCGACTCCGACGAGCGCACGCGCCTCTTCGCCTCGGATTCGAGGGCGCTCTATGCAACTGGCGGTCAGGGCGGGCCGGGTTACGTTTTGTTCAACAGGGCGGACACCGTCTTCGCGCAAGCCTTCGACGCTGACTCCCTCACGTTGAGCGGGGAGCCGGTCCGCGTGGCGAGCGGCGTCACGCTCCTGGCGGCCGGCCTGAACACCAGCCCGGCGCACGGGCGCTGGGCCGTCTTCTCGGTCTCCCAGACGGGTGTGCTGGCGTACCGAAGCGGCGGGGCGACGACGCCGACGGCGCCTGGCGCTGACGAGCCGCGGACGCTGTTCTGGGTCGATCGTGCCGGCCTGCGAAGCCAGCCGCTCGGGACGACGGGAACGTACGCCGGAATTGATCTCTCGCCGGACGGCAAGCGCGTCGCGGTTCACCGTCACGAGGGAGCGGGCGGCGACACCTGGTTCTTCGACGCGACGCAGCCGCGGATGCTGCGCCTGACGTTCGACGTCAGCCAGGAGAACTCGAGTCCCGTGTGGTCGCCGGACGGGACGCAGATTGCGTTCGGATCGCAGCGCAACGGCAAGTGGGGCGTGTACGTGAAGCGCGCGGACGGCTCGGCATCCGAAGAGCTGATCACCGAAGGGGATCAACCCGCGATGCCGACCAGCTGGTCACCGGACGGCAAGCTGCTGGTGTATACGGTCGTACAGGGCCCCGTGGCCGCCGATATCTGGGCTGTCCCGCTGGCAGGCGACAGGAAAGCGTTTCCGCTGCTTCAGGCGCCGTATCCCGAAGCCTTTGGGCAGGTGTCCCCGGATGGCAAGTGGCTGGCGTACCTGTCGGCCGAAACGAACCGGGCTGAAATCTACGTGAAGCCGTTTCCCGAGGGCCCCGGCAAGTGGCAGGTGTCCACGGATGGCGGAAACTTTCCGCGCTGGCGTGGCGACGGCAAGGAACTGTTCTTCTATGTCAACAACAACATGTTCGCCGCGGACATCCGCGCGACCGGTTCATCGGTGGAGCCGGGGGCGCCGCGGACGCTGTTCCAGCTCCCCAACCCGAGCGTTGCGGCTCCCCATCCCGCGTACAACCGGTTCTCCGTCAGCGCCGACGGCCAGCGGTTCCTCATCTCTCAACCCGGGGTGGGCGCGGCGGCCACAGCGGCAGGCGGGCTCGCCGACGTGATCATCGCCAATGTCGATCGGGGCGGCGCTGCGGCGGGCGCGGGTGCGACGCCGAACGCGGTCTCCGTCGTGCTCAACTGGACGGCGCTGCTCAAGCAGAAGTAGATCGGCTGCAATTGCGGCCGTGCGATCCTCGTCGCACTGCAGCGGAAATCCTGCGCACATCTGCACCGACTTTATTCACATTCAGACTCAAATCGCATTGCGCCGTGTATCAATCCAGCTGTTACGGAATTGGTTGTTGATCCCGAAGGAAATCGATGTCGATACTTGAAGAATGATTCGCACCAGATTGTCTCGCTCCTGTCTTCGCGTCGCGTGCGCAGCGGCGATCGGAATCTTCGCGGCGCATGAGATGTCGACTCCAGCGGTCGCTCAGGGACGCTCGAACTACATCGTCACGTTCCGCGCGGGGACCAATCCCGGCGGCCGGGCAAGAGCCGTTGCGAGCGCCGGCGCGTCGTTGCGATTCAATTACAGCGGCGTCGACGCGGCGGCAGTTGCGGTGCCGAATGAAAATGCTCTCGCGGCGCTCGCGAAGGACCCGTCCGTGATTGCGGTCGTCCCAGACCGGCTGGTGTTCGCGTTTCAGGACGTGGCGGCGAATGCTAAAAGCAGCGGCAAGCCGGGCGGTGGAGGATCGGTGCAGGTGGTTCCCGCGGGCGTCACCCGCGTCGGCGTTCCCACGAGTGGTTCGAACGGCGATGGCGTTGGTGTGGCCGTGATCGATACGGGGATCGATCTTGCGCATGCGGATCTTGGAGCCCCGGTTGACGCATTCAGCGCCTTCGGAGGCTCGTGCGCCGACGATGCGGGCCACGGCACGCATGTGGCCGGCGTCGTCGCTGCTCGCGACAATGCCATCGACGTGATCGGAGTCGCGCCGAAGGCGCGGCTGTTCTGCGTCAAGGTGCTCGACGGGTCCGGGAGCGGCTCCGATGCGACCGTGATGGCCGGGCTCGACTGGGTGCTCGTCAATCACGCGCTCGTCCAGCCCAACATCAGGGTGGTCAACATGAGCCTCGGGCGCCCTGGCTCGGTTGACGACAATCCCGCTTTTCACGATTTGATCAAGTCGCTGGAAGGCGCCGGTGTGGCGGTAGTTGTGGCCGCCGGCAACGACTCGTCTGCTGAAAGCAGTCAGATGATTCCGGCGGCCTACGACGAGGTCATCACTGTGGCGAGCGCAACGGCTTCGGCTGGATCCAACCAGTGCCGCTGGCTCGGGTCCTCGATCGCAGCCGACACGGCGTCGTTCTTCACGACCGACGGCGCCAACGTGGTCGTGTCGGCGCCCGGCGAAGACGCGGAGAACGTCAGCCGCGGATGTGTGATCAGTTCCACGGGGATACTCTCGACCCGTCTTGGCGGTGGCACGACCAGGATGTCGGGAACGAGCATGGCGGCGCCGCACGTCTCCGGCGTTCTCGCCCGCCACTATCAGGCAAATTCTTCCTACACGGTTTCAGACGTTCGACAGTTTCTGGTGATCGACGCCGCCCGGAAGGGCATCGCTCCCCTCGATTCTCCAACGAGCGGCTACAGCTTCGATGGGGTCCGCGAAGGCGTCGTGCAGGCGCCCTGACGCGCACTCCGGCCGAGCCAGCACAACCGCACAACGACCTTCGCCGCGTACGCCTGCCGTAAGCCTGGAATTCATCCGCCCGCGGGGGGAGCGAACAGGGATCTTCCGGTAAACTCTGGCGCGTGCCGTGATGCGTGCCTTTCTCTGGGGCGCTTCGACTACGGGTTCGACGGCCCGCGCGCCTCACAGTACAATCCTCATCCGCATTCTCTGTGTCTCGCCGTAAAGGAGGAGTCGTTGTGTTGAAGAAACTGACGTTAGTCACACTCTGCTTCGCGGGCCTCGGCGGGAGCGCGTGGGCGCAGGACGCGAAGACCGTCATCGCCAGCGCGAAAAAGGCCCTGGGCGACCCCACATCCATCACCTATTCCGGGTCGGCCAAGGATGTGGCGTTCCAGCAGTGCGGCGCCAATGCCGCCGCGATGATGTGTCAAGGAACGCACGATCCGATGCGGCCGATCAGCAACTACGTCCGCGTGATCGATCTCACCGCGCCGGCATCGCGCCACACCGGGGGCACGAACAACATCGGGCCCGGCGGCTCGACCACCCTAACGCCCGGAACGTTCTTCCAGCAGGTGACGCCGCAGCAAGCGGACGTCTCGCAGCCCTGGGGCGCCTCGCTGGAGTTCTACATCACGCCGTGGGGCTTTCTGAAAGGGGCCGAGGCCAGCAGCGCCACGGCGAGCCGCCGCAGCGTCGACGGCAGGAACTACACCGTCCTCACCTGGAGCCCCAAGGTGACGGCGCCGTCGGGCAAGAACTACGTCGTGAACGGCTACGTGAACGACAAGAACCTCGTCGAGCGCGTCGAGACGTGGCTGGGTGAAAACATCATGGGCGACATGCAGATCCTCGTCACGTACTCGGGGTGGAAGGATTTCGGCGGCGCGATGGCGCCGGCGAAAATCGTGCAGACGCGCGGCGGGTGGCCGTTCTTCGAGGTCGACGTGGCCAGCGCGAGGCTGAATCCTCCCGATGTCGCCGCGCTCGTACCCGCTCCCAAGCCGGCTGCGGGTCCTGGCGGCGGTGCGGGCGGTCCCGGTGGCGCACCACCCGCGCTGACCGTGACCAACGAAAAGCTTGGCGACGGACTGTACAGGCTCACGACCGGGCCCGGCAGCTACGATTCGCTGATCGTGGAGTTCCGAGACCACATCATGATGCTCGAGGCCGGACAGTCCGAGGCGCGTGGGCTCGCGTACATCGCCGAAGCGAAGAAGCTGATTCCCAACAAGCCGATTCGCTACGTCATGAACACGCATCCGCACTCGGACCACACGGGCGGGCTGCCGGCGCTGGTCGCCGAGGGGGCGACCATCGTCACGCAGCAGAACAACGTGGCGTTCTTCGACAGGGCGCTCAACACCCCGCGCACGCTGCTGAACGACACTCTGGCCAAGAATCCGAAGAAGGCCACGATCGAGGGCGTGGCGGAGAAAAAGGTTTACACGGATGGCACGCGGATCGTCGAGATGTACCACGTCTCGCCCGTTCCGCACTCGAACGGCTTGATGGTGGCGTACATCCCGAAGGAGAAGGTCCTGTTCCAAGGGGACTTCTCGCTGCCTGCTCCGGGACAGCCGGGCAACGATCACGTCAAGGCCCTGGTTCCGGTTCTCGAACGGATCAAGCTGTTGGACTTCGATCGCTACATCAACGTGCACACCTCCGCTGAGCCCCAGACGAAGGCCGAGCTCTGGAAAGCTGTGGGACGATAAGCGAGCTCGGTCGGTATGATCAAACGGCGGCCGTCCGGCCGCCGTTTGGGTCAACAACATACCGCACCTTCCAGAGCCGGATTCAGATCCAGCTCTGAGAGTCTTCGATCAGGACGTCCTGAGCCTCAAGTCTGAGCCCCGTTGACACTCGCCCATCCCAGTTGATATGGTGACCCATATGAAGACGACCATCGATATTGCTGACGACCTCCTGACCCGAGCCAAGAGCCAGGCGCGCCGGGAGCGCAGGACGCTGAAGGAGATCGTCGAAGACGCCCTTCGGCGTCAGCTCGCCGCGCCGGACGCCTCCAAGCGCTTCGTGTACCGGCCCCATACGGTCGGTGGAAAGGGGCTGCAGCCGGGTATCCCCGAAGGCGATTGGGAACGGATTCGCGATCTGGTTTACAAGATCGGTTGAATCGATGGTCGCCCTCGACACGAATATCCTCGTGTACGCGCACCGGCGCGATTCAGCGTGGCACGAGCCGGCGCTGCGGGCGGTGACCGAGCTCGCGCAAGGTCACTCGGCCTGGGCCATCCCCTGGCCCTGCATCTGGGAATTTCTCGCCATCGTCACGCACCCGCGAATCTACAATCCTCCGAGTCCGATCGATGATGCGCTGATTCAGGTCGAGCGGTGGTTCGAGGCGCCGTCGGTCCACCTCCTGAGCGAGGGCGACGCGTTTTTCGACACGCTTCGGCCCCTTGTCAGGAAAGCGAAGGTGCGGGGCCCGGCGCTCCACGACGCGCGCGTCGCCGCGCTCTGCCTCCGCCACGGCGTCACGAGGCTGCTGACGGCCGATCGCGATTTCAGCCGCTTTCCGCAGCTTCGGACCGGGAATCCGCTGCTGGGAAGTTAGCGTTTTCGGACTCCGTGTAGCGAATCGTCCCTGGTTCCTGGGCCTCGGTTCCGGGTCCGGTCCTGGGTCCTTCGTCCCTGGTGCGCCAGCTCTGAGTCGCAGCGGACGGAGGACCCTGGACAAGGGACGGGCTAGGGACCACGGACATTCCGCGGATCGCCCGGTCCTCGATGTCGCACAGCAAAGGCGGGCTCCATGACTCCATCACGGTGGCATAACGTATGGTATAGGTAGGGTATGATGAAGACCTCCGTGTATCTCCCGGCTGGACTCAAGCGGGCGTTGAGAAGCCTGGCGCGGCAGCGCCGCTGCAGCGAGGCGGAGCTGCTCCGCGAGGCGGTGACGCGACTCGCAGGTGAGACGGAAACGCCGGCCCCGAGGCTGCCGTTGTTCCGATCGAAGGGGCCTTCGATTGCCGAGGACGTCGACCGCGCGCTGAAGGGCTTCGGCCGCCGGTGATTGTGCTGGACACGGGGGGACTCTACGCGGCGCTCGATGCCAACGAAAGGCTGCACGGGCGCGCCGTCGCCGCGCTGGTGGCCGCCAGACCGCCACGTGTGGTGTCGCCCTTTGTGCTGGCGGAGCTGGACTACCTGATTGCCAGCCGGGTGGGTCATGAGGCACAGATGGCTCTCCTCGAGGAGGTCACGCGCGGTGCATATCAGATCGAACCGTTTTCGTCCGAGGACGTAGGGCATTCCCGACGAATCATGGAGCGGTACGCCGACCTTCGTATCGGGCTGGCGGACGCGTCGGTTGTGGTTCTGGCGAACCGTCACCGGACGTTGGATCTTCTGTGCACCGACGAACGCCATTTCCGGGCGCTGCGAGGGACCGGCGGCAAGCCGTTCCGCCTGCTTCCGTTGGACGCCTGACGCGGTGGCATCGTGGACCGATCGGTGGCCACCGAGCCCACCGCGAGTGGCCACGAACCGTGTCCGGCCGTCCCTCAGCGACGCGCGATTTTGCCGCTCGAGCTTGGGTCTCAGGGGGTATGATTTGCTCCACCAGGATACTCAGAAATGGCTCTTGAACCGGGTTCACGGCTCGGCTCGTACGAAATCCTCGCCCCCCTCGGCGGCGGGACGTCCGACGTCTACAAGGCCACCGACACGCGCCGCAATCGGGTCGTCGCGCTGAAAGTCCTGCCGCCCGAGTTTTCCGAGCGACCGGACATGAAAGATCGTCTCGAGCGCGACTCGCGAACGATCTCGTCGCTGAACCACCCGAACATCTGCTCGCTGGTCGACGTTGGCCATCACGATCCGGCGACCGATTTCATCGTAAGCGAATACGTCGAAGGGGAGACGCTCGCTGCGCGGCTTGCAAAGGGTCCGCTGGAGCTTCAGGACGCGCTACCGATCGGCATCGCGATCGCCGACTCGCTCGACAAGGCACATCGGAAGGGCATCGTCCACGGGGGCCTGACCCCGTCGGTCGTGATGCTGACGGCCAACGGGCCGAAGCTGCTCGATTTCGGGCTCGCGAAGGCGCAAGAGGAGTCGCAGCTGGCGGGGGCGGCGACGCTGGCGACGACGCGGACGTCGGTGGCGTCGCTGTCGACAGTGCCGGCCGTGGCGGCGCCGTATCTGGCGCCGGAGCAGTTCGCGGGCGGTGCGGCCGATGCGCGGAGCGACATTTTTGCCTTCGGCGCGATCCTCTACGAGATGGTCACCGGCCGGCCGGCGTTCCAGGAGCAGACGCTCGCGCTGCTGATCGCGGCGGTGCAGACGGTCGACCCCGAGCCCGCGTCGAAAGTGGAGCCGATGGTGCCGGCGGCGCTGGACCATGTGATCCGGCGGTGCCTGCAGAAGGATCCGAAGCAGCGGCTGCAGACCGCGTGGGATTTGCTGGTGCAGCTGCAGTGGGTGGCGGAGGGCGGCACGCAGGTTGGCCTCCCAGTGCCCGTCGCTGCGCGACGGCAGCGACAGGATCGGGCGGTCTACGCGGGGCTCGCGGTCGCCTCGGTCATGGCGTTGGGTTTGACGCCCACGGTGCTGTCGCGATTCGGTGCTCGGCCGGAACCGCGCAGCGCCCGCTTCGTGGTCACCAGCGTCGGCGCCGTTCCGGGCGTGCCGATTACGATTTCTCCCGATGGCCGCTGGATTGTTGGGAGCAAGGGCGGCGGGCTGGCCAACGCCGGCATCGACGGCATCACGCTCAATTCGGTGACTTCGCAGGTGCTCGCTCGTGAAGAGCTGGTCATCCAGCCGTTCTGGTCCCCGGACAGCCGGTCCTTCGCTTACATCGATGGCATGCAGAGGCTCAGAAAAGCCGACGTTAGCGGTGGCCCTTCCCAGACGATTTCCGAGGTGCCTCTCCCCTTCGCCGGTGGCACATGGAACCGCGATGGCGTGATCCTGTTTTCCGGAGCCGGTCTGATCCAGCGCGTGCTCGCCGCCGGCGGGCAACCAACGCCGATCACCGAGTTGGACGCGTCGCGTCAGGAGAGCGAGCACATGGCGCCCGACTTCCTGCCGGATGGGCGCCGTTACATCTTTCTTGCCGTGTCGTCTCAGGCAGGTGAGAGCGCGATTTTCGTGGGCTCACTCGATTCCAAGGAGCGGACGCGTCTGTTCCCGTCTGACTCCCGGGCGGTCTATGCGGCGCCGGGCTACCTGCTGTTCAACCGCGGCAACGCGGTGTTCGCCCAGGCGTTCGACGCCGACTCGCTGACGCTGTCAGGCGAAGCGATTCGTGTTGCGGACGGAGTGCCCCTTTACGGCGCGGGCACGCCCGGCGCGCCTGCCGGAGCGGCGTCCAGCCTCACCAGGAACGCCATCTTCGCGGTGTCTCAGACCGGCGTGTTGATCCATCGCAGCGGCGCGAACTCGACGGAGCAGGCCGCTGCAGCCGGCGATCAGCGGGCGATCGTCTGGATCGACCGCAGCGGCGCGCGCGTCGGTCAACTGGGATCTCCAGGCACCTACGCCGGGTTGGACCTTTCCCCGGATGGGAAGCGGTTCGCCGTCCATCGACACGAAGGGCTCGGCGGTGACAACTGGTCCTTCGACCTGACCCAAGGGAGAATGCAGCGGCTGACCTTCGACACGACACAGGACAACTCGTCGCCCCTCTGGTCGCCCGACGGAAAACAGATTGTCTTCGCCTCGCGGCGCGACAACAAATGGGGGTTGTACGTAAAGAGCGCCGATGGAACGGGCAGCGAGGAATTGATCGTCGAATCGGACGCACCCAAGGCGCCCAACAGCTGGTCGCCTGACGGACAGCTGATCGTCTTCATGCAGTTTGTGGGCGCCAATTCTGACGTCTGGGCCGTTGCCGTGACCGGAGACAGGAAACCGATTCCCCTCCTGCAGTCCGAATTCAACGAGGCATTCGGGCAGGTCTCGCCAGACGGAAAGTGGCTCGCCTACCAGTCGAACGAGACCGGCCGCGCCGAGATCTACCTGAAGCCGTTCCCGGAAGGACCCGGCAAGTGGCAGGTGTCCACCGACGGCGGACAGTTTCCGCGCTGGGGCCGCGCGGGAAGGGAGCTGTATTTCGCTCAGCAGCCAAACCTGTGGATGGTCGAGATCCGCGTGACAGGATCCGCGCCCGAGGCGGGGGTCCCGCAGGCCTTGTTCGCGCTCGGCGGCAACCCGTCAACCGCGCTGAACCTGCACGCCCCCTACAACCGGTTTGCCGTCACGGCGGACGGTCAACGTTTCCTGATGTCGCAGCCCGGCGGCGCGGCGAACGTCGTGACGGGAGTCGCGGAGACGATCGCCAGCATCGCGGATGTGGGCGCCGCGGCCTCACCAGCCGGCGGGGCGATCACCGTCGTCCTCAACTGGCCGCGGATGGTGGAGGCGTCACAGTGACCCAGGGCTCAGGGCTCAGGGTTTAAGGCTCAAGGCTTGAGGGCGTAGGAATCATGGCGCTCGATTCTGGCACACGACTTGGCCCGTACGAGATCATCGCCCCGCTGGGTGCGGGCGGGATGGGCGAGGTCTACAAGGCGACCGACACGCGCCTGAACCGCACCGTCGCCATCAAGGTCCTGCCTCCACACCTCTCGCAGGATCCCGAACGCAAGCACCGGTTCGAGCGCGAAGCGCAGACGATTGCCGCGCTGAACCATCCGAACATCTGCACGCTGCACGACGTCGGCTGCGAGGGCGATACCGATTTCCTCGTGATGGAGTACCTCGAGGGCGAGACGCTCGCCGCTCGGCTGGGTCGTGGTCCGCTGCCGCTCGATGAGGCGTTGAAGGTGGCCACGTCGGTCGCCGACGCGTTGGACAAGGCGCACGGCCAGGGCGTCACCCATCGCGACCTGAAGCCGGGCAACATCATGCTGACAGCCAGCGGCGCCAAGCTGCTCGACTTCGGGCTGGCGAAGCTGAAGCAGCAGGCCAAGGCGTCGGAATCTGGCGCCGTCATCTCGGCGGTCGGCCCGAACACGACGGCTCCGGGCATGGTGCTCGGCACCATGCAGTACATGTCGCCCGAGCAGCTCGAGGGCAAGGAGGCCGACTCGCGGACCGACATCTTCGCCTTTGGCGCTGTCCTCTACGAGATGGTGACGGGCCGGAAAGCGTTCGAAGGAAAGAGTCAACCGCACCTGATTGCCGCCATCGTGTCCGCGACACCCGAACCGATCTCCAAGACGCAACCGTCGACGCCACCCGCGCTCGATTTCCTCGTGAAGCGCTGCCTGGCGAAGGATCCAGAGCAGCGTTTGCAAACCGCCACGGACCTTGTCTGGGAATTGCAGTGGATCGCCGGAGGAAGCGCGGAGAGCGGCGCGTCGGCGCCCCGCGGTGTCCGGCGCCAGGGAGCGAAGATCGCCCGGCTCGCGCTCGCCGCCGTCACGCTCGTTGTGGTTGCGATGTCTGCGATTGCGTTGACCTCGCCGGAGAGCGGCGGCCCACGCGAGGACACGCGGTTCCTGGTCGAAGTGCCGGATATGCCCGTCGCCGAGGCCGTCGCCGTCTCCCCGGACGGCGAAATGATCGCGTACTCGGCCAACGATGTCGGGTCGACCGTGGTGTTCGTGCGCCCAATCAACTCGACGGCGTCGCAGAAGCTCGCGGGCACGGAAGGGGCCGGGCGCCTCTTCTGGTCGCCCGACAGCCGTTGGATTGCGTTCTTCGCAGGCGGACGACTGAAGAAGGTGGAGGCCGCGGGCGGACCACCCCAGAATATCTGTGAGACTCCCGACCTGCTTGGTGGAACCTGGAACGCCGACGGGGTGATCCTGTTCGCCTCGAGTAAGGGTCTGCAGCGGGTGCTGGCCGCTGGAGGACAGCCGGCACCGATCCAGACTTCGCAGGAGTCGGCAGCGCAGAATCCGCAGGAGCCGTTCTTCCTGCCGGATGGCCAACGTTATCTGTACGTGGCAGGTACGGGAGGCGATGCCGCCATCTATGCTGGCTCACTCGACTCGACCGATGCAACGCGCCTGGTGGCATCGCAGTCCAACGCTGTGTTTGTCGACTCTGGATATCTGCTCTTCCACCGCGAAGGGACGCTGTACGCTCAGGCGTTCGATTCGAGCGACCTCGAGTTGAGCGGCGAGGCGATTCGCCTGGCCGACGGGGTTCCCTATGCGGAAAACGGCGCGGCTGCATTTTCGGCTTCGCACACCGGTGTCCTGGCGTACCGCAACGATCTGCGCGGAGCCGGCGCGGCCGGTGGCACCTCGGCCCCCGCTGTCGGGGGAGTCGCGGACCGGCCGCTACGTTGGGTGGGCCGGACCGGAACCGGTGAGCAGGCCGCGGCACCGGGCGGCTGGTCCGGGCCGGATCTGTCGCCCGACGGCAAGCGCGCCGCCGTGCATCGACACGATCCCGATGGCGGCGACGTGTGGATTTTCGAGACCGGCAACCCAACGCCGTCACGCTTCACCTTCGACGCCGCACAGGACAACTCCTCGCCGGTCTGGTCGCCCGATGGGACACGTATCGCGTTCTCGTCACGCCGGAACGGCAAGTGGGGGTTGTACGTCAAGCAGGCCGACAACACGCGCGACGAAGAGCTGCTGATCGAGATGGAGCGCCCCGCGGCGACCATGAGCTGGTCGGGCGACCGGCTCGTCTACTGGACCACCGACTCCAAGACTGGCGGCGGGGACATCTGGAGCATCACCGTCGGAACAGCGGCCGGCGACCGCAAGCCGACTCCGATTGTCCAGTCACGAGCCGACGAGCGGAACCCGCAGGTGTCACCGGACGGGAGATGGATCGCGTACAGCTCGAACGAAACCGGCCGGAGCGAGATCTACATCAGGCCGTTCCCAGAGGGCCCGGGCCGGATTCAGGTCTCAGTCAATGGTGGGCTCTTTCCGCGCTGGCGTCGAGACGGACGGGAACTGTATTTCATGAGCCTCGTCTCGTTGGGGTCGATGACGGCGTCGGATATTCAGGTGACCGGTACGACGATTCAACGGCAGGTGCCGCGCGTGCTGTTCCAATCCGTCTTCGTGAGCACCGTCCATGCCGGAGGGCAGTACCATGCCTATGCGGCAACGGCCGACGGTCAGCGGTTTCTCATTCCTCAGTTCGAAACGATTGCTGCCGGATTTGGTCGCGGCGGCGGGGCAGGCGTGAACAACGCGATCGCGTCGGTCATCGCCGCCGTCACAGCCGACCGCCGCGCGGTGACAGGTCCGACCTCGCAGTCCAGCTCCCCCATCACGGTCGTTCTCGACTGGACAGCGGCGCTTCCGCGATAGGGCCACCTCGTCAGAGGCTAGAGGCTAGAGGCTGGGGGCTCGGGACTGAGGGGCTAGGGCCTTGAGCCCTCAGCCCTGAGCCTCTAGCCCCGGGCCCCTATGCCGGCTTGGTCTTCAGCACGCCAATCTGCGTGAGCAGCCCGGTGAAATCGTAAATCCGCCGTTCACGCCAGATGCGACCGTCCTTGAGCTCGTAGAGAAACACGGCGGAAAGGTGAAACGGCTTTCCGCTGGGCGGCAGGCCCAGGAACCCACCCATGTTGGTTCCCTCGATGCTCACGAGCTGCGAGACGAGGTTGCCGTCGATAACAAGGCTCTCGGTTCGCATTTTCTGGTCCAGGAACGCATCGAACACGGCTTCGAAGACCTTCTGGGCGGCTATGCGGCCGCGGTGCGTACCGCCAGCCGGGCTCTCGATCCTGCAGTCGTCGGCATAATCGTTGGCCAGCGCCTCGGCGTCGAGATTGTCCCACGCGGTTTGACGACGGTCGAACAGCGCGACGATTTCCTCGCGCGTCATGATGCCTGAGGATGAAGCCGTTTCCGCAGGTGTGATCGATGGTTCGCTTGGCATGAGACCTCCCAGGAGAGGTGTTATCTGCCTGGCACGTGACTGTCTGGTTCCAGGGCCTCTGGACCGGCGGCAGGCTGCCGCGTCGCACATCATACACCCGGAATTCTGCCCCCGCCTCAACCATTCGCCTCTATAATCCGCGTACCTGTGGCGCTGGACGCCGGCACGAAGCTCGGTCCCTACGAAATCGTCGCGCAGCTCGGCGCGGGCGGGATGGGAGAAGTCTACAAGGCGACCGATACCCGCCTGAACCGCACGGTCGCGATCAAAGTCCTGCCGCCGCACTTCACCGACGATCCCGAAATGCGTCAGCGCTTCGAGCGCGAAGCGCAGACCATCGCCTCGCTGAATCATCCGCACATCTGCACGCTCTTCGACGTCGGGCGCCAGGACGACCTCGACTTTCTGGTGATGGAGTTCCTCGAAGGCGAGACGCTCGCTCAACGGCTTGCCAAGGGTCCGTTGCCGCTCGAGGAAGCGATGAAGGTCGCGATCGCGATCGCCGACGGGCTGGACAAGGCGCACGAGCAAGGCGTCACACATCGGGACCTGAAGCCTGGCAACGTCATGCTGACGAAGACCGGCGCCAAGCTCCTCGACTTCGGGCTGGCGAAGGCTGCTGGTCCGGCGCAGGTCGCGGGCGCCCCGGGATCCGGGAGCGGGCAATCAAAGGCGGGGCAGTCACCCCGGCCCAACATGCTGGTCCCGGCGGGCTCGGCGACACGGCCGATCACGGCGCAGGGAATGATTCTCGGGACGCTCCAGTACATGGCGCCGGAACAGCTCGAAGGCAAGGAAGCGGACGCGCGATCCGACATTTTTGCCTTCGGCGCCGTGCTGTACGAAATGGTGACCGGCAGGAAAGCGTTCGAGGGCAAGAGCCAGCCGCATTTGATTGCGGCGATCATGTCGGTCGACACCGATCCGGTGTCGAAGACGGTTCCCGCGGTGCCCCCGGCGCTCGACTTTCTTGTCAAGCGCTGTCTCGCGAAGGATCCCGACCAGCGTCTTCAGACCGCAACCGATCTCGTCTGGGAGCTTCAGTGGATCGCCGGTGGTGCCGAAGGCAGTGCGCCGTTACCCTCCAGTGCGCTGCGCAGCCGCCGCACACGAATCGCGCAGCTGTCGCTTGTGGCGGCGTCGCTGCTGGCGGCTGTCATGTTGGTGCTCGCGTTCAGATCGCCGGGGGACGTCGAGGCGCGAGAAGAGACGCGCTTTCTCATCAACGTCCCGGACATGCCGACGCTCGAGGCGGTGTCGATCTCGCCCGATGGTCGGTGGGTCGCCTTTTCGGCCCGCGATGCCTCATCCACCGCTGTATTCGTCCGTCCGATTGGTTCGGAAGCGCCTCAGAAGCTCGTCGGCACCGAAGGCGCGGGCCGGCTCTTCTGGTCGCCGGACAGCCGCTGGATTGCGTTCTTCGCAAATGGCACGCTGAAGAAGATCGAGGCCGCCGGCGGACCTCCGCAGAACATCTGCGAGACGCCCGACCTGCTTGGCGGCACGTGGAATGCCGACGACGTGATCGTGTTCGGGTCGAGCAAGGGATTGCAGCGCGTGCAGGCGGTCGGCGGCGAGCCGACGCTGATTGAAGCGGGCGACCAGGCGGCGCAGAACCGGCGGGAACCGTACTTTCTTCCCGACGGCGATCAATACCTCTACCTTGCGGGCTCAGCAGACGGTTCCGACAGCGCGATCTATGCCGGCTCGCTCGGTTCGACCGATGCCACGCGACTGGTCGCGGCGCAATCGAACCCGGTCTATGCCGAGCCAGGTTATCTACTGTTCCACCGTCAGGGAACGCTCTACGCGCAGTCCTTCAACCCCCGCAGCCTCGCCCTCAGTGGCGAGGCGGTTCGCATTGCAGACAAGATCCCCTTTGGCTCCACCGGTGCAGCGGCCTTCGGAGCTTCAAACACTGGGTTGCTGATCTTTCGAAACGATCCTCAGGCTCAGGCAGGGCGGGGCGGTTCAACCGCAGGCACCGATTTGAGAGAGGTGCCGCTGGTGTGGGTCAACGCATCAGGCGGAGGGCGGACGGGAGGAACAGGTCGCGGAAACGCGCAGGCGGCACCAGCGGCGCGATGGGCGGGGGTCGATTTGTCGCCCGACGGCAAGCGGACCGCCGTCCATCGTCACGAGGCGGATGGCGGCGACATCTGGATCTTCGAGGCGGGGCAGAGCACGCCGTCGCGGTTCACGTTCGACGCCACGCAGGACAACTCCAATCCGATCTGGTCGCCCGATGGTTCGAAGATCGCGTTCGGTTCCCGGAGGAACAGCAAGTGGGGCCTGTACGTCAAGCAGGCGGACAACGCCCGAAGCGAGGAGCTGGTGCTCGAATCCGACCTGCCGACGATGCCGATGAGCTGGTCGGGTGACCGGCTTGTCTACTGGAGCCGCGACCCCAAGACGGCGGGAGACATCTGGAGCATCTCTGCGAACCCGGCTGCCAGCGACAAGAAGCCGGTGCCAATCCTCCAGACGCAGGCCGACGAGCGGAACGCGCAGGTTTCTCCTGACGGCAAATGGATCGCGTACAGCTCGAACCAGACCGGCAGGAGCGAAATCTACATCAATCCGTTTCCCGAGGGCCCGGGCAGGATCCAGGTGTCGGTCAACGGCGGCGTGTTCCCTCGGTGGCGGCGTGATGGCAGGCAGTTGTACTTCATGAGCGTGGTCTCGCTCGGCGGAATAATGGCGTCCGATATTCGTGTCACCGGTTCTTCGGTTCAAAGAGATGTGCCGCGGCCACTGTTCCAGACGCTTTACGTAACGGGCACTCACAGCGGCGGACAGCACCATGCTTACGCCGTTTCCGCCGACGGCGAACAGTTCCTGATTCCACAGTTCGAGACTATCCAGGCGGTCGCCAACATTGCAGGCCCGGTCGCAGCCGCGAACGCCGCCGTCGCGACAGTTCTCGCGACGGTAGCCGCCGACCGCAACGCCGGGACGTTTTCGTTCGGCAGTTCCACGACCCCTATTACCGTCGTCGTCGACTGGACGGCGGGCTTGAGACGGTAGGAGCGCAGCGCATGGCCATTGAACCTGGCACACGACTCGGTCCTTACGAAGTCCTCGCGCCGATCGGCGCGGACCCGGACTCGCGGCTGGACGAGCGATACAAGGCATCCGACACGCGACGCAATCGCATTGTCGCGCTCAAGGTGCTCCCGCCGGAGTTCTCGGAGCATCCTGGGATGAAGGATCGTCTGGAACGCGACTCGCGGACGATCTCCTCGCTCAACCATCCGAATATCTGCGCGGTCGTCGATGTGGGCCACGAGGATCCGGCCACGGATTTCGTCGTGGCCGAATACGTCGAGGGCGAGACGCTTGCCCAACGTCTCGCCAAGGGGCCGATGGAGCTGCCCGAAGCGTTGCAGGTGGCGATCGCGATGGCCGATTCACTGGACAAGGCGCATCGGCAGGCGGTCGTCCACGGTGGGCTCAGTCCTTCGGTCGTCATGCTCACCCCTGCGGGACCCAAGCTACTCGACTTCGGCCTGGCGAGGATGAGAGAAGGAGTGCCGCCGCTGGCGCAGACGTCGATGACGACGACGCGATCGCTGATACCGGCGTCCGCCGCGATTCCAGCGTCCGCCGCACGGTACATGTCCCCGGAGCAGTTCGAGGGCGGCGAGGCTGACGCAAGGAGCGACATCTTCTCGTTCGGCACCATCCTGTACGAAATGGTCGCGGGCCGCCCGGCCTTCCAGGAGAAGACGCACGCCTTGTTGATCGCGGCGCTCCAGACGGTCGATCCCGAACCGGTCTCCAAGGTGCAGCCGATGGTGCCGCCGGCGCTCGATCACCTGTTGCGTCGCTGTCTGAACAAGGATCCTCGGCAGCGGTTGCAGACCGCCTGGGATCTGCTGCTTCAGCTCCAGTGGATCGCCGAAGGCGGATCGCAGGTCGGCGTCTCGGCGCCCGTTGCGGCGCGCGCCCGGAAGCGCGACTGGGCCGTCTGGGGCGGTGCCGCGGCCGCTTCTCTCGTCGCCGTTGCGCTGGCGCCGTCGGCGGTGTCGTCGTTCCGCGCTGAGCCCGAGCGGGAGATGATCCGCTTCACCGTGTCGAACATGGGTGCAGGGCAGGTGCCTCTTTCGATATCTCCCAACGGGCGCTGGATTACAAACAGCCGTGGCGGCCAGAACCTGGGCGTGGACGGGCTGCTGCTCGGATCCGTGGTGCCGCAGGTGCTCATCGAGGACAGCATCATCACGCAGCCGTTCTGGTCGCCCGACAGCCGCTTCATCGGTTTCTTTCAAGACGGGAAGTTGAAAAAGGGGGAAGTGTCTGGAGGGCCTTCTGTGGTCGTGTGCGACACCCCCGTCCCCATTGCAGGCGGGACGTGGAACAGCGACGGCGTGATCCTGTTTTCCGGTGGGGGCGTCATTCATCGTGTGCTCGCCGCAGGCGGACAGCCGACGCCGATCACCGAGCTCGACGAAGCTCAAAAGGAAACGGAGCATCTCTTTCCTCAGTTCCTGCCCGACGGCCGGCACTACCTGTTCCTGGCTGTATCTGCGGAGAGCGGGATCTACGTCGGGTCCATCGATTCGAAGGAGAGGACGAGGCTGCTCGCCGCGGAATCGAGGGCCCTTTACGCCTGGCCTGGCTACGTGCTCTTCAACCGCGGCAGCACGGTGTTTGCCCAGCCCTTCGACGCGGACACGCTGGCGTTGTCCGGCGAACCCGTCCGTGTCGCGGACGGCGTTCCAACCTGGACGGCAGGGCCGAACACCAGCCCCAGCCAGACCCGCACGGCCAGCTATGCCGTTTCACAGGCCGGCGTGCTGGCGTACCGGACCGGTGGTGTTACGGCGAATCCTACTGGCGGAGCAGACGAGCAACGGACGCTCCTTTGGATCGATCGCGCGGGCGTGCGAAGCGACCAGGTAGCCACCACGGGGACCTACGCGGGCCTGGACCTGTCGCCCGACGGGAGACGGTTCGCCGTGCACCGCCACGAAGGCACTGGCGGGGACAGCTGGTCCTTCGATCTGGCGCAGGGGCGCATGCAGCGGCTGACGTTCGACACCACGCAGGACAACTCGAGCCCGATCTGGTCGCCCGACGGAACGAAGATCGCGTTCGCTTCCCTTCGCGAGAACAGGTGGGGGCTGTACGTGAAGAGCGCTGATGGCACTGGCAACGAGGAGCTGATCGTCGACTCGCCGGAGCAGAAGGCGCCGCAAAGCTGGTCGCCGGATGGCAAGCTGCTCGTCTACACGCAGACCGGTGCCCAGGGCGATGTGTGGGCCGTACCAGTGACCGGCGACAAGAAGCCGATCCCGATTCTGCAGTCGCAATTCAACGAAGTGTTCCCGCAGGTCTCACCCGACGGTAAATGGGTCGCTTACCAGTCGGGCGAAACGGGCCGTCCGGAGATCTACATCAAGCCATTCCCGGACGGCCCCGGCAAGTGGCAGGTCTCCGTTGACGGAGGGGGATTCCCACGCTGGCGGGGGGACGGCGGGGAACTCTATTTCGTGCTGGCTCCGGGCATCTGGGCTGCCGACATACCCATTGTGGGCTCGGCCCCGGAACCTGGCGTCCCACAATTGCTGTTTGGGCTGGGCGGAACGCCGAACGCGGCGTTGCCCGGCGCGCACCCGACCTATCATCGGTTTGCCGTGACCAAAGACGGTCGACGGTTCCTCGTGTCGCAACCGGGCGGCGGCGCCACGACATCGGGCGGTCTCGCCGATGCGGTGGCCGCTGCGGCCGATGGAGGTGGGACGCAGCTGGTCGGCGTCTCGCCCAACGGCGTCACCGTCGTCGTCAACTGGCCGAGGATGATGGAGAAATAGGGAGGTTCAAAAGCCTCAAGGGTTCGCCTGAGCTCACTCGCTCGTCCGGAGGCGCTGCCGGAACCAGATGGCCAGCGCCTCGATCGCCACCTTACCTTCCGCTACGGCGAGAGTTATCTCAACGAGCTCGGCCGGTGTCGCAAGAAACTCCCAGCCGTTGAGCTCGACGAACACGATCGCGGCTTGGGCAGCGACACGCTTGTTTCCGTCGACGAACGGGTGGTTGAGAGCCAGCGAGTGCATCATCGCCGCCGCCTTGCTGGCGATATCCTCGTAGAGGTCTTCGCCGCCGAACGTCATCGCCGGGCGTGCCAGCGCAGACTCGAGCGCTCCTTTGTCCCGCACGCCGGCAGCACCGCCATAGAGGCGCAGCTGATCGGCGTGCAAGGCCATCACTTGCGACACCGACAGGTACCCGACGATCACTTCGCGAGTTCCCGGAACGCCTCGTCGTACTTCGCGAGCGCCCGTTTGGCCGCCTCGGTGAACCGCTTCGTGACCTTGCCGCCTTCCAGGTAGCGCACGCCGGTGCGCACGATGATGGCGCCCGTCTGCGGGTGCACCGACACGTCCACCTCGTCGCCTTTCTTCAGCTTGAACTGCTCGACGACGTCGCGGGGAAGCGTCACGGCCAGAGAGGATCCGGTCTGCACGATCTTTCGAGTCATATCAGTATTGTATCAGTATTCAGCGCACAGGCCCGACACGGGATGGTCCATCGAGGTCGTTCGGGCCCGAGCCCTTACAGAGCCTGACGATCGAGGCGCGCGATGTGTGCGTCGTGGTGGTCGAGGCGCTCCGAGTGGTGGGCGATCGCGTCGGCAAAGATCCGGAAATCGTCCCGAAGGCTCTCGGCAACGAGGTCGAAGTGCCGGCGGGTTTCCTCAAACTGCCGACTGTTCCCTTCAAACTGCCGGCTGTGGCCCTCGAGCTGCCGGCGGATCACGGCAAATTGCCGACGGTTCCGGTCGTCCGATCGGGCCAGGGCCGTCCGTAATCGCCGGATCTCGGACGTCACTGATCGGAACCGGCGATCAATCGCTCGGAACCGGCGATCAACCGCTCGGAAGCGGCGATCAACCGCTCGGAACTGGCGATCCATCGATCTCTTGAGATGGGCGATAGTCATCGGCGGGCGAGGTCGGCGCATCATAGCATCGTCGCGACTTGCGACGACGATGCCAACAGCTGAACGGCGAACGACAAGGCGAGATGAGCCGGATAGGTGCATTCGGGCAAAACGCGGTGGCACATTCTGCGACACCGCTATCGCAGGTCTGTTGCAGTTTCGGAGTGCAGCGGCCCCGCGTCAGGTGACGCGGTGGGCGGCCAACTGTGCCGCCTGGCGGAGCGCTGCGACCAGGCTTCGTTCGTCCGCGGTCCCGGTGCCGGCGATGTCGAACGCGGTGCCGTGATCCACTGACGTCCTCACCACGGGAAGCCCGACCGTGACGTTCACGCCGGTGTCGAGCCCGAGGACTTTCACCGGGCAGTGTCCTTGATCGTGGTACATCGCGACGACGAGATCGAAGTCGCCCCGTACCGCCCGGAAAAACGTCGTGTCCGCCGGCAGCGGACCGACGGCGTCGATCCCTTCCGCGCGCGCACGGGCGACCCCCGGCGCGACCTTGGACTCCTCTTCGCCGCGGCCGAACAGCCCGTGCTCGCCGGCGTGCGGGTTGATGCCGCAGACGGCGATCCGCGGCGCGGCCATGCCGGTGGGCACCAGCGCTTCGTGCCCGCGGCGAATGGTCCGCACCACCAGGTCGGGATCGATGTGCCCAATCGCGTCGATGAGGCCGATGTGCGTGGTGCAATGAATCACGCGGAGCCCCGGCGCGATCAGCATCATGGAAACTTCTGGCGTACCGGTCAGATGCGCCAGGAGCTCGGTGTGCCCGGGGAAGTTGTGACCGCCGGCGCGCAACGCCTCCTTGTTCAGAGGCGCCGTGCAGATGGCGTCCACGTCGCCGGCCACTGCCAGCGAGACGGCGCGTTCGACGTAACGATAAGCAGCGTCGCCAGCCACCGCACTCAGCTGCCCGAATGGCAGATCGTCGGGGATCAGCCCGAGATCGACGCAGTCGATCGTTCCGACCGCAAAAGTTGCAGCGCCGGGACCGTTGACGCGCCGCACGTCCACGGCGACGCCGGCAATCGCCGCGGCCTTCTCCAGGCGTCTCGCATCGCCAATGACCAGGGCTCGGACCGCCGCCGGGACCTCGGGACGCGCGAGCGCCTTGACGATGATCTCGGGGCCGATGCCGGCCGCGTCTCCCATGGTGATGGCGACTGTTGGGAGCATCTACTTCGTCCCTTGTTCCTGGTTCTTGGTCCCTGGTCCGTCCTTGCGTAGCTGTTCCCGCGCCCTGGTAAGCGTTCCGCGATCGCCGAACGCTCCCGCTTTCGTTACCACCGGCACTCTTCGTGCCCCAACTGTTTCCGACAGCACCACGCCGGGGTCGAGTTCGGCCTGGATTCTCAGCGCGGTCGTGCCCCAGGCGCGCAGGAGTGCAACCGCGGTCGCGCCGCCGGTCAGGATGAGGCCGCCGACGGCCGCCGCCTCTGGCGCCAGCAGTTCACCGAGCCGTTCGACCAGCCTCGGATCTTCCGTTTCAACACCGCCGTCTTCCATCGCCACTGCCTCCAACGTTGTCACGACATCGTCTCCGGCGCGAAGTCGCGCTTCGATCTCGCCCGCGATTCGCGAACCGTCGGCTGTCATCCCACTGCGTAAGACGTGCACCGGAACGTCGATTCGGTGGCTCCCCGCCTCGGCGAGCGCCTCCGCTTGCGCGCGCGCGATCGTGCTTCGACTGCCGACGACGATCAGAACCGATCCGAAGTCGCGCGGCAAGCGGACCGGGACGGGCGGGGCGGAAATCGACGCGCCTGTCGCGGCTCGTTGGCGCGCTGAGACAGTCATCCGTCCCGCGGCGGTCATCGCACGCGCCAGGCCGCCTGATCCCACCCAGACGACCGGCGCCTGCAGCCGCAACCCGGCGCGTGCGATGACCTCGAGATCCTCGTCGGTCTCCGCGTCGCAGACGACCGCGCCAGCCGTTTGCTGGCAGTCGCGGAAGAGCGACTCGAGGCCGCCGCTCCGGACGAAGGACAGGTCGGAGCGACGTGTGCGGATGCCGATCGTTTCGAGCAACTCCGGAAGGGACGCGCGTCCCGGGAGCGTCACACCGTCAACACACTGATATCCGTTCACGGTCGTTCGACCGGTCCTGGGGAAAGCAGGGGCGACGATGGCCAGACTCTGCGGGTGCCATGCGTGCAGCGCGGCCAGTAGTTCGGCGCCGATGTGGCCGCGGAGCGTGGAGTCGATTTTCTTGTACAGCGTGGGAATGCCAATCTCCCGAAACCTCGAGACAATCCTGGCCGTGATCGCACCAGCGCGTTCTCGATCGACCGCACGGCTGCCTGCGTCGAACGAAACCACGTCGGCCTGTTCGAGCACGGAGACGTCGTGGATGTCCGGCCAGCTCACGATGGTCGTCAATCCGGCCGCAAGAAACGCGACGCCTGTATCGGCCGCACCGGTCAGATCGTCGGCAACGATGCCGACCTGAGGAGGCATCAGACGTACTCGGCGCGTTCGGCTGCAGGCTTTGTGAGTCCGAGGCGCGACGCCCACCAGGCCGTGACGATGGGAGTCAGCACGGCTGTCACGACGACGCTGGCGGCGACGAGCACGGTCGCCGACGCAGCGGCCGGAGCGTAGGCGGGATTCGCGCTCGCGACAATGGCCGGCACGGCGGCCGCGTTTCCGGCGGTGGAAGCCGCTGCAATGCCAGCGACGCCGTTTCCACCGGTCAGTCTGTCGGCCGCGAACAACACCGCGCCGCCGACGGCGACGACGAAGAGCCCGAGGAGCAATCCCAGCAGACCGGCCTGCCAGACGTTCGTCAGATTGATGCCGGCGCCGAGAGCAAATGCGAAGAAGGGGATGAGCACCGGAACAGCGCGGGCGAGAAAGTCTCGAAGCTCGCGATCCAGGTTGCCGAGCGCCACGCCGACCGCCAGTGGCAGCACGGCTCCGACCAGCGTCTGCCACGGGAACGCCGACAATCCAGCCACCCCGAGCGTCACCATGGTCAGGAATGGTCCCGACTCGATGCTCATGATCGAATAGGCGGCGACGTCACGCGGCCGGCCGAACTGCGCCATCAGCGCCATGTACAGACCGCCGTTGGTATCGTTGACGGCGGCAACAATCGCCAGCGTGGAGAGGCCGGCGAAGGCGCCGGCCGGAAGCGGCGCTTCGCCAAGATACCGCCCGGCCACGACTCCCAGCAGAAGCCCGGTCAGCACCTTGGCGGCGAACAACGCACCGCCTTTTTTCAGGATGTATGGCGTCGACCGAAGGTCGATCGTCGAACCCAGGCAGACGTAGAACACGGCGAGAATCGGCAAGGCGCCGCTGAACAGCGCCCCTGTGAACGAGCCGAAGTACTGCCCCACGCCCGGCAGGCTCGTGTTGATGAGCGCGCCGGCGAAGAGCGGCACGATCATCATGCCGCCGGGCAGCCGTTCGACCGTCCGCTTGATGGGCAGGTGCATGAGCGCTCCAGTCTAAACCTGGGGGCGGGGGCTGGAGGCTGGAGGCTGGAGGTTGGAGGCTAGAGGCTAGAGGTCAGAGGTCAGAGGTCAGAGGTTGGAGGTTAGGGCTCCAACCAAACCTAAGCCTTGAGACGTAAGCCTTGAGCCCCTGGGCCTCGAGACGGTAACGTATCCCCATGAGCGTCCTGACATTGAAAGTGAATGGCCGGACCCACACGCTCGACGTCGATCCGGCCACCCCGCTGTTGTACGTGCTGAGCGACGATCTGCAGTTGAACGGTCCGAAGTTCGGCTGTGGCCTCGGGCAGTGCGGCTCGTGCACGGTCCTCGTCAATGGCGCGGCTGTCCGTTCCTGCCAGACTCCTGTCTCGACGGTCACGGGGCAGGACGTCTCCACAATCGAAGGGCTCGGAGCGTTGGACAAGCCGCACCCGATTCAACAGGCCTTCATCGACGAGCAGGCTCTCCAGTGCGGCTTCTGCGCCAACGGCGTCATCCTGACGGCGAAGGCGTTCCTCGACCGCAACCCGCGCGCGAGGCGAACGGAGATCCGAGAGGCGATGTCCGGGGTGCTCTGCCGGTGCGCGGCGCACGCGCGCATGATGCGCGCGATCGAGCGCTACGCGGAAGGGGCGCGCCGATCATGACGAATCACCACACCGACACGGGACGGTCACTCACACCCGACGCCTCGGCCGCGCTCGACCGTGCGGGGCTCACCCGTCGGGCATTCCTCAAAGGCTCCGGCGCCCTGGTCGTGAGCTTCGGCGCCGCGTCGATTCTGTCGGATGCGGGAATCGCGCCCGCGGTGCTCGGCGCGCAACGCCTGGACGGCGCGGGAAGCAACCAGCTCGACTCGTGGATCGCCATCGGCGCTGACGGGCGGGTGACCGCATATACAGGGAAGTGTGAGCTCGGGCATGGCCTTTATACGGCCCAGACGCAGCTGATCGCCGAGGAGCTGTCGGTGCCCTTCGATCGCGTGACGCTCGTTCAGTGCGATACCGAGCTGACACCGGATCAGGGCACGACCTCCGGCGCGCAGTCCCATCCGACGAACTTCAACCGCGCCAACCTGGCCCAGGCGGGCGCGACGGCTCGTGAAGCGCTGGTGCGTTTGGCATCGGCACGCCTCGCAGTCCCCGTCGAGCAGCTGCTGGTCAAAGACGGGGTCGTCTCCGCCAGAGGAGATGCCGCCAAGCGGGCGAGCTACGCGGAGCTCGTCGGCGGCCGGACGTTCAACCTCACCGTCAACCCCGAGGCCAGGAGAAAACACCCGAGCGAGTGGACCGTTCTGGGCACGTCGACGCCACGCGTCGAGTTCCCCTCAATGGTGACGGGTCAGTTCGAGTACGTCCACAACGTCCGTGTCCCCGGAATGCTGCACGGACGAGTTGTGCGGCCCCCCTCCGTGCGCGCCACGCTCATCAGCGTGGACGAAGGATCGGTGCAGGCCCTCGCCGGCGTCGTGAAGGTCGTGGTCAGGAAGAACTTCGTGGGCGTGGTCGCCGAGAAGCCGTGGCAGGCCATTCAGGCAGCCGAAAAGTTGAAGGTCACCTGGTCCTCTGGAGACCGTCTGCCTGACCATCGCAGCTTTCACGACTGGCTGCGGAATGAAAAGCCGACGCGCGACACCCTGGTCGTGAACTCGAAGGATGTCGACCAGAACTTCTCGCGCGCGGCGAGAGTGGTCAAAGCCACGTATCTGTACCCGTACCAGATGCACGGCTCGATCGGAAGCGCGTGCGCCGTTGCGGACGTTCAAAGGGACCGGGCCACGATCTGGTCCGCCTCTCAGGCCGTGTATCCGCTCAAGAGCTCCGCGGCGATGCTCCTCGATCTGCCGGGCGATCGCGTGCACGTGATCTTTCGCATGGCGTCGGGTTGTTACGGCGTGAACGGCGCGGACACGGTGTCGTACGACGCCGCGTTGCTGTCGCAGGCAGTCGGCAGGCCGGTCCGCGTGCAGCTGGCGCGGAAGGACGAGATGGCGTGGGAGAACTACGGCCAGGCCTATGTCATCGACGAGCGAGCCGCTCTCGACGCCGACGGGACCATCGTCGCGTGGGACCACGAATCGTGGTCGGCGACGCGCGGCGGACGCCCGGGAGCGGCGAGTCCGGGAAACATCGTGACCGGCATGCTCGCAGGGTTCGAACCGGCCCCGTTTGCGCCCCGCAGTCCGGCGCCCGATCCGGCGGGGTTTGCCAACAACAGCAATGCCGCGCCGTCGTACATGACCGGAACGGTCAGCGGTCGAAGCGGTGGAACCGGTACGATCAGGAGCGAGCGCGTGCTGACGCACGACGTGCCGTCGCCCTTCTTCACCGGACCGCTGCGATCGCCGGCGCGGTTGCAGAATACGTTCGCGCACGAGTCGTTCATCGACGAAGTGGCCGCTCTGCTGAAAGCCGATCCGGTCGACTACCGGCTTCGCCATCTGCGCGACCCGCGCCTGATGGGCGTCATCCGGGCCGCCGCCAAGGCGGCGAACTGGGACACTCGTCCGTCGCCGCGCCCTGGCATTCCCCGGACGGGCGTGACTTCGGGCCGTGGCATGTCGTGCGTGCTCTATGAGGGCGACAACGGGTACTGCGCGATGGTGGCCGAGGTCTCCGTCGATCAGGACTCAGGTCGCGTCGGCGTGACCCGACTCGTGATGGCGGAAGACTGCGGGCCGATCTCCAACCCGGATGGGCTGCGGAACCAGCTGGAGGGCGGCGCCCTGCAGGGCGTGAGCCGCGCGCTGCTGGAGGAGGTCATCTGGGACGACGAGAAGATCACGTCGGTGGATTGGCGGACCTATCCGCCGCTCTACCTTGGCGCCGACGTCCCGCAGATGGTGACGGTCCTCCTCAACCAGCCGGATGCGAATGCTGCGGGCGCCGGCGAAACGTCGGTGACGGTTGCCGTCGCGGCGATTGCGAACGCGATTTTCGATGCCACCGGCGCGCGTGTTCGCCAGGTGCCGATGACGCCCGAGCGCGTCAAGCGGGCGCTGGGGGCAAGAGGGTAGAGGTCAGAGGCTAGAGGCTAGGGGGCGTGCGCGTCGCCTGCCAGCCGACCATCTGCCAGCGCCCCGCTCGAGTCGTCCAGATGTCGAGAAACAGAACGCGGTAGTCCTGCTGCTGACCTTCGCGCAACAGCCTCATTCGTGCGATGCCGTAGACGACCGCGGTGTGTCCGCAGTCGATCACTTCCTGGTTGGAGAAGTTGACGCCGAGATAGCGAAGCTCGGGCCCCGCGACCAGGGCAAGAAAACTATCCTTCGTGTCCCGTCGTCCGTCCGAATGCGTGTACGAAAGGTCGTCCGCCAGGAGACTCGCCAACGTGCCGACGTCCGCCCGAACCATGGCGTCGGCGCGTCGCTCTTCCAGTTCGAGGATCTCATCCCGCAAGCGTTTATCCGTCACCCCCTCAGGCCTCCTCGATTGCCGCCCTCAGCGGGAACCCCGCCTCCCGGGCCAGGGACGTTACCGTCTCGACCTTCGTCTCGGCGATTTCCCAGGGATACACGCCCGCGATGCCCTTCCCGTTGACGTGCACATTCATCATTACCCGGTATGCCTGAGCAGGAGACTGGTCGAAGATCGACTCGAGCACGTGGACGACGAACTCCATGGTGGTGTAGTCGTCGTTCAGGAGCACGACTTTGAAGAGAATTGGGTCCTGTTTCTTGGGTTTGACGCGCTCCTGGACGGCTCCGCCCGGCCGTTCCTGCCCCTTTTCCACCCCTCCAGCGTAACCCATTGAGGGTCTTGACACTTCCCGTACCCGCGCGATAATCGGCGCTACAGGTGTGGCCTATCCGCGTATGACCCGCGAAAACCGCGTGCGCCATCGTGTCCTGACGCTCGTCGCAGCGCTCGTGCTGACGCCATCGGCGTTGCTTGCGCAGGGAGCAGAAGGCTCGGGGCCCGAGCTCTTCGCACAGGGCAGGCGGGCGAAAGAAGCGGCTCAACCAGCGCCGCGCTGGCCAGACGGCCGGGTCAACCTCGGCGCATCTCCTGGCGAGACCGGTATCTGGCTTCCGATCGATGCCCGCATCTCGCTGCCGGACAAGGGACCGGGCCGAGGTCCGGGTGCGGCGCCCGACGCGCCCCGTTACGATAAGAACGTGAAGTGCAGTGCGGTGCCGTTTCAGCCATGGGCCAGGATGGTGTTCATGGATCGGCTGAACAGCCACATGGAACCGCACTCGCGCTGCAAACCGTCGGGCGGACCGCGGCAGATCATGACGCCGTACGGCGTCGAGTTCGTGGATCTCCCCGAAGCGAAGCAGATGCTCATCGTGGACGTCGGCGGGCCGCACATGACGCGCGAGGTTTACATGGACGGGCGGCCGCATCCCAAGAACCTCATTCCGAGCTACTACGGCCACAACGTCGGTCACTGGGAGGGCGACACGCTCGTCATCGACTCCGTGGGGTACAACGAGGCGTTCTGGCTCGATCGGGAGGGGAATCCGCACACCGAGCGGCTGCATCTCGTCGAGCGGTTCACGCGCGTGAACATGAACACGCTGAAGTACGAAGTCACCGTCGATGATCCGGGCGCGTACACCGCCCCGTGGACGGGCGGTTTCTATCTCGAATGGACCCCGGACACGGAGCTGTTCGAGTACGTGTGTCAGGAGAATAATTTCGCGTCAACGCTGTTGGTGGGCGGCGGCTCTCAGGAGTCGGTCGATCGGCCCAGTCAGATTGTCCCGTAACGTCAAAAGAGGATGCGCATATGAGAATTCATCTGAGTTTGGCCCTTTCGATCCTCGTCGCCGGAATCGCGCTGTCGCCACTGTCTGTCGAGGCGCAGAGCGCAAAGACCACGAAGTGGGATCCGAAGGCTCCCGTGCCTCGTCTGCCGAACGGCAAGCCGGACTTCAGCGGCAACTGGACCCGTCCGGGAACCATGGACATCACCCGGACGTTCACCAACGGGAACGGCACCAGCAACAAAGGCGAGCCGAATCCGCTGCCCTTCACGCCCTGGGGTCAGAAGCAGTGGGACAATTACGACCCGGTGAAGAACGGCGACTACGCCGGCAGCTGCATGCCGTTCGGCTGGATCCGATCGTTCACGCCGCACCCGATGCAGCTGCTCCAGAACAACGAGTACATCGCGTTTCTGTTCGAGCAGAGCACGATGTTCCAGCTCGTGAACACCGAGGGGCTGCCGCACCGGAAGGACTGGGCGCCGACCTGGTTTGGTGATTCACGTGGTCACTGGGAGGGCGACACGCTGGTGATCGACATCGTCAACTTCAACGGCTACGCGAAGCTCGGCACCATCGGTCACCCGATGAGCGAGCAGGCGCACCTGGTCATGACGTTCAGCCGGCCGGAGTTCGGCAAGCTGAATTTCACCTGGACCCTCACCGACCCGAAGACCTACACGCGGCCCATCAAGAACGAGCGCGTCTTCGTGTACACGCCCGAAGTCGAGCTCATGGAATACGCGTGCATGGAGAACAACATGGTCGCGTTGCTCGATGGCGCGATCACCCCGTGGACCCAGCCGAACGACGAGCCGAGCGTCGTGCCGGCTCGATGGGAGTGGACGTCGTTCGACCTCACGAAATCGCAGACCTACACTGGCGTCGTGAAGGAAGTGAACTGGGAGCTTCATAAGCTCGCCACCGCGAAGATCGACGTGGCCGGAAAGACCTACGACGTCATGCTCGGGTTCCCGGTGCGCCTCGACTTCCGCGGGATCGCGGAAGAAGACGTCGCCGTGGGCAAGACGCTCACCTTCCAGGCGGTCCCCAGCAAGGCGAGCGCGACCGACTTGCGCGTGGAGACCTTCACGATGGGCAAGGACACCATCGAGGCGCGCTGAGCTCCAGGTCAGTCAGTTGAGGCGGGTACCTTCTGGGTACCCGCCTTTCTTTTGATACCGTCATACGGAGGACGCACTCATGAACCGCTCGAGTTGGACGGTCACGGCGCTCGTGTTGGCAGGCATCCTCGCGTCACCGGCGTTGACCGCGGCGCAGTCGGCCAAGATGAAGGTCGACGCGAACGCGCCGGCGCCGCGCTTGCCGAATGGCAAGCCGGACTTCAGCGGCAACTGGACCCGTCCCTTCGTCCCCGACATCACGCGGACGTTCACGAACCCGGATGGAAGCAGCACCAAAGGGGAGACCAACCCGTTGCCGTTCACGCCGTGGGGCCAGAAGCAGTGGGACAACTACAACCAGGCGAAGAACGGCGACTACGCCGGCAGCTGCATGCCATTTGGCTGGATCCGATCGTTTTCGCCCCACCCGATGCAGATTCTTCAGAACAACGAGTACATCTCGTTCCTGTTCGAGCAGAGCACGATGTTTCAGCTCGTGAACACCGAGGGGCTGCCGCACCGGAAGGACTGGGCGCCCACCTGGTTCGGCGATTCGCGCGGTCACTGGGAAGGCGACACGCTGGTCATCGACGTCGTCAACCTGAACGGCTACGCCAAACTCGGTACGCAAGGTCACCCGATGAGCGAGGAGGCGCACCTCATCATGCGGTTCACGCGCCCGACCATGGGACGCATGACGTTCGACTGGGTGCTGGAGGATCCGAAAACGTATACGCGGCCGATCAAGAACGAACGCGTCTTCGTCCTCTCGCCCGAGGTGGAGCTGATGGAGTACGGGTGCATGGAGACCAACATGACCACGCTGCTCGAAGGCGCGGTCACGCCGTGGACCCAGCCGAACGACGACCCGAGCATCGTGCCGGCGAAATGGGAATGGACGGCCTTCGACCTGACCAAACCCCAGACGTACACCGGCGTCATCAAGAGGAGTACCTGGGAGCGCGACGGGCTCGCGACGGCGACGATCGAGGTCGCCGGCAAAGCGTGGGAGGTGGTGCTCGGGCCGCCGATCCGCCTGGACGCGCGGGGCCTCGACGAGGTCGACATCCAGACGGGCAAAACAATCACATTCCAGGCGGTTCCGAGCAAGCAGAACCCCAATGAATTGCGCGCCCAGACGTATACGGAGGGCAAGAACCTCATCGATCTGCGATGACAGTGTATGATCGTCGGTCAGATCAGGAGGTAGGTTGATGCGACATCGGCTCCTTGTGACGGCAGCCTCCGGGCTGGCCGTTTGGCTTTTCTCCGCCCCGTCCTTCGCGCAGACGACCGAGATCCGAGGGCTTTCCAACTTCGAACGCAACGAACCGCCAAAAGACGCGGGACCGGCGCCGCGCCTGCCCAACGGCCGAATCATGATCGGAGGCGGGAACGACAAAGGACTGTGGACGCCGCTCTTCAGCACCGCGAACCCGATCCTCGAGTTCGAAAAAGTGCCGTTCCAGCCCTGGGCGAAAGCGCTCTACGTCGACCGTCAGAAGCACGAGCTGGAACCGCACACGCGCTGCAAAGCCTCGGGCGTCGCCCGGCAGTTCCTGACCCCGTACGGCGTCGAGTTCGTCGAACTCGGTGACCGCATCTACATCTTCGACGAAGGCGGCCCGCACACCTTCCGGATCGTCTACATGGACGGCCGGACGCATCCGAAAAATGCCGATCCCACGTACTACGGGCACTCCGTCGGCTGGTGGGAAGGCGACACGCTGGTAGTCGAGTCGACGGGCTACAACGAGAGGTTCTGGCTGGATCGACGCGGGCTGCCTCACACCGAGAAGCTGCGGACGCTCGAACGATTCACCCGGATCAGCGCGCTCGGCATGAAGTACGAAGTGACCGTGGACGACCCCAACGTCTACACGCAGCCGTGGACCGGTTACTTCTTCATGCGCTTCAACCCCGATCTGGAGCCGTGGGAATACGTCTGCCAGCAGGCCAACTACGCCCACGAGCTCATGGTGGGCAATATGGACACGGTCGATCGTTCCACGACCATCGTCCCGTAGTCTCCGCTCTCTAAATCGACCTGGGCGGGTCCGTTGGACCCGCCTTTTTTTCTATACCCCATCCACCAAGGCAGATCATCGCCGCCTGGAGCGTGCCACCCCCACGCGGTCGGAACAGCTCCTGAAGGAGCGCGCCGATGGCGTTGAGGAAATCGCGGAACACCGGAACATAGGTGTAAGCAAGCCAGAAGAAGAGGACGATGAACACCAGTTCGAGAAGCCCCGCCCAAGGGGCATGCCGTCCGCCAACTGCCTCGTGGGCCGCATATTTGCCCAACTTGAACGGTAAGGCGATGACGAGATAGGCGACGACGACGCCGACGACGCCGATCCATCGCGGGATATCGGGGGGCAAAGACCAGCCGAACAGCATGCCCCGGAGCATGACTGAGAAGATCGAGTAGAGCAGCAACAGGACCAGTCCCGCGTTGACGATCCCCAGGACCGGCAGCATCGTTCCGGCGATGACTCGAGCGCCGTACGGAATGTTCTGAGAGGCCTCGCGCGACCAGGGCCCAGGGGGCCAGTTCCGTCGCCATCGGCGCTGCTGTCTGATGAACTGACGGTGCCAGAGCCGCTGCTGCCATCGCCAGCGCTGCTTCCATTGCTCCTTGTCGTTCTTGAATTCAGAATAGCTCTTCCTTGCCTGATCGACGACTTCCTGGGCGTTGAACGGCTGACCGTGGGCGGCGGCGTGCTCTTCCGACGTGGTGGCAATCGGGATCACGACCATCAGAACGAAATACACGGCAACGGCGATCCCACCGGAGAGGAACGCCAGGATGACGAAGAGAATCCGCACGATCGTCACGTCGACGTTGAAATAGGCCGCGATGCCGTTGCAGACGCCGCTGAACATCGCGCCGTCGGCGATCTGGTAGAGGCGCTTGGGCGGGCTGGCCGATCCGCGTTTCTGATCGGAGTCTCTGCCAGTCCGCTCCTTCGGCGGAGTCTCCTCACTGGCGCCTCCGGCCGCGGGCTCGACCGGCCCCATGTCCGCGAGGATTTGATCGATCTCGGCAGCGCTGACCACGCTCTTGTGCGGACCCAGAAAGCGCTGGCACTTCTCGCCGATGGCGCCTTCGAGATCGGCCATGATCTCGACGAAGTCGGGACTGGACTTGAGCTGCGTCTCCGCGCGATCGAGATAGGCGCGCAGTGAGTCGTAGCCGGGCTCGTCTACCTGGTATGCGTTGCCGTTCAGGTCGATGACGATGACTTTGTGCATACTAGCTCCCGAGCTGGCTGATCGTTTTGTTGATGTGTTTCCAGTACTGGTCGAGCTCCGCCAGCTGGGCGGTGCCCTTAGCGGTGAGGGTGTAGTACTTGCGCGGCGGCCCGGCGTCGGATTCCCGCCACTCGTACTCGACGAGCCCTTCGCGGCGCAGCTTGCTGAGGAGCGGGTAGAGCGTGCCTTCCTGCGTCGCGAAGTCGGTGGTGCTCAGGCGCTTCAGCATGTCAGCGACGTAGACTTCGCTGGCCGCGATGATCTTCAGGATGAGGAACTCGAGGAGTCCCTTGCGAATCGGCCCGAATTTCTCGGAAAGGTCCATGCCTTGCGAAGCTACCTTGTGGTAACAAGGTAGCAGAGTCACGCAAGGCTGTCAACACCCCGTTCTTTCTGCGTCCTCACCGACGCCCACCCTCGTATATCTCAGTGAGGGGTAGCGAGAGAACCGAATGGCGCAGCCCGCACGCGTGAACGCTCCACTGGAATCGAAGCTCAATCGCGGCGATTTCGCGGCGATTGTCCTCGAGCACCAGTCGATGGTCTTCAGCCTTGCGGTCAATTTCCTGCGGGACCGTCAGGTGGCCGAGGAAGTGGCGCAGGACGTGTTTCTCCAGCTCCACAAGAACCTCCACGCGATCGCTTCGGGCGAGCACCTCGTCTTCTGGCTTCGGAGAGTCACGAGCCAACGGTGCATCGACTACTCGCGGCGCCGGAAGTGGTCGCAGGTCAGCCTCGAGGACGTGCCCGAGCCGGCGGCGCGCACGGTCGCACGCGATCCGTGGCTCTCACGCAGGCTCAGACAGCTCGTGGACTCGCTGCCGCCTGCGCCGCGCATGGTCGTGGTCCTGCGCTATCAGGAAGATCTGACGCCGCAGGAGATCGCCGATCTGCTGGCGATACCGATCGCCACGGTGAAAAGTCACCTGCAGCGCTCGCTCGCCATGCTGCGCGAGAAGGTGTTGCGGGTGTTTGGAGACGTAGTGCTATGACAGAACTGGACGACGAACTGCGGAAGATGATGGGAAGGGTCGAGCCGCCCGGCGGCTTTGCAGAGCGTGTGCTTCGTCGCGCGGGAAAGCCTTCGGCGACCGAAACGCGCGCGAATCTGCCAAGCACGAAATCGAGCACCCCGGCCTTCGTTCGCTGGGCCGTCGCGGCGGCGCTGGTGGCGGCCGTCGCCGGGGGTCTGGAATACCGCGCGCGGCGTCAGGAACAGGCCGCAGGAGAGGCGGCGAGGGAGCAGGTCGTCCAGGCGTTGCAGATTGCCGGGAGCAAGCTGCAGCTCGTCCAAACGAAGATCAACCGGCTGCACGAGACGGGCCGCAACCCTTAGGGGAGGAACCATGAGATCCATCATTACGGGAGTGATCGCGACGCTCATCGTGGCGTCGGCAAGCGACAGCCGCGCGCAGGACATCACGATCCCGGTGAACGTCGAGCGCCTGGCGGCCAAGGCGGTCGAGACCGTCAACGTCACGGTGGACGGTGCCCTGCTGCAGCTGGCGTCGAAGTTTCTGTCGTCGAACGATCCGGAGGAGAAAGTCGCCAAGAACCTGATCGCCAACCTCAAGGGCATCTACGTCAGGAGCTTCGAGTTCGCCGAACCCGACCAGTACACCGAGGCCGACGTCGAGTCCTTGCGGTCGCAGCTGAAGGCTCCCACCTGGTCGAAAATGGTGAGCGTCACCAGCAAGAAAGACGGAGAGAATGTCGAGGTGTTCTTTAAGATGGTGAAGGAGCAGATTGCGGGCCTCGTGGTCATTGCTGCCGAGCCGAAGGAACTCACGTTCGTCAACATCGTCGGGCCCATCGATCTGGCCACGCTGTCGAGCCTGGGCGGACAGTTCGGCATCCCTAAGCTGGACCTGGAGGAACAGAAGAAGTGAAGCCACTCGGCGCCGCGACGATTGTGCTGCTCGGCATCGTGCTGCTCCAGTCTGCGGTCCCGATCGATGCCGCACAATCCGATCTCGACGCGTTCATGCAGCGCGTCCTCGAGCGCCGCGACGACAATTGGAAGAAGCTTCAGCAGTACATCCTGGACGAACGCGAACAGATTGAGCTGCGAGGTCCGGCGCGGACACTGTTATGGGGAGAGCGTCGCGACTTCACGTGGTACGTGCGCGACGGGTATTTCGTCCGCAGTCCGGTCAGGGTCAACGGCGTCACGATCGGCGAAGACGACCGCGTCGAATACGAAGCCAGCTACCTCAAGCGCGTGCAGAGACGGGATCAGCGGGCGGCCGCGCAGACGCCGCCCGCGAACACGCCGCCGGCAGCAGAAGAAACAGCGACGGACGTGGCCGGACTCATCCGCCAGTCGCGCCAGCCCGAGTTCATTTCATCGGCGTACTTCCTCCGCTTCCGGTTCGACGAGGGGACGTACGCGTTGGTGGGCCGCGAGCGCCTCGAGGACCGGGATGTCCTTCGCATCGAGTACTACCCGACGAACCTGTTCCAGCGAGGCCGGAACGACAGCAACGAGAACAACCAGCAGGAGGCGCTCCTCAGGCGCCTGATGAACAAGGTCGCGCTCGTGACGCTCTGGATCGAACCCACCGCTCATCAGATCGTGAAGATGACCTACGACAACATCACGTTCGAGTTCCTGCCCGTTCCCTGGCTCGCCCGCGTGGATGACGTCCGCGCGTCGATGACCATGGGGCAGGCGTTTCCGGACGTCTGGCTGCCGCGCGCGCTCGAGATGAACGCGTCGCTGACGCTGGCTGTCGGAACAGTCGACTTTCGCTACGCGCTCGATTACACCGATTACCGGCAGGCCGAAGCGACGATCAGGGTTCGCTGATGGTCCCGGGCATGCTGCTGGCTCTTGCACTGGCTCTGCCGGGTGGCAGCCCCGTTCCCGAGCAGGCGGCGAACGAGACCGCGTCCCAGGCCGGAGAACACGTCGCCGCGATTCGCATCCAGGGGAACCTGCTGACGCCGGACGACGAGGTTCGTCAGCTCGGCGGGATTGAGATCGGCATGCCCGTCGGCGCGGACACCGTGGCCGAGGTGACGGGGCGCCTGCGTGCTGCCGGCCGCTTCGAGCGCGTCGAGGTGCTGAGGCGCTTTGCTTCGATCGCCGACCCGACGCAGATCGTCCTCGTCGTCATCGTCGACGAGGGGCCGGTGAAGATCGAGGGCGGCGGGAGCCCCGACGAGCCGGCCCGGGTCGTCGAGCGAGGCGGCCCGGGTCTGATGTACCTCCCGCTGCTCCGTTTCGAAGATGGCTATGGCTTCACCTACGGTGTGAGGATGACCCGACCCGATGCTCTCGGCCGCCGGAGCCGCATTTCGTTCCCGCTCACCTGGGGGGGAGAAAAGCGCGCTGCGGTCGAGCTCGACAAGGAATTCATCCAGGCGCCCGTCAGCCGCATCGAGTTCGGCTCCTCCATCACACGGCGTCGGCACCCATTTTTCGAGGATGACGAGGATCGGCAGCGCGTATGGGTCACCGCCGAACGCGATCTCGCGTCGCTCGTCTCAGGTCTTCGAGTTAGCGGAACGGCGGGCTGGCAACAGGTGACGTTTCTGGGCGGCGACGATGGCTTTCTGTCGACCGGCGCCGAAATGGTGTTCGACACGCGGCTCGATCCGATGCTGGCGCGCAACGCCGTGTACACGAGAGCGGCGTGGGAACGGTCGGCCGTCGATCAGCCCGATGTCCGTGGACCTGCCGGCGCAGTCAATCAGATGATGGTCGACGCGCGAGGGTATCTCGGCCTGGTGGGGCAGAGCGTGCTCGTGATCCGGGCGCTGCGCGAGGATTCGGATGCGCCGCTCCCGCCTTATCTCAAGCCGATACTCGGCGGCATGCCGAACCTGCGGGGGTTCCGGCGCGGCGCGGCGGTCGGCGACACGCTGGTTGCCGGTTCGGTCGAGCTGCGCCTGCCGCTGACCTCGCCGCTCAACGTCGGCAAGCTGGGCGTCAGCGCTTTCGTGGACGTCGGCACGGTGTACGACAACGGTGGCCGGCTCGAAGACCAACACCTCGAACGTGCGGTCGGCGGCGCCGTCTGGTTTTCTGCCGCGTTCGTACGCCTGAATCTCGCCGTGGCACATGGCATCGGCGGATCGACGCGCGTGCACTTCGGGACGGGCGTTTCGCCTTGACTCGAAGCGACCGGCCCGACTAGCCTAACTTCAGGAAATTCCAGAGAATCGAAGTGCGCGGTCGCCTTCGAGAAGGGAGCAGAGCAACGTGAGGATTCACCCGAATTCGATCGTGAAGGCGGCAGGCATGCTCGCCATTGTGGCATCGGCCTCCGCCCTTGCCTTGGGTCAAGGCGCGCCACCGGCGCAGGGCCGTGGCGGGGCGCCTGCGGCGAACCAGCCACCCGCGGGGCCGGTGCCGCGCCTGGCCAACGGCAAACCAGACCTCAGCGGACATTGGACCAACCCCTATACGCCGAACATGGGCGCCAAGGGCACCGTGCGCGATCCGAAGACGCGCGAAGTGCTGTCCTTCCCCCGTCTAGGCGAGGCGTTGTCCGACGCGGCGGCTTCTGCCACCGGCGGCGGCGGTCGCACGTTCGATCTGCCGTTCACCGAACGGGGATTGAAGGAATGGAAGGAATACGACCCGGTCAAGAACGGCGACTACGCGGGCAGCTGCCTGCCGTTCGGGATGTCCCGCAGCATCAATTCGCCGCACGGCGTGCAGATCATTCACCATCCCGATGCGCTCGCGTTTCTCTTCGAGCAGAACACCTGGTTCCATTGGGTGCCCACGAACGACATGAAATGGCCCGATGATCTCCCCGAGAGCTGGAACGGCCTCTCGACGGGCCGCTGGGAAGGCGACACGCTGGTGATCGAAACGTCGCACTTCAATGGGTACACGAAGCTCGACACGGCCGGGCATCCCCACAGCAAGGACGTGAAATTCATCAACACGTTCCTGCGCACCGACTCGCGCACGATGGAGCACACGGTCACCGTCATCGATCCGAAGATGTACACGCAACCGTGGATGAACGTCCGGACGTGGCGCTTGAAGAACTATCCCGACGTGATCATGGAATACTCGTGCGAGGAGAACAACGGGGGAATCTACGACGGCGGCATCACCCCGTGGAAGCGCCCCGAGCTGGTCGACTAGCGCAGCGGCGAATCCGGGTTGTGGCGGGGGCGAGCCCTGCACAAAACAAAAGGGACAGCGAATTTCGCTGTCCCTTTTTGTCTTGCAGATCGATTTCCGAATCGACTACGGCGTGGCTGCGCCCTCGGCCTGGCCGGAGTAGATGCGCTTGCCAGCGGAGTTGAGAATCGTCGCCTGACCGACGTTCGGAGAGTCGGGATTCTTGGCGCGATTGCCGGTCACGGTTACGGTCTCGCCGACCTTCAGCGAGTCTTTCCGCCAGCCGGCCCGGAAGAGCGAGTTCGGCGGTCCACCCTCGACCTTGAACACGATCGGCTTTCCGGTGGCGGGGTCGGTCGTTTCCACCTGCGTGTAGATGTGCGGGTTCCCCCAGTCGATCTGCTTCACCTTGCCAGTGAACTTGATCGTCTTCGTCGTATCAAATTCCGCTGACACCGAATGGTGAGCGACAAGGGGAGCCGCTGCGACCAGAACGCCGACGCCTAAGAGCAGGCTCACGAGTCTTCGTGCCATTACGGCCTCCTCATTCATTAAACTCTCTGCAGATTATTGGGGCGACTCGTCGCCAAGTCAAGAGCGTAATCATCGACAAGAAAGGGGCGGCGGCCCCGCCGCTGCCCCTTGAAAATCGTGGCGAAATTGGCCCCCCGGCTCAGTTGTTCGACCCAGCGTACACCCGCTTGCCGGCCTCGTTCAGAATCGTCGCCTGGCCGATATTGGGCGAGTCAGGGTTCTTGGCGCGGTTGCCCGTCACCGTCACCGTTTCGCCGATCTTCAGCGTGTCCTTGCGCCAGCCTTGCCGGAACAGGGCGTTGGGCGCACCGCCTTCGACTCTGAACACCGCCGGCTTGCCGGTATCCGGGTCGGTGGTCTCCACGCTGGTGTAAATGTGGGGATTTCCCCAGTTCACTTCCTTGACCTTGCCAACGAACTTGATGGTCTTGGTGGTGTCGAACTCCGCCGAAACGGAGTGGTGCGCAACGAGTGGGGCTGCGGACACCAGAACGCCGATGCCAAGGGCCAAGGTGACGAGCTTACGTGCCATTGCGACCTCCAGATTCGGTGGGCGTGAATCTCCTAAAATTATTGGGGTCCCCGGCGGACAAGTCAAGAATATTCAGAAAAACCCTATGGCGCGGCCCATCACGCCGACGCCAAACCACAGGAACAGCGCCAGCGCACCGGTAAATGCCCGCAGGACGGCCGGCGCGTCATCTTTTCGGATAACCCATTCCCACAGTGAGAAATGGAAGACGATGGCCACGGCCAGGATTTGCTGCTCCAGCCAGAACGCCGGGCTGTCGTAGTAGCGCATCGCGGTGGCCGCCCACATGGTTGGTCCCGAGACGAGGGCCAGAACCAAGCCAGCCAGGGTCCACTTCCGGAAGTCGCGGCCTACCTGGGAGACCGACCGGTCGGTCAGAATGAGACCGAACAGGCGGAGGCTCATCAGGAAAATGCCTCCCAGCAGAAGCGTGAGCCCGAACAGCAGGAACACGGACGCGATCGCGAAGCCCATCGTCGATTCGCGGACGAAGGTGCCCCACCAGCTCATTTCCGCCCACTGAGAAATCGATAGCGCCATGGCTAGAAAGTGTAGGCCATCAGGCGGCCGGCCGCGATCACGCCGGCCCACATGACGATGGAGAAGATGCCGGCGATCCGGACGCCCGGCGGCGGCACCGGGTTCGCATCCCAGGCCGCGATGCCGCGCGCCGTTTTGACGTTGAAATACATGGCGTTCAGCACGGCCAGGCCCATCGCCAGGAACTTGATCCGGAAATAGATGTTCATGTAGGACGTGGCGGCGTGTGCCCAGAAGAGCAGCACGCCGGTGATGAACATCGTGACGAATCCGCCGTACATCCAGCCGCTGATCTGGCGATAGACCTCTGACACGCGCACATGGCGCATGTTGACGCCCATGGCGCGGAGATCGAACCAGAAGATCGCGCCGACCGACATCGCCAGGCTGAGGACATGGGCGCCGTTCAACATCCAGTAGTTGTTCGACTCGCGGATGCTGGTCCCAATCTGACTGTTCTCAATCAGCTGGCAGACTTCGAGGATGGTCATGGGAGCGGCGCATCTTATCTAGGCGCAGGGGGGGATGTCAAAGCGAGAGGCGACCCGGCGTCGGTCCGGGCCGCCTGCTCTCGGATGACTCTACTTCCAGGGGACCGTGGCTTCCATCTGTTTTCCGCTGAGATCCTTGGCCGTGAGGATCACCTCCCGCGGGCGGGCGATGCGAAGGCTGAACGGCGTGCCGTCTCGGCTCGCGAAGTCGCCGTGTCGCAGCTGCCGTTTCTCTTTCGGCTCGAGACGGCTGATGCTGTCGCTGAACAGCAGGATGCCGCTCTTGAGAGCGACGTTGATATCCACGAGCGGCTGGTCGGTCATGTTCTGGAGGGTGACGACTGGCGGGCTGGCCGTGTCCACCGCGATGAAATTACCCGCATCTCCGGAGGTACCGACCGCGCCGTTCGCGCTGCTGCCGGAGCATCCGGCGAGGACCGAGCTGAAGGTGATGACGCCGACAAGAGGAACGAGAGCGCGCCGGGGTGCCCAAGTCATGGCTCCTCCTTTAAGACGATCACAGAGGCCTGACGCGACGCGGGGCGTGAACCTCGCAGAAGTCGCGAGGCCGAACTATCGTTACGGTCGGAACTTCCGTGAGTGTAAGCCTCGGAATTGGCCAATGCAAGGAGTTCGCGCTCTCGGGGAAGCCGACACTCCGACCCGTCTTTCCTAGGGAAGTCCGGGCGTCGCCCCGGCCGGAACGTCGTCGATGCGAGGCTGGTCGCGGCTGATCCTGATACAGGCGGCGTAGTGGCCCCGTTTGACCTCTACGAGCGGTGGCACCACCTCCCGGCAGGCCGCCACCACGAACGGACAGCGTGTATGAAAATGGCAACCCGGGGGCGGGTTGATGGGCGATGGCACATCACCCTCGAGCACCATCCGGCGTCTCGTGGCCTCGATCTTCGGATCCGGTACAGGAACGGCTGAGATCAGCGCCTTCGTATATGGCATCAACGGGTCGTCGTAAATGACCTTCGCGTCCGCGAGTTCGACGATTTTGCCGAGGTACATCACCGCGACGCGGTCGGCCGTATGCCGCACGGCGCGCAGGTCGTGGGAGATGAACAGGTACGTGAGGTTGCGCTGCCGTCGAAGCGTCTCCATCAGGTTCATGATCTGCGCCTGAATGGACACGTCGAGCGCTGAAATGGGCTCGTCTGCGACGATGAAGTCGGGGTGAGCCGCGAGCGCGCGCGCGATGCCGATGCGCTGCTGCTGGCCGCCGGAGAACTCATGCGGATATCGCTTGATGTGCCGCGGGCTGAGACCGACCGTGCCCATCAGCTCTCGCACGAGATCGCGCTTCGCCTGTCCCCGCGCCAGGCCGAACGTCTCGATGGGTTCGGCGATGATCTCGCCCACGGTCATTCGTGGATTGAGCGAGGCGTACGGATCCTGAAAGATCATCTGCAGATGACGCCGCTCGTCGCGGAGTCGTCGCGGCGAGAGGTGCGCCAGGTCTCTTCCTCTGAACACCACTTCGCCCGCCGTCGGTTCCACCAGCCTCAAGATGGCGCGACCGAGAGTGGACTTGCCGCACCCGGACTCACCGACCAAGCCGAGCGTTTCGCCCTCGAGGATGTCGAGCGTGACGCCGTCAACGGCTCGCACCACGCGCCGCGTCGGGCTGCCCCCCGTCAGGCGATCCCACATCGTCCCGCCGCCCAGGTCGAAGTGCACCTTGAGGTTGCGGACCGAGAGCAGCGTGCTCATCGGTCGAGGCTCACGGCTCGGGGCCATAGACGTCGCGTGCGAAGTGACAGAGCGAGTGATGATGCGGCGTCAGCGCCACGAACGGCGGAAACTCTTTGCGGCAGATGTCCTGGGCGTAGTCGCACCGGGGGGCAAACGGACAGCCGGGAGGCAGCCTCGCCGTGTCTGGCGGCAGCCCTGGAATCTGATAGAGCTGACCCTGCTCGGACGTGGGATCAGGAACCGAGCGCAGCAGACCTTTCGTGTACGGGTTTCCGGGGCGCTCGAACAGCTCCCGTGTGGGCGCCTGCTCGAACACCTTGCCGGCGTACATCACGACGATGTCATCCGTCATCCCGGCGACCACGCCGAGGTCGTGCGTGATCAAGATGACGCTGGTCCCGGTGTCCTCTTTCAACTTCCGGATCAGATCCAGGATCTGCGCCTGGATCGTCACATCGAGCGCCGTGGTCGGCTCGTCCGCGATCAGCAGTTCAGGGTGACAGGAGAGCGCCATCGCGATCATCACGCGCTGCCGCATGCCGCCGGAGAACTCGTGCGGGTACCCGTCCACCCGCGTGGCGGCGTCAGGGATGCCGACCGTCTGCAGCATCCTGATGGCGTGCTGGTAGGCCTGCGCGCGGTCGTAGCCCAGGTGCAGCCGGGTCATTTCCATCAGCTGTTTCGAAATGCGCATGAACGGATTGAGCGAGCTCATCGGATCCTGGAAGATCATCGCGATGCGCTTGCCGCGAATCCGCCGAACCTCGTCGTCCGACATCGAGACGATATCCTGGCCGCCGAAGAGGATGTGACCCTCCACGATGCGTCCCGGCGGGGAAGGGATGAGGCGAAGAACGGAAAGATTCGTGACCGACTTCCCCGAACCCGATTCGCCGACGATGCCGAGCGTCTTGCCGCGCTCGAGATCGAAGCTGACCCCGTCAACCGCTTTGACGGTGCCTTCTTCCAGCTCGAAGTAGGTCTTCAAGCCGCGTACGGAAAGCAGGGCCGCCACTAGTCTGTGGTTCCCATTCTGATGTCGCCGGAGACACGCGCCGTGAAGCTGGAGGACATTCAGGTGCGGCGCGTCTGCGGATCGAGCGCGTCACGCAGTCCGTCGCCGAGAAAGTTGAGCGAGACGAGCGTGATCGCCATCGTGAGCCCGGGGAAGAAGAGCTGCCACGGAAACACGGCGATGTTCTGAATTCCCTCGTTCGCGAGGCTGCCCCAGGACGCGAGCGGTGCCTGCACGCCGAGGCCGAGGAACGAAAGAAACGCCTCCTGCAGCATCACCGACGGTATGGTGAGCGTCGCGTAGACGATGACGGGGCCGATGGTGTTGGGAACGAGGTGCCGGAGGATGATCTTGGTGGTGGACACGCCGGTGGCGCGGGCGGCCAACACGAACTCGCGGTTCTTGAGTGACAGCACCTGCCCGCGCACGATCCTCGCCATCGTCAACCACGAGACGGCGCCGAGCGCCGCGAAGAGCAGGAAGAGCTGTCCGATGGGCGATTGGTTGCCGAAGAGCGCGAGGAGCGCGATGACGATCATCATGTACGGAATGGCGTACAGCACGTCGACGATGCGCATCATCACGTCGTCCAGGTGGCCGCCGATGTAACCGGCCGTCGCGCCGTACGCAATGCCGATGATGAGCGACACGAGCGTCGAGATGATGCCGACCATGAGCGAGATGCGGCCGCCCAGCAGAACGCGGGCCAGCATGTCGCGCCCGGAGCTGTCGGTTCCCATCGGATGGCGGAGAGAGAACGAGCCGTCGGGCGCCTGGAGTGGGGGAAAGGAGCGGATCAGGTCGGCTTCGGGCGGAATGTAGTCGTAGGTGTAGCCGGTTGCCGCCCGGATGATCGGCGGACCCGCCAGCGACACCGTCACGATGACGCCGACCATCGCCATGCCGAAGACCGCCAACCGGTTGCGCAGCAGTCGCCGCCACGCCGCCATCCAGAGAGACTCGCCGGCAGAGACTTCTTCGATGGCTCCGCTCACGCGGCTCGTCTCCGTGAATCTAGGAGTTGGCTAATCTGGTAATCGGGTAATCGATTGAGGGATCGGTTCATACCTGTCGATTGCTCAATCGATTGCCCGATTGACATGCCCTTTGTACCCAATCTCCAAATCAATTACCCGATTACCCGATTACCCGATTATCCAATTCAGTACCTCACCCGTGGATCGATAAATCCGTATGCGACGTCCACCAGCAGGTTGAAGAAGAGCACGACGATCGAGATGAACACCACGATGCCGAGGATGAGCGGCTCGTCCCGGTTGAGATTTGCCTGGATGAAGTAGTTGCCGACACCCGGGAGCGCGAAAATCCGTTCGACGACCACCGTGCCGGTGATCAGGATGGCGAGCGCCGGACCGCTGAACGACACGACCGGCAGCAGGCCCCCTCGCATCGCGTGCCGGAGGATGACCTGTTTTTCGTCGAGACCTTTCGCTCGAGCTGTGCGGATGTAATCCGAACGCAGCACTTCGAGCATGCCGGCCCGTGCCAGCCTGGCGATGTATGCCATGTAGACGGCCGAGAGCGTCAGGACCGGCAGCACCATGCTGCGGCTGGGCAGGCCGTCCCACCGCGCGGGCGGGAGCCAGTAGAGCGTGAGCGAGAACAGCAGAACCAGGAGCGGGCCCAGGACGAAGTTGGGGAGTGAGATGCCGAACATCGCCACCGCCATCGATGTGTAATCGAGTGCCGAGTTCTGCTTGACGGCGGCCAGCGTTCCGGCTGCCACGCCGACCACCAGCGCCAGCCCGTACGCCAGGAAGCCCACGGCGGCCGACACTGGAATCGTCCTTGCGAGGATTTCGTTGACCGACCGCCCCTCGTATTGCAGCGATGTACCGAGGTCGCCTCGCAACGCGTTGCCCAACATCCGCCCGTACTGAACGTACCAGGGCTGATCGAGGCCGTACTTCACGCGGATGTTCTGTTCGACGGCTGCCGGAAGCGCACGCTCGGAGGCGTAAAAATTACCGGGCGCGAGCCTGATCAGGCCCCACGTGAGCGTGATGACCACGAGCACGAGGGGAAGGGTGACAATCAGGCGTCTGATGACAAATCGCAGCATGCGGCGCTAGTCGGCGAGGGCTGGCACGCCGTAATCCCATTTGGCGGGATCGTGTTCGATGTAGACGAATTTCCAGGCGTGCAGCGTTCCGGGATTGGGATACATGCCCTTGACGTACGGCTTCTTCATCCAGTCGGTCGCGCGCGTGAGCAGAGGAATGATCGGCTGCGCCTCGAGCATGTAGGCCTCGGCCTGGGCGAGGATCTCGAAGCGCTTCATCGGATCCAGTGTGCGATTTGCCTTCGACAGCATATCGACGTACTTAGGGTCGAACCACCCGGAGTCGTTATTGGTTCCCGGTGAGGGGACGGCGAACAACTCGAGGAAGGTATAGGGATCCATGTAATCGCCAATCCAGCCCGCGCGCGCGAAGCCTTTGAAATTGAGGTTGGAGCGCTCGCTCAGGAACGTCCGGAACTCCATATTTCGCAGCGGCACCGTAATCCCGAGGTTCTGCTTCCACTGCGCCTGCACGAACTCGGCAACCTGGCGGTTCGCCTCGAGCGTGTTGTACACGAGCTCGACTTGATCGGTCGGAAAGGCGCCGGGATCGTAGTTGCCGGTGGCATCGCGGTACCCGGCTTCAGCCAGCAACTCGCGTGCGCGCGACACATCGAACCCGTCACCCTGCGGCTGCGGGTAACCGGGGAAAATCCCCTCAGGTGTGAACGCCGTCAGCGGCTTCGCGACGACCCGGAAGCGCGCCAGCGCCGCTTTGTCGATCGCCATGTTGAAGGCTTTTCGCACCCGCAAGTCGTCCATCGGCGGTTTGGTGGTGTTGATGCCGTAGTACTCGATGGCGATCTCGGGAGCGTCCATGTAGTCTTTCAACCCGCGAATAATCGGCAGCCACGACGGCGGGACGGTATGGTTGTAAATCGCATCGACCTCACCCGCCTTGTAGAGGTTCAACATCGTTGTCTGCACTTCGATGGGGTAAAAGCGAATCTCCCTGAGCTTTACGGTCGCCGCGTCCCAGTACATCGGGTTAGCGACGACGACCAGGCGATCGTAGGGACGCCATTCCTTCAGGATGAACGGGCCCGAGGTCACGATGTGCTCGGGGTCGGTCCAGCGGACGCCGAACTTTTCGACGGTGGGGCGGTGGACCGGTCTGAAGAACTGATGCGCGGTCATGCCGACAAAAAACGGCGCGCCCTGAGTCAACGTGATGCGCAGCGTGTGGTCGTCGAGGGCTTCGACGCCGATGTCTTCCGCCCTGATTGGCACAAACTGTTTTCCTGCGGTGACCTTCTGCAGGGCAGGGTCGGCTCCTATGGCCTGCCGGCGCGTGGCCTCGTCGCCGGGCAGAACCAGACGCAACGGCGATTCGCCGGATACCTCGCTCCGCTGCACGAACCGTCCGCTCGACGGGTCGCGGACGAACACGCCGCCCTCGTTATAGCCCCTCGCGTAGAGGATGTAGTACGACATGTACGCGTTCCGCGAGGCGAAAGCTGGACTGAGGCCGCGTCGGAAGCTATAGACGAAATCGTGGGCGGTAATCGCGTCGCCGTTCGACCAGCGGGCGGTTGGCCGAAGGTGGAACACGAACTCCGATGAGTCCTCGTTGACGTCCCACCGCTCGGCAATGGCGGGGATCGGCAGCGTTGTCTTGGGATGGTATTCCGTCAGCCCCTCGTAGAGCGCCATGTAGATGCGCGCTTCAGGCTGACCGGTGCCGAACTGGGGATCGAGCGATTCAGGTTCCGACCCCGTAATGTACCGCAGCACCTGACCTTCGGGCGGGTCGACCTTGCCGAAGAACTCGCTCTCGGCCGCTGGCGTGGCGCATCCGGCCGCCAGGAGCGAGACGATGAGCGTCAGGGCCGCGGCGCCACGTCTCATGGTTTGGGCGCCGTCCCCGCGCGCGTCTTCGCGAAGTCGCCGGCCTTGACGATCGAGATCTTCGAGGGATCGAGATGTCGGGACAGGGCCGCCTTGATCTCCGCCGCCGTCAGCGCCTCGAGCTTGCGATCCAGATCGGCGTCCCATGTGATCGTTCGCCCGAGGTACTGAAGGAGCCCCAGCCGCGAGGCCAGCTCGCCGTCCTGGGCCCGGCTGACCTGCCGTGACTGCAGCATGCCGGTCTTGGCCGTCTTGATTTCTTCTTCGGTGAAGCCCTCGGCCAACGCGCGGGCAATCTCCTCCTTGAACGCCGTCTCGAGTCTGGCGGCGTTTTCCGGCGCGTAAATCGCGCGAACGGTGAAGCTGCCGACCTTGTCGAGCGAGGCGACCTGGAGCTGCGAACCCACGCTGTAGCTGATGCCTTCCTTCTGACGAATTCGCGTGGCCAGCCTGGAGCTGATGAATCCGCCGCCCAGCATGTAGTTGCTCAGCAGCAGCGCCGGATAGTCAGGGTCGTCGTCCCGCACGTTCAGGTTGAGGCCGGCGACGAAGTACGCGTTTGCCTTGTCGGGCGTTTCGAGCGCGCGATCGATCGGCGGGGCCTCGGCAAACGTGTCCGCGACGCGGGTAAACGGCTGCGGCGTCTTCCAGGTGTTGAAGACGTCGCCGGTCACGGCGGCGATTTCTTTCGGATCGAAGTCGCCGATGACGCTGACCTCACCGTACGAGGCGCCATAGAAGTCCGCGTGGAACTTCTTCACATCGTCGAGCGAAATCGTGCTCAGCTCGGCGATGGATTCCTCGAGCGTCGGCACGTAGCGTACGTCTCCGCGCGCGCGAGGGCGCAGGTGGCGCTGGAAGGCGACCGAGGCGAGAGCCGTGGGGTCGCTCAGCTGCTCTTCGACGTTGGCAAGGCGCTGCTGGCGAAGCGGTTCGAACTCGCCGGCGGGAAACGACGGCTCCCGCAGGACTTCGTTGACGAGGCGGAGGACCGCCGGGAGGTTCTCGCGGGTCGTTTCGATGGCGGCGTTGACGCTGGTGGCGCTGCCGCTGACCCGGACGCGGGCTTTCAGGCGATCGAGCTCGTCCTGGATCTGCTGGCGGGTGCGCTTGAGGGTTCCCCGCATCAGCATGTCCGCCGCCAGATCCCCGGCGACGCGACGGTTCATCAAGCTCTTTTCATCGCCGAATCGCAGCGTCAAGTCGGCCACGACCGTGCGCCCCCGCGTCCTTTTTTCGAGGAGCGTCAAACGCAGACCGCCCGGCAGCGTGGACCGCACGGTCCGGGCGTCGATATTCGCGGGCGCCGGATCGAACGCCTCGCCGGTTGCAATGGCCGGATCGCCTTTGTAGCCCTTCAACACCGAAGCGACGTCTGGCACCGCCGCGATCTCGCTTCGATCGGGCTTCGCCGTCGGCAGAAAGAGCCCGACGGTCCGGTTGGACGGCTTGAAATACCTGGCCGCCGCGCGCTGGACATCGGCACCCGTTGCGCTCCGGAGCCGGTCCCGGTGCAGGAACAGCAGCCGCCAGTCGCCCATGCCGATCCACTCGGTCAGCTGCAGGCCAATCCGGTTCGACGAATTGAGGTCGAGATCGATCTGTTTCAAAAGCGCCGCGCGCGCGCGTTCCAGCTCTTCAGAAGTCGGCGGGTTCCTGCCGATGTCGTCAACAGCCTGCAGCAACGCGTCTCGTGCCGCGTCGAGCGACGACTCCTGACGGACCTCCGCACCGAACAACGCATACCCGGGGTCGTGCAGCTGGAAGTCGAAAGCGAAAGTGCGCGTCGCCTTCTTGGTCTCGACGAGCGCCCTGTACAGCCGGCCGGACGGGGCGTTGCCCAGCACGTGGCCCAGCAGGGCGATGGCGGCGTAATCGGGGTCCGGGCCGGCGGGCACGTGATATCCGACGGCCGCGTACTGCACGTCGCCCACGCGCTGGAGCGTCACGCTGCGCTCGCCGTCCTGTGTCGGCTCCTGCGTGTACTGCGTCGGCATCGTGCGGGCCGGCTTGGGCAGCGCGCCAAACGTCTCGGCGATGAGTCCGAGAGTCGGACGCAGATCGATTCTGCCCGCGACGACCAATACGGCGTTGTCGGGCTGGTAGTGGAGACGGTAGAACCCCTGCAGCCGGTCGATGGGCACGTTTTCGATGTCGGCGCGTGCGCCGATCGTCGACTTCCCGTAGTTGTGCCACAAGTACGCCGTCGACAGGACGCGATCCATCAGCACGCCGGAGGAGTCGTTCTCGCCGCGTTCGAACTCGTTGCGGACGACGGTCATCTCGCTGTCGAGATCTTTCTGCGCGACGAAAGAGTTGACCATCCGATCGGCCTCGAGGTCGAGAGCCCAGCGGAGGTTTTCATCCGTGGCCGAAAAGGTCTCGTAGTAGTTCGTGCGATCGAACCAGGTGGTTCCGTTGGCCCGCGCGCCGTGCTGGGTCAGTTCCCGCGGGATGTTCGGGTGCTTGGGCGTCCCCTTGAACAGCAGATGCTCGAGCAGGTGCGCCATTCCGCTTTCGCCGTAGTTCTCGTGTCGCGACCCGACCAGATAGGTCATGTTGACGGTGATCGTGTCTTTGGAGGGGTCCGGAATCAGAAGCACCCGGAGACCGTTGGCGAGCCGGTACTCGGTGATCCCCTCGACCGAGGTCACCTCTTCCATGCCTGCCGGCAGCGGCGCCTGCGCGCCGGCAGCTCGCGCCACGAGGGCGAGGATCAGGGCGAGCCGTATACCGCGCCACAAGAGGGGCCTGAGTGCGAGGCGGCTGGATGTCATCGGAATCCTCCGAGGGGATCGTATCAGACTGGAGGTTAGAGGCTGGAGGCTGGAGGCTGGAGGCTGGAGGTTAGAGGTTAGAGGTTAGAGGTTAGAGGTTAGAGGGTAGAGGTTGGAGGCTAGAGGCTGGAGGTTAGGGCCCGGGGCGAGCCTGGTCCCTGGCCCCGGGCTTGTCCGCGCGCAGGTAAATGAAGTTCTTGCCCAGCCGGCCGTCGTAGTTCCCGGCGGAGATGCGAATGAGACCGGGTGTGCCGACCGCCGCGGAAATCGCTGCCTGCACGGCGTCGGCGATCGCCTGAATGTTGCGGCCGTTCACGATGATCTCCATCACCGAGTTGACGCCGTCGGGGAGCGCTGTCTCGACGCCGGGCGCCCCGCGCAACGTCGGGCAATACTTCTCGTACGTGCTAGCGATCGAGAACGAATAGCGGCTGCCGATCTTCGAGCCGCTGGCGGCGACGCCGCCAGGAAATGGGGTGATCACTCCCGCGCTCCTGGCGATGGCCGTCGTCGCCCGCTCGGCCGCGGCCAACGCCGAGTCGACGTCGCTCGCCATCAGCCACAAGTTGCCGCCCATCAGCCCCTCGCTGTAGCCGAAGCGGCGATCGATCACGAACTCGCCGCCCAGGATCGGCACCACCCACACCCGTCGGCCATGGCGGGTGTCCCGGAACTGATAGCCGTTGCCGAAATAGGCGACTTTGCGCCCGAGCTTGTAGTACGGGTCGGTGTCGAGCAGGTTGAAGCAGGCGGCGGTCGGACAGGTCAGCACGTTCTGGCTGATCCGCACGAGCAGCGAGCGCTCGAGCGCCTCGACGCGGTCTTTGCGGAACCGCGGGACGTGAAACTGCACGATCGCGCCTGGACGGCCGTCTGGCGTCGTGTCGGTGTAGCCGTCCAGGCCCGCCTCGCAGTCGCACATGATCGTTGACGACGCGTTGCCTGTCGCCGCGTGGACGGCGTGATCGACCCAGGTGCGGTTGCGGGCAGTGATCAGAACTTCCGCGTAGAGGCTCTTGAAAGCTTCAGCGTACGTATCGTCGACGAGGGCGCCCGTTTGGCTTTGGGAAGACCGGGATTCTGTCATCGTTGGTTGTGAACGCCCCGCCCGCGGCCCTTGTAGACCGCCTGCTCGGTGATCACCTTGTCCATGTAAACGTCGTGCGGGCTGACGGCCAGCTCCGGAAACAACTGGCTCTCGAAGGCCAGCGCAACAAGAGACGCGTCAGGTCGCACTTGATTCAGCAGCCGATCGTAGTAGCCCTGGCCGTTGCCCATGCGCGCCCCGTCGCGCGTGAACGCCACGCCCGGCACCATCACCATGTCGAGCTCGCGAGCGTCCACCTCTTTGCCCGGGTCGCCCCATCGATCGCGCGGAGGTTCCAGGATCTTCCAGGTGCCGGCGACGAGCTCGTCCATGCTCGTCAGATGCCAGAGGCCGAGTTTGTTCGTGTCCCGCTCGTCGACGGTGCAATAGGGGACGACGATTTTCTTCCCGCTCTTCAGGGCCTCGCCGATCTTGTGGCGCGTGCGGACTTCCGACCGCACGTCGAGATACCACATAGCCGTCCGGGCCGCGGCGTACTCGGGCAGCGCGACGAATCGTTCAACGATCGTCCGCGAGACCTCGTCCTTGTTCTCCTGCGCGTTCCTGGCGTCGTACGCCTGGCGGCGCAGCCTGGCCTTCTGTTCGACGAGCGCTTCGGACATGGGAGAGGGATCATACACGGGAAGGCTCAGGGCTCGCGGGTCCGCTGCCGGCACCAGTATCCGCGATCGCGCGCGCGACGTCGTCGAGATCGCGAGGTGTGAGCTCCAGCCGGCCTGCAGCCAGCCAGCCGTCAACTTGACGGGGCGATCGCGCACCCACGATGGCGCCGGAGACGCCGGGCCAGGCCAGGGTCCATGCCACCGCAACGGAGGCAACCGTGGTGCCGTGGCGATCGGCGATGGGCCGGAGCGCCTCGGCCAGACGCAGATTGCGAAGCAGCTTGTCGCCCGAAAAATTCTCCGACCGTGAGCGCCAGTCGTCGCTCGGCAGCGCGGCGGCGCGCGCAGCGGTGAACGATCCGGTCAGCAATCCCGACTGCATCGGGCTGTAGACGACGACGCCGGTGCCGTGACGCCGGCACCAGGGCAGTTCGGCTGTAGCCGCGTCGCGGCGAATCGCAGAAAACGGCGGCTGAAGCGAGTCGACATGGCCGAGTCGCTCGGCCGATTCGAGCTGGTCGACCACGTGATTGGACAACCCTGCCGCGCGGATCTTTCCTCCGCGCTTCAGCTCGAGCAGGGTGTGCCAGTACTCCTCGATCGGCGTCCCATCCTCCGGCGGCCAGTGCATCTGATACAGATCGACTCGATCGACCTCCAGCCGCCGCAGCGAGCTTTCCACTTCGCGGCGGATCGAGACCGGGCTGCCGATGCGCTGCGGCGGTGCATCGCGCTGGCCTTCGTCCCACACGAGCCCGCATTTGGTGAACACGTATGGGCGATCGGCCGCGGCCATCTCGCGAAGCGCCCGCGCGACGATCCGCTCCGAGTGACCCAGACCGTAGACGGCCGCGGTGTCGATCCAGTTGACGCCGGCCTCGACGGCATGTCGGATGGCCGCCACAGACTCGTTGTCGTCCTGAACGCTCCAGCCGAAGGCCCAGCCGCCGCCGCCGATCGCCCAGGCGCCGAACCCGACGGTGGTGATCATCATCCCGGTCGTACCGAGCGGTCGAGTCGGGAGCGTCTTCGTCGTGGGTGCACTCATGGGTTCTCCTTCACCGGATTCCAAGGACGATGTCCATGACGTTCGTGCCTGTGGGGCCTGTCTTAATCAGCGCGCCAGCTGCGTCCAGTGCCGCGTACGAATCGTGATGCCGCAGGTCTTGCTCGGGATCGCGACCGGCCGCGGAAATTCGCTCCCAGGTCGTGCCGTCCACGACGGCGCCTGCCGCGTCCGTCGGTCCGTCCCGCCCGTCGGTCCCCGCCGCCAGCAGCGTCGCGTACTCCGATCCCTGGAGATCGCGCGCGGCTGCCAACGCCAGCTCCTGCGATCGACCACCCCGGCCCGTCGCCGCGCCGAGCGTGACCGTGGTTTCGCCCCCCAGAATCAGGCAACGCCGCTCGGCGGGATCGGAGGCCGCGGTCGCCGGGTTGAGGAGCGCGTGTGCGAGGGTCGTGCCGACTTTCGCGGCCTCGCCCACTATGGGAGGCTCGACGATTTCTGGCACCAGACCGAGCTCCGCTGCCCGCCGGCCGGCGGCCTCGAGCGCAACGCGATTGGTCGCGATGAGATGGCTCTCGACCCGATCGACGGCCGGATCGCCGGCCTTCGGCGTTTCGGGAATCCGACCGTTTTCGACCTGATCGAGATGATTGCGGATGGAGGGCGCGATCTGATCCCACAACCCGGCAGCGACGAGCGCAGCACGCACCTCTGGCGCCGTTGAAGGATCCGGAACGCACGGCCCCGATCCGATCGCCGCCAGGTCGTCGCCGATGACATCGGAGACGATGAAGCAGTGCACCAGCCCCGCGTGCGCGAGGCTGAGCGCAAGGCGGCCGCCGCTCCAGCGCGTGAATCGTTTTCGCACGCGGTTCATGGCCCTGATGTCGAGGCCCGATCGCAGCAGGCGTGCATACAGCGCCGTGAGCTCGTGCGGCGCGATGCCGGGCTGCGGGGCGCCGATCAGGCTCGTCGTCCCGCCCGACAGCAACACCCACACCGCGTGGCCGGCGGGGATCCGCTGCACCAGACGCTCGAGAGACTCCGCGGCCGCAAGGGAACCGGCTCCTGGCTCAGGGTGATCGCCGACAACGACGGCAATCGAAGGGTGTGGTCTCGGCCCGTTGTCGGGGGCGACGACGAGCCCGCCTGACGGCGCGTGACCAGCGGCGGTGAGAACGTGAGCGGCCGCTTCGGCCATCGGCCGCGCCGCCTTGCCGAGCGCGATCACCCAGACGCCGCCGAAGTCGCGCGGCGCATGCGCCCACGGGGCGAGCGCACGCGTGAGCGCCGGTCCGGGCGCGACCGCGTCGAGGGCGGCTTGATAGATCTCGCGGAGGGCCGCTTTTCGGTCCATGGAATTCATAGTAAGATGCGTTTCCCCCTGGGCCACTCAGCAGGGGCCGCCAGCGGCACCACCGCAATCGGCCAGCACACGCCCCGGTCAGTACGAGCGAGGATCAATCAATATGTCAGGCCGCAACTTCCTGTTCATACCGGGACCGACCAACGTCCCCGATCGCGTCTTGCGAGCGATGCACGTCGCGATGGAAGATCACCGGTCGCCCGGTTTTTCAGCCTTGACCAAGCCGCTGCTGAACGATCTGAAGCGAATCTTCAAGACCGACTCGGGTCAGTGCTTCGTCTTTCCCGCCTCGGGTACTGGCGGATGGGAGGCGTCACTGACCAATACGCTTTCGCCCGGCGACCGGGTCTTGTCCCCGCGCCTCGGCCAGTTCAGTCATCTCTGGATCGAGATGGCGCGTCGGCTCGGGCTCGACGTCCAGGTGCTCGAGACCGAGTGGGGCGAAGGGGCGCCGATCGATCGGATTGCGGAGGCGCTCGCGGCCGACGCCCGGCATCAGATCAAGGCGGTCATGATAGTCCACAACGAGACCGCCACCGGCGTCACGAGCGATGTCGCGGCCGTTCGACGGGCGCTCGATGCCGCGGGGCATCCGGCGATGCTGTACGTGGACGGCGTCAGCTCGATTGGGGGGATCGACTTCCGGATGGACGAATGGAAAGTCGATTGTGCGGTGACCGGTTCGCAGAAGTGCTTCATGCTGCCGCCTGGCGCGGGCATCGTCTGTGCCAGCCAGAAGGCGCTGGCCGCGGCCGAGCAGGCGAAGCTCGCGCGCGTCTTCTTCGACTTCCGCGATCAAATCAGCCAGAACGCGAACGGCTATTTTCCGTACACGCCGTCGATCCCGCTGCTCCACGGTCTGCGGGAATCGGTCAACATGCTGCTCGAAGAAGGTCTCGAGAACGTGTTCGCCCGGCATCATCGCCTTGCCGAGGGGGTGCGCGCGGCCGTCAGAGCCTGGGGCCTCGAGCTCTGCGCCAGGGCGCCGAAGTGGTACTCGAACACGGTCAGCACCGTCGTCGTGCCCGCACACGTCAACGGCGAGGATGTGCTGAACATCGCTTATCACCGGTACAACCTCTCGCTTGGCGCCGGGCTGTCGCAGCTCGCCGGTCGGGTGTTCCGGATCGGTCACCTCGGCGATCTCAACGAGCTCATGCTGCTCGGCGCCCTGGGGGGCGTTGAAATGGCGCTCGCCGACGCCGGCGTGGCCGTTACAGCCGGCAGCGGTGTCGCGGCGGCCGAAGAGTACTGGCGCAGCACGGCGGGGCAGCGAATCAGCGGCGACAAGGCGCCGCAGCCGGCGGCGGTCGGGGCTTCGACGCGCGGATGAGTCGCACGCACATGACCGCTTCCGCCAAACCGACCGTCATCGTCACGCGCAAGATCCCCGCCGCCGTCGAACGCGAGATCGCCGCGCGATTCGACGCGCGTCTGAACCCCGACGACACACCGATGAGCGCGGACGCCCTCAAAGAGGCGATGCGGACCGCCGATGCGCTCCTGCCGTGCGTCGCCGACCGGATCACGGCCGACATCCTCAACACGCCGAACCGCCGCGTGAAGCTGGTGGCGAACTACGGCGTCGGCTTCAACAACATCGATATCGCCGCCGCGAAGGCTGCCGGCGTGCTGGTGTCCAACACGCCGGAAGTGCTCACCGAAGCCACCGCCGACCTTGCGATGACGCTGCTGTTGATGGCCGCCCGTCGCGCGGGCGAAGGGGAACGTCACGTGCGCCACGGCCAGTGGACCGGATGGCGCCCCACTCACATGATGGGGACGATGGTGACGGGGAAGACCCTGGGACTCGTGGGATTCGGACGGATTGCGCGCGCCGTGACGAAGAAGGCGCACGACGGGTTCGGGATGAAGGTCATCTTTCACGATCCGCTCGTGGCCGGGGGAGCTTTGGGAGCCGAGCCGCGGGAGACGCTCGACGCCGTGCTGCAGGAGGCGGACTTCGTGTCGCTGCACTGTCCCGCGCTGCCTGAAACGCGCCACCTGATGAACGCGCAGCGCTTCGCGCAGATGAAGCCGTTGGCCATCCTCATCAACACCGCGAGGGGAGACGTGGTCGACGAAGCGGCGCTGGTCGCGGCGCTGGCGGGCAGGCAGATTGCGGGCGCAGGCCTCGACGTCTACGAGCGCGAGCCGGCTGTATCACCCGAACTGCTGTCGATGGAGAACGTCGTGCTGCTGCCGCACCTCGGAAGCGCTACGCTCGAAACGCGGGAAGCGATGGGACGGAGGGCGCTCGAGAACATCACGTTGTTCTTTGCGGGCGCCGCCCTTCGCGATCGCGTGGTGTAGCGGTCGTGTGGTGGAGCGTCCGGCTTCAGGCCCACATTACTTGACAACCCTGCTATCCGTCCTGAACCGCTGGTAGTCCGAGAAGGTCTGCGTCACCCGCACGCGCGGAGACCCGGCATTGCGGATGATCGAAACCGTGTCGATCGTCGCGGGAAGCAGCAGCGTCTCGTCAGGATCCGAAAACGCGAACCGCCGATAACGGATCGACGTGTCGTTGCGGATGATGGTCATCAGCGCCGGACTGCCTTTGCGCTGGTGTTTCCACGGGACCGGCACGTCGAACTGACCCTCGAATCGCTCGTCCAGACGCAGGACCTCTCCCGTTTCGGAATCGAGCCAGGCGCGTCCCAGCGTCTTCGCCGGCACGTCGATCGATACGCATTCGTCTTTCCAGACGATTTCCGGATCTGCGGGCATGGCGTGCCGGTAGTCCAGCATCACGCTCGCGCGGCCGTCGATGCGGCTTGTGCCCCCCCATGTGAACGCGTAGCGATGACGCGCGGCCGCACGAAAGATGGCGAGCGGCTCCGGCGAAACGGACGCCGGATCGATGCAACCCGGGTCGCCGTCGGCGCGAGACGCCCTCCCGTTGACGGTCAGCAGGCGACGCACGACCTGTGCGTCGCCGTCGGGCTGACCCGCGGCCGGCGGTTCCCACTCCACGCGAAGCTCGTATAGGAGCCGGCGGCCCAGGCCGATGGGGAGCAGATCCGTTCCGAGCGGCTGGATCAGCACACGCTCGGTGGAGACGAGCGTGCGCGCGCGAGCGTAGTAGTCTTCAACTCGGCGGGCAGTCCGGGCGAGCGTCTCGGCCAGTTGCGCGCCAGCCACTGGTTGAGCAGTGGCGGCGGTTGACGTTGTCAGCAGGGCACCGCATGTCCAGACCCACGCGCGCATCGCACATAAGACTACAACACGCCGAGCGTCACGCCCGCTGCGGGATCTTCAGGACCTGACCGGGCTTGATTTTGTTGGGATCGGTCAACTGATCCTTGTTTGCGTCGAAGATCTGCATATAGGCGTTGGCGTTCCCGAGTCGGTCCTTGGCAATCTTGCTGAGCGTGTCCCCGGCCTGGACCGTGTACGTATTCATGGCCGCGGCGGCTGCCTCGCCCGCGCCGGTCGACTGGATGTCGGCCACGATTTCCTTGGGCCAGTCGGGAATCGTCTTGATGGCGTCCCAGATCTTGTTGGCTTCCGCCTGCGTCGAGGTCGTCCCTTTGAAATACAGCTTGCCTTCGCGCTCCTCGGCGGTCCCCTGCATCCTCATGTCTTTCGCCGTCTGAACGGCGTATGCGTACTTCTCTCGCAGTCCCATCGTGTCCTCCCTCGTGTCGGTGCACTTGGCGTGCGGGGCGATGACGAAAGCCCGCGCGTCGCGTTGTTCAACAACGGTGCCAGGCCAACTCGACCGCGTTGGCGGCTCTGTGGGGCGCTATTGACCAGCTCTGTCGGGAGTGGGTAGTTGACGACCGCGGTTGGGTTCCCGGCGGCTCACGAAAAGGCGTTCAAGGGAACACCTGGCCGATTCTCGCCCGGAAACAGCCGGTACTCCCTTTGCTCTTGGACGTATTGCCTGCCTCGTCGCGCGCTCTGCGCGGCGAACCCGACCTTCCTGATGCAGCGGGAGGCGTGTATCGCCTCCCGACCACGCCTTTCTGACTGCTGTTAGGGCGACGACCGTTCTCAATTGAGTCAGACCGTTCTTCCTCATGCTCGGAAGCGCCCGCGCGGCGAAGTTGTTCACAACAGCTCGTAAATAGCGATCGCCGCAGCCACGAGAAGGACCAGCCAGGCATAACCCTGGTTCAGCCGGGCCGGTCTCACCCGCTTCGAGGCTGCCACACCCAATGCCACTCCCACCAGCATCGTCGCGGTCAACAGCGTGACGAAGCCCACGTCGAAAGCCGGCATCGCGGAAAGAGCGCCCAGGCTCGCCGCGATGGACTGGGCTGTGACCACGGCCAATGACGCGGGAGCGGCCTCGTGGATCGGGAGTCCCACCAGGAGCGTGAGCGCGGGAACCACGAGGAACCCGCCGCCAGTACCGAGCAGAGCGGTCAAGGCGCCGGTCGCCGCGCCGACCAGCGGAACGACCCTCGGCCGAGGCGTCGTGCGGCTGCCGCCGACCTGTCGTTTTCGGAGCATCGCCGCTCCGGCGGCTGCGGCAAAGGCGCTGAAGGCAAGCATGAGCAGCTTGTCGCGGTCGATTCGGACCGATCCGAACGCCAGCGTATCCGGCAGCCGCGGGACAATCAGGAGACGGGTCAGATAGGCCGCTGCCATTGATGGCGCCAGGAACGAGAGCATTTTTCTCCACGGCAGCGGACGCCTCAACCCGTGAAGCAGAGTCCCGACGAGCGCGGCAATACTGACGACGAAGAGCGAGTACGCGGTCGCTTCGAGCGGAGGGCGACGAAAGAAGTACACGATACCGGGGAGGATCAGCAGCGATCCTCCGCCGCCAAACAGACCCAGCGATACTCCGGCGGCCAGCGTGACCAGTAGTCCCAGAAACAGCATGAAGCAGCTATTATCTTGAGGCTCTCACCCAATCGGTGCCAGCCTCACGCTCAAACCAGATGTCTGTGGATCACCCGGTCGCCCGTCCGATCTCCCGCTTCCGGATCGCGCTCATTCTCGGCTCGCTGACGGCCATGGGCCCGCTGGCCATCGACATGTATCTCCCGTCGCTGCCGACGATCGTCCGGGAGTTGAACGCCAGCTCAGCGGCGGTTCAGGTCAGCCTCGCCATGTACTTCGTCGGCATGGCCGTCGGTCAGGCATTCTACGGTCCGTTCTCCGATCGAATCGGTCGGAAACCGGCGCTGTACCTCGGTCTGGGCGTCTTTTTCGCCGCATCGGTCGGTTGTGCGCTGGCATGGAACGTCGAGTCGCTGGTGGCGTTCCGGTTCCTGCAGGCTCTTGGCGGCTGTGCTCCCATCGTCATTCCTCGAGCCGTGGTCCGCGACCACTTCGACGAGCGGGAATCGGCGCGGATGCTGTCGATGCTGATGCTGGTGATGGGCCTGGCACCCATCCTTGCGCCGACGATCGGGGGTCAGCTTCTCGTCATCCTCGGCTGGCGCTCGGTCTTCTGGCTGCTGGCCGTCTACGGCGCCCTCTCGTGGCTGCTGGTCGCGCTGTTCCTTCACGAAAGCCTCGCGCCGGAGCGCCGCCGGCCGCAGCCGATCGGCGTCATCTTGGCAACGTACGGTCAGCTTCTCCGGGATCGCACGTATCTGGGATATGTCCTGGCCGGCGGCTTCATGTTCGCGGGCCTGCTCGCCTATATCGCGGGGTCGCCGTTCGTGTTCATCGAAATCTTCCACGTGCCGCCCGAACGGTTCGGGTTGTTCTTCGGCACCAATGCGGCCGGTCTCATCGCGGCTTCCCAGATCAACCGCTGGCTCGCGGGCCGCACCGAACCCAAGCGCGTGATCGCGGCGGTCCTGCCCATCGCGATGCTGTCGGGATTTGGAATACTGTTCAGCGCTTACAGCGGGGTTGGCGGCTTTCCGGGAATCCTGATTCCGCTGTTCTGCTTCATCTCGGCGTATGGCTTCATCATGCCGAACACCACGGCCGTGGCGATGGCCTCGCACGGGGCCATTGCCGGCAGCGCGTCGGCACTCCTGGGGACGCTGCAATTCATGCTTGGCGCGACCGCAGGAGCGCTTGTGGGCGAGCTGGGCAATGGCACCGCGGTGCCCTTCGCGGCGGTGATTGCCGGCTGCGGGTTGAGCGCGTTTGCGGTGCATCGAGCGCTGCCGCTCGCTGGCGATCGTCAGCGGCGTCGGCAGTACGCCTGAAGAGGTGCGTCGATTCGACAGCAAGAGGCGGAGTGTATTCCCGCTCGCTCTGGCGTCATAGTGTGTAACAGGAAAGGGAATGCTTTGACGATCGCCAGCCGGGGACACTCCAACAACGCGGCTGCCGGGGAGGATCCGCGATGGACCGCCATCGCCCGCCGCGATCCGCGGGCGGACGGGACGTTTTTCTACTCGGTCGCGACGACGGGCGTCTATTGCCGTCCTTCATGTGGAGCGCGCCGGGCGAATCCCAGGAACGTGCGTTTCCACAGCACCGTCGCCGACGCCGAACGCGCGGGGTTCCGGCCGTGCCTGCGCTGCAGGCCCGATCAGCCTTCGCTCGCCGAGCGGCAGGCGGCGACGATCGCGCGGATCTGCCGCACGCTCGGGCGGGCCGACCGGACGCCGAGCCTGGCAACGCTCGCAAGGAGCGCCGACCTCAGCCCGTCTCGTTTTCATCGTGTGTTCAGGGCGGTCACCGGCGTGACGCCGAGAGCCTACGCGGCGGCGCACCGCGCGAAACGGGTCCGAAGTGAGCTCGAGAAGAAAGGGAAGACCGTGACCGATGCCATCTACGACGCCGGCTTCTCGTCGGGCGGGCGCTTTTACGAGGTCTCCGATCAGCTGCTGGGCATGACGCCGACCCGCTATCGTGACGGCGGCGCGGGGACCGAGATGCGTTTCGCCGTCGGCGAGTGCTCGCTCGGATCGATCCTGGTTGCGCAGAGCGCGAAGGGCGTCTGCGCGATTTTTCTGGGCGACGACCCGAACGCGCTGGTGCAGGAGCTGCAGGATCGGTTTCCGCGCGCCACGCTCAGGGGCGGCGATGCCTCGTTCGAGCGGACCGTCGCCAAAGTGATCGGCTGCGTCGAACAGCCAGGGCTGGGGCTCGATCTGCCGCTGGACGTCCGCGGCACCGCGTTCCAGCAGCGCGTCTGGCAGGCGCTGCGCGAGATTCCGTTGGGCTCGACGGCGAGCTACGCGGAGATTGCGACGCGGATTGGCGCACCGACCGGTTCGCGTGCCGTCGCCCAGGCTTGCGGCGCGAATCCGCTGGCGGTAGCGATTCCCTGCCACCGCGTGGTGCGCTCCGAGGGATCGCTTTCCGGTTACCGATGGGGCGTTGAGCGGAAGCGGCGGCTGCTGGAGAACGAGGGGGCATTCATGGCCTGGGACCATAGATCGGCAGCGGCCGATCCACTTCGTAGGCGCCAAGGTCCGGGCCGGCGCCGCTGAAGTCGTCGTTCACGCCGGTGAGACGCACGCCCCCGTCGACCGCGACCGAGCCAGGACGCAGCCGGAAGTCGAAATCGGCCGGCTTGTAGAGGGTGCGCGGATCGGGACCCGGCGGGGTGACCTTCACGAACACGTCGTAGTCGACGACCACGCTGTGGCTGTCCTGTTTCGTCGCGGCCGCGTATTCCGCCAGCGTCGCAAACCGTCGTCTCTCGCGCTCCTTCGCTTCGTACAGCGACTGGTCCCGCGTCGAACGCACGCCCGCTTCGCCAGGAAACCTGGCGCGCATCGCAAACGGCGGCGTGCTCCATTCGAACGAGAACTCCGCTCCTTCGTTCGGCCGGAAGCCGTTATAGTCCGAGCTGGAGTAGTTCGTGTTCGTCTCGACGGCAAACGTCTCGAGTGTCTCGCTCTTCCCGAGAATCAGGTTGTTCCGGTAGTGGACGTTCGACGCCGCCAGCAGCATCGGCTTCACCGGGGCGATAAAGGTGTTGTGGTAGACGACGATGCCGGCCGACGAGGCGGTGAACTTGACCGCACCGCCTTCGGGCGCGTGATAGACGATGTTGCGGATGAAATACACCGGCCCGCCGAACATCGGCTGCACGCTCAGCGCACGATGGCCGTGGTTGAAGCAGCGGTTGCGGAAGATCCGGATGTTGTGCGCGCCGCCGTCGGCCTCGATGCAGTTGTCCTCGACGTTGGAGATGTCGTTGCCGTAGAAGTCGATCGAGACCGGCAGTCGATCTCGCGTCGGCGACGGGCTGCCGTCCGGGTTGCCGTATGTTGCCACGTCGACGCCGTCGTGAAAATTGGCGATGGCGTTGTAAGCGACGACGTGGCCCGAGCCGTAGACTTTGACGGCGTACTCGGAGACGAGCCGTGGATTGAGCTCGGGCAGCTTGTCCCAGGTGCGCCCCGTGAAGCCCATCAGGTAATTCGGGTTGAAGCGGCCGATCATCACGTTGTCGGCGATGTAGTAGTCCCTGGATCCCGACCAGTCGGTGTAGATGGCGCGTCCGACGTTTTCGAAGCGGCTCCGCTTGATCGTCAGCCCGACCGAGCCGGCGATGTGCTTGAGGCCGGCCTGAAACGCCAGATCCGTATTACGGAACGTGAGTCCCTCGAAGTAGTTGTGGTTGGCCGCCATCACGTTGAACAGGTTGTACGCGCCGTCGCCGTCGAAGACGACCTCGCCGTCGCCGGCGGCTCTGATCACGATCGGCCGCTCGGCCGTCCCGCTTTGCGTCAGGAAGTACGTGCCGCTCGACACCGTGCCGAGCCCGCCGCCACCGTAGCTGAAGCGATCGTCCTTGTAGAGGCCAGCGTGCACCAGGATGATGTCGCCAGGCTGGACGCGCGGCGGGAACGTATTGAAGTTGTCGGAGTGCGACGAGCCGGTGTAGTACGCGGCGAGCAGCCCGGTGAACGCCGGCTCCTGTCGCTGACCTTCGAAACCGGGCGGATACACGTGGTACACCTTGCCGCCCGCTGCCGGCTGCGGTTCAGCGCGCGTGCGTACGGTGACGGTGCGCTCGGCGGTACCGGTAAGACCGTCTGGATCCGACATGACGAACCTGACTTCGTACTCGGTAGCCGGCTGGAGGTCGAAGACGCTTCCCGCGAAGCCGTTCGGCGTCACGTACTGCAGCGCGTTCTCGTTGATCCGCTCGTTGCCGATGCGCAGCAGTGGCAGGCCGGTGACCCACGACGCCTCGCCCTTTTTGCGGTACGAGACGGCGACGGTCGCGTTGCGGTTGTCGTCGCCGTCGATCTGCCATTCGAACCCGAGGGAGACGAGAGTCGGCGGCTCGACAACGAAGTCTCTGACGGTCGTGCCGTCTGCGGCGATGAGCGGCGTGTGCCAGCAGAAAGCGGCGAGGACCACCCCAAGCCTGAATATCCTGCGCACGTCGGAACCTCCAGTCTCTCCGTAGCGGAAACACCATAGCATTTCTTGCTGGCGCCCGCCGATCGGAGCGATAATCGCCCGCCTCGGCTTTCCGTTTCCGGGCTTCTCCTGGAGGACTCATGAGAACGCGTCGTGTTGCAGCGGCGATCCTCCTGTGCGCGTTCGTGGCCCCCGCAGCTCTGTTCGCGCAGCCGAGCCCTCCACCCGACCCGTCGAAAAGGTCGAGCAGGAGGTGCGTGTGAGCGTTGCCCAGGTGTCGAAGATCGTTCTGATCACGCTGCTCGCCACGGCGGTCGGCCACGCGCAGGCGCCGGTCTTCGAAACGAACGCGCACAAGATCCGGATTGTCACCATCGCCGACGGTCTGTCGGATGCGTGGAGCCTCGCGTTTCTGCCGAACGGCGACATGCTCGTCACCGAGCGGACCGGCGGTCTGCGGCTGATCAAGGGCGGCGTGCTTCAGCCGGAGCCGATCGCCGGCGTGCCGGAAGTCCGGTACCGGAACCACGGGGGGATGCTCGACATCGCGCTCCACCCGAGGTTTGCGGAGAACAACCTGGTCTATCTGACTTACTCGAAGCCCAAGGACAAGTCGGCGACGACGGCTCTGTGGCGCGCGCGCTTCGATGGCACAAAGCTGGTGGACGGCAAAGATATCTTCGTGGCCGACGCCTGGACGACCTCCGACGTGAACTTCGGCTCGCGGATGACGTTCGATCGCGCCGGCCTGCTGTACATGACCATCGGCGAGCGGAACTTTCCCTTTCCGCAGAACCAGGGAATGTCCGCGCAGGATCTCGACACGCACATGGGCAAGATCCTGCGGCTGAGGGACGACGGGAGCGTGCCGCCCGACAACCCGTTCGTCAACCGCCCGGGGCACAAGCCGGAGATCTTTTCGTACGGGCACCGCAACCCGCAGGGCATCACCATTCATCCGGAGACCGGCGAGGTGTGGGCGAGCGAGCACGGCCCGCTCGGCGGCGACGAGGTCAACATCCTGCTGCCCGGCCGGAACTACGGGTGGCCGCTCATCACGTACGGCCGCGGATACGACGGCAAGATCATCACCGAGGATACGAAGCGGGAGGGGATGGAGCAGCCGCGCTTCTATTGGGTGCCGTCGATCGGCATCACCAACCTGCTGTTCTACACGGGCGACCGCTTTCCGATGTGGCGCGGCCAGCTGCTCGTCGCCGGGCACGGCGCCATGCAGGTGCAGCGCGTGCGGCTGGAAGGGCGCGGCACGAACGAGCGGGAGCTGATCGTGACGAACGTGCTGCGACGCCGCTTTCGCGATCTGCGGCAGGGGCCGGACGGTCTGCTCTACCTGGTCACGAGCGACAGGGAAGGGCAGCCGAAGACCGGCGCGGTCCTGCGGATCGAGCCGGCGGACTGAAGGCGGCGGGCGACAAGGAAATTCTCAACGGGAGAGGCGTTCCGCACGTCCCGCGAGGAGGTACCAGACGAACAGCACGATCATGATGGAGTCGAGCACGACAGCGGTGCCGGCCTGATAGCCCAGGTATCGTCCGCCGTTCGAGAGCACCAGCGCGATGAACACCGCCTTGCCGGCTCCGGCGACCAGGAGGACAAGAGGCCGCACGGGCGGATTGAAGGCGCCGTAGATCAGCATCAGGCCCACGATCCCGATGAGCGCGCCCCAGTTGCGGACGATCAGAACGGCCAGGGAGCCCTCGAGGCTCTCGCCGAAACTGGAGAGGAGCGCTGCCTGCGGCGCCACCGCCGCATAGAACATCGTCGCGGTGAGCGTGCCGCTGACGAGCATGATCCATTTGATATGGTCGGTGATCCAGTGCAATGGCGGCTCTCCCGTTTCGCGCCATTCTAGTCGAGCTCGTCCGTGGTCTGAGTTACCATGACAGGTCGACAACTTCCGACAGGAGTGACATCAATGAAGGCTCAGCGTCTTTCACCGTCACGTCGTTCGAACCGCTGGCGAATCTCTGCCACCGTCGCCGCCGGCGTGGCAGGCTTCTGCACCGTGCTGGCAGGGCAGAGACCGACCGCTCCGCCACAGCCGGTGGCCGACCGGCTGTCTCCGGTGACGGCAGCCCGGCCTTCCAGAGGCACCACGGTGGACAAGCCGGAAACCGCGATGCCGAGCGTGCCGCCCGGCTTCACGGTGAGCGTGTTTGCCGAGCTGCGGGCGCCGCGCATGATGGTGTACGCGCCGAACGGCGATCTGTTCGTCAGCTCTCCGGCTGCCAACAACATCACCGTCTTCCGCGATTCGAACAAGGACGGGGTGTATGAAGCGAGCGTCTACGCGCAGGGCGACGTGCCCGCGCGGGGCGGTGGCGCCGGAGCCGGGGCCGGCGCGGGTGCTGGTGCTGGGGCTGGGGCCGCGCGGGGTGCGGCGCCGACGCCGCCAGCGGCTCCTCCAGCTCCTCCCGCGACAGCACCCGTCAACCCAGAAATTAACGGCCCGATTCTGGGCGCCGCCGCACCCGCCTGCGTCGCGCCGCCGCCGTTCGCCAACCGGGGGCCGGGCACTCTCGCCGCGCCGTTCGGGATGGCGTTTCATGACGGTTACCTCTACGTCGGCAACACCGGCTCCATCGTCCGCTACAAGTACACCAGCGGCGATCTGAAGGCGCAGGGCGAGCCGGAGAAGCTGCTCGATCTGCCGACCGGGGGGCACTCCACGCGCAACATCGTCTTCAATCGCGCCGGAACGAAGATGTACGTCGCCGTCGGGTCGCAATCGAACAACAACGCGGGCGAGGATTGTCGCCGCGCGGCGGTGCTCGAGTTCAACCCCGACGGGACCGGCTATCGCGTGTACGCGTCGGGGATTCGCAATCCTGTGGGTCTGACGCTGCAGCCGGGGACGGACACGATCTGGGTGGCGATCAACGAGCGGGACAACCTCGGCGACGACCTGGTGCCCGACTACGCGACGTCGGTGAAGGACGGCGGTTTCTACGGCTGGCCCTATTCCTACATCGGGTCGAACTACGATCCGCGCTACGTCGGAGCGTTTCCCGAGCTCGTGAAGCGCGCCGTCGTGCCAGACGTGCTCATCCCGGCGCATTCGGCGGCTCTCGGCATCACGTTCTACGATGCGATGCAGTTCCCGGCGCGATACCGCAACGGCGGGTTCGTGGCGCTGCACGGCTCGTGGAACCGATCGATGGCGGCCGGCTACAAGGTGGCGTTCTTCCCGATGGTCAACGGCAAGCCTGGCCCGCTCGAAGATTTCGCGACCGGGTTCCTGACGAAGGACGGGTCGGGCGGCAGCGGGGTCGAGCGGTGGGGACGTCCGGTGGGGGTCACCGTGGCGCGCGACGGGAGTCTCCTGGTGTCGGACGATGGCAGCAATCGGATCTGGAGAATCAGCGCTGCCGCCGGCGCTCGATAGAAATAGTGGGATCGGGGCCCTGCGTCGCGGGCCCCGATCTTTGCGCGTCGCTCCATTCGAACCCGATTCATCTCGCGCGTGAACTCCTGCCAGAACGGCTCGAACAGATCGTTGCGCGCAAGAAACGCAAAGGTGCGCGCACATGGCTGACACGAGCACATCGTTAACGGCACTCCCGGCGTGGAAAGCGCTCGTCGCCCACCATGAACAGGTCGGGGACGTCCATCTCCGCACGCTGTTCGCGGAGGATTCCAGACGCGGCGAGCGTCTGACAGTCGAAGCCGCGGGCGTCTATCTCGATTACTCGAAGAACCGCATCACCGACGACACGCTGCAGCTCCTCGTGCAGCTGGCCCGGGAATGCGGCCTGCGCGAGCGTATCGATGCCATGTTCCGGGGCGACAGGATCAACATCACCGAAAACCGCGCGGTCCTGCATGTCGCCTTGCGCGCGCCGCGGGGCGGCTCGATCGTCGTAGACGGGAAGAACGTCGTCCCCGACGTGCACGCGGTGCTCGACAAGATGGCCGGCTTCGCGAGCCGCGTCCGCAGCGGCGAGTGGAAAGGCCATACCGGCAAGCGCATCAGGACCGTGGTCAACATCGGCATCGGCGGCTCGGACCTCGGGCCCGTCATGGCTTACGAGGCGCTCCGCCACTACAGCGATCGCTCGATGACGTTCCGGTTCGTCTCGAACGTCGACGGCATCGACTTCGTCGAGGCGACGCGCGACCTCGACCCGGCGGAGACGCTCTTCATCGTGTCGTCGAAGACTTTCGCGACGCTGGAGACGATGACCAACGCGCAGAGCGCGCGGGACTGGTCGCTCGATGGGCTCGGCGGCGACGCGAGGGCGGTGGCGAAGCACTTCGTCGCGGTGTCGACGAATGCCGAGCAGGTGTCGGCCTTCGGCATCGACACGGCCAACATGTTCGGGTTCTGGGACTGGGTGGGCGGCCGCTACTCGATGGACTCGGCGATCGGTCTGTCCACGATGATCGCTGTCGGCCCGGACGGCTTCCGCGCGATGCTCGACGGCTTCCACCAGATGGACGAGCATTTCCGCACCGCGCCGTTCGAGCAGAACCTGCCGGTGCTGATGGGGCTGTTGACGGTCTGGTACACCGATTTCTTCGATGCCGAGACGGTGGCGGTGCTCCCGTACGAGAACTACCTCAAGCGTTTCCCCGCCTATCTCCAGCAGCTGACCATGGAGAGCAACGGGAAGCACGTCACCCTGGGAGGCGAGGCGGTGACCTACGACACGGGCCCGATCTACTGGGGCGAGCCCGGGACCAACGGGCAGCACTCCTTCTACCAGCTGATTCACCAGGGCACGCGACTGATTCCATGTGATTTCATCGCCTTCGCGCGCGCGCTCACACCGCTCGGCCGGCATCACGACATCCTGCTGGCGAACGTGTTCGCCCAGGCCGAGGCGCTCGCGTTCGGCAAGACACCCGAGCAGGTGAAGGCCGAGGGCACGCCGGCCCCCCTTGTGCCGCATCGCGTCTTCGACGGCAACCGCCCGTCGAACACGATTCTGGCCGAGCAGCTCACGCCGGCGGTGCTCGGCAGTCTCGTCGCACTCTACGAGCACAGCGTCTTCACGCAGGGCGTCATCTGGAACGTCAACCCGTTCGACCAGTGGGGCGTCGAGCTGGGCAAGGCGCTGGCGCAGGCGATCATCCCCGAGCTCGAAAGCGCGGTGACACCGACGCTCGCGCACGACAGCTCCACCAATAACCTGATCCGGCGGTACCGGGCGATGCGATCGGGCGGGCTCACCGCACATTCATGAAGACACAAGGAGGAAAGGGACACGGTCATGCAACTCGGAATGATTGGGCTGGGACGGATGGGAGCGAACATGGTGCGCCGGTTGATCGGCGGCGGCCACGAGTGTGTGGTGTTCGCCAGGTCATCGAAGGCGGTGGAGGATCTCGTCAAGGAGAAGGCCGTCGGCGCGGCGTCGCAGGCGGACCTCGTCAGGAAGCTCGCGAAGCCGCGCGCGATCTGGCTGATGGTGCCGGCGGGAGTCGTGGACCAGGCGATCGCCGATCTCCTGCCGCACCTCGACAAGGGAGACATCCTGATCGACGGCGGCAATTCCTACTACGTGGACGACATCCGGCGGACGAAGGATCTGGCCGCGACGGGCATCCACTACGTGGACGTCGGCACGAGCGGCGGCGTGTGGGGGCTGGAGCGGGGCTACTGCATGATGATCGGCGGCGAGCCGGAGGTCGTGAAGCACCTCGACCCGATCTTCAGGCGCCTTGCCCCGGGCCGGGGCGATGTCCCGCGGACGCCCGGGCGTGAGAAGGCCGGCGGCACCGCCGAAGAGGGCTACCTCCACTGCGGGCCCAACGGTGCGGGCCATTTCGTGAAGATGGTCCACAACGGCATCGAGTACGGGCTGATGGCGGCGTACGCCGAGGGGTTCAACATCCTGAAGCACGCCAACGTCGGGAAGAAAGGGCGCGAGGTGGACGCCGAGACCACGCCGCTCCGCAACCCCGAGCACTATCAGTACGACTTGAACCTGCCCGACATCGCCGAGGTCTGGCGTCGCGGGAGCGTCGTCGCCTCGTGGCTGCTGGATCTGACGGCGATTTCACTGCTCGAATCACCGGACCTCGGCAAGTTTTCGGGTCGCGTGTCGGACTCGGGCGAGGGACGGTGGACCATCCAGGCGGCGATCGACGAGGGAACGCCGGCCGAGGTCCTCACAGCCTCTCTCTACCAACGGTTCACGTCGCGCGGCGAGGCGGACTTCCAGAACAAGGTGCTGTCGGCGATGCGCTTCCAGTTCGGCGGCCATCACGAGAAGCCCGCGAAGTGAGGAGGTAGGCAGAACCCAGTGGTGGCCGCCAGGGTAACTGACAATGGAGACGCGGATCCTCGCCGATGCCGGTGCCGTGGCCAGGGAAGCCGCACGGTTGATTGCAGCGGAGGCGCGCGCGGCCGTGGCGGCGCGTGGGCGATTCGTCGTGGCCGTCAGCGGCGGCAAGACCCCGTGGCAGATGCTCCGTGCGCTCGCGGACGAGGACGTGCCGTGGAGCGGCGTGCACGTGGTGCAGGTGGACGAGCGAATCGCCCCGGTGGGCCACGCCGATCGCAACCTCACGCACCTGTGCGACAGCCTCGAGCGTGCACCGCTGACGCACGACCATCTGCACGCCATGCCGGTCGACCAGGCAGACCTCGAGGCCGCGGCTCGCGGTTACGGGCGGCTCCTCGAGCAGATTGCCGGTGCGCCTCCCGTCCTCGATCTCGTGCACCTCGGCCTCGGGCCTGATGGCCACACGGCCTCGCTGGTGCCCGGCGATCCGGTCCTGAACGTCGCCGACCTGGACGTCTCGCTCACCGGCGTCTACATGGGCCGGCGCCGCATGACATTGACCTATCCGGTGCTGAACCGCGCGCGCCGTGTTTTCTGGCTCGTGACCGGAGCGGACAAGGCCGCGATGCTGTCGCGCCTGCGCACGGCGGATCGATCCATTCCCGCCGCACGCGTACGTCAGGACCGGGCACTGCTGCTGGCTGACCGCGACGCGGCCGGCGAACCGCCATGAGGGGTCATTTGGCTGGAGTCTGCCGGATGTCCAACCGCACTTGAGGACGGCGCTCCACTCGCAAGTCACGCCAGCTCAGTCAATTAGCGGCTCGGCGACCAGGATCTCGCCGCTGGCAGACCTTGTGCGATGTGCCGGCGGATCACCGGAGCGGCGTGAGCTGGCTTTCCGAGGCAAGGATTCGCCCGCGAGCGACGCCTGAACCCTATCGCTGCAAGGTGTGAAACACTTGCAGGTTCGTCCGCGCAGCGTTGCTTATCCATTCGACGAAAAAGAGGGATCTATGGCGACCAATGAACAGAATCGGCTCGATGAAGCCCGCACCGGGACCGCCCCATGGAAAAAGTGGGGGCCGTACCTCAGCGAACGACAGTGGGGGACCGTGCGCGAGGATTACAGCGAAAACGGAGACGCCTGGAACTTCTTCACACATGATCAGGCCCGCTCGCGCGCCTACCGCTGGGGTGAGGACGGTATCGCTGGCATTTCCGATGACAAGCAGCGCCTCTGTTTCGGCCTGGCCCTCTGGAATGGAAAGGACGCGATTCTCAAAGAGCGGATCTTCGGATTGACCAACAGCGAAGGCAACCACGGCGAGGACGTGAAAGAGTACTACTTCTACCTCGATAGCACGCCGACTCATTCGTACATGAAGTACCTCTACAAGTACCCGCAGGCGGCCTTTCCCTACGGCGACCTGGTGGAGACGAACCGCCATCGCAACCGCAACGAGATGGAGTACGAGCTCCTCGACACCGGCGTCTTCAACGACAACCGCTATTTCGACGTATTCGTGGAGTACGCCAAGGGCGAAGCCGAAGACATCCTGGTGCGAATCACGGCGGCCAACCGGGGACCGGACGCGGCGGACCTTCATCTCCTGCCGACGCTGTGGTTCCGCAACGACTGGTCGAAGTGGATTGCCGCGTCGAATCGGGCTCCCGAGAAACCGAACCTCAAGCAGATCGAGGCACCGGCAGGCGCGACCGCGGTCGCAGCCGCTCATCCCCAGCTGGGTGCATTCGTCCTGTCTTGCGAAGGCAATGTGCCGCTGCTCTTCACCGAGAACGAAACCAACCACGAGAAGCTTTTCCCCGGACAGCAGAACGAGAGCCCCTACGTCAAAGACGGCATCAACGACTGTGTGGTGCAGGGCCGGCAAGAGGCGGTGAATCCTGGCAAGCAGGGCACCAAGGTCGCGGCGCACTACACGGTCAATGTCGGCGCAGGGCAGAGCACTGTGATTCGCCTGCGCCTCTCCAGCAGCTTTCTGGACCAGAAGGGCCAACCCTTTGGCAAGAATTTCGACAAAGTCTTCGGTGACAGGCTTCGTGAAGCTGACGAGTTCTACGAGTCGGTCACGCCGCCATCTGTGAGTAAGGATGCGGCCAACGTGATGCGCCAGGCCATCGCCGGCATGCTCTGGAGCAAGCAGTTCTTTTTCTTCGACGGAGACAACTGGCTTGACGAGCACCACTCCAACCCCCTGCATCACGGATATCGACATGCGCGGAACTCGGAGTGGTTTCACATGCTGAACGAGGACGTCGTCTCCATGCCCGACAAGTGGGAGTACCCGTGGTACGCGGCCTGGGACCTGGCCTTCCACACGCTCCCGCTCTCGATTGTGGACCCCGATTTCGCCAAGGAGCAGATGACGTTAATGCTCCGCGGCTCCTATCTGCACCCGAATGGCCAAATGCCCGCGTATGAGTGGAACTTTAGCGACGTGAATCCCCCGGTCCACGCCTTTGCGACGCTGTTCCTCCATCGCACCGAGCAGGCCCTGCGTGGCGAAGTGGACGTCGACTTCCTCAAATCAACCTTCAACAAGCTGCTGCTGAACTTCACCTGGTGGGTGAACCGCAAGGACCGCTTCGGCAAGAACGTGTTCGAAGGAGGCTTCCTCGGCCTCGACAACATCGGCGTGTTCGACCGCAGCGCCCCGCTTCCCACCGGTGGCCACCTCGAACAGGCGGACGGCACGGCGTGGATGGCCCTCTTCAGCCAGAACATGCTGGAGCTCGCGGTAGAGCTGGCGGGGTACGACTCCAACTACCAGGAAATGGTCTTCAAGTTCGCCGAGCACTTCTACTACATCGCCGCGGCAATGAACCGGCCCGGGACCGACGGCATGTGGGACGAGGAGGATGGCTTCTACTACGATCTGTTGCGGCTCCCGGACGGCAGCGCCACGCGGCTCAAGGTGCGCTCGATGGTGGGGCTCCTCCCGCTGTGCGCGACCACGGTGACCGAGAAGTGGCAGAGGGATCGGATCCCGATGGCGTTGAAGCACGTCCAGGAACGGCTGCGCCGTGTGCCTGAACTTTCGGCGACGATGCACCCGACGGGCGAGGGGCATCTCGGCGTGGCTGACCGAGGGATTCTGGCCCTGGTCAACCCGGACCGGCTCCGCCGGATCCTGACCAAGATGCTCGACGAGAACGAGTTCCTGAGCCCCTACGGCATCCGCGCGCTCTCCAAGTTTCACGATCGGCACCCGTACGTCTTTCACGTGAATGGCCAGGCACACGTCGTGGACTACCTGCCTGCCGAATCGAACACCGGCATGTTCGGCGGCAACTCCAACTGGCGCGGTCCGATCTGGATGCCGGTCAACGCGTTGCTCATCAGGGCGCTGCTGAACTTCTACTCGTATTACGGCGACAACTTCAAAATCGAATGCCCGACCGGTTCGGGCAAGCTGATGAACCTCTTCGAAGTGGCCAAGGAGATTTCGGACCGCCTCACGCGGATCTTTCTGCGGGACGAGAGCGGGCGCCGGCCGGTGTACGGCGGCACGACGAAGTTTCAGGAGGATGTCCACTGGCGCGACCATATCCTGTTTTATGAGTACTTCCACGGGGACAACGGGGCGGGGCTCGGCGCGAGTCACCAGACCGGATGGACAGGATTGGTGGCGAAGATGATCCAGCTCTTCGGAATGCTCGATGCGGAGAAGCTGCTCGAGGCAGCCAAGAGTGCCGCATTTGCTCGTGGAACGTCCGAGGTGAAGTGAAACGGGATCCATGGCCCGGGCCGCGTCGGCGGCCCGGGTCGCGGGTCGGCTCCGCAGATCTAACCTGCACAGACTGCTTTGCTCCGGGTCTTGGCGATACCCTCGAAGACCGGCAACTCGGCGGGAATTCATTGGCTAGCGTGGGTTCTCGGAGCCGCCGTCCTCGCCGCAGTCCTTGTCGCTGCGCGACAGCTTTCGGAAGAGCGGGAATTTGCGCGCCTGGTGGAGCAGGCGAAGCCCGGATGGCTCCTGGTGGCGATTGTGCTTCAGGCCGCGACCTATCTCGCGCAGGCAGAAGTTCTCCGCGGAGCACCGCACGCCACGCGAGTGGCCCTTCCGAGGGGCTGGCTGTATCAGCTCAGCCTGACGAAATTGTTCCTCGATCAGGCGCTTCCCTCTGCTGGACTCAGCAGCACAGTCGTGATCGTGAAGGCACTCCAACAGCGCGGCGTGCCGCGTGACTCCGCCGCCGCGTGCGCCATGATCAACATCGCTTCGTACCATGCTGCGTATGTGGTGACGCTTCTCGTGGCGCTGGCGATTACGTCGGTCCTCCGCGAGACGAGCCTGATCCTCGTATCCCTGTCGGCGTTGTTCATCGCGTTTGCGTTGGCATTGACGGTTGGTATCGTCGTGTTGGCGGGTCGACCCGCGAAGGCTGGGACACAGCTCACTCGACTGCCCGTGATCAAGGGCGTTGTCGCCTTCCTTCAAGACGCCGACGCGACGCTGGTGCGAAACCCCGGAGTGTTCTGCGCTGCGACAGGGTGGCAGGCTGCCATCTTCTTGCTCGACGCCGCGACGGTCTGGGTCTGCATTCGTTCACTCGGTGCAACTGCGCCCGCCGATGCGGTGTTCGCCAGCTTCATGATCTCGAGTCTTGTTCGGACGATGGGCGTGGTGCCGGGCGGCTTGGGCACGTACGAAGCCGCATCAGTGCTCACGCTTCGTTTGGTGGGAATCAGTGTTTCGGTCGCGTTATCGGCAACGCTGATCTTCCGGGGCCTCAGCTTCTGGATTCCCATGTTGCCGGGACTGTGGTTTTCGCGACGGCTCATCAGACCGGGAACGTAAGTGGTGGACGTGCGGTTTTTGTGAGAATCCCTGCCGGCGCTACGGAACCCAGCCGGGCAGGGCGGCCGCCTGCCGGATCCACGTCGCCATCTGCGCCTCGTCGAGCTGGTCGTTCTCGCGGATGTCGAGGTAGCGCACTTCCTTGTGCTTGGACTCGCCAGGGGGGACAGGACGCAGCGACGTGCCGCCGAAGAAGGCCACTTTGACGTACTTCGTGAAGCAATGAAAGTTGAGGAACCAGCCCTGGCCCTCGACTCCGTAGAAGGGCGAGTTCCACCTGACCGCCTTGCGCACGCCGGGGACCGCGCGCACGATGAGCGCGTCGAGGCGGCGCCCGACGTTGCGTTTCCAGCCCGGCGTGGCCGCGATGTAGGCCTGCACGGGGGCGTCGCCGTCGGCCTTCGCGATCTGAGGGTTGCCGCCCGCGAGGAGGGCCGGCTTCGCGGCCACCAAGGGGGGCTTGCGCTTCCTCTTACTTCGAAGGTTTCGACTTGCCAGAACTGTTGAGGGCGACCGCCTGGCGAACGAGCGCCTTGAACGCGGATTCGTCAACTTCTTCTCCTTCGTGGATGTCGATCGCGCGGCGTACGTTTCCGTCGAGGCTCGAGTTGAAAAGACGGGCCGGATCTTTGAAAGACGCGCCCTTGGCGAAGGTAAGCTTCACGACATTCTTATAGGATTCGCCGGTGCAGATGATGCCGTCGTGCGACCAAACCGGCGTGCCGGGTTTGGTTGGTTTGACCCACTTCCACTCCTCGACGACGTCCGGGTCTGCTTCCTTGATGAGCTTACGCATTCTGCCTAGGGTTTTCCCGCGCCAGTCTCCAAGTTCGGCGATTCTTTCCGCGATGAGAACCGATGCCGACTGGCCTTGGCTCGCGCCCGACTTTTTCATGTTCTCATCCTAGAACAGGCGTGGCTACGCGGCGCCAGAAGAAATACGAGTCATGCCGCTCAGCGTTCGATCGCCGAGAGATCGAGCCTGCTGAGTCGATCCGAGTCCGCGAGGATGTTCATCTCGGCGATTCTTCCGTTGGCGATCGTGAAGCCGATCGCGGCGAATAATCGACCGTCGGGATGCCGCGCCCGGACGCCGACATTGCCATTCACCTGGACGTACACGTCGTCGCGGCCTCGGAAGAGCGAGCGGAGCAGGCGATCTCCGCTTCCGGCGACGATGTCTGATCGACAGACCACGAGATCACGTCCATGAGGTCGATGTCGTGTGTTCAGCGACGAGAAGCTGCCCAGTCTTCCCACTTCAGGCCCTGCACGCGCGCCAACTCCTTCGTGTTGGAGGTCACAAGTGTCGCGCCGCGCCTGCGGGCTTGCCCGGCGAGAAGGACATCATAGGCGCCGACAGGTTTACCCACGGCCTGGAGCTCAGCGCGAACAGTGCCCGCGGCGCGCGCATCGTCTTCGTCGAAGAGAGCCCACTCGAGAGGGCCACCAAGGAACGTCTCGAGCCGTTGAGTGTTACTGTCCTTGCGCCGGCTCTTTGCAACGCCGTACCAAAGCTCGAACGCAACGATCGACGAAAGCAGGATCACGCTCCCGCGAGACACTGCTCGCTTAAGTCGTCGACGCACGTTGATTTCGCTGCCGTTTATCAACGAGATGCAGGCGTTCGTATCAAGCAGGTACGTCGTCATTCGAACACGTCTCGCTCTGGTGTCGGTGGCTGCTGACGTCCCTCCGGCATGAAGGGTTCGGATGCGAGTCGATCCAGTTCCGCGAACCATGCGGCGACGTCGGTGACGAGTGGTTCGACGAGCACCCCTCGCCCAGCGCGGCGCACTCTGACGCGGTCCCCCTCGAACCTGAACTCGCGGGGTAGGCGCACGGCCTGGCTTCGCCCGTTCTTGAACAGCTTGGCAATGGTGGTCACGATCCCTCGCTTGGTCTATACCATCAGTATAGACCCGTTCAATGTTTCGTGATACAGCAATTGCCCGGGCCTATTCAGCCATCCGTTCCCTTTTTCACAGGCCGGCTTCAACTCGAGACGGAGGGCGTCGATCCTCATGCGTTCCGAGGTGATCATCTTCCTGGCGATTGGTGTCCTGCTAGCGCCATCTGCCGGCCTGACGCAGGAGGCCGACCTCGTTAGTGAGACCATCCGAGAGTCGGTTCAAGAGCGGACCAAGAGCTCCGGGAGCGTGTTCCGCGGGATTCACTACGGCCCCCTGGACGTTCGCCCAGATTTGAGCGCGCTCTCCGTCGTTCTGCCACCGGGTACCGAGCGGCGCTTGTGCCTGACGATCGAGTCCCAGGACGGCCAGTACTTCGGCGAAGCGTCCTACCTCATTCCCTCGCGCCGGTCTGCATCGGCCAGAACGGTCCGCCTCGCGACGAAGTACCGGCCGATCATCGAATCGTTCGCGC
>DATLLJ010000142.1:0-2818 GCA_035537875.1 Vicinamibacterales bacterium | reverse complement strand
TGCGAGAGAGTCTTCGCTCCGTTGAGCTCGCTGAGCAGGGTGGCTATATCCTCGTGGCTCCGATGGGCTACAACTCCGGAGGCTGGTACGGCATCCCTCCTGGTGCGCCGCGCGCCGGCGGAGCGAACGCGGCTGGAGCCGCGCAGCGCGGACGTGGCGTCGGAATCGGGCAGCCCCCCACCGCCGCAGCCGCACGCCCCGTGATCGGCGGCACGGCGATCACAGAGCCGGCGAAGGTGCGCGAGGCGAGCGAAAAAGTCGTGATGACCGTGCTCGACATGGTCCGCAAGGAATTCAACGTCGACGAGAGCCGTATCTATCTCATGGGCCACTCCATGGGCGGCGCCGGGACCTACTATTTAGGCTCGAAGCACGGCAACGTGTTTGCCGCACTCGCGCCGATCGCTCCCGCGGCGATGGGGATGACGAACGACAGGGCAAAAGTCCTCCAGGCCATCAAGGACGCCGGTGTCCCGATGCTGGTCAGCATGGGCGACGCAGACGAAGCCGTTCCGGTGGCCAACGTCCGGATGTGGGTCGACACCATGAAGGAGCTCCAGATGAATTTCGAGTACAAGGAGCATCCAGGGGTGACCCACGGCCCAATCATGGCGGCGTCGATGACGGACATTTACGCCTTCTTCGCCAAGCACTCGAAACCAGCGCGCTGAGTCGGTGCCGAGAGGGTGTCTTCCGAGGACACCCTCCCGCCATCAAGTCTTCCCCAGGGACGCGGCAACGTCGCCCCAAACTCTCGGGCATCAGCTCATCAATTGAGGCCGCAAAAAAGCGGGTTCTTGACGTCCGGCCCTTGTTTAGCCTAATATCCGGATTCACGGATAAATGGTAGCCATCCTCGAGCACATGACCGCACTGTCCGATCCGGTCCGTTGCCGGATGCTCATGCTGCTCGAAAAGCAGGAGCTGACGGTAACCGAGCTCTGCACCGTTCTCCAGATGCCCCAGTCGAGCGTCAGCCGGCAGCTGAAAACGCTCGCCGACGACAACTGGGTTGTTTCGCGCCGCGACGGCACCAGCCGGTTTTACGCCATGTCGACCGGCGACGAGCTCGACCCGGGCGCGAAACGGTTGTGGCCGTTGATTAGGGAACAGGTTGCAGTGACGTCCGCGGCGGGGCAGGATGATCGGCGTCTCCGCGGGGTGCTGGCCAGGCGCCGGGCGAAGTCGCAGGAGTTCTTCGCGTCAGCCGCGGGCGACTGGGATCGCCTGCGCAGCGATCTGTTCGGCGACACCTTCTATCTGTGGGGCGTGCTTGGGCTGATCGACCCGGCGCTCGTTGTCGGCGATCTCGGCTGCGGCACCGGACAGCTGACGGAAGTCGTTGCCCCGTACGTGAAGCAGGTGGTTGCGGTCGACAGCTCGGTGGACATGCTCGACGCGGCGCGTCTTCGCCTGGGCGGCGCGTCCAACGTCGATCTGCGGCAGGGTGAACTGGAGAGCCTGCCGATCGAGGCGGGAGCGCTTGACGCAGCAATGCTCTCGCTCGTCCTGCATTACTCGCCGTCACCGGGACGCGCGCTCGCGGAAGTCGGGCGCGTACTCCGGCCCGGCGGGCGCGTGCTGGTGGTGGATATGCTGCCGCACGAGCGGCAGGAATATCAGCAGCAGATGGGCCACGTGTGGCTCGGGTTCTCGGAGAAGCAGATCGGAAAGTTCTTGACGGATGCGGGATTCAGCGATGTCCGGACGCGATTGCTGCCGGCTGATCCCGATGCCAAGGGACCCGCATTGTTTGCGGCGGCAGCGATGAAGGCAATTGGGTAGCTGGGTCGCCTAGGATGCCGAGGTCGCCTGGGTCAAGACGTTGGTGGTCTTACCCAGGCCACTCAGGCCACTCAGGCCACTCAGGCAACCCAAGAGGAGCGAAGGAGAGCAAATGTCAACTGTTCTGAGTGAGAAGATGCACGCGTACGAGGCCGCCAAGGCCGCGGGCCGTGTGCCGTACAAGGTGGCCGATCTGGGCCTGGCCGAGTGGGGCCGCAAGGAGCTCCGCCTCGCCGAAGGCGAAATGCCCGGCCTGATGGCGATCCGCAAGCGCTACGCCGGTAAGAAGCCGCTGGCCGGCGCCCGCATCATGGGCAGCCTGCACATGACGATTCAAACGGCGGTGCTCATCGAGACGCTCGCCGATCTGGGCGCCGATGTGCGCTGGGTGTCGTGCAACATCTTCTCGACGCAGGACCACGCGGCCGCGGCGGTCGTCGTCGGCCGTCCGGAAACGGGCGGCACCGTACAGACCCCGAAGGGCATCCCGGTGTTCGCATGGAAGGGCGAGACGCTCGACGAGTACTGGTGGTGCACGGTGGAAGCGTTGGTCTGGCCGGACGGCCAGGGCCCGACGCTGATCGTTGACGACGGCGGCGACGCGACTCTGTTCGTGCACAAGGCCTCCGAGTTCGAGAAGGCGGGCAAGGTGCCGGCGTTCAACCCGGACAAGGATCCCGAGGAGTGGGGCGTCATCCTCACCAAGATCAGCAGCGAGCTGAAGGCGAACCCGGGCCGCTGGACCTCGATCGCGAAGGCGATCCGCGGCGTCAGCGAAGAGACGACCACCGGCGTCCATCGTCTGTATGAGATGGAGAAGAAGGGCACGCTGCTCTTCCCGGCGATCAACGTCAACGACTCGGTCACCAAGAGCAAGTTCGACAACATCTATGGCTGCCGCCACTCGGTGATCGACGGCCTCAACCGCGCCACCGACGTCATGCTCGGTGGCAAGGTGGCGGTCGTGCTCGGCTTCGGCGAAGTGGGCAAGGGCTGTGCGGAAGCGCTGCGCGGCCAGGGCTGCCGTGTGATC
>DATLLJ010000141.1:0-102110 GCA_035537875.1 Vicinamibacterales bacterium | reverse complement strand
ATCGAATACGCAACATCCGGATACTTAGGCGTAGCCGGGAGCAGTCCTGCGGCCGGGCGTTGGTTCACGCCCTCAGAAGATCTGGCAGGTCCGCAAGGTGCAGCGGTGGTCGGCTTTCACACCTGGCAGAGTAAGTTTGCTTCGGACGGGGGAATTCTTGGACGGACCATCCGTTTGAACGGCGCGCCGGTCACGATCATCGGCATCGGTCCCAGGGATCTGGCCAGCGCAACCCATCCCACTCTGATCACTGATTTCTGGCTTTCGATGTCGGCCCTGCCCTTGGTGGAGGCGGGCACCAGCCGGGCTGGGATTCTTCAGCGGCGCGGCGACCTGCTGTTCGACGTCCGGGCCCGGCTGAAGGACGGCGTCAGCGTGGAACAGGCCCGCGCCACCGTGAATGTCGTCGCGCGGCGCCTGGCAGCCGATCATCCGGACACTGATCCCGGGAAGGGGATGGCCGTGATCCCGTCCGATGAAGTCGTGTTCCATCCTGGCGAACCGGACCGCCTCATTGCCCTTGCCGCCACGGCCCTGACGGCCGTGGTTGGACTCGTCCTCGCGATTGCCTGCAGCAACCTGGCTACCCTCCTGCTGGTTCGCGGCACGGGACGCGCCTCGGAGGTCTCTGTACGACTTGCGATCGGCGCCACGCGTTGGCAACTCATTCGTCACTTCTTGACGGAGAGCGTTCTGTTGTCGATGTTCGGCGCGGCCGCTGGAATCGCCTTGGCCCACTGGTCGATTCGGTACATCTCGGCCCAAATCCCGTTCGGCTCCGACGTCAACACCGACTATCGGGTGCTCGTATTCGCCGTTCTTCTATCCATCGTCACGGGCATCGCGTTCGGATTGGCTCCCGCCTTGCGATCCACTCGTGTCAATCTGGTTTCGGCCTTGCGCGGCGAGAGTGGAGGCTCCGCTTCGTTTGGGCGGGGCTGGTTCAGCTTGAAGAACGCGTTGCTCGCCATCCAGGTCATCGGCTCGTTCCTGCTCATCATGAGCGCGGCTGTACTTCTGCGCGCGATGTGGTCGTTGCAGGCGCAGGAGCCGGGCTTTGCCGTGCAGGGAGTCGCCTTGCTGGGAACGAACCCCCGTTACGCCGGATATACGGACGCCGACGCGCGGCGCGTCAACCAAGAGATTCTGCGACGTATTCAAACGATCCCTGGCGTCCAAGCGATCTTTGCGACCAGTGGGCCCGCCGTGGGATCGAGTGTTGGACGCGAGATCGAACTCGAAGACATTCCAATGGCACAGCGTCAGAGTGTCGAATCCGCATGGGCCTCACCCGGCTACTTCGAAACACTCCAGATACCGCTGCTGTCTGGCAGGGCATTTGACGAACGCGATCTGCCGGATCGCCCGCGCGTGGCCATTGTCAACGAGACGATGGCTCGTCAAGTGTTCGGTTCGCCGAACGCAGTGGGGCGACGCTTTCGTTACGGCGGCGTGCAACAGTCGCGCGAAGAAAAAGTGCCTGTCGAAATCATCGGCGTCGTCCGGGACACCAGCACCTTGAGATTCACGACCAGCCCGGAAGCGCTGTTTTACCTTCCTGTAGCGCAAGCCGGTGTGGAAGTATCCACGATTGGAGCGCGCACATCCTCCGACGCCACCAGCCTTGTCCAGGCAATGCAACGGGAAATCCGGAGTGTGGACCCCGCGTTGCCGGTGTTTCAAGCACGGACAATGGCGCAACAACTGGACCGGGAACAGTTCCTCTACCGGCGTGGCATGGCGCTGCTTGGCGGCCTGGGTGCCGTTGCACTGCTGCTGGCGGCGGTTGGGTTGTACTCCGTGGTCCGATTTACCGTCGTGAAGCGGGCCGTGGAGTTAGGCATCCGCCTGGCGCTCGGTGCGAGCGGAAATCAAGTTGTCTGGCTCGTCGTGCGGGACGTGAGCGTGTTGATCGGCATTTCGATCAGCCTGGGCGTCCTGCTGTCCATCGGGGCCATTCGGGTGATGAAGGCAGTGGTCGCGCCGGCGCCTGGCGTGATCGTCGACATCCGAGGGGCGGATTCGATCACAATCCTGGCGGTCGCCCTGCTGATGGCGATCAGCGCGGGAGCCGCCGCCTATTTCCCGGCGCGCCGGGCCGCCCACACCGATCCTCTCGTCACTATTCGCAGCCTGTGAGGACACGCGCGCAAATCTCGAAGGCATTCACACCGTCGAGGATTTCGTTGCACGGCGCGGGGCCAAGCCGTCGGCCGACGCGTCGAAGCTCGAAGGACCGGTTCCTCTCTACGGCGCGACGTCGAACCGTACGATGTCGCTCGATCCACGACGCTGGCCCAATACGATGGACGACCCATCGCTCGACCAGGCGGCCCCGCGGACTCTGATCCCGGGTGGGAGCTCCACGAGCCGTTGAAACGGCGTGCGCTTCTCGACGTCGACGATCCAAATGACATCGGTGGTCGCTCCTGGTTCCGTAATCGCCGCGAGGTAGCGGCCGTCCGACGACCAGGCGAGGAAGCCGTTGAGTACGTTCGGGCTGGTCGGAACCGACGTCTGCACGGGTTGTCCGGTGCGATCGACGAACGCCACGCGGGAGGTATTCGGACCGTCGGGCTTTCCGGGCGTGGCTTCGATGTACGCGATCACATCGCCTCGCGGCGACCACGCAGGCCTGGTACCGGCGCCCGGAGTCGGTAACTGGCGGGTCGCTCCGCTGTCCACCGATACCACCCACAGACCCGGCGTCGCGCCCACCGGAGCGGAGTAGGCGATCTCCCTGCCGTCTGCCGACCATGTGGGCACGTCGAGAACTTGCGCCTTGACCAGGGAGCGCGCTGCTCCGCCATCGGCGTTCATCGCCCAGATTCCGCGCTGTCCGCCTCGGTCCGAGACAAATGCAATCTGCCGACCGTCCGGAGAGAACGACGGCAACTCATCGAGGGCGGATCCGGACGTCAACGGGCGGGCGTCGGTGGCGTCCGATCGGGCGGTCCACAAGTTACGACTTCCCGAACGACTGGAGCTGAAGACCAGCCGGTCACCCTGGGGTGAAAACGTCGGGTCCACGTCGCCAGAGAATTCATCGGTCAGCATCCGCAACGCGGCTCTTCCGTCGGTCGCCGGCCGCAACGGCACCGACACCAGCGACTGCCGCAGTTCCAGAAACGTCGCCACGAGAGCACTGCCGTCTGCGGAGATCGACAGCTCGCCGTACTCCCCCAAGCCAGCTGTCAACTGTCGAGGCGCTTCGGATAGATTCGCCAGCGGCTTCCACCACAGCCCGAGGTCGACGGTGAATGGGTTGGCGGCGAAGATCACGCCTGTACCGTCCGGCACCGGCAGCGGAAAGATCGCCCGTCTCGACGTCTGCACCACCGGCTCCAAGGGACCACCGCTGGCGGGAACACGATAGATTTCGGCCGGCTCTGAGTTGACGGTCGACACTGAGTAGTTGAAGTAGATGTACTGGCTGTCGTGCGACCACGATGGCCAGTGAACGTGCATGCCGCCCTTCGTGGGCACGATCTCGCGTGCGTTCGTGCCGTCCGCGTCGGCGACGAACAGCGAATCACCGGCCGAGGCCCCGGCGCGAACGTAGGCGATCTTCGTACCGTCCGGTGACCAGCGGAGACTGCGTCCACGTTCGACCATCTTGCGTGGCACGCCGCCCACTGGTGCGGGGATGACCCACGAGTCGAACAGATTGCTGGCGGTGCCCTTCGTGGCTCCCGCATCGAAGGCGATGCTCGTACCATCGGGAGAGATCGCGAGGCCACCGATGTCCACCCTGCTTGGCAGCTCCAGCGTGGTCGTTGCGGTGAGATTCACAGCCTCTCCGCCCGCAACGAACTTGACCCACAGATCCATAGGGCCTCTGACATTCGAAAAGTGGGCGACCCACTTTCCGTCCGGCGAGATGGCTGCACCAAACTCGAGCGCGGCCCCGGTCGTGAGTCGAACGGCTCTGGACAGGGTCGGCGCCGCTGACCGCGTGGAGCCCGCGCGTGTCCACCCCCACAGCGCGACGGCAACGAGCACGGCGGCAAGGACGCCAGCGACAGTCCATCCCGCGGCTCCGCGCGGAGAAGCCTGGATCGGAGCGGACGCACCGGGCTCGCCGGCTCCGCTCAGCACATCGTCGAGATCGGCACGGGCATCGCCAACGTCCCGCAGCCTTCGTTTTGGATCCTTCTCCAGACAACGTCGCAGCAGGCGCCGCAGTGCAGTCGGGACATCCTCCGACAGGGCGTGCCAATTTGGCTCGGTGTGTAGGACCGCTCCGATAGCGTCGGACAGCGTGTCGCCTCCGAACGCCTGCCGCCCGGCGAGCATTTCGTACAGCACGCACCCGAACGCCCAGATGTCCGCGCGCCGGTCCACGGGACGTCCTCTGGCCTGCTCCGGACTCATGTACGCGACCGTGCCAAGCAGAATCCCTTCAGTCCTGTCCGCGTACGTCACCGTTGGCGACTGGGAGAGGTCTGGAGCGGGCCCGATCCCGGCAGCGGCTTTCGCGAGCCCGAAGTCGAGCACCTTTGCGACGCCGTCTGGTCTGATTTTGATATTGGCCGGCTTCAGGTCGCGGTGGACGATTCCCTGCTCGTGGGCGATCTCGAGGGCTTCCGCAATCTGCCTGGCGATGGGCAGGGCTTCGTCAAGTGGAATGGGCCCGCGAGCGATTCGCTGCGAGAGATCCTCACCCTCTACGAGTTCCATCACGAGGGCCCGTACGCCACTCGACTGCTCCAGGCCGTAGATCTGGGCGATGTGGGGATCATTGAGCGCGGCAAGCGTCTTCGCCTCGCGCTCGAAGCGGGCGAGACGTTCTGCGTCCTGTGCGAAGGCATCGGGCAGGACTTTGATCGCCACCTGTCGGCCGAGGGTCGTGTCGCTCGCGCGATACACCTCTCCCATCCCGCCCGCACCGAGAGCGGAGAGGATCTCGTAAGGGCCGAGGCGACTGCCGGGACCGAGGGCCAAGCTGCGGGGGATTATACCGGCGGGAACGGTCGAACTATCAATCGGACTCGCTCACCGCGCACAACGCCGGCAGGATCTCGCCGATTGGCCGACGCAACACGGCATGAACCATTTCATCAAAGGGCGTCGGCTCCGCGTTCACAATCACGACTCGAATCCCGGCGGCGACGGCAGCGGGCACCGCTCCCGCAACCGGATAGACCTGGAGGCTCGTGCCAATCGCGAGCAACAGATCGGCGCGAGCGACAGCCCGCATGGCACTGTCGATCACCGCCGGCACCAGTGGCTGCCCGAACGAGATCGTGCCGCTCTTCAAAATACCGGCGCAGCGTTCGCACGCGGGATCCTCTTCGCCCGCCAGGACGCGATCCAGCACGGGGCCAGCCGCTCCGCGCCACCCACAGCTCATGCACGTGACTTCGCGCATCGTGCCGTGAACCTCGATGACTCGCTCAGCCGAGTTCCCCGCCAATTGATGGAGCCCGTCGATGTTCTGTGTGACGAGCGCGTGCAGCTTGCCACGTCGCTCGAGCGCCACGAGCGCGGTGTGTCCGACGTTCGGTTTCGCGTGCCAGGCGGGATGCTCGACACGCCTCTGCCAGGCAAGCTTGCGGACCGACGGGTCCGACATGTAGTAGTGGATGTTCGAGAGCCGTTCGGCCTTGGGATCCTTGGTCCACACCCCCTCGGGTCCGCGAAAGTCGGGAATACCCGATTCGGTTGAGATGCCGGCGCCCGTCAATGCGACGATGCGCGAGGAGTCCTCAATCCAGCCGCGAACCGTGTCTATCGATTCCACCATCGGTTGTGATGCACGAGCTCGCCGTGTCGAGCCGAGTCGAGCCCTTCTTCGGCGACTGGCCGGTTTCGCCAGATAGTCAGAGGTACGCGATCAGCCGGCCCGTCACGACAGCCAATACCCAGAACAACGCGGAGCCGATCGCCAGGCCACGCCCGTGCGGCGGCACCTGGCCCGCTTCCACGGTCGAGGCGTTCCGCCTCAAGACCCGCTGCATGGCGGCGAGACTGACGGCGCCGAGAACGACGAACACCATCTTCAGGATGAAAGGGACGTTGGTGACGTATTGCGTGGCCTCCGTCATGAAAATCGACACGCCGGTCAAGGCATTGAGCCCGATTCCGACCCACGCGATTCTCAGAAGCCGGTCGAGCGACGTCAACGGAATTGTCGGGTATAGACCCAGCAGGCGCAGATCGAGCACGAGGAGCACGCCAACGGTGAGCGCCAGCCCGAGGGCGTGGACCGTCAGCATGAACGGATACGCGACGAGCGAAGCGAGCATCCACTTGACGTAGCCGGTGGACTCGAGCCAGCTCAGAAACGCCATCCCTCAGTCCACGCTCCTGTCAATCCACGCGCTCGCGGCACCGACGAGCGCCAGAAGCACCAGCACGCCGAACGCGATGCCAAACAGCATGGCCACCTCGTCAGTCGCTTTCGAGATACGGCAGCAATCGACCGTAGGCAATGACGCCAGACCAGATCAAGACCGTCACCACGGCCACTGCCTTGGCCGCGATCGGCGCATCGTCGCCCGCCCCGAGCTCCCAGAGACGCTCGAAGATCGTGAAGTACAACGCAGCCACCCCGCCCACCACGATCAAGGCCATCTTGGGGAAGAAGCCGTAGGTCAACGCGGAGTACCGGCCGGAGTCGACGAGGAAGAAACCGAGGCCGGTGACGACATTGAGCACGAAGCCGAACACGCCCAGAGGCAGGAGCCGGTGAAAGGCGGCGTACGGCACTGTCCTGGCGCCGCCAAGCACGCGAACCGCCGTCAGCAGTACCGGGCCGAAGAGCAGCGCCATGCCGAGGAAGTGCACGGTTTCCATGGCGGGAAACGCCCAGGCCCGATTGCCGACCCAGTCGACGATGGCAGCCGAGAGACCTGGACCGGCGCCGTCCGCCGGCACGCCAGCGCGGATTTCGGGGTGGTTGATGTCACCGCCGAGACGCGCCGTCCGCAACAGAAGCACGAGCGCCAGCGTGCCCGACCCGAGGACCGCCGGAGGACCCCACCCGTCCAGCGGCAGACGGCGACGATCCCGCCACAAGGTAAACCAGGCCAGCCAGCCTGTGACGAGCAACGCAACAAGCGCCAGCAGCGCGGCATCCTGATGGACGGCGATCGCACGCTCCGATATGCCAGCCGTACTTCGGATAGCCCATCCGGCCGCGGCGCCCGTGACGAACGTGGGGATCGCCACGAGGGCGAAGACGACGAACAGCAGGAGACTCGCGCGCGTCACGTCCCGACTCCCGACGGACCGCGCGGCCGCCAACAGGCAGAGGGCAACCAGCGTCCCGACCGATGGGAGATGGTTCAGGACGAGGTGCCAGTGCGGCGCAGAGCCGGGGATCAGGTCCATCCGGTCGCCCGCGATCGGGCTCGGCTCATTCCGTCGGCTTGGGCAGCGGCGCGTTGCCGACGGCCGTATGTCCCTGGACCGAATCGCAATGCATCCCGGGCGCGGGCGGCGTCTTGTCGGGGCACCTGAACATGCCGCCTTCGCGGCTTCCGGCCGTCTGGCCGTTGCGCAACGGGTGCAGGCCGACGCTGAAGACCGTGCCGGGCGGGAACGAGTTCACCGAGACCCCCAGCTTGGCCATCTGGGCCGAGCCTTCCATCTCGACGCTCCAGACGATCGGCTGCCCGGCCTCGTTGCGTTCGACGTTCTTACGCTCGGCGTTCATCGGGGCAAAGTAGATCTGCAGGTGATTCACCGACGGGTCCACGCGAGTGACGACGCCCGTGAAGACCTTCGTGATCTTCAAGTCGTACATCGCGAAGGAGTGGTGCGCCCGAACGGACGCAGCCAGCACCACGATCGCCGCGACCGTGACAGCGAGCATCCCGCCGATTCTGCTCTGAGCGTTCATGTCCTCTCTCCTGCTACCCGAGCCTATTTGAAGCTGAAGATGTCCTTCTCTTCGGGCTTCTCCATGCCTTTTTCCCAGTACTTCTCCCAGATGTCCGCCCACGGACGCCCGAGCATGTCGGGCACCTCGTACTGAATCACCTGGCCAGGCGACACCGGCGTCGCCGTGCCGTCGACTGCGTAGATCGTCTGCAGGCACTCGATGAACACGTAGGGATCGCCCTCCTCGAAGCCGCTCATCTTGACGAGGTTTCGCACGATGCGCACCGGTTCCACGAGCGCCTCGGGGTCGTAGAAGATGGCTTCGTGATTGAGCCCGAGGAACTTCCCGCTCCCGTCGCGGTTCGGCGTGTAGATCTCGATAGTCTGCATCTTGTTCGAGTGCTCGAACGCCGCGTGCGTCTTCCAACCCTGGATGTTCGACGTCCAGGTGATCAGCGTGTCTCTGTCCCAGAAGCCGATCGTCTCTCCGTACCAGCGCGGCACGTCGGGGCCGAGGCGCGGTACCGCTCCCTCGAGGTTGAACTGGCGTCCGATGTGGATGTCAGTGATGAAGTTCTGCGCCACGCCGGCCATGATCTGGACCAGCGAAGGCGTCACCATGATCTGGTGCTCCCGCACGGCGGCCTCGTGCCAGCGGCGCATGAACCCCTCGGGCCAGCAGAACTGCGACGGCCACATCGCCTTGTTCGTGTGCCCGTGGTGATAGGCCTCCTGCACCATCCGGGTCTGATATTCCTCGGTGAGCAGCGACAGGATGGTCGGCACCTGCACGTGCCGCATCCGGAACCAGTACTGGTTGCCGGGCGTCCCGCTCGGGCGCATGTAGCGGCCCGTCCATTCGCCGGGGACCGTGGCGTACGTGTGCTGGGTCGGTCCGCCGCGCCGACGTGTCTCTTCGAGCAGCGCCTCGTAGTGCGCCTGGGCGGTCTTGAACCCGTACGGGCTCACGATGGCCTCGCGCGGATAATCGCGGTCGCAGTGGCCCCATGCCGCCGACCCGGGCGGGTTGTCCCCGATCAGGTTCGTTCGGTTGCCGCCCCAGAGGTCTTCGATCGCAGCGGGGCTGTTGCAGCGGAAGTAGCGTCGATCGGACCAGAGCTTCCGGTCCTTATAAAAATCCTTGGACGTGAAAAGATCCACCTCCAGCGGCTGGATTCCGGGCGGAGACTGTCCATTGCGCGCGGAGCCAATGAAGCCCGACGGATCGTCGGGCTTGCCACCAGCCGTGGGCGGCCGGATGGTCGCACCCGTCATCTCGCGGTCGTTGAGGTCCACGAGCAGCGGCGCGCCCCGGCCGACGCTCTTGAAGCCGGGGTCCGTCACCCGCTGGGCCCGCGCGGGCGCGATCAAGAAAGACGAAACGAACAAGGAAGCCGCCGTCAGGACGGCTACTCTCCATGCACCGTTCTTCATGTCTCTTCCTCCTGCTCGAACGCGCCGGCGGTTCAGGCGCTCCTCCCGAGGCAGCTCACGCGGCCCGGCGGATGGCACGCCATAGTAACTCAGGAGCTCCCCGATGCAGCCGGTGCCGTCGCGGTCCACCAGGCGCCCCGCCCCGAGCCCGCCACAGGCTTTGCCCCTTGCCGCGATCGTCCATCGCCCGGCAATGTACGATGGAAGACACGTGACAGGCTTCCCTCACAGCATCACCGCCACTCGCGGCGACGCCGGGCGCCGCCTCGACCTGATGCTCCGCCGGCATCTCGCCGGCATCCACGCCGCCACCCGCACGCGCGTGCAGGCGTGGATCGAGAACGGGCAGGTCTCCATCAACGGCACGCAGGTGCGCCGGGCGGCCAGGCGTGTGGCGCTCGGCGATGCCGTGACGATCGCGCTCCCCGGGCCCCTTCAGGACCCGGCCCATGCGGAGGCACCCCGTGGCACGGCTGCCGAAGACCTGCCCCTCGACGTCCTCTATGAGGACGAGTGCCTGCTCGCGCTCGACAAGCCGGCTGGCGTGGTCGTGCATCCCGCGTACAAGAACACGACGGGTACGGTGATGAACGCGCTCCTCTGGCGGGCACGCCACTGGCCGGCGCCACAGCGGCCCTCGATCGTCGGCCGTCTCGACAAGCTGACATCGGGAATCGTTGTCGTGGCGAAGACCGCGGCTGCGCATGCCGCGCTGCAGCGCACGATGGCGAGGGCGGATGCCGTCAAAGACTATCTGGCGGTCGTATACGGGCGTGTGAACGTGCCGAGCGGCGCAATCCGCTTTCCACTGCGGCGCGATCCTGGCGACCGACGGAAAGTGATCGTCTCCGAGACCGTGGAGGCGCAGAGCCTCACGAGGTTCGAGCGTCTCGGGAGCGTCGCGGCGCCTGCTGCCGGGGTATCGCTCCTGCGTTGCCGGCTCGTCACCGGACGGATGCATCAAATCCGCGTCCACCTCGCGGCGCGCGGCTGGCCCGTCGTGGGCGATCCCGTCTACGGCGAACCGCGCTGGTCGAACGTTCGTGATCCGGTGCTCGCCACGGCACTCAGGATGTTTCCGCGGCAGGCGCTCCACGCGTGGCGCGTGGCGCTGACCCACCCCTCGACCGGCGCCCGACTGCTCCTCGAAGCTCCCGCGCCGCGCGATCTCGCGGAGCTGCTGACCGCCACGGGCCTGTCCGAACGCGCCGATCCCTGCTCGATACACCTCCATCCCCCCGGCGAGCCGATCGGGGCTACACTGCGGTCTTCGCTCACACGAGCACTGGAGCAACGATGGCTGGCGTGATGACCATGCGGTCCGGCAACCCGGCGCTGACGGCTGATACGTTCGCTGAGTACCGGGCCTTGCCCGATGCAGAGCGGATGACGCTCGGGGGGACGGTCAACAAGACGGCCCTTTCGCTCGTCATTCTGCTGGTGGCTGCCAGCTATGTGTGGAACCGCGGAGCAACCGATCCGGCCCTGGGGGCGTGGATCACGATTGCCGTCGTGGCCGGGCTCGTCGTCGCCCTGGTGACGGTCTTCAAGCAGACCTGGGCCCCGTACACCACACCGGCCTACGCGGCCCTCGAAGGCGTGGCGCTCGGCGGAATTTCGGTCGTATTCGAAGCCAGATATCCCGGGATCGTGAGCCAGGCGGTGTTCCTCACCTTTGGCACGCTCGGCGCGCTGCTGGTGGCTTATCGATCCGGGGTGATCCAGGCCACGGAGAACTTCAAGCTCGGCGTGGTGGCCGCGACTGGTGGGATCGCGCTGCTGTATCTCCTCAGCTTCGTCCTCGGGTTCTTCGGCGTCAGCGTGCCGCTGATTCACTCCAGCGGAACGTTCGGAATCCTGTTCAGCGTGTTCGTGGTGGTGATCGCGGCCCTCAATCTTGTCCTGGACTTCGACTTCATCGAACAGGGCGCGGAGCGCGGCGCCCCGAAGCACATGGAGTGGTACGGCGCATTCGGCCTCCTCGTGACCCTCGTGTGGCTGTATCTGGAGATCCTGCACCTGCTGGCCAAACTTCAGTCTCGAGAACGCTAGGCGTCGTCTCTGCGCGCCGCACTCACGGCCTCCTTCCCAATAGAGGACTACTCATGAACCCAGGGGACTGCATCTTGTTCAGCGGTGGCGCGGCGGGCGCCGAGTCCGCATTCGGCGCGGGCGCCGAGCGCCACGGCATCGAGGAAGTCAACTTCACGTTTGACGGTCATCACGAAGTGCGTCGGCGCGGCGTGCGGGTGCTCAATCACGAAGAGCTCCAGGCCGGCGATGTCAGTCTGGAGTACGTCTCGAGGCTCATGAACCGCCGGTACACGGAGAGCGCGACGATCCGGAAGGTGCTGCAGACGCTCTGGTATCAGGTGAACTCTGGCCAGGAAATCTACGTCATCGGAACGATCCTCTCGGACAACACCGTGAGGGGCGGCACGGGCTGGGGCGCCGAATTCGCCAAGCTGTGCAATAAGCCGCTCTACGTATTCGACCAGGACAAGGACACCTGGTTCACATGGAATGGAAGCGCCTGGGGCGCGCTCAACGCGGCGGAGAGCCCCGTCATCGCGCATCCCCACTTCACGGGAACCGGCACGCGCCACCTCCAGCCGAACGGCAGCGGGGCCATCGAACGGCTCTACGCTCGTTCGTTCCCAATCAACGAATCGAAGTAAGTCTCAGACATCACGTCTCCCGCGACTCGAGCGCGTCCCACCGCGCGTACAGGTCGGCGAGCTCGCGCTCGATCTGCTGAACGCGCTCGAGCGCTTCGGCGATCGCGGCTGGGGGCTCCTTGTAGAAGGCCGGGTCCGCGATCGTGCGGCCGAGCGCACCCTGCTCGGCCTCGAGCGCCTCGATGCGGGCGGGCAGCCCGTCGAGCTCGCGTCGCTCCCGATACGAGAGCTTCTTCGCCGTGGCGCTGGCCACTACCGATGCGCCCGCGGGATGTGGCTCGGGATTTCCGGAGGAACGAATGCCAACGGACTCGCCGGGAACGACGACCTCCGCTTTGCGCTGCCGCAGCCAATCCTCGTAGCCGCCGACGTATTCCTCGACAACGCCGTCGCCTTCGAATACGAACGTGCTCGTGACGACGTTGTCGAGAAACGCGCGATCGTGGCTGACGAGGAGCAGCGTGCCCGGCCAATCGACGAGCTGCGCCTCGAGCAGCTCGAGGGTTTCGAGATCGAGATCGTTGGTTGGTTCGTCGAGCACCAGGAGGTTCGCCGGGCGCGTGAACAGCCGAGCCAGCAACAGCCGGTTGCGTTCGCCGCCCGACAGCGCCTTCACCGGGGATTGCGCACGCTCCGGCGGGAACAGGAAATCGCGCAGGTACGCGTTGACGTGGCGGGATCGGCCGTTCACGGTCACCGTATCGTTGCCTTCTCCGATCGTGTCGAAGACCGTCCGTTCCGGATCGAGCTGCTCACGCTGCTGATCGTAGTAGGTGACCTCGACGTTGGCGCCGTGGCGCACTTCTCCTTCGTCCGGCGTCAGTTCACCGAGCAACAGTCGCAGGAGCGTCGTCTTCCCCGAGCCGTTCGGCCCGATCAGGCCCACGCGATCGCCGCGCATGATGCGTGCCGAGAACCGCCGCACCACCTGCTTCGACCCGAACGCCTTGCTGACTTCGTCGGCTTCACACACGATCTGCCCGGACGTCGGCGCATGCTCGATCCGAAGGCGGACGGCGCCCAGTTCCTCGCGCCGCGCCGCCCGCTCCCGACGCATCGCCATCAGCGCGCGGACGCGCCCTTCGTCCCGCGTTCGGCGGGCCTTGACGCCCTGGCGCAGCCAGGCCTCTTCTTCAGCCAGGCGCTTGTCGAACCGGTCCTGCCTGACCGCGTCGTTGGCCAGCCATTCGTCCTTCTTGCGAAGGAACGTCGCATAGTCCCCGGGCCACGAAGTCAACCGCCCGCGATCGATTTCGACGATGCGCGTCGCGACCCGCTGGAGAAACGCGCGATCGTGGGTGACGAACACGACGGCGCCCTGGTACTCCGTCAGGAACGTCTCCAGCCACGTGATGGCCTCGAGATCGAGGTGATTGGTGGGCTCGTCGAGCAACAGCACGTCCGGCTGTGCGACAAGCGCTCGCGCCAGCAGCACCCGCCGCTTCCATCCGCCAGACAGCGTATCCACTCGAACATCCTGCGGCAGGTTGAGCCGAGACAGCACGAGCTCGACGCGCTGTTCGATGCGCCATCCGTCGAGCTCGTCCAGCTCGTGCTGCAAACGTCCGAGCCTCTCGAGCAGCGCCGGCGTGCTCCCCTCCGCAACTTTGACCGCTGTGCGGTGATACCCCGCGACCAGATCGCTCAGCTCGCCGAGACCTTCGGCGACAGCCTCGAAGACCGTGCGATCGGTTGACAAGGGAACGTCCTGCTCGAGCCTCGCGATGCTGAGACCCGGCTCCTTCCAGACGGATCCTGCGTCCGGCGCCTGCTCGCCACTCACGATCCGCAGCAGCGTGGATTTGCCGGCTCCATTCCTGCCGACAATCGAGACGCGCTCCCCTCGCTCGATGCGCAGCGTGGCCTCGTCGAGGAGCGGGAGATGTCCAAAGGCCAGTGAAACACGATCGAGGGCAACCAGAGGCATCGTCTAAGGTTACAGGGAAAGAGCGACGAGGGCCCGTCTCAGGCCAACAGGTGGCGGACCACCCTACCGTTCAGCGTCTCCGTCCCGAGCGACAGGTACAGCTCGCAGTCGGCCACCGACAGCGCAAACCCCATCCGCCGGTCGAGGCGTGCGACGACGGCAGCGATGAGACGCCGGTCAATCGCGTACAACTCGATCGCTTCCGCCCGGTGAATCCGTTCGCCGGCCAGCCTGCCGAGGAACTGCGCCGGATCCTTGTGCATGTAGACGGCCACGCGCGGCGCGGCCTTGCAGGCCTTGTGGAGGCGGTCCGCATCCGGCATCCCGACCTCGATCCACACGCGGATCGCGCCCGTCAGATCGCGAACCGCAATCGATGGTTCCTCCGGCTCCGACACGCCACGCGAGAAGCCGATGCCGTCGGTGAACTCGAGCGCGTAGGCGAGCACGCGCGCCACGAGGTGCTCCTCCGATTCCGAAGGGTGCCGCGCCACCTGAAGCGTCAGGGCTTCGTACACGCGCCGGTCGGCGTCGGCCAGATCGATGTCGAACTTGTAGATGGTCGCCGTCAGCGCCAGACGTCACCTCGCGTCGCTTCGCTGACCCCGGGCTGACGCCACACGTCGGCTGGCGGGGACCGCGAAGTATCACATATCTCGAACATGTCGATGGTGCGATTGATTCCTTTGTCAGGCGGAACAGGTGTCGGTATAGTGCAGCCATGAAGAGAAGAGACTTCCTGTCGAGCGCCGTCGTGGCACCACTGGCAGTGGGAACCCTCACCACGGCAGCCCAGTCCCAGCCGGGTTCTTCCCGTCTCAGCCGCATCAGACAGAGCGTCATGGGTTCGGTCTGGGGGACCTCGAAGCTTTCGATCGAGGAAAGATGCCGCACCCTGGCGCGGATCGGCTTCAAAGGTATGGACCTTCCTACCGCAGAGCAGGTCCCGATCCTGAAGGCCAATGGGCTGACGCCAGCGATGATGACCGGTACTGGAACCAGCTTCCAGGACGGCCTGATCCGGAAGGACATGCACGACCGCTTCGAAGAGGAGTTCCACAAGGGCATCGACATGTGCGCCGATCTGGGTTGTCCCAATCTGATCGGTCTACCCGGCGAGCGTCGGGGGATGTCGTATGAGGAAGGCGCGGACAATGCCGTCGCCATCCTGAACCGCGTCAAGGGCTACGCCGAGCAGAAGGGCGTGACCCTTTGCATGGAGATCACCAACTCCAAGGTTGTCGCCGACCAGCGCACGGATCAGATTTTCAACCGCCTCGGCTGGGGGCTGGACGTGTGCCGGAGGGTCAATTCCCCGCGGGTGAAGATCGTCTACGACATCTACCACGTTCAGATCTCCGACGGCGACGTGACCCGAAACCTGCGCGACAACCTGAACTACATCTGTCACATCCACGTCGCCGGCGTCCCGAGCCGCAACGAGATCGACGATACGCAGGAGCTCAACTACCGTTTTATTGCCAACGCGATCGCGGACAGCGGCTACACGGGCTTCGTCGCGCACGAACACCGGCCGACGCCCGGCCGAGACCCCGTCCAGAGCCTCGAACGGTGCTTCGAGATTCTGAACGTCTAGCCGCCCGTGGTGAAAGCCATGTTGCTCGCGCGGATCTGGGCAAGATCGAATGGCGCGAGTGAGACACGCTCGAGCATTGAAAAGAGTCGGCCGGAGGGCCAGCGACGCGTCACGGGCAGCCAGATCGCGATGTTCGATGCGTCCATCAAATCAGGCCTGATCGCGCTGATGCTGACTGGTGCCGCGGTGCATAGCATGTACCTTTCCACAGCAAACCATGGGAAGCAACGCACGTTCAAACGCGGATTTATTCAAGTTGCTGGACCGTTTCGCCGACGCGTGGAACCGACACGATCTCGACGCGCTGATGTCCATGATGACAGACGACTGTGTGTTCGAAGCATCGGCCGGTCCTCAGGTCGACGGACAGCGGAGCGAGGGGAAGCAGGCGGTTCGCGCCGCTTACGCCGCAGTATTCGAAGCATTTCCTGACGCGCACTGGGCGAACCCCAGACATTTCATCGCGGGCAATCGTGGTGTGTCGGAATGGACGTTCACTGGCACGCAACAAGACGGCAAGCGCGTGGAGGTGACCGGCTGCGATCTCTTCACCTTCCGCGACGGCACAATCGCTATCAAGAACTCGTATCGCAAAAACCGACCGGCGATCTAATAACCGAGCTGTCCGGCAAGCCGCTCGTTCTCCTTCCACTGGCGGAAGTGACCGGCCGACTGCCGATAGGTCAACAGCGACGCCATCGCGCCTCTCTCGATCCAGCCAACGGCGCGGAGGAGCTTGCGCTGGTTGGGATACCGCGATACCAGCAGGCGCTCGAAGACGCGTTCTGAGACGTTGTTGATCAACGAGAGCTCCAGGTTCGCCAGAGCGTCTGTCAGGATCTGCCGGTTCCCCGCTGCGTAGCCAATGGCGGTGTCCCCGGCGCGACCGCTGACGGTGAAGCGCGGATTTTTCTCGACGTATCCGTTCTGGAAGAAGACCTGAGAGCTCCCCCAGTCGAGGCGAGTCGCTTTCCACGCGACGATCGCCGGTACGTAGGTCGTCGGATCGATGAACACCTGCTTGACGATATCGGGCACGAATGACCCGCGATCCGGATCCTGCGCAAATACGGACGACGCCACCAGCACGATCAGCGCGACTGCCACCGTGCGTGACACGATCGAGACGCCGCGGCCCTCAGCGACGTCAGAGCGGTCTCGGGGCTGTCTGCCTGTGTTCATCGTCCTGGTGCTCCTCATATCCACCTTACTCGCACGGCGACGGGGAGCCTGTATAGAAGGGGATAGACGTTCTTCATCTCTTCGGACATGCTGCGTCGCGTAGGCGACGAACACCGACACCGCTGAGCGGCGTCTGTCACGTGGCGTCTGAGGTTCCGGAGCGCGGCATGGATCCGGGGGGCGAAGAGCACGCCGGCGTCATTGGCTTACTCCTCTTCCCTGTCCCGTGTCAGGACGAGCGCTCGCGCTGAGTAGCTCCGGACGGGACGATCGTCAATCGGTCAGGCGGACCGACTGCACCACGTGCTGGAACGATCGCTGGTATACCTGATACTCGTCCTGCGGCGCGACGGCGATGCAGTAGAAGAGATTGCCGTCGCGGAGCAGCGTCGTGAAGACCATGACCGTTTCTCCCCGACCCGTCACTTCCGAGACATTGTCGAGCGTGACGACGAGCCCGTCGCGGTCGGACCACCTCGTGCGCCGGAGGCCGCCCGTCGCGCGCAGATGGGGGTTCGACTGCGCCAGACCGTCGATGAATTCCTCGGTCGCTTCCTGAAGCGGGTGAATCTCGTTGCGGGTGAACCCAAGCTCCACGCCGTGGGTGAAGACCGGCTGGCCCTGCACCTGGACGTGCGCGCCGTCTGGCACGAACTTCACCGAGGAGCTCGCCGCGACCTCCTTCCAGTTGTCAGGCACGCTGACGCGAAACAGGTTCCCTTCGGTATAACTCCTGTACTTGGACGAGGGGGGCGCGACACGAGTGCCGATGTGACGCGCATCTGGCGCCGGTTGTCCAGACGGCGTGGGCGTCTTCGTGCGCTGGCGTGTGGCGTCTTCGGTCGTCGGCGCAGGCGACATGCCCCGCAGTCGATCCATCACCCTCGCGAATTCGCGAGCATCGCCGGCCTGACCCTCGATTCGCAGATGCGAGGCTTCCTCGGTGATGTAAGCCGCCCGATTGCCGGGATTGGGATGGTCGCTCAGGAACTGCGGACCGCCGCTGCCGCCCTGTTTTTCGATCGTCTGGAACATGTGCATCAGATCGAGCGGCTTGTAGCCGGCGCGCGCCATCAGCTGCACACCGAGCAAGTCGGCCTGCTTCTCGTACTCGCGACTGTAACGAAGAAAGTAGGTGCCCAAGCCAAACTGGGTCCCCTGCGCGACAATCTGCCCGACGTTGCCGCCAATGATGGCTCCCGCAATCGCGCCGGCAATGGCGCCAATCTGGAAGGGCTCCTCTTTGGTCGCCCCGGCGGTCCCGTGTCGTAGAATCACGTGGCTCAGCTCGTGCGCCATCACGCCGGCGACCTCGCCTTCGACCGCAGCGGCCTGAATCATGCCGCGGTTGATGTACATCGGACCGCCAGGCAGCGCAAACGCGTTGATCTCGCGCACGTTGATGACTTTGAAGGAGTACCGGAACTCGCGATGCTCGAGCTCTGACGGCATCACCTCCACCAGGCGACGGCCGATTCGATCCACGAAGGACTCGATGCCGTCATCTCGAAGAAGCGGCAACTGCTGCTCGACTTCCTTCGCCGCCTGCTGACCCAGTTCAACATCCTGTGCCGGCGTGTACTTGTTGTCGGGCGGCGTGACACGCGTCTGAGCCACCGCCAATGAGGCCATCAGCGCAACGGCAACGGCGACCGACTCGAGAATGTGGCCGCCGGAAGGATATCGGTCAGACATGATCAGCAACCTCGCGCCTCGATTGTATGGCCGCGACTTGCCGTGGAATGTGCCCGTTTGCACAGCGCGGCGATACACTGGGAAGGCCGCATGATTTCGCTGACCCGCATCTGCAAGCAGTACGGCCGACAGATTCTCTTCGTCGACGCCTCCTTTCAGCTCAACCCGGGAGAGACGGTCGGCCTGGTCGGCCCCAACGGATCCGGCAAGACGACGCTGTTCCGGCTGATCACCGGCGAGGAGACGCCGGACGACGGGGAGATCTCAATCCCCAGGCGGCTGACCATCGGCTACTTCCGGCAGGACGTGGAGGAGAGCTCGGGCCGCTCGGTGCTGGACGAAGCCATTCTCGGGAGCGGCCGCGTCGGCGACCTCCACCACGAGCTCGAGCAGCTGCATCACGCGATGGGCGATCCGGCGCAGGCCGGGCAGATGGACGCCGTCCTCGCCCGCTTCGGCGAGGTGCAGGAAGAATACGAGCATCTTGGCGGCTACGCGCTCGAGGCGCAGGCGCGCGAGGTCCTCCACGGCCTCGGTTTCGACGACGAGCGGATCGACGCCGATGTCGGCACCCTGTCCGGTGGGTGGAAGATGCGCGTGGCGATGGCGCGGGTGCTGCTCGGCCAGCCCGACGTGCTCCTCATGGACGAGCCAACCAACCACCTGGACATCGAGTCCATCGTCTGGCTCGAACGCTTTCTCAAGTCGCGATCCGGCGCGCTCCTCATGACGTCGCACGACCGCGAGTTCATGAATCGCGTCGTCAGCAAGATCGCGGAGATCGACGACGGCGAGATCACCATGTACTCGGGGAACTACGACTTCTACGAGCGCGAGCGCGAGATCCGCGAAGCCAACCGCGAGGCCGCGTACGCAAGGCAACAGGCGATGCTGGCGAAGGAACAGAGGTTCATCGACCGGTTCGCCGCCCACGCGGCCAAGGCCGCGCAGGTCCAGAGCCGGGTGAAGGCGCTCGAGAAGATTGAGAAGATCGAGTTGCCGAAGAAACGGCGGGTGGTGCACTTCGACTTCCGGACGCCGCCGCGCTCGGGCGAGCAGGTCGCCGTGCTCGAAGACGTCACCAAGGCCTACGGCCGTCGGGTCGTTCATGACGGCTTGAACCTGACGATCCGCCGCGGCGAGCGGTGGTGCGTGATGGGAAAGAATGGAGCCGGCAAGTCCACGCTATTGAAGATGGTCGCGGGACAGCTGGCGCCCGACCGCGGTCACGTCCGGCTCGGCGCGAGCCTCATCCTGGGCTACTTCGCGCAGCAGTCACTCGATCTGCTGAATCCCGACCTGACCGTGGAGGAGCAGCTCCGCCAGGATTTCCCCCACGAGCCGATCGGCGCGCTGCGGAATCTGGCCGGCGCGTTTCAGTTTTCGGGCGACGACGTGGACAAAAAGATACGCGCGCTGTCCGGCGGCGAGAAAACACGCCTCGTGCTCGCGCGCATGCTGCTCAATCCGCCTAATTTCCTGGTCCTCGACGAGCCGACCAACCACCTCGACCTCGCGACCAAGGAGATGCTGCTCGAGGCGCTCAAGGACTTCGACGGCACCATGCTGTTCGTGTCGCACGACCGCGCCTTTCTGCGCCGGCTCAGCAACCGGGTGCTCGAACTGGGCGGCGAAAGCGGAACCGAGGCGCAGCCGCACCTGTATCCGGGATCCTATGTGGAGTACGTAGAGCGGACCGGCCATGAGGCGCCAGGGGTTCATGCCTGACGGCTCGCGGGGGGATCTCGCGGGTTGCCCCCGCGGCGTGGCTGCTCAATCCGCTGCCGAGATCGACTCGACTTGGATCGTCTTGCTTCCCGCGTCGAGCGTGCCGACGACTTTCACCTTCTGGGCCGCGAACTTTTCCGGCACCCTTTGGTCGCTCAGCGCATAAACGTCCTTGCCGTCGACCAGGACGTATCTCGCGTCGTGCAGCATGACGCAGAGTTTCGCGCATTCGGCATCGGTCGGGCCCATGCGCATGCCGGCATGCCCTTCTTTCGCGCACATGTCGTCGCTGATCACGCCGTTGAACGTCTGCTTGCTCTGGGCCGGGGAGAGCGCGGCCACCAGCAGCAGGCTCACGAATGCTGGTTTCATGCGTGAATGACGAAACTCCTTCTGTGGACGTCAGTGGCCCGGAAGCATGATGTGAGCGGTCGTCGTGCCGGCATTCATGATCCAGGCGCCTCCCGGCTTGGGGTTATCGGGCAGTCCCGTCGATGCTGTCGTGGCCCCCGGGATGGCGACGGTCATGTGCGCTCGCGCGCGCTCACGGTCCGGACCGCTGAGGTTGTAGAAAATCGACCCGTACTCCGGTTTGACGCGCGTCCCGTCTTTTTCCGCCGCATCCAGCATCGCCTGCTTCTTGTCACCCATCCCCTCGAATTTCAGGTTCTGGGCGACGCGATCCAGGTTGGCGACGCTCGTGCACTCAACGGAGAACGGTGGCTGGCCCGGCGCCGTTCGGTCGTAGCACACCAGACGGTTGGTCCCCTTGCGCAAGGTGTCGTACGTGAAGTCAGGCTTCCACCTGATGACCGTCGCCTGGTTCTGCAGGTTGGCGGGAGCGGCGAGCAGGGCCTTGTCGACATCGGCCTGCGAGGCTCCAGGCTCGAGCGGAGGTGGCGGCGGCGCCGCGCCGCGACCCTCCTGCGCCAGCACGCTCGCCGACAGGGCCAGAACACCTACGACAATTCCCACGATTGCTTTCATGGCGGCTCTCCTATTCCGAAGTTCCAAAACTCGGCGGAAGTTCCAACACGTCGTGCTGTCCGGTGGCGGCAACCCAGTCGGCCCCGAACCCCCTTCCGACCGTCAACGCCCCGCTGGCGAGATACAGGCGATTGCCCACGACGGCGACTCCCCCGCCGTGCTTCGCCTGAGGCATGGACGGCAGGATCGACCAGGTGTCGGTCTCCGGATCATAAGCCTCGACTGCACGGAAGGTGGCCGAGAACTGCCGGGTCGTCAGTTCGCCGCCCGCAGCAATGATTCTCCCGTTGTACACGGCGTCGCCGCCGCCGCTCCGGGGCGTGGGCATCGGAGTCTTGAGAGTCCAGACATTCGTCGCGGGGTCGTACTCCTCGTTCACGTCCGTGGCGCTGGCAGCGCCGGCGCCGCCCGAGCCGAGGCGGCCGCCAATCATGTAGATCTTGCCGTTGACCACTGCGGAGAAATGATGATTCCGCGCCGTCGGCATCGGCGTGCGCTGTTCCCACGTATTGGTCCTGGGATCGTAGACCTGGTTCATGCCGGTCACGCGCGTGCCGTTGCCGTTGTCAAAAGTCGTCAGGCCGCCGACGACGTAGATCTTGCCGCCCACCTGTTCGGCCTCCGCCGCGCACATCTTGACCGGGAGCGGCGCCAGCGCTTTCCAGCTGTCGGCAGCGGGATCGTACTCCCACGACTTGTCGGTCGAGCCCGGGCCGTCGAGCTGCTTCATGCAGCCGCCGAACGTGTAGATCTTGTCCTCGAAGGCGGTCTGCGCCTGATGATGCACCGGCGCCGGCATCGATTTCTTCTTGGTCCACCTGTCGGCTCCCGGGTCGTACTCGTACATGAGGCCTTGCGGATCTCCCGTTTTGCCGAATCCTCCAACGACGTACACTTTTCCCTTGATGGTGAGCGCGTAGAGCTCTTCCTGCGGCTCTGGGAAGGGCGCGGCGGTGGACCAGCGGTAACCGCCCGGAAGCGGCCTCCCCTGCGCGGGCAGGCGGGAGGACCCGGCGAGAATCAGCGCTGCGACGGCTGCCACTGCAGACACACGGCGAATCGTCAACCGCATAAGATCACTCCTCGTGCAGGTCACCTGCTCTGCTGCTTTTGTCTTCCACCCGGTCGCCATTGTATCCCTCGCCGGCACCAGGGGAAGGCGGGTTGATCAAATCACTTGGCCGCGAAACAGTAGATCAGCCCTGCTCCCCCGGTCGCCACCAGATTCTCTTGCGAACAGCCTTTCGACGGGTGAGCCGAGTTCCAGGGCGATCCAGGCTTGCCGAACGTCAGGCGATCGTGATGCCCCAGCATCGCGCTCTGTTCGCCGCCGCTGCTCGTCCAGTCCTGACAGGTCATCGTCGTGGCCATGCCCTCGGGCGTCGAGCCCGTCAGGATGTCGTGCCGGTTGGGGGCGCCCTGCGCGTTGATCGTGCGGCCCTGCTCGTCGAGCGCGGTGTCGTTGTTGATATTGGCCTTGTCCGAGTGCAGCTCCGCGACGTTCGAGGCGATTAAGACCCCCTTGGCGTTGTGCCAGGGTCCGCTTCCGATTCGATCGCGTGCGTGTATGGAAGGCCCGCTGGTGCTGAGGTACGCTCGCCACGTTCGATTGCCGACCCCAGCTTTCGCGGCCAGCGCCTGACAGTGTTTGTCGGCCCCGGCCACTCCTCCGAGATTGCCGCCCATTCCCGACCCGGTGCTGCTCACGAAGAAACTCATGGGTTGGGTTTGGGACGATACCGGCGCCGTGACTGCCGCGCAGAGCGCAACGATGAAGAGTGTCAGCGTCTTCCGCATCGAATGATCTCCATGTCAACGACCCTCGAGCTTCCGCTTCACGTCCTCGGTCACCGTCCACAGGTGCAGGAGGTAATCGACGTTTTCAGGACTGGTCACCGAGATCGTTCGGTCCGGCGTCCAGTCTCCCATGCCGAACCGATGCGAGACGATACGTGAGCCGACCTTCAAGTCTCTCCACAAAAGCGGGCGGATCAGCAGGTCGAACTGGTCCCCCATGTACAGGAAGACAACCGTGACGTCCGACAGGTCCTTGACGTCGAGTGCATCGCCCAGCCGCACTTCGATCCGATCCTGCAGACCGGCGTCCTTGACTTTCGCCCGGGAATCCTCCACCCGCGCCGGTTCGATGTCGACGCAGAGCCCCCGCCGCGCGCCGCGCCGGATGGCCGCAATGGTGATGCGCGCGTCGCCGCAACCGGGTTCGTAGACGAGGTCGTCACTGGTGATTCCCGCGAGCTTGACCATTTCTTCGACGACATCTGGCGGTGTCGGCACGTAGATCACGCGGGCTCGGTCGGCGGGATCGTCAATCGTGAGATCCACTTGAGCCGGCTCGCCAGCCCGGACCGCCACAGTCTTACTCCGGGTCATCACCGTGTAGGTGTTGGGGTTCCATTTCACGGTGAACGTATATTGGTGAGTGGTGCCGCTCGCGGCCGCCGCGGCCTGGAAGCTGCGGGACGTGCCGCTCCCGGGTAACGCCTGGCCATCGACCGTAAGCTCGGCGCCCTCGTGCGGGACGATCACGGTGACGGTCGTCGCGACAGCGCTGACCGCAGGAGCGGCGGATTGCGACGCCGAGACGACCTCAACGGCGTACGGTGCCGCCGTGATCGCGATCCACGACGTCAGGATGCCGCTGAGAATGAGTTTTCGTAAGAGGAACATGGCGGGCTCCTGAGCCCGCCGCAATTATACCGGCTCCCCCAGGACGTGAGGTGGGCGCCTCGAGGCGGACCGCTCAAATCGCCGCCCTTCGCTGTCGAGCTTCAGCGACGAACGTCCTATGCCACCATCGCAAGATCCGGCGCTTCTAAGGCGAGCCTCAGCACCTGATCGACGGATTCGACGATGTGAAATCGCATGTGGTCGCGGACGTCGGACGGGACGTCGTCCAGATCCGGCTCATTACGCTCGGGGACGATCACCTCGCTGAGTCCAGCGGCGTGGGCGGCCAGCACCTTCTGCTTCAGGCCGCCAATCGGGAGCACGCGGCCTTGAAGCGTCACTTCGCCCGTCATGCCGATCGTGCTTTTTACGGGTCGGCCGGTCAACAGCGAGGCAATCGCCGTCACCATGGTGATCCCGGCGCTTGGACCGTCCTTGGGCGTCGCGCCGGCCGGCACGTGGACGTGGAGCTCCCGACCCTCGAGCTCCCGTTCATCGATCCCCAACTCGGCGGCGTGACTCTTCACGTACGTCAGCGCAATGCGCGCCGATTCCTTCATCACGTCTCCGAGCTGCCCGGTCAACAGCAACCCTTTGCCAGGCATGGATGCCGCCTCGACGAACAAGACATCGCCGCCGACACCGGTCACAGCGAGGCCCGTCGCCACGCCTGGCACGGCGGTCCGCACGGCGGCCTCGTGGAAGAATTTGGGGCGGCCGAGCGCATCTTTCACTGCGGCCGCGTCAATGGTCAGGGGCGGCGTCTGAGCCGCTGACGCGATCGTGGTGGCCGTCTTCCGCAGCAGCGTTCCGAGCTCCCGCTCCAGCTGCCGCACCCCGGCCTCCCGCGTGTAATCGGTCACGATGAGGCGCAGCACGTCATCGGGCACCGTCACTTCCTCGAGGCGGAGACCGTTCCGTTCGACCTGACGAGGCCAGAGATGTCCCCGCGCAATGGCGACCTTCTCCTCCGTCGTGTACCCGTCGAAACGGATCACTTCCATCCGGTCGAACAGCGCGGCGGGAATCGTCTCGGCGACGTTCGCCGTCGCCACGAACAGCACGTGTGACAGATCGAGCTCGACGTCCAGGTAGTGATCCCTGAACGCGTGGTTCTGCGCCGGATCGAGCACTTCCAGAAGCGCCGCGGACGGATCGCCGCGCCAGTCGGCACCGATCTTGTCGACCTCGTCCAGCATGATCACGGGGTTCATCGTCCCGGCGTCGCGCAGCGCACGCACGAGCCGCCCGGGCAGCGCGCCGATGTAGGTGCGCCGATGGCCACGGATTTCCGCTTCGTCGCGAACGCCGCCAAGCGACATCCGGACGAACTGCCGCCCGGTGGCACGCGCAATCGATTCTCCGATCGAGGTCTTGCCCGTCCCGGGAGGTCCAATCAACGTGAGGATGACGCCCGAACGGCGATTGTCCGCCATCCCGCGATCGGTTCGGAGCTTGCGCACCGCCAGGTACTCGGTGATGCGTCGCTTCACATCCTCGAGACCCTCATGATCGGCGTCCAGCACGCCTCGCGCATGGACCGGGTCGAGGTGATCTTCGGACCGCTTCGCCCACGGAACAGCGAGCAGCCAATCGAGGTAGGTGCGAATCATGGACGACTCGGCATTCGATTCGCCCATGCGCTCCAGGCGGTCCAGCTCGCGTTCCGCCTGCTCCCGCACCGCGTCCGGCATGCCGGCCGCGCCGATCTTCTCGCGGTATTCGTCTACAATCGAGCCGTCGCTTTCGCCGAGCTCCTTGCGGATGGCATCCATCTGACGCCGCAGGAAGTACTCGCGCTGCTGCTTCTGCGCGCCGTCTTCGACGTCGTCCCGAATGCGCTTCCGCACCTGCAGCTCCGCCAGCCGCTCTTGCTGAAACTGCAGAGCCAGCTTGAGCCGCTCGAGTACGTCGAGGGTTTCGAGAAGCTTCAGCTTCCGGTCGAAGTCCAGGTCGGGCGAATAGCCAGCCGTGTCGGCCAAGGCGCCTGCATCGGTGATCGACCGCACGAACGCCCGAATCCGTCCATCGTCGCCACGCAGTTCGAGAATCTCATCGACGACGGCAAAGTATTCCCGTTCGAGCTCGCGGGTGACGCTGGGCGGCGGGGATTGGTCCGGATGGTCCTCGCAGTCGACTCGAAGCACGCCGTCCTGGTCGGCGGACGCGCGCCCGAGGGTCGCGCGATGAAGACCCATCAGGACGACGGCGAGCCCACGGCCGGCGAGCCGCATGCGCTCGGATACTTCCGCCACCACGCCCACGTTGGCGTAGGTGGTCTCATGTCTCGGCACGAGGAGAACCCGATCGTCGTTGCCGACGTCGACCGGCAGGGTGACCGGCATCCCCGGAAGCACCACCGCGTCATCCAGCGGAATCAGGCGCAGCCTGTTCATAGTGCGACCATAATAGTCGGCTTTACTTGACTTTGTCAACTATTGACTAAGCCAAGTATAATGTTCAGGTAATGAATGTGGCAGAACAGGATGGCTGTCGCGCCTGGCAGCTCCTGGTGAAGTTCTTCTTTGCTCAGCGAGAACACCTTCCGTCATGTGGCGCCACCTGGAACCTCTCGCCGGTCCAGTGCCACGTGCTGCACCTCATCGAGCCCGGGCGACCGGTACCTATGGGCCGGCTTGCGGCAACCCTGTCGTGTGACGCCTCGAACGTCACGGGGCTGGTCGACCGGTTGGAGTCCCGCGGCCTCGTTCAGCGTCGGCCGTCGGCCGACGACCGTCGCGTCAAAGTGATCCACCTCACGACGGCCGGCTCGCGAGTCCGGTCGCAGCTGCTGAGGCGCATGACGGGAGGGACGCGTCCGCTCTCGAAACTTTCTCGGGACCAGCAGCGAACGCTGGTCGAAATCTTGAGGGTGCTCGTTAATGACAAGCCCCGGAATGACGAGAAGCCCTAGGTGACAGAGACCTCCTCCTCAACCGTCAGGCGAGGCCGCGTCGCCAGCAGCGCCTCGATGGCATCGGCGAGATGCTCGTCGCTGATGTGATGGTCGCCGCGCTCCACGCGCAGCGAGTGGGCCTTCATCAGCACGTCGACCGCGCGAAACCCTTCGGGCGGTTCGAACTTGTAGCACGCGAGCTCCACCTTGAGACCGTTGGGATCGTGGAGGTAGATGGAGTCCATGAAGCCACGGTCCCGTTGGATGAAGTCGATGCCGCGCTCGCGCAGGCGAGCGGGCGCCTGCATGAACGTGGCCCGCGACACATTGAACGCGAGATGCTCCACGCAGCCGATGTCCCGTGGGGCGTGTCGTCTGGCGTCCTCGCGTGATTCGTTGGTGAACACGGTGAGCAGACGACCATCGCCGGGATCGAAGTACAAATGGTTCTCATCGGGCTTGCCAAGGTTGGGCTGCTCGAAGATGAACGGCATGCCCAAGGCACCTTGCCAGAAATCCACCGCACTCTGCTTCGTCGATCCGACGATGGTGATGTGATGAACGCCTTGCACTTGTAGTTTTTTCACGGTAGTTTCCTGAGGATCGAGTATCTGAGCTTCGCATCAAGGGGTCAAGCGGCAACAGCGTCGGCAGATAGCTGGCGTCTCCCTCGCCAGTCGCGCCTCTATCCGGCTCGTTCGACCGACGGCGGCAGATTCACCTGCCACCATTCACGAGCGCGTGCGTCCGTCCATGGCTGCTCGAGCGGGAGCGCGTCGAGTCGCCGGAGGAGATCCCGCGCCGACTTCGGCCGGAGTTCGCGATCCTTGGCGAGGCAGGACAGCACCAGCGCATCCAGGGCCGGTGGAATCGGCAGCTCCGTTCTCGTCGAGGGCGGCTCCGCCGGCGTATGCACATGCGCCAGAACCAGCTTCATCGGCGTGTCGGCCGTGAACACGAGTTCACCTGTCAGGAGCCAGTACGCCACGCAACCGGTTGAGTAGATGTCGGCGCGGCTGTCCACATCCGCGCCGCCCAAGACTTGCTCCGGCGCGATGAACGCGGGCGTGCCCTGAATCACGTTGGCAAGGGTGAGCGCCGTCTGCGCGTCCGGCGACGTTTCGTGCACGGCCTTCGCGATGCCGAAATCGAGAACCTTCACGAAGTCGTAATCCTCGCCATACCGGCACAGGAAGATATTGGCGGGCTTGATGTCGCGATGGACGAGCCCGCACGATTCGGCCTCGGACAGCGAATGGCACATCTGTCGAAGGATGTGGACGACGCGTTCGGCGCGGATCGGACCGAAGCGCCTGATCAGCCGTTCGGTATCGACCCCGTCGAGCAGCTCCATCACGTAATAGAACGAGCCTTCCTCGGTCACGCCGAAGTCGAACAGCGTCACCGTGTGGGGCGATCGGAGCCGCGCTATGACCTGCGCTTCCCGCTCGAATCGCCGGCGCATGTCGTCCGTGATGCCGGCCGGGTTTCCTGGCCCTGGCGAGCGGATCAGTTTGATCGCCGCGGGCCGGGCGAGCAGGCGGTGGCTCGCCCTCCAGACTTCGCCCATACCCCCTTCGCCCAATCGATCCTCGAGACGGTAGCTTCCCAGCTCGCGAGCGCGCGTGACCTCGGTGCCCAGGGCGTAGACGACTCGAGCGCCGACATACGCCATGATCACGACCAGCAGGTACGGAAAGCCAAATGCAAAGAAAATCATCAGGCCGGTTGGCCGTGAGACCGGCGGGAACACCGCGATCGAGAGCAGAACCATCGCCGGAACCGAGGTGACGGAGGCGAGCGCGGCGACCAAGGCGTAGCGAGGGACGGTCGGCACGACCACGTTGAAAAGCACCATCCACACAGCGACCCAGGACAGACCGACCCAGGAAGGGCCAACGGTCAGTCCCCTGGGCTGCAGAAACTCGGCGGCCGCAATGCCGTAGCTGCTGACCACCTCGAACACCAGCGCGAGCACCGTGACCATTCCAGGCCGCGGCTGGGCCATGCGGATGGCCAGCGCGACCGACACGGCCACCGTGATCGAAATGACTCCGGGCGCCCAGTTCGCCGCGTGTTCGAAGAGAATCCTTCGCTCGGCTTCAAAGAGGAGCGGCGGGAAGAAGGCCGCCATGAAGAAAATGAAAGCGTAGAGCCACGCGAGAATCTGCAGACGGGTGGCGACGCGATTCAGCAGATCGGGCGGCAATCCGGTCGTCGCGCGATCGACGAACGAGGTGCCGCCTCGATGCTTCGGGACGAAGACAGTCTGCTCGTGGGTTGACAGGGGCATGGCCGGCCGCTGCACAAGAGTAGCAAGACCCAGCCATGCGTGCGGGTCGAATGCAGGGTCCCCTACCGCGTCGTCACCATGAAGTAGAACGTGTTCGACACGCCGCCTGCCGAGCCGGGCTGCACGACGACCAGCGGGTAGACACCTGGGGCTTTCGTCAATCGCGAGGGGACATCGATCTGGAGTTGGTTGTCGCCCGTGACCGTGCCACGAACGATCTGGTCGTTGAACAGCACAAAACTGCTCGTGGAGAAATTGCTGCCCTTGATCGTCACCGGGGAAGGCGTGTCCTTCGTGGATATCAGCTCCGGCCAGACTTCATCGATGAAGGGAACCTTGAGCGCGGGATTCGCGAAACCGTCGGCCGCCAGACCGGGCCGCGGGACGACTTCCTGGCGCTTACGGGCCAGGCCTTCGCGGTCGATGACATGTCCGCCCTGAACGATCGTGAAGATATCCATGGTGGCGTGCATGTCATCCAGTGGGTTCCGGTTCAACACCAGCACGTCCGCCCGCTTCCCGGCTTCCACGGTTCCAGCCTCTTTGCCTTTGCCCCATGCTTCCATGGCCCAGCTGGTCGACGATTGAATGACTTTCATCGGAGGCACGCCCACTTCGCTGAGCATCGCCATTTCCTCGTGCAGCGTCAGGCCCGACGTACCAATTCTTCCCGCGCCGCTATCCGTTCCTGAAACGATCTTCCCGCCAGCGTCCACATACTGCTTCACGAACTGACCGACCCTCTTGTAACCCTCGGCCAACACCGCCGCGCTCGCCGCCGGACCTGGTTTGAAGGACAGAGCGTATCGGTCGCGAACCGGGCCCGGAGCGCTGAGGCCCATCGGGCTGTCTACGTAGTTGGTATTGATCTTGTCGAATCCGGGAAGGTGCTTGCTGGCCTTCTCAAACTGATTCGCGAGGGTGGGGTTCACATACATCCTGTTCGCCACCATCTTCTGGACGATTGGGGCGAACTTGGCGGTATCCAGCTGATCCCAACCCTCGGTCGGCCCGCCTTTCCGGATGCGATCGATCACTTCCGGTGGAGCGGTCGCCTTGATCAGGCTGAAGAGATGCACGACCACGTCAAGCCCGGTGTCGACGACTTCATCTGCTCCCGTGAGGGGTTGCCCTTGCCGAGTACTCGCCGAATCAAAATGGCCGAATACAGGGAATCCCTGCCTGTGCGCGACATCGATGACCATCTTCATCTGCGCGGGCGTCAGTCGATCGCGCATCTTGACGGCGTCCTGGCCGACCTGTTTGGCTTTCGCGACCTCCCTCTCAGCCGATGCCGCGTCGGTAATAACGGCATTACCGGAGTTGCCGATCAATTCAGCGTCCAGGTTGTTGACGAATTCCGGTTTGAGCGGCGCATTGAATCTGTTCCCGCCGTTCAGAATGTACGAACCGGCCGCTCGCCCTTGTTCGACGGCATCTCGATACGCCGTCAGCCACCCTGGAGAATTTCCGAGGTCGCCGACGGTCGTGACGCCCCAATAGAGGTAATCCTGGATGTGGTAGTTCCGGAGGTGAACGTGGGAATCCACCAGGCCCGGAATGACTGTCTTTCCGCTGGCGTCGATCACCGCGGCATCGGTCGGGATCTTCGCCGATCCTTCACGCTCGACGCTCTGAATCCTGCCGTCCACGATCGTGATGATCGAGTTCGGCACGGGAGCCGCTCCGGTTCCATCGATCAGGAGGCCGCCCCGGATCACGAGCGCTCTCTGAATCCGAGCCTGGTTTTGAGCAGGCGCGGCGGTTGATACCAGCGTTGCCAGGCACGCAACCGTAAGAAACAACCGTGCTCTCCGCATGTCACAGCTCCTCAAGCCGTAGCGACCCAGTCGCGGAGCCGGCCCAGCTTTCGCTGGTTCATTCCGACGACACGTCAGCTCCCGGTTTCTGCCGCCAGCTTCGCGGCGTGCGCCATCTGCTTCTCCTTGCGTGCCAGATTCCGCGTCTGCCACGACTTGTGCTCGGTCTTCGGCTTCGGCTTGAGCTTCTTACGCGACTCCCGACTCGATACCGCTGTGGTGGATGCCATGTCTCGTCTTTCAGCCTGATTGCTCAGGCGCAGGTGAACCGGTGAATCTTCTACCGCGGCTCTCAGGGCGAACCGTCAAGGACTCGGAGCGTATCACGTCCGCGCAACGACGGGAGGGCGGATCGACGGCTCCCGTTTGTCGGATCGGTCGGATCAGATTGACGCCGACCCTTGTGGTTTAATGTGGGCATGCGCCGTCGCTGCTGGTGTGCCATCTGGACCGTCATCGCGTGTCTTGGAACGGGCCTCTCGGCACACGCACAGTGGCTGAATCAACCGATGGCCGGGGCTCCGCGGACGCCGGACGGCAAGATCGACATGAGCGGGCCGGTTCCCATGCTGAACGGAAAGCCCGACCTGTCTGGAATCTGGCAGGTGCAGGGCGATCCGCGCGCGCCCGGCACGCTGTTCGGACTGGGCGAGTCGCTCAATTCGAGATATTTCAGGGACGTCCTGTCCGATTTCAAACCGGACGCGCGGCCTCTCACGCCGGCCGGCGCGGAGCTGCTCCGGGCGCACAGCCAGCCAGGAGTCTTCAACCCTACGCTGAACTGTCTCCCCGATGGTGTGCCGCACGGGGATCTATTGCCGGAGCCCTTCAAGATCATTCACTCGTCCGGCGTCATCGTGATGCTGTACGAGGTCGAGACCACCTTTCGGCAGATCTTCACCGACGGACGCAGACTGCCCGCCGATATGTCACCGACGTGGCAGGGATACTCGGTAGGCCGATGGGAAGGTGACACCCTGGTGATTGATACGGCCGGCTTCAACGATTTGGGCTGGCTGGACGCGCGCGGCACCGGCCACAGCGTGAACATGCGCGTCGAGGAGCGCTTCCGCCGCCGCGACTATGGCCACCTCGATCTCACCATCACCATCACCGATCCCGACATCTTCACCCAGCCGATCACCTTCAGCGTCGTCGAAGAACTCCTGCCGGACACCGATCTGCTCGAGCATTACTGCCTCGAAAACGAAAGAGACGACGCACACTTTCCGGGCAGGGCGGGGAAATAGCCTTCGCCGCGGGTTATCGAGCGACGTTGCCCAAGCGCTTGAAACCTGACGGGTATAATCGCGACACCTCACCGTGACGCTCCAACCGGGCACTCGTCTCGGCCCGTACGAAGTCCTTTCCGCGATTGGCGCTGGCGGCATGGGCGAAGTGTATCGGGCGCACGACACGAAGCTCCGTCGAGATGTCGCGCTGAAGGTCATCCCCGACGCGTTCGCGCTCGATCCTGATCGCCTCGCACGGTTCAAGCGCGAGGCCGAGGTGCTTGCCTCGATCAACCACCCTCACATAGCGGCCATCTACGGTTTCGAAGACAGCGGTGACACCCACGCGCTCGTCCTCGAACTGGTCGGGGGGGACACGCTCGCCGATCGGATCGCGCGCGGTGCGATTCCGCTCGAGGAAGCCCTGGCGATCGGGCGTCAGATCTGCGAAGCCCTCGAAGCTGCCCACGAGCAAGGCATCGTCCACCGCGATCTCAAGCCGGCGAATATCAAGATCACGGCTGATGGCGTGGTGAAGGTGCTCGACTTCGGCCTCGCGAAGCTCGCGGCCGAGGGAGGCACGGCCAACCACGCCGACCCCGCGGCGTCGCCCACCATCACCTCGCCCGCGATGATGACGGGCGTCGGCGTGATCCTGGGCACCGCGGCCTACATGGCGCCGGAGCAGGCAAAGGGACGCCAGGCCGACAAGCGCAGCGACATCTGGGCGTTCGGCTGCCTCCTGTACGAGATGCTGACGGGACGGGCGTCGTTCGAAGGTGAGAACGTGCCCGACATCTTGTCGAAGGTGCTGCAGCGCGATCCGGACTGGACGCGGGTTCCACCGAACGTGCCGACGTCGGTTCATCGGTTGATGCGCCTGTGCCTGGAGAAAGACCCGAAGAAACGGCGGCAGGCGGCCGGCGACGTACGCATCGACATCGATCAAGCGCTGGCGGAGGCGTCGCCCGCGGCGCCATCGGTTCGCACTCGCGGGCCGCTGCCGGCGCGCCTGGCGTGGATCTCGAGCGCGGTCGCATTGACAGCGGCGCTGGCGATTCCCGCGGCCATCCACCTTCGCGAAACGCCTCCAGCGGAGATGCGGCTGCAGATCGTGACACCGCCCACGCGCCTGCCGCTGCACTTCGCGCTCTCCCCCGACGGGCGCTACATCGTCTTTGCGGCTTCGGAGTCGTCGACGGACGCCACCCAGCGCTTGTACCTGCGGGCGCTGGACAAGACAGACGCGCAACCAATGGCCGGCACCGATGGCGCGACCTATCCGTTCTGGTCACCCGATAGCAGGTCGGTCGGCTTCTTCGCCTCGGGGAGTCTCAAGCGCGTTGACATCAGCGGCGGCCCGGCGCAGATGTTGGCCCCGACCCCCGCTCCCCAGGGCGGCGCCTGGCACACGGACGGCACAATCCTCTACGCGCCGAACACTGTCAGCCCGTTGTTGCGTATACCCGCATCGGGCGGCGAGTCCGTCGCCGTTACACGGCTCGATTCACCCCGTCAGCTCGGTCATGTGCGGCCGTCGTTTCTGCCCGCTGGCCGCCAGTTCCTTTTTTACGCCACGGGTGAGCCGGACGTGTCCGGCATCTACCTGGGATCGCTCGGAGGACCGGAGTCGACACGTCTCACGGCCGCCGACAGCCACGGGGAGTACCTGCCACCCGACCGCCTCGCCTTCGTGAGGCAAGGAGACCTCGTCGTGCGCCCCCTCGACGCGGCGCGCGCGGAATTGACCGGCGACCCGGCGACGGTGATTCCCTCGGTCGGCGCGTTCTCGATCGCGGCGACCGGCATGCTGGCGTACCGTGCCGGCGACACCAGTCGAACCTCGATGTCGTGGTTCGACCGCACGGGAAAGGCCTTGGGCCAGGCGCCGGCGCCCTTGAACGGCCCTGAGTTGTCGCCGGACGAAAGCCGGGTGACCGGCGATCGCACCGTTCAGGGCAACCGCGATGTCTGGATCGAGGATCTCGTCCGCGGCGGTTTGACACGCTTCACGTTTCATGCGGCGGTCGACGGGTTTCCGATCTGGTCGCCGGACGGCTCGCAAGTGATCTTCGAGTCCACTCGAAATGGGACCTTCGATCTGTGGATCAAGCCGTCGAACGGCGCGGCCGAGGAGCAACTGCTGCTCGAGTCACCTGACACCGAGTGGCCGCTCAGTTGGTCGCAGGATGGCCGCTTCCTGCTGTTTCAGAGGTCCGATCTCAAGACGCAATGGGATTTGTGGGCGCTGCCCATGACCGGCGCCGATCGAACGCCCATCGTCGTGGCGAACACGTCGTTCACGGAGCGCATGGGGCAGTTCTCGCCTGACGGCCGCTGGGTCGCCTACGAGACCAACGAGTCCGGACGACAGGAAATCGTCGCTCAGCGGTTCCCGGAAGCGGGCGCCAAGTGGCAGGTGTCGACAGGCGGCGGGATCGCTCCACGCTGGCGCGCGGACGGACGAGAGATCTATTTCATTGCGCCCGACGGGAAAATGATGGCTGTCCCCATTACGATGACGGGCTCGACGTTCGAGGCCGGCAAGACGGAGGCGCTGTTCTCCTCGCAGATCGTGCCTCAGCCGTTCAAGGCTCAATACACCGTATCAGGCGACGGCCGGTTCCTGATCAACAACCTGACGGAGGAGCAGTCCAGCGCATCGCCCATTACGTTGATCCTCAACTGGAAACCGTAGGTGATGACCACCCCAGCTACGTCTTTGCTCCCGCAGCGCGCCGATAGAGCATGTACCTGTAGCGGCCACTCAGCCACGTCTGGCCCTTGACATCGTCGTGGCGGGTGTCGACGAGCTCGTCGAGGATGTGGGCGTACTGCCCGCCCAGCCGCTCGACTTCCTGTTCGAGGCGGACCCGCGTCTTGGTCATCAGGTCCTGATAACAGCGGTCCCACAGTTCGTCGCGATGCGCGAGCGTGCCTTCGATGGGAGCACTGGCGGCTTCGAGGGTGTGCTCGCCCATGATTTCGGCCTCGAGCGGCGGCAGCTCTCGGTGCCAGTAGACGATCTTCGGCGTGGTGTCTTCCATGCTCGACGGGTCTCCCTTATTCCCCACGGCGGCGTTGCCACCGGGGTGTGGCGTGGGGCCATCTTACTCGGTAGTCAGGCGCGAAAGGGAGGACCGAGCGCACGGGGGCTGACGTTTTGAGGTTAAGTATCACTGCCGAGAAAATGCGCTAGATTCATCGGGTGAACGACTTCCCCACGAAGCCCCCGACTACGGATCGGAGTCAATAGTGTCCGTACCAGCAAACCAACCCCCGGCGGGAATCTCGAAGACCTCCATCTTCGTCGCGGCCGGCCGCGCCGTGGGTGCGCGGGAACCCGACCCCTCCGCCAGAAATCCCGACTACCTGGCCGAGAAACTCCTCGGCGATCCGTCGAAGCTGGATGTGGATCACCCGGCCGTCCGCGCGTTGAGCCTCGACTACGACGCCGCGATGTCGGACGCCGAAGTGGTCAGCCATGTCCGGATGATGACTATTCGCACGCGATTCATCGACGAAGCGCTGGAGCGGGCGATCGGCGCTGGTGCGACCCAGCTCGTGATCCTCGGCGCGGGATTTGATTCGCACGCGTATCGATGCCAGGAGCTGCTGGCGCGCGTCAAGGTCTTCGAGGTCGATCGCGCTGCGACGCAGGTGCTGAAGAAACGGAGGGTGAACGAGATCATCGGCGCGCCGCCGCCGAACCTGACGTATGTGGCCATCGACTTTCAGCACGAGGATCTTGCCGACATCTTGAGGCGGCACGGGCACGACCCGGCGCAGCGGACGTTCTTCATCCTGGAGGGCGTCACGATGTATCTGCCGGAAGAAGCCGTGCGCAGCACGTTTCGGTTCGTGGCGGCGCAGCCGCCGGGAAGCGGCATCGTTTTCGATTACGTCTATCGCGCGATGATTGACACGATCGCCCAGATCGACATGGCCAATGTCCCCAAGGCGGCGAAACCGTTCGTCGAGCGCTTTCTGAATCTGACCAGGGACGAGCCCTGGGTGTTCGGTCTACCGGTGGGGGGCGAGCGCGAGTTCCTGGGCGAATTCGGCCTCGAGCTCCGCGAGGCACTGATGGTCGGCGGGGAGGACTCCATCAAACGATATGTCACCAAGGCCGACGGCACTCAGATCGGTGCCCGGGCGATGGCAGAAATGGCCGCTCGCATGGCGGAGCACGCTCAGGCTTCAGGGCAATCGGCCCCTCAAGGTCAGCAGATGTCTCCGGAGCGGCTGCGAGAGCAGCAGAGGTTGATGGCCTATCAGCTGGCAGAGGCTGTAGTCGCTTGACGGCGGGGGACCGCCGGGCACTGCGCCTCTCTCGAAGCCTCAGCGCCCATGTCGGTAAGATATGTCCGAGACGAAAACATAAATGGCCACGTCCTCCCGCATCAGAGCCGCCGATGCGGCCTTCGCTTCAGTCAAGCAATTTTATTCGTCCTCCCGCTACGCCGCCCGGCGGTTGGATCCCGGCACTGCCGACTTCACTTTCGGCAATCCGCACGAGCTGCCGCTGCCGGGCCTCGTCGCGGCGATTCGCGAACGGGCGCAGCCCCACGACAAGAACTGGTTCGCCTACAAGACGAGCGAAGAGGCGCCGCAGGCGTTCCTCGCGGAGCACGTTGGCCGCGAACTGGGCCTGGCGTTCGAGCCATCCGACATCGCGCTGACGACCGGCGCCTTCGCCGCCATCATGGTGGCCATTCACCACGTCCTCGATGTTGGCGACGAAGCGATCTTTTCCGTGCCGGCGTGGTTCTGCTACGAGCCGCTGCTGCTGGCGGCGGCCGCCGTTCCGCGCAAGGTCGCTCTCAAAGCGCCGACGTTCGACCTGGATCTCGCCGCGATTGACGCGGCGATCAGCTCGAGGACGCGCCTGGTCATCGTCAATACGCCACACAATCCGACGGGGCGCATCTATACCCGTCGGACGTTGGAGGACGTGGCCGAGCTCCTCGAACGCGCTTCCGCGCGCATCGGCCACCGCATTTACCTGCTGTCCGATGAACCGTATCGCCGGCTTCGGTTCGATGGACGGAGCTTCGAGAGTCCGGCGGCCGTGTATCCGTGGACGTTCATTTCCTACAGCTACGGGAAGGTGCTGCTCGCGCCAGGACAACGTCTCGGGTACCTGGCGATTTCGCCTCTCATGCCGGACCCGGATCGTCGATCCTTCAGTAATTCGATGCTGGCCGCGCAGATGGCTCTTGGCTGGTGCTTCCCGAATGCCGTCATGCAGTACGCGATCCCCAACCTCGAAACGCTGTCGATCGATCAGGCCGCGCTCGCACGCCGGCGCGATCGGCTGATGCGCACCCTGCGAGACAACGGCTACGAGGTGCTCCCGCCGGAAGGCACCTTCTACCTGTGGACCAGGTGGCCCGAAGGCGACCCGGCCGAGCTGTGGAACCACCTGGCCGACCGCAACGTGTTCGTGTTGCCGGGCAGCCTGATGAACGCGCCGGACTATTTTCGAATCAGCCTCACGGCGTCTGACGAAATGGTCGAGCGGGCCCTCTCGGCCTTCCGGGACGTCGGGCGCATGAGTCGGGCTGCTCGATGAGTTGCGGGCGAGCGCGAGCCTTACGAGGCTTTCGTCGCACGCGGCCGACGTCGTTCGAGCTCCCTCCAGGATTCCCTGGCGCGAGCACTCGTCCACGGCCGTTCAAACGGGATGGCGCCTAGCATCCGGTCAAGCGCGTCAGCGCTCGGTGGCCTCTGCTTCGGATCCTTTGCCAGACAACTGAGAATCGCGGTCTCGAGCGCGGCCGGAATCTCGAACCTCGCGCGCGATCGGAGCGGTCCGGGGTCGTCGTGCACATGGCGCAAGAGGACATCGACCGGCGTCTTCCCCTCGAACACGGGTTCTCCGGCCAGGAGCCAGTACCCCACACATCCCAGGGCATAGATGTCGCTCTGCGGTCCAACCTCGTCCCCCGTGGCGACTTCGGGCGCCATGTACGCCGGCGTCCCGACGATGACCGCCTCGCCCGTCAGCCGCGTCACGTCGGAAGGGGTCGAGAAATCAGGGCGAACGAGACCAAAGTCCAGCACCTTGAGCACGTCGCACTCCTGGCCCTGGCGGCACACGTAGAGGTTCGCCGGCTTGATATCGCGGTGGACGAGACCCAGCTCGTGCGCCTCTGCCAGTGAGCGGCAGGCCTGGACCAGAAAGTGCACGGCCCGCTCGGGCATCACGGGGCCCTCGAGCCGGACCAGCGCGTCGAGGTCCATCCCGTCGAGGAGCTCCATCGCGTAATAGAAAACGCCCTCGTCCGTCACCCCGAAGTCGTAGAGCCGCACAGTATGCAGAGAGGACAGGCTCGCCGTCATCTGAGCCTCTCGCTCGAAGCGGGCGATGGCGGAACGTCTCGCCGCCTCATTGCCGAACGCATCGAAGCGCACCAGCTTGATCGCAGCCGGGCGGGCGAGCATGTGGTGCCGCGCGCGCCAGATCTCGCCCATGCCGCCGCTGCTCAGCCGCTCCTCCAGCCGGTAGGCGCCCATCGCCCGGGCCCGTTCGATGTCCCGTCCCATGCCGTAGACGATTCGTGCCCCGAGGGTTGCGACGCCGGCGCACAGGAGAGGCGGGATCGTGATCCCGGACCAGATTCTCGCGCCCGGCATCGGCGTCCCGGAAAGGACGTGCCACGCCGCCATGCCCGCCGGGGCCATCAAGGCCGTGACGAGTGCCGTGACGCCGGCTCGGGTCGGCGTCGCGGGAACGATGAAGGGAAAGCCGGCGATCCAGACGCAGATCCACGAAAGGCCCAGAATGTGGGCGCGCTCGTCCCACACCATGCCCGCACTGGTCCCGAGCACGATCGCGAACCCGCCGACCACTTCATAGAGGAGGCCGAGGTCGAGAAGCCGCTCGGGGGCAAGCGACCCGGAGCGTGAGATGGCAAACAGGCCCAACGAGACGGCAACAAACAGGCTCGCGACCGTGTGGCCGACGTTCCAACCGTGCGGCGGCAGCCTGCCGAGCGTATGCGCGACGTACTCGTTCACGCTGATCGCGGCGACATAGGCGCAGGCCCAGGTCAGTCCGGCGGTTCCGACACGATGTGCGGCGCGGGTAATGATGTGGCGCGGGAGTCCACGCGGCGGGGAAACCGGCGTGTACCCCGCCGAGTCCGCCTTGCGGACTCGCGGGAGCGTCGCAGCATCATCCATTGAAGTCGACAGATCTTACACGCCGGACACAGGCGAGGGTTGGCCCAGCCAGGCACTGCAAAAAACTGGTCCAGCGGGCAGGTTAGGTGTATAACGAAAAGCAACTCCCGGCCGAAATTGGGGCCACTTCTCGCGTCCGTCGTCGGCAAAATTGACGAAGCCAACATTCGAGATCCGTTGGGCTAAGGGGGGACGCTGTGCCGCTGCTTTCCTGGATTGAAGACCTGCTCAGGGCCGAACGGGTACCGTACACCTACTTCAGGCATATCCCGGCTTACACGGCGCAGGAAGAAGCCGCTGTTTCGCATATCCCGCAGCGATGCTGGGCGAAAGTCGTCATCTGCATGGCTGACGACCAGCCCGTGCAGGCTGTGCTTCCGGCACACCACACGGTAAGCCTCGAGCAATTACGACAGCTCACCAACGCCGCTGCGCTGCGCCTGGCGCGCGAGGAAGAGATAGCCGAGCTGTACCCCGAGTGCGAAGTGGGAGCCATGCCTCCCTTCGGCGCGGCGTACGGACACCGGGTGTTCGTGGACCGGTGCCTCGTTGGCGAGCCGGAGATGGTGTTCAACGCCGGCACGCACAGAGAAGCCATCCGGATGCATTACGGCGACTTCGCCGAACTGGCGAGGCCAACCGTCGGCGCTTTCGGGCGCTCCCCGGCCCACAAACAAACGACGCTGACGTACCCGCCGCGGCGGCGGAGCCCGTCTCGCGTGTTAACTCCCGCCCCGTGGAGAGGTGTCATGAAGAGTAGCCGTCCCCGATTTCCGGGAATCCGAGTGACCGCCAACGGGAACCAGCTGGTTTCGTACCACACCGAAACGCGCATCGCCGACGCGGGGGTCTTCTATCCCATCACCCCGTCGACTGAAGGCGGCGAGCTGTATCAACAGGCGTTTGCCGAGGGCAAACTCAACGTGTTTGGCCGTAACTCCATCGCGGTGGAAGCGGAGGGGGAGCACGCGGCCCAGGGTGGCGCGATCGCGCACTCGGTGTGCGGGAAGCGCGTCGTCAATTACACCTCCGGCCAGGGGGTCGTCTACGGCGTCGAGCAGTATTACCACGCCCCGGGCAAGTGCTCCACGATGGTCCTGGAGGTTGCCGCGCGGGCTCTCACCAAGCACGCGTTGAACGTGCACTGCGGGCACGACGACGTCTACGGCGCGCTCGATACCGGGTGGATCATCGTCTTCGGCAAGGATGCCCAGCAGGCGGCCGACCAGGCGCTGATCCTGCGGCGGGTGACCGAGCTCAGCCTGACTCCCGGTATGAACGTCATGGACGGCTTCCTCACGTCGCATCTCGAACGGACGTTCTACAAGCACGAATCGGAGCTGATCCGCCAATACCTCGGCGCGCCGGACGACATCATCGACTGCCCGACGGAAAGCCAGCGCATCCTCTTCGGTCCGAAACGCCGCCGCGTGCCCCAGATGATCGACCTGACCAATCCCGTGCTCCTCGGCCCGGTCCAGAACCAGGAGCACTACATGCAGGGCGTCGTCGCCCGCCGAGACAACTTCACGGAGCCGATTCTCAAGTTCTTCGAACACGCGTACGACGATTTTGCCAAGCTGACAGGCCGCGACTACGGCCTTGTCAGCCATTACAGAACCGACGATGCCGATACGGTCTTCGTGTCGCTGGGGTCGGCCGCCGAAAACATCGAAGCCGCTGTGGACTACCTGCGCGAGCACCGCAACGCGAAGGTCGGGTCGATCCACGTGAACGTCTTTCGCCCGTTCCCGGATGCGGCCATCGTCAAGGCGCTCGCTGGCAAGAAGCGCGTCATCATCCTCGAGCGGACGGACGAGCCGATGGCCGGGGACAACCCAATGGGGCGCGATGTCCGCACCGCGCTCAACAAGGCGCTGCAGGGCGAAGAGGGCCTCCCGGCGATTACGGCCGATCGCATGCCGCGGCTGTTCGGCGGCGTGTACGGCCTGGGCTCGCGCGACTTCCGGCCCGAGCACACGATCGGCGCGTACGAGTACGCCACGGGAACCCGCGCTCGCAAAGACGGCAAGCGCGCGTCGGACGGCGTGTCATTCATGGTGCTCGGCGTGGACCACCCCTACGAGGTGAAGTCCGACGAGACGCCGTCGCTGCTGCCCGAGGGGTCGATCGCCGTCCGCTTCCACTCGATCGGCGGTTGGGGTGCCATCACAACGGGCAAGAACCTTGGCGCCATCATCGGCGACTTCAACGACTTTCTCTACGAGCGCGACAAGGTCGTCGACGAGTTCGGCAATCCGAAAGAGATCATCCACGTCAGCGCCAACCCGAAGTACGGGTCCGAAAAGAAGGGCGCGCCGACCTCCTACTTTATGGTCGCGGCGAAGGAGCGGATCCGGGTGAACTGCGACCTGCGCCACGTCACCGTGGTGCTCTGCTGCGATCCCAAGGCCTTCACCCACACCAACCCGCTCGACGGCATGTCGGAGGGCGGCTGCCTCGTGTGGGAATCGGAGGAAGAGGGCGAGCAGGCGTGGGAGCGGCTGCCGATGTGGGCGCGCCAGCAGATCATCGAGAAGAACATCCGGGTGTTCACGCTGCCGGGCTTTGAGATCGCGCGCAAGGCGACCGATCGCGCCGACCTCCAGCTGCGCATGCAGGGCAACGCCTTCCTTGGTGCATTCTTCAAGGTCTCCCCGCTTCTCCAGGATTTCCGCATCAGCCAGGAACAGTTCCGCGAGGTGGTCCACAAACAGTACGTCAAGAAGTTCGGCCGGCTTGGCGAAGGCGTCGTTCAGTCCAACATGGAAGTGATGACCCAGGGGTTCGAGCGCGTCCGCGAGATCCGGATCGGGGAGATCAGCGCGCCCGATCGGTCGACCCTTCGTGGCCGGCCGCTCCTGCCTGTCGTTCAGGGGAACGGAGACGGGTGCGGGTCAGGCTGTCGATCGCATCCGATACCAGAGGGCCAGCACGAGCGGACGCCTCTCACCCAGCTTGCGTCGTTCGACGCGCTGTTCCGCGCGGGTCTCGGGTACGACCAGCCCGCCTCCCCGCTGTCGTCGCTCGGTGTGATGGCCGCCGGCAGCGGCGACACGGCGTCCAAGTACGTCGCCCGGCGCGAAACGCCGTTGTACATCCCGGAGAACTGCACGCAGTGCATGGAGTGCATCGCGGTTTGTCCGGACACGGCGCTCCCCAACTGCTCGCAGGACCTCGAGACGATTCTGCGGACCGCGGTCACCCACTACGTGACCGACGACAGCGAGCGGCAGAAGATGCTCCGACTCGTGCCGGAAATCGAAAAGCGGACGCGCGAGCAGATGCGCGCCGCGCTCGCGAAAGACCCGCCGCCGATTCAGCAGATCATCCAGAGGGTCACCCACGAGGTCAACGGCTTCTCGCCGGAGGCCAAGCGCCAGTTCTTCGACGTCATCGACAAGGTGCCGATCGCGTATCAGAAGGCGAACGCCATCTTCGCGACGCCTGAGAAAAAGGCTCCCGGCGGGGGCGGCGTCTTCTCGATCTTCGTGTCGGACCTCTGCAAAGGGTGCGCGGCCTGCGTCACGGCCTGCGGCGACCACAGGGCGCTGAAGATGGTGCCGGAGACCGAGGAGGTGAACGCGGAGCACGAGACCGGCACCGCGTTCCTGGACCTGCTGCCTGACACGCCGCAGAAGTACCTGGGCCTCTACAACGACTCGCGTCCGCAGGACTCGAAGACCGCGACGCTGCGCAACATGCTGATGGTGCGCAGGAACTACGACGCGCTCGTGTCGGGCGACGGCGCGTGCGCCGGCTGCGGGGAGAAGAGCATTCTGCGAGCCATCGCGGCGGTGACCGAAGCATACATGCGGCCGCTGTACCACGCGAAAGCCGATCGGCTTCGGGCGAAAGCCAACGACCTCGAGAAGGATGGCGTGCAGAAGCTCGCGGACATGAAGGCGCGGAGCCAGGAGGAGTACGACCTGTTCCGCCAGGCTGTCGCTCATATGCTCATGGGCCTGGGCGGTGAGGATGACAAGGACACCAAAGCGCGGATCGCCAGCCATGGCCCGATCTCCGATCGAGACATCATCGACGCCATGACGGCCGTCATGAGACAGGAGGCGTTCAACCATCGGGACCTGCAGCCGATCGACGGTCGGCTCGGCAACGGCATGTCGGTCATGGCCATGGCGGCGCACACGGGCTGCAACACGGTCTACGGCTCGACCCCGCCCAATAACCCGCACCCGTACCCGTGGATGAACTCGCTCTTCCAGGACGGGATCACGGTAGGCTGGCTCCTCGGCGAGAGCTTCATCGTCGATCACGGGCGCCGGTCCGTCATCCCCGAGCGGCTGGCCGACGCGCTGATGAATCGCCAGCGCGACGTCATCAACCCCCGCGAATACTACGAGTACGTCCACTTCAGCGACGCGGTGATGACCGACCAGGAGATTCTCGAGCTGCCGAAGGCGTGGGTCGTCGGCGGTGACGGGGGCATGGGCGACATCGGGTACCAGAACACCTCGAAGGTGATCCTGCAGAATCGTCCCAACGTCAAGGCGCTGATGCTGGACACGCAGGTCTACTCCAACACGGGCGGCCAGAACTCCGACTCGACGCCGATGCTGGGCGGCAACGACATGAACGTGTTCGGCGCCGCCACGCAAGGCAAGAACACCGAGAAGAAGACCGTCGCCGAGACCTTCCTCGCCGGGCACGGGTCGCCCTTCGTCGCGCAGGTCTCGATTGCCAATGCGCCAAAGCTGTACCGCGCGATCCTCGATGGCCTGGAGTACCGCGGCACGATGTTCATGCAGTGCTTCACCACGTGTCAGCCCGAGCACGGCGTGGCCGACGACATGGCGCTCGACCAGGCCCAGCGCGTGCGCGACTCGCGCGGCGCGCCCGAATTCGTCTTCAATCCGAGGCTTGGCGAAACCTACCAGGAAGCGCTGGACATCAAGGGCAATCCGTCGATAGACATGGATTGGTACGAGACGAAGTTCAAGGGCACCAACGAGACGTATCGATACACGGTCGCCCACTGGTGCGCGACGGAAGCCCGGTTCCGGAATCACCTGAAGAAGATCAAGTCGGAGGACGCGGCGCGACTCATTCCGCTCGAAAACATGCTCGTCCGCATCACGCAGCAGGACGTGGTGTACCGACGTTACCTGGTGCCCGGCCACCGGTCCTACGTGCCGGACTTCGGCGTATACATCCGGGTCCAGGGGCCCGGCGGCAGCGTCGAGTACCGATCGCTCTCGCGTCAGCTGGTGCTCTTCTGCATCGAGCGCCGCAAGGCGTGGCGGATGCTGCAGAGCAAGGCCGGCATCGTGAACAAGGAGTACAAGGCCCAGCGCTCGATCCTTGCCGACGTTGATGCCGGCAAGATCTCGAAGGAAGACCTTTTCGCGCGCGCCGAGGAGCTGATGAGCGAGCGGCTGAGAATCGCCGGGCCCGCAGCCGCGACTCATACGCCTCGTCCCGCCGCGGCCACGCCTGGAACAGGAGCCGTGCGCCCCCCGGACCAGCCGACCAACCAGGAGTCGGCGACAACGTCGTGACGACTCGAGAGGAGTGTCATCCCGTATGAAGCGAAGCGCGAGCGCAACGTGGAGTGGTGGACTGAAGGATGGGAAGGGTACGGTGTCGGCCGCAAGTGGCGTTCTGTCTAACGTGCCGTACAACTTCAGAATGCGGTTCGAGAACGAAAAAGGCACGAACCCGGAAGAGCTGGTCGCCGCGGCGCACGCCGCGTGCTTTTCCATGGCGCTCTCCATGATCCTGGGCGAGGCCGGGATGACGGCAGAGAACATCGCCACGAAGGCCACGGTCTCACTGGAGCAGACTCCGGGCGGCTTCGCGGTCACCTCGAGCCACCTGGAGACGACCGTGACAATCCCGGACGCCGACAAGGCGGCTTTTCAGAAGGCCGTCGAGGCAGCCAAGAACGGATGCCCCATTTCCAAGCTGCTCAACGCCACCATTACGATGGACGCAAAACTCGCTTAATGGACGCAAAACTCGCTTAATCGTGTGGAGCCAAGATGGGCGATACGGTCAGCTCGATTCTGCGGCACAAGGGCCACGGCGTCTGGTCGGTGAGCCCTGACGAGTCGGTTCTCCAGGCCATCAGCCTGATGGCCGACAAGAATATCGGGGCATTGGTCGTGATTGCCGGCGAGAGGCTGGTCGGCATCATGTCCGAGCGTGATTACGCCCGCAAAGTCGTTCTTCAGGGAAAGTCCTCGGAGAACACACCCGTCAGAGACATCATGACGAGCCCGGTCGTCTCCGTAAGCGTGAACGATACCGTCGACGAGTGCATGAGAATCATCACGGCCAGACGGATTCGTCACCTTCCGGTCGTTCAGGGAGAGACGGTGGTCGGCATCATCTCGATTGGCGATCTGGTCCGAAGGGTCATTTCCACCCAGGAGGAAATCATCCAGTATCTCCAGGAGTACATCGTCGGCTGCTCGGTAATCCCCGAGAACGGGCCGCAGATTGGCTCGTCTGCGGGCCGTCGCCCTGACTAGATCTCGACTGGAGTTCCTTTCACGCGGGGTCGTCACGAGACTACGAGCGGTGTCGCGGCGGCCGACTGCCTCAATCCTCCAGCAGGACGTCCATCAGGAACCCGAGCGGGTCCCCGTCCCGCCGCGACGATGTGTCGTCATCGTCATCACCCGCCCCCAACGCGCCCTGGCGGACGTACTCATCGTCGATCCGGGGCGTATGCCGGCTACCCCGATCTCGTCCTGGCGCATCGACAATCTGCCGCATCTCGCCAAAATCGAGCCAGATGACGTCGCACTTCGCACAGCTGTCGATCACGACGTTGCCCGGTCCGTAGTGCGGGTACGTCTCGAACGGGCCGCTGCACTTCGGGCACGCGAGCTCACGATGCAGCGCCTGACGCTCCAGCGGCACCGGTTCGGCCGGAGGCGATGTCGCCCACGCCCGACGCTTGTTGGTCACGGTGGCGAACGTCTCTCGTGGCAGCAGAACGCCCCGGCATCTCGCGCAGAAGTCGATCGGATGATCGTCGTCGAGCAGCGCCTGCGCCATCGCGGTCGCGCAGACGGGACACTTCGGCGAATCGGGAAGGTGTCCGACGATGCGGATGCCGTCGGCTTCGACGCTTTGAGGGAAGTGATAGGCGCCGCAGTGGCCGCACCGGAAATAGCGGCGCGACTCGATGAGCTCCATCGCCGCCCCACAGTTGTGACAGTTCATGGTCCTGACCCGGCACTCGTGTGTAATGCACACCCGGGCACGGCGCGATCGCGGTCCAGGAACTGCATCGGCGTCCCCATAGTAACCGAACGCCTCAGCTTCGGCAGGATGTCAGCTGCTAGGTCACCCGCATCACCCGTACTCGAAGCCGGCCAGCCCCTCAGAGTAAGCTCATGTACACGGAACGGGACGAGCGGCTTCACCGCGTTGCAGTCGGGTCGTGCACGAGAGGAGTACTCCAATGAATCCTAACAAGGCACTGTGGGAAAGAGGTGACTTCACACGCATCGCGGAAAGCATGAGAGAGAGCGGAGAGGCACTCGTCAAGGCGCTCGGAATCACGAAAGGGATGAAAGTGCTCGACCTCGGATGCGGCGATGGAACGACGGCCCTGCCGGAGGCGAGGCTCGGAGCGGACGTGCTGGGTGTCGACATCGCGAGCAACCTCGTCGAGGCCGGGAACAGGCGTGCCAAAGCTGAGGGCCTGACGAACTGCACGTTTCAGGAAGGCGACGCGTCCAATCTGCACGACCTGAAAGATCACACCTTTGATCTCGTCGTGAGTATCTTTGGCGCCATGTTCGCGCCAAAGCCTTTCGACGTGGCCAAGGAGATGGTGCGTGTGACCCGGCCCGGAGGCCGGATCGTCATGGGCAACTGGATTCCGAACGATCCGACGCTGGTCGCTCAAATTCTGAAAATCAGCTCCTCGTACTCGCCGCCACCACCGGAGGGTTTCATCAGCCCGATGACGTGGGGTGTGGAGAACAACGTGATCGAGCGGTTTGCCGCCGCAGGGGTTCCGAAAGAGAAGATCTCCTTCGTCAGAGATACGTACACCTTCAACTTTCCCCACCCCCCCTCGGAGCTCGTCACCGTGTTCAGAAACTATTACGGGCCGACCATGACGGCATTCGACGCTGCGGACAAGAACGGCCGAGCGGAAGACTTGCAGAAGGAGCTGGAGGTTCTGTTCAGCAGTCAGAACAAGAGCGCGCGCAAGGACACGACATCCATTCCGGCGACGTTCCTCCGCGTGACAGTGACGCGTTGAAGGAGCGGCGCGAGCCGGTCTCAGACCACTGCCACTTTAATGTTGTGGATCGGGGGCAGCGAATCGAACAGGCAGTCCCACTTCTCGCCGCCCTCTCTCCCGATCCAGAGCTGACCGGTTGTCGTTCCGAAGTACAGGGCTGGAGTCTTGAGCCGGTCAATGTCCATCGCGTCGCGCAGGACGGTAAAGTAGGTCTGCTTCTTCGGCAGTCCACGCGCGAGCCGACGCCATGAATCGCCGCCATTCTCGCTGCGCCATACCGCGGGCGCGCTGCCAGGGCACGTACGCGTCGCCGGCTCGAGCGGGACGACGTAGACCGTGTCGGGGGCGTGCGGGTGGACGACGATGGGAAATCCGAAGTCCGAGGGCAATCCCTTGGCGATCGATCGCCACGAGCGGCCGTAGTCGTCGCTGCGCAGCACGCCGATGTCCGGGCGGGGCCCTCCGGGTCCTGTCCAATCCGCCCACCCGCCGTGGTTCTGCATGTACAGCCGGCCAGGCGCGTCGGCGTGCCTCGCGATCTTGTGCACGCACTGGCCGAACTCGGGATAGGGATCGGGATTGAAGCCCGCGCCGACGCCTTGATTGGCCGCCTTGAATGTTTCGCCGCCGTCCTCGCTCAGATAGTGGCCGCCGGTCGAGATGCCGAGGTGCACGCGACTGCCGTCGCGAATGATCGTGTGCAGGCACAGCCCGCCGTTGCCCGGCTGCCACTTGCGTGCGTGCTCATGGTTGCTGATGCCAGGGACCAGCTCCCACGAATCGCCCCCGTCGTGGCTCCTGAACATGGATGCCGGCTCGACACCGCACCACAGGTCCTTCCTGTCACTGCCAGCCTCGAGTGACCAGATGTTGACGAGCGCACGTCCATCCTCTTTGGGGAACGCCGGCGCCGACTTGGTCTCTTTGAAGCTCTTCCCCATGTCGGTCGAACACAGCACCTTCATGCCGAAGAACGGATTGCAACTCGAGGCATAGAGCCGCGGTCTGCCGCGCGTGTCGACGAGCGTGGCGTACACGGGGACGCCGGGCCCGAAGGGGCCGCGCAACGCGAAGCTGTTTCTCGGCTTTGCCGCTTCCGCGACGAAGACGCCCTTCTTGGTGCCGATGGTAAGAACGACTCGATCCGCCATCTTTACCCTCCAGAAACCGCCGGCAGGATCGTGAGCACATCTCCAGGGAGGAGCGGCGTGTCGATCCCGTTGAGGTCGCGCACGTTGTCCGCGTTCACGAACACGTTCAAATGCCGCCGCACCGTGCCCGTTTCGTCACAGATGTTGCGGTACAAAGCAGACTGGCTCCGTTCGAGGTCCTCGAGTGCGGCGCGCACGCTGGGCGCCGAGATCGATAGCTGCGCTGCGCCCGCACAATACGGGCGCAACGGGCCCGGGACATGGATCGTGACGGTCGACGTCGGGCCCATAGGTTGAATGCGAGCTTATCGCTGACGGTCAGTGTGGTGCAACCACGCACCTCAGCACTTCGTGGACGGGCCGCTAGCGTCCCCGAAAGGTCTCGGCACTGCCGGGAGCCGTGAAATCGACCGGCGTGCCGCCGGCCCGTCCGGCGACGTGGTACCGCGCGCGCATCTGGAGGAAATCCAGCTTGCCGCCGAACGGCCCGGGAAGAGAACGGGTGACCTCCGTCTGCACGACGTCGAGGTTCATGGTGAGTGCGAGGGAGTCGGCCCGCGCGTCGACAACGATCCGTCGGGGCCGATCGCTGCCAGCCTCGTTCGTCTCCTTGATCGAGACGTCGGTTGCGTATCCGATCGGCCCCTCAGGCCCGAGCGCCACGAGAAACGCCGGAATGCGGCTTTCGTCCGCGGCGTCAGCGGGGGGACGGATGCGGCCGTACACAAACGACAACCCATCGCCCTGAACCTGCCCCCACTGCCACGACACGTCTTTCCAGAACCCCCAGTTGTGATCGTGGTAGCCGACACTGCTGTCAAAGCGGACCCGATCGGCGCCGACCTGGATGGCCCCCTCGAGTGTTCCGCCCATGACCGGAACCACGTAGCCGGAGATCCAACCGGCGGCGCCTCGAATCGCCAGCGGCGGCAACGAGCGGCCAGGCGTTGCATGAAGAACGAGTGATCCCGTCGCCCGGGTCCGTCCAGATTCGGGCGGCAGATCGATCGTGAGGTGGTACTCGCGGCCGACCAGCCGGACGTGACTCCTGCCGACCGTCAGGTTCGGCGCGCTGGCGAGCAGGTCGGCTTCGTCGACTTCCGTCGATTCGGAGTACGACGTCATCCGCCCGGCTCGATCGAGCTGAAGACGAACGCCGAGCACACGCCGCCCGGATGGGAGCCGCGGGCCCGCGAGAAAGGTCAGATAGAAGCCGGCGTCACCCGCACGCCCGTTGAAATACAGCCACTCGGCCCACGATGCCGCCCGTTCGGGCACGTCGGGAATCGGATGGAAGCGGTCCATGGCGAGCAGCACATCCGTCGCGTTGGGCATCGCCCAGGCGGCGTCCGCGGGTGTGTCCAACCAGGAGCTGAACGGGCTCGTCTCAGGATCGCCCAGGGCTCGCTCGAGGCTTGGTATGCCGCCGCGGGCACGGACCGGCGTCGCACCCTGATCGTCGATGAGATAGAGGGAGGCCGATTCGGTCGGCGCCGCAGCTGCGACGCGCGACGCCAGCGGTCCCTCTCGCAGAACCGCGGAGAGCACGAACTCGGCGTTCGAAAGGCGTCCGGAGGCGCCATCGACGATCACGTCGCCTCCACCGACCAGCTCGGGGGCGCGCGCCTGTTCCAGAATCACCGCGGCGACCCCGAGCAGGACGGCCATCACCGCCACACCCAGACCGAACCCGCCGGCGAGCACGGCGCTCCGGAGGGGCCGCAGTCGCAGCGACCGCCACGCCAGCACGAGGATCATCACGACCCACCCTCGACGATCTGCCCGTCCCGCATCTTCAGCAACCGGTGCGCGCGCGCGGCCACGGCCGGGTCGTGGGTGACGACCACGACAGCCGTGCCGTCGGCGTGCACGGAATCGAGCAACGCGATGATCTGATCGCCGGTCCGCTGATCGAGCTCGCCGGTCGGTTCGTCCGCCAGCAGCAGGCTCGGCCGGTTGGCCAGCGCTCTGGCGATGGCGACGCGCTGCATCTCGCCGCCGGACAGTTCCGCGGGCCGGTGGCCCGCCCGTTTCGTCAACCCGACATATTCGAGCAGCTCGGCCGTCCGGTTGCGCCGCTCCGTGCGGCCCACGCCGGCCTCTGCCTGCGGCAGCTCCACGTTCTCCCACGCGGTGAGCATCGGGAGCAGAAAGAAACGCTGGAACACGAAGCCGATCTCCCTGAGCCGCAGGCGGCTCCGATCGGCGTCCGAGAGCGACGTGACGTCGCGAGCCTGAAAGAGCATTTCGCCGGACGTCGGCACATCGACACACCCGAGAATGTGCAGCAACGTCGATTTGCCGCACCCCGAAGGCCCGACGACCGCCACGTAATCGCCAGCGCCGATGCTGAGCGAAACATCGCTGAGCGCCGTCACCGGCGCGGCCGCCATGGGAAACTCGCGCGAGACATGGCGGGTCTCGACGATCGGCGTCGTCACCCGATCACCTCCCGCCGCAGCGTGGCCGCGATTGGGAGCACGGCGACGATGCGCATGGGATAGAGGGCCGCGCCGATCGATGCGGCAGCCAGCAGCGAGCCGTAGACGAACAAGGCGCGCGTTTCGAACACGAAGAAGTGGACGTCGGTCGGGATGCCCGGCAGCGCCCGAAGGATGGCATCGAGCCATACAGACAACCCGGCGCCAACCGGAATCGCGAGAATCGCACCGGCGCCCACCATCATGACCGACTCGCAGAGCACGCCCGCCACGACGCGCCAGCGCGACAGCCCCATCGCCCGCAGCGCGGCGATTTCGCCGAGTCGCTGGTTGACCGAGGCCGTCAGGAGCACGGCAATCAAGAGAAACCCGAAAAACAGCGTCACGGTCGCGAGAACGAACGAGATCTGCCTGAAATAGGAGAACTCCACACGGCTGAATCGTTCGACCAGCTCCTCGTTCGTGACGACGTGCAGGCCGAGGTTCGCGGTCTGGATGGCAGATGCCGCGCGCTCCGCGCCTTCGCCCGGCTTCGATCGGACGAGGAGCATGTCCACACCGCGCGCCTGGTCGTCGGCACAGAGACGTTCGAGATCGAGGAGCTGGCCGGCCACCGTCTCTGCATCCGCGTCGTCGAACGGAAATTCAACGATTCCGACGATCGTGAATGCCAGCGGCGGCAGCACGCTCGACGTGGAACCGCACCGGCCACGCAGCGACAATTCGGAACCCGGTGATGCCTGCAGCCTTGCGGCTGTGGTGCGATTCACGAGCAGGGGGCGACTGGTTCCGGCGGACGTTGAGAGATCGCGGCCCTCGACGAGCGTCCACATCGGCCTGGCCTGCGGGTCCGCACCGATGAACTGGACGCGCTCGAGACGGTCGGTAGGACTGACCGCGTTACCCGAGGTGATCTCCACGCTGCGGATGCTGATGGGAACCACCGCTTCGACTTCAGGCAGCGCCCCGATGGTCGCCAGGACGGTCCCGGAATCCAGAATGCGCGGCCCCGCGAGGGGCGCCGCATCGGTGGCGAGCACGCGGACGTCGAAGCCGGCCCGGTCGAGGAGGTCGCGGAAGGAGACGACGAGCCCTCGCGAGAGGAGCAGCATGTCGAAGAGCAGCGCGCCGACGGCGGCGACACCCAGCACCCCCAGAGAGGTGCGCCCCGGCTGACGGACCGAGCTGAGCCATGCAAGACGAAGGACATTCAGCATCTGACGTTCAGCGCTATCGGCGGGTCAGCGCGAGCGGGTGCTGACGCAGCAAGATCCAGGAGGCGATCAAGCTGGCCCCAATCCCGAGCGGAAGCGCCAGGAGCAGCGACTGCGCTACGACGCCCGGCGTAATCCGCAGGAAGATCAGCGCGGTGTCGTAGCGCCATTGGAAGAAACGGTTGAACGCGTCCTGCATCACCAAGGCGAACAGCAGACCGGCGACGGCGCCGGCCAGCGCGATGAGCGTGCCTTCGAGTAAGACCTGCATCAGAATGCGGCTGCGCGTGAAGCCGATGAGGCGCAACGTGCCGACGGTCTCCCGCCGCTCGTCGACCAGCATCAGCATGAGGGCCAGCAGGAACACGGCGCTGCCAATCATGGTGACGACGGCCACGGCCAGGTGGAAGCGCTCGATGACGGCGAACGTGCTGGTCCGTTCGTTCGGCGCCGTTGTCGGAACGGCGATGGTTCCGGGCAGGCGAACCGCCAGGTCCCGCGCGAAGCTGTCGGCGTCCGACGGGTCGACCAGAGCGACGTTGATCGAGCTGATCGTGGCTGGCGCGTTCGCCTCCGTGGGCGGCCTGGTCAGCGCGAGGATGTCCGGAAGGTGGAGACGGGCTTCGAGACGGCGCTGCGCGAACCGCATCGGGTCGGGCGTCGGCTCGTACTCGCCCAGAATCCGAAACAGCCGTGAGCGGGCCCCGGACGGCTCGGCCGAGAGGCGTACGACGTCGCCAACACGAAGCTGGCGACTTTCCATGAGCTGTCGCGACAGCAACACGCCCGGCGGGACGCCCGTTGCGTCACCGGCAGCGCGCTGGGCCGTTACGGCAATCGAGGCAGCGATGGCCATCACCGCCAGCGCGAAGACTGCTGCTCGCCTCACGCCTCCAGTCTAACCCGCCGGTTCGGTGACCATGACCGTCGGCGCCGGTGATTCCAGTCAGTGAGCCTGTTTCCCGGAGCCCTGCGCATTACCTGGTGAGGGTGGCTCGTCAGCCCGCCCCAAGGAGAACGCCATGCGTGGAAACATCCTTCGTGTGTCGGTTCTTGCGAGTTTTCTGATATTCGGCGCCGGCGCGGCCCATGCCGACGTCTGCGTGACCATCGACGAGGCCCGCGACGTATTCGCGCCACAGGAGCGGATCGCGGCGCTTCTTCTGGTCACCAGTCAATTCGAGCAGGAGGGTGAACGGGTATTGGCCCCCGGCTGTTCCACTCCGTACTTGCTGTCTCACGTCCAACTGGGCAACGTCATCGTCGTGAACCTGTCCGGTCCGGGCGGCCAGAAAGAAGGGAGGGCTCTCGGTCTGGACGATCTGCCGGCGCTTTACAGTCAGATGGTCCGTTCCATTGTGACCGGCCGTCCGATGACCGGTCTCAACGTGGTGGATCGGACGAACGTCACGGCTTCTCAGGAGACTGCGCGACGCGTCCACTCCGATTCCGTCTGGTACGCGCGTCTCGGATACGGCAGCATCTTCGGCGACCGTATTTACGGCACGCCGGCGTTGGGCTTTGGTTATCGTGCCGAGCTGGACACGTTCGCCATCGACGTCTCCTTTCTGAACTTCCAGATTCCCACGTCCGACTACTATTCGTCCGGGGCGTCCGCCGGATCCTTGCTCAAGCTATCCGGGCTGTATTTCACGAGCCCTCAGGCAAATCGAAGCGGGTATCTGGGTGCCGGGATGAGTTACGGGCACAGGAGCTTTGGCGCAAGCTGGGGCGGTACGGCGGGTCAGTACCAAACCGGTTGGGACGGACACGGACTGCAGGGCGAGCTGACGGTGGGGTACGAACTTGCGCGCGCCACGAGCCTGCGCATGTTCCTGCAGGCCGACGCGATCCTTCCCTTCTATCAGGTCACGTCGGAGACGTTCACGAGATTCGGACAGGTGACCGCCACGGATCGTCGCTACGCTCCGTCGCTTGTCGTCTCGATTGGCATCGGACGCTGAGCGTTGCGGCCAGTCGGCCGCAACGGATCCCTCCGAGCGCTCCGGGGGTCGCCACTCAATCTACAATTGATGCGTTTTGAGTACTGACCTCCCTTCCCTGCCGAACCCTGCTCGGGTCGGGTGGGCGGCGCGCCCGCCTCGGGATGTACTCCAGGGCGCATGAGAGTCGGGGCACTTATCGGCGCCGCCGCGCTGACACTGCTCTCGTGCGGGTTCCCGACGCCACGAATTGCCCCCGCTGAACCGATCCACGTCGAAGTGGCACCGGTGGTGCTCGATACGCGCAACCCAGGCGTGCGGAGCATCGGCTCGTTCGTCTATGCGGGCGGCATCGAAATCAGGGCCGTGGGCTCCATGACCATTCTCGAGCTGTCCGATCTGCGGGTTGTTGCAGACGACCACATCGTCGCCGTCAGTGACTCGGGATATTTCTTCGAGGCGCGCCTCCTTTTTGATGGGATGCAGCGGCTGTCGGGACTTGCCGACGCTCAGGTGGTCCCTCTTGTCGGTGAGCGAGGAGAGCCGCTTGCTGAGACAGATGCAGATGCCGAGGGGCTCGACTTGTTACCCGATGGCGATCGGCTCGTCAGCTTCGAAGGCAATCATCGGATCTGGCGGTATTCATCCGACGGCACCGCGCCGCGCCCGGTGCCGAAACCCAACGCGAGCTTTCCAATCAACGAGGGGATGGAAGCGATCACGCGGTACCCAGCGGCCGGGCCTGATGCCTATCTGGTCGGCAGCGAGCGCGGCAGGATCTGGCTTTGCCGGCTGTCGGCGGCGTGCACGGACACCGACCTGGGTGCTCTGGTTCCGCCCGGATTCGGCCTCACGGCGCTGTCGTCTTACGGAGAAGACGGGGAATTCGCGTTGCTCGCCCGCGCCTACGATCTGTTACGCGGTGTCCGGGTTTCAGTAAGGCTGGTCGCGACGAAGGGACCTCGCGCCGCCCGCGTGGTGGACGAGATGACGATGGCGCCGCCGATCAGCGTGGATAATTTCGAGGGAATTTCCGTCGTGCCCGGACCGGGCGGCGGCATCCGCTTGTTCCTCGTCTCGGACGACAATGGCTCGGCAGCCCAGCACACGTACTTGCTCGCGTTCGACTGGCAACCTGCGCGGTAAATGCAGCCGCCTGGCTCCGCTACACGCCCATGAGGGTCAAGTCGCCTACCGCGAGCCGAGATCGTGGGCGCGCATCGTCCGCAGCTCGATCTCCTCGTAACGCCGGCGAATGGTCGGGAGGAGACCAAGCGGGACCACGGAGCTCACAAACCCCAGCAGCAACAGCACCGGATACGCAGTCGAATACGATCCAGCGGACGCGAACGCGACGATCCCCGCCGTGAACGCCAGCAGACCCATCGCGATCAGCGATGTGGCCGACGCGATGACAAACCGGCGCGCTCGGCCGAGCGAGGTGAGGACGCCGATGAGCGCCCCCAGGGAGCCAATCACGGCCCCGGCCACGCCTCCCGCCAGCCCCGCGAGCCGGCTGGTCGTAAGGGGACCAGAGAGATCAGAGGCCGCTCCCGTCTCCTCGCTCAGTTCCACGGGCCCCAAGTACACCGTGCCGCGACCCTGCAAGACGACGTTGACGACGAGGCGTGTCGGAGGCGGCGCGCCCGTGGCGTCGAAAGGCAGCACGAAGGATCTCCAGCCGGATGTGCCCTGCAGCTTCATCATGGGACCCTGGTCCGCCATCGTGCGGGAGAAGTACTGGCTGCCATCTGGAAAGTGGTTCCACATCTCCAGATAGCTCACCCCCTCGACGCCTTCATATCGAAGGCGGCCGCTCAGCCGATAGCGCGGTCCCTTAATCTGCGGGCGGTCGATCGTCAGCACCGTCGTACTCGATGGGCTGGAGGTTGCGCTTTTTATCTCGAGGCGCCGGTCCGAGGAGCCCGACTCAGGAGCCAGCACCGTGCCGGCTGAGATGCGCCCCATCTTCTGGAGCTCCTCCCATTTGAAGACCTGTGTCGCCGCGGCGGCACTGACTCCGAGTGCGACGCTAAGCGGGACGGGAAGCAGCGTCCTGACGAGCCTCGAGATCCTGACGGTAGGCTGTGAGCAGCGTTTTGAGCGTGTCTGCATCGATCTTACCCTCCGCATGGTGCGCACGGAGCACCCGTTCAAAGTCACTCCGGACATCCTGACTGTCGATCACCTGGATCTTGGCGATGAGCCGGTCGAGCCGCAGGCGAACGGTCGGATAGCTGATGCCGTACAGCGCGGCCAGTTCTTTCAGCGACCCCGAGGCAAGGACCAACCGCTTGATGAACGCCAGATCCTCGTCGTTGAGGAAGTCAATCCATTTCGAGAGCCCACCACGAGATAACATTGATATCTAACGCTAATATATTCATAATAAACAGAAAGTCAATATTAATTTTATTAAGCTCTACAGGGCCAGTGCGGTCCCCGCGAGCACTCAGACGGACCCGCCTATACTTGTGCCGATGCGTTCTGTGACGGACGAGTTGAGGGCACAGACCCGGGAAGCTGACGCCCGGCTCACACCCCTTGACCGGGTGCGGCTCGCCCTCGAGCTTGGTGACCGTGACCTCCAGGTCTTTGCCAGCAGGCGCAGCCTTTCCATCGCGGAGGCACGCCGGCTGCTCGCTTCGACGCGGTGCACCGGCCGCTTGCCCTCCGTTGCCAACGCGCGCTGAAATCCCCATGCCGCTCCTCGATGCCGTGAGCGCGTTTCTCCGGCAACGCGAGGTCGCTCATGCCCTTGTCGGGGCCGCCGCGCTGGCCGTCCACGGTATAAGCCGATCCACCTTTGACCAGGATCTCCTGGTCACAGACACGCGAGTTCTCGACGAGGCGTTCTGGCGCGACTTCACACGCGCGGCAAAAGTGGATATCAGGCGCGGCGACCAGGAGGACCCGCTTGCGGGGGTGGTGCGCGTTCAACTGCCCGATGAACGCGACGTCGATCTCGTTGTCGGCAGGCACCTCTGGCAGAAGGAGATGCTCACACGGGCGGAGCCGGTCACCACGGGAGCTGCCCTGTTCGTGGTGCGCGCGGCAGATCTCGTCCTGCTGAAGCTATACGCCGGGGGGAGCCAGGATTGCTGGGACATAGAGCAACTGCTGGCCCTGCCGACAGCACCGTCGGTTGACGAGGAGGTCGAGGTGCGCCTCGGCGCGCTGCCCGAACGGGCCAGTGCACTGTGGCGCCGCCTTCGTCGCGGGCTGTCGGACGTCTGACCAGGAATCGTCCAGCCGCTGTCGATCGCTAATCTTCTCTGAGAACCTCGATCGGATCGAGCCTGGACGCCCGCCACGCCGGTATCCAGCATGCCAGCGTCGCCACCAGCGCGATGGCTGCAACCACCGCGGCCAACGTGGAGCCATCCGTCGGCTCGACGCCGAACAGGAGCGACCGCAGGAGCCGGTTCACGCCGACTGCGCCCGCAAGTCCGACGATGAGCCCGGTCGCCGTCAGCAGCAGACCCTGTTTCAGCACCTGCATCTGCACGCGCGAGCGATTGGCGCCGAGCGCCAGCCGGATGCCGATTTCGCGGCGGCGAGCGGTCACCATGTAAGACAGGACTCCATAGGTGCCGACCCCGGCAAGGAGCAACGCCAGGCCCGCGAACGCACCCACCAGCTGCGCCAACAGGCGCGGCCGTTCGATCGATTCAGAAAACACGCTCTCCATCTCCTGGAGACGGACGATTGGCACCGTGCGGTCCACTTCACGAACGACCCGCTCGATCGACTGTGACAACCCCGCCAGCGGCAGACTGGTGCGCAGCACGATATTCATGGTCGCGGGCGCAGCCCTGAACGGTGGCGGCATGGCGGCCGCCCGCTGATGGACGAACTGGTAGAACTCGGTGCCCGTCTTCTGATCGACCCCACCCTGCTTGACGTCCTTTGCGACGCCTATGACGGTGAACCATGGCACATCGTCGCTCGCGGACGCCGCTCCGGGAAAGCAACATGGCCGGAGACGCTGCCCGATGGGGTTCCGCCCCTTCCAGAACGTGTTCGCGAGCGTTTCGTTGACCACGGCCACCATGCCTGACGAGGCGGCATCAGCGGGTTGAAAGCTGCGACCCTGCACGATCGGGACGCCCATCGTTTCGAAATAGTCGGACATGACGTTCTGGTAGTAGTCGACGTTATAGCCCGGCCCTCCCGGCTGAGCCGTGTAGTTGGCGATATCCGTATCCTGCATGTTGGGAGGACGACTCGGCGGCAGCCCTGACATGGCCGTAGCGGCCTGCACTCCTGGCACACCGCGGAGACGCTCGAGCAGCCGCTGAAATGTCTGCGCGCGAGCGGACGGCAGTGCATAGTTGGCCGGCGACAGCGTCACCGAGAACGTCAGAAGAGGCGATCGGTCGAATCCCGCGTCAACCGTCAACAGGTTGTAGACGGTGCGTGCCAGCAAGCCTGCGCCAATCACGAGCATCACGGCCAACGCGACTTCGGCGGTGACAAGACCACCGCGAATATGCCTGCGCACCGCTGCGGCGCCTTTGAGTCCGCCTTCCTTGAGGGCGTTTGGCAGATCACCGGCATGCGTATGCAGGATGGGCGCGAGCCCACAGAACACGCCGGTCACCGTCGCCACGCCAAACGTAAAGAGCAGCACGAACGGATCAATCTCCACCTCGTTCGTGCGCGGCAGACTCGTGGGATAGGCTCGGATCAGCCCCTGCAGGACGACGTCGGCGAGCAGCAGACCCAGCACACCGCCTCCGAGCGACAACACCACCCCCTCCGTCGTGAATTGTCGGAGCAGCCGGGCGCGGCTGGCGCCGAGGGCCGTGCGAACCGCAAACTCCCGACGCCGCGTCTCCGTGCGGGCGAGCAACAGGTTCGCGAGATTTGCGCAAGCGATCAGCAGCACGAGGCCAACCGCGGCCTGCAAGACCCAGATGGTGCGGCCTGCCGTTCCGACGATCTGCTGCTGCACCGGCTTCATCTGGAGGACGTGCCCACCATCGGGTCCCGGAGGAGCGAACACGTGGCCTTCAACGCCGGTCGCACCAGGCTTGATGCCGACCCGCTCTCCCCAGTTGGCGATAAGCGCATCCAGTTCCGTTCGTGCGGCCCGCGCGGTGACACCGTTCTTCAGGCGTCCAATGAGATAGAGGGAATGACTCCCGCGAATCTGACGATTCGCTGGGTTCAGGCCAAGGGGCAACCAGATCTGCGTGCGATTGTCCATCAGGTCCGTGCCGGGCGGCATGATGCCGAGGACCTCGCCGCGCCGGCCGTTGACGTCGATCGTCTCTCCGACGATGGGCCTCCCTCCGAACGCCGTCTGCCACAGCTCGTGCGAGAGAATCACGATAGCCGGTGGCGGCCCGCCGCTCACGTCCGTTTCCCCGCTGGCAAAGCGGCGTCCATGCGCCACCGGCACACCAAGAGCGTTGAGCAGGTGCTCGTCGACAAACGCCGAGCGTACGCGCTGCGGCCGATCGCCTCCCGTGAGGTCCACTTCACCGGTCCTGTAGGCGCCGACGGCCGAGAATGACCGGTTCATCTCGCGGAACTCCAGGTATTCCGGCGGTGACACCCAGAACTCCGGCGTTGCCGGAAACTGCGTGGTCAGATGCATCAACTGCTCGGGTTTGGGATACCCGAGCGGGCGAAGGATGACGCCGTTGACGATCGAGAAGATGGCGCTGTTCGCGCCGATGCCCAGCGCCAGCGTCACGAGGGCCACCGCCGTAAAACCCGGGGCGCGTCTCAGCGATCGCAGGGCATATCGCACATCCTGAGCGAGGCCATCGAGCCAGCGCAGCGGCCGAACCTCACGGCTCCGCTCTTTGACCTGCTCGAAGCCTCCGAGGGACACGCGTGCGTGCCGTTCGGCGTCGGCCCCGCTCATGCCCCGCTCCCGGTTGGCTCGCGTCTGCATCGCCAGGTGGAACGACAGCTCATCGTGGAGATCGGCTTCCGCCCGCCGCGGCCGAACAATCGCACGAAGGCGCGCTCGCCAGGCGTAGATCCAGCGGCGCCATTCCATGACTCAGACCTCCTTCAGCTGCAGCACGCGCGTGATGGCGGAGGACAGGCGGCGCCAATGCTCCGCCTCCTGATCGAGGCGGCGCCCGCCGGCGCGGGTCAACGAGTAGAACTTGGCGCGGCGTCCCAGGTCGCTTGTCTTCCACTGCGACGTAATCCAGCCGGCCAGCTCCAGCTTGTGAAGCGCCGGGTACAGCGACCCCTCGCTCACCTGCAGCTCGTCATCGGACATCTCCTTGAGTCGCTGGGCGATGGCCCACCCGTGCTGCGGCTCGAGGCCGATGATCTTCAGCAGCAGCAAGTCGAGGGTCCCCTGCACGAGGTCTGGCGGCTTGCTCATGGCCGATTAGTATCGGTTACCGATGCTAATAAGTCAAGCCGGTGTCACAAGTCAATCTCGAGCCATTAACATCGGTTACCGAGGACTAAAGGCAGGAATGGAGAAGCGGCTCACTGCGGATGGAGCGGGCAGCTAGCTGCCGCTCCTCACAAACACCTCGGTCGTTCGGAGATCCGAAAAGTCCGCATCCGGTTCGACGAGCCGATCGTGTGGCATCTCAGGTGTGCGATCGCGCCGTGCCGTTCTCGCGACGGCCAGGTATCTGCGATCGGCGCTGAGCGTGAACACCTCGGTGGTTGTCGCGCCGGCGACGAGCGTCGTGACACCAGACCTTGCGTCGACCTCTTCTCGAACGGGCGTCGTGCGGGTGACGAAAGCCGGGCCCAGCCGAATCAGCTGCGTCCGCACCTTGTTGCGCCGTTCCGACGGGGCGGCCCTACCGCCTTCGTCGTAGAGCGACTCCGCTCCGTCCTTGCGGAACGCGACAGGATCATCCCCGGATCGCTGGACGATGATTTCGCTGGGGGTCTGGCGAATGACGAGCGCGTCCGCTCGACGGGATCGCGGCTCGGGTGACCCCGAGTCGTCGAACACGACGCCCAGCGTCCAAGTCCCGACGAAATCGGCATCGGCTGCGGCCAGCGGGCCACAGACGAGCAGCGACAGCGCGACCCCGCACATCAGGCTCCACGAAGGGCAGGCACGAGGGACATGCATGACGATGTAGGCATCCTACTCCTTTGGATGTAGAATGTCTACATGGACGAACGACAGGTGAGGTCTGAACGATGACGACGAAGCGACGCCGCGCCGAACCTCCGATCGAGCTGCTGCAGGGGACGTTGGACCTGCTCATCCTGCAGACGCTCCTGTGGGGGGCTCAGCACGGATACGGCATCTCACAGGCGATCCGCACCGGTTCGGGCGACGTCCTCCAGGTGGAAACCGGTTCGTTGTATCCGGCGCTGCACCGGCTCGAGCGGCGGGGTTGGGTCAGATCCGAATGGAAGCAGTCGGCCAACAACCAGCGGGCGAAATTCTACAGCCTGACCGCGGCCGGACGCCGGCAGCTGACCACGGAGCAAAGCCGCTGGCAGCAGCTGACGACGGCGATTGCCAGCTTGCTCAAGGCCCAGTTGGGACGGGCCTGACGCCATGAGGCGCTGGACGCGCTGGTAAGTGGCCGTTCTTATGCCGACGGACGAAGAGAAGCGCTGCGCAGAGGCGACGCAGTTCCTGAAAATCGACGCCGCCTTCAAAACGGGTGACCTGAACGCGTTGCGAGCCGCGGTCGACGATCCCGCGGTCGTCCCCAACGGTCGCATGCCCGAGACGATCGGGCCGTGTCTCGTGTATGCGATCTACCACAGCCCACTGGGCTTCATCCGGACGCTGCTGGCGATCGGCGCCGACCCGAACGCGCCGACCGAGGATGGGTTCCCGCCGCTCATTGCCGCGTTGAGCTGTTCGCGTGAGGCGAGTGGCACGACCAGACGGACGGACGTCGCGGACGTCCTTCGGCTGCTGCTGTCATCTGGAGCGGACCCCAATCAGCGCGGCATCAACGACTACACCCCGCTCCACATGGCCGTCGCCGAGCGGCATCTGCATGCGGTCCAGCTGCTTCTCGACGGCGGCGCCGACCCAGAGTCGCGCACCCGGATCGACGCCTGTGAGACGCCCCTTGAAATGGCGAGGGGCGCCGGTCTGGAAGATATAGCGGCGGTGCTCGAACGCAAAGGCCGGCCGCTCGGCCGACGACTGCGATCGGGATTGACGTTGCTCGTGGACATCCCCGGCACCGGGGAGGCCGTTCGCCGCCAGCAGCGTTACCGAATCCGCCTTCGCCTGTGGTTGAACAACGGAGAAGCCGTCCGTTGGACACCCGCCTGGGGTTCCGTGAAGGCCGCCCGCGTCGAGGATGACGGCGAAACTCTGATTGCGGATGTCCGGATCGACAGGCATTCGCTTATCAGCGGCCTTTTCTACGGCGTCGAGGGCATGCAGATCGGCGGCACTCGCAGGCTGGAAATCGCGCCGCATCTGGCCTATGGTCGTCGCGGCGTTCCGGGCAGGGTTCCCGCTGCTGCTGTGCTGAGGGCGGAAATCACGATCCTCGGAGAAGCACCCCCTGGTGATGACCAATCAACCGCAACGCTCTCCTGAGCATCCGTGGGTCGCGAGCGACACGCTCAACCCCATATAATGCCGTGGCGGAGGGCCGGATTGACGAGAACGCGCGTCCTGTGCGCCGCGTGTGGCGTGGCGCTCTGCGCAGTGGTAGCGATCGGCCAACGCCTCGAAGATTTCCGCACCGGCCGGGTTCCCCGGATCCAGAGCGGTTCGTACGACGGGCGGTTCACGTTCGTTCGCATCAGGTACGACACGGCGCCGGGGGGCTACTGGTCGGGAGGCCGGCCCTCGTGGGTACATGGCTATCCCGTCGCCGAAGAGAACCTGGTGCGGATCATGCGCGATCTCAGCTATCTGGATGCGCGCACCGACGCGTTCAATGTCCTCTCGCTCGACGATCCCCAGCTGTTCAGGTATCCGGTCGCCTACTTGATCGAGGTCGGCTGGTGGAGGCTCAAGGACGGCGAGATCGCCGCGCTGCGAGCGTACGTCCAGAAAGGAGGCTTCGTGATCGTCGACGACTTCAAACCGTTCGGCTGGCGCGGCAATCGCAGCGGGGGATGGGAGCCGTTCGAGCAGAACATGAAGCGTGTGTTCCCCGGCGTGCGCTTTTTCGACATGGACGTCTCGCATCCGATCTTCCACGCGTTCTTCGAGATCACGCCGGGCATCCTGGCTAATTTCCCCCAGGCCTACAACAACGGCAGCCCCGTCTTTCGAGGAGTGTTCGAGAACAACGATCCCAGCAAACGCCTGTTGATGATTGTGAACTACAACACCGACGTGTCGCAGTATTGGGAATGGTCCGGACGAGGACTGCGGCCCGTCGACGATACCAACGAGGCGTACAAGCTGGGCGTGAACTATCTGGTCTATGGGATGACCCACTGAGCGGAGAGGCCGACCGAGCTCGTCGGCCGCCATCGCCACGGAGCCTGAAGATGGTCGTCGAGTTCCAGGGGCTGACGCCGCTGATCCAGGTCTTCGACATGCCGGCCTCGATCCGCTTCTACCGTGACGTGCTCGGCTTCGTCGTCGTGACCGCGTCAGGCCCGGTGCCCGACTGCGGGTGGGCCCTGCTCCGCCGCAACACCGACGAGATCATGCTGAACACGCAGTACGAAGACGAGGACCGGCCGGCTGTCCCCGACGAGTCGCGGAGGAAGACGCACAACGACACCTGCTTCTACTTCGGCTGCTACGATCTGGACGCCGCCTACGCGCACCTGCAGGCGAATGGCGTCGCGGCACAGAAGCCCTCCGTCGCGCCGTACGGCATGCGGCAGCTCTACTTCACCGACCCGGACGGCTTCAATCTGTGCTTCCAGCATCCCGTCAGCGAGGGCACCGTCGAGAGCACGTGATAACAATGCGTGATGGCTGCGAGACATCGGCTTCGTGGACGTGGACTGTCACTGGAAATGGCGCGAGCTCGCGCTCCTCGTGGGTATGAAGCCGTGAGCAGAGCGATCCGCGGTCAGTACTTCGACGCCGTCGTGGTCGAGTGGCTGCTGCAAATGTTCGCAGCCGTTCGCCCGTTCACTGCCACGCGGAGTAGACAGGCTTTCCTATCAGCATCGCCGGATTGGCGCCCGCCCGCGGGCGGAACTTCTGAAACCGCCCGGCATCCACTTCAGCCACGTACAGGTTCCCTTCCTGGTCCGTGCTGAGGCCGTGCACGCCCCAGAGCGTGCCGGGAAAGTCGGCCACGGTTCCCCACGCATACAGCAGCCGGCCGTCGAGATCGTATTTCAGCATCTTGTGTGTGTTGCGGTCGAAGGTCACGAGCGTCCGATCGGCGCCTATCTGCACGAGATGGAGACTCGAGGGGCTCACGGCGATCTTCCACTCCGAAAGATACTTGCCGTTCTCGTCGAAGATCTGAATGCGGTGGTTGTCGCGATCGTTGACGAAGACACGTCGCGTCTCGATGTCGATGGCGACGCCGTGAACGTTGTTCAGGTAACCCGGTCGCGTTTCCTTTCCGCCACGTTCGCCAGCCAGGCCGAAGTCGAACAGGAATTTCCCGCTGGCGTCGAATTTCGCGACGCGCGTGCCGTTGTACCCGTCGGACACATAAAAGCTGCCGTCGGGCATCCACGCCATGAACGTCGGCCGGTTGAAATGTGTCGCGTCGGCCCCCGAAACGTCGGGTGTGCCAATCGTCTGCACGAGCTGCTTTCCATCGTTGGTGAACTTGTAAATCGCGTGCGTGTGATCGTCGACCACCCACACGTGCTTCTGCGCGTCGTAGGGGCTGATGTAGACGGAGTGCGGGCGTTTGAACATCTTGTCCCACTGCGTCCACTCTTCGACGATGTTGCCCTGTGCGTCGACGACGATGAGACAGTGTTCCCAGCGGGCGTCGACGCCCAGTTCACGATAGGGCGGCGACGAGCCCCTCCAGAGCTCCATGCCCTTTGCGGGATCCTGTCCCGAGCCTCCGGCGCCAGGGGGCGTGGCGGTGTTCGCGTTTCGCCACGGCAGCCCGGCGATTGGGAAGATAACGTTGGGGCCGATTTCGGGGAATTGTCTTGCCTGCGGTCGCGGAACGTTCGGCAGCTCGCCGCCCCCGAGCAGATACACGCGATTCGGGCTTTCGGCAAAGATGCCGCGTGCCCCTCCATAGGTCCACTTCTCGTGTCCCGGAAGAGTGCTGAGATCTTTCGGCCAGCCTTCGGCCACCTCGTACGGCCCGGAAATGTCCTGCGCTCCGACAGCAGACGGCACAGCGCTGAACGAGGCGCTCGTCGTCGGGGCTGCCGTCGCCTGAACGCCGGTCGGCGGGGTCGTGAGACCTCTGCCCAGCAGAACGCCGAGAGCGACTCCCACCAGTAGCGCCAACATTGAAGTCATCGTCTTGCTCATGACACTCCTCCGCGGCCAGGACGACATGGCCAGGCTGCTGAATCGTACTGAACTGCGTGTTCGGAATCCAGTTCCTCGCGCCTATCCTGGAAAGGGCCGCGAAGCGGAAATACGATGATGTAGGATGAACGGGATGTCGCTCATCTCGCGGCGCGCCATCCTGAAGAGCGTGATCGGTCAGGCGCTCCTCACGCCGTTCGCCTTCGGGCAAACCCGCGGCGTCTCAAAGCCCAAACCGCTGGCAGGCGATGCGGTCACGCACGACTGGACCGCGTTTCTGGGGCCGACACACAACGCGATGTCGACCGAGACGAAGCTGAGTCGAAAGCTCCCGCCCCCGCTCGTCTGGGAGTTCGCGAAAGGCACCGGCTACACCTCGCCGGCTATCGCCGGCGATCGCCTCCTGTTCCTCCACCGGATTGGGAAAGAGGAGATTCTCGAGTGCCTGCACTCCGAGACCGGAGCGCGGAACTGGCAGGTCCGCTACCCAACCGATTTCGAAGATCGGTACGGCTACAACAACGGGCCGAGGTCCAGCCCGATCATCGACGCCGAGCGAGCGTACTCGGTCGGGGCGCAGGGTCAGCTGCACTGCCTCGAACTGCAGACCGGAAAAGTGATCTGGAAGCACGATCTGGACAAGGAGTATCGCGTTCCTCAGGACTTTTTCGGAAGGGCCTCGACGCCGCTGATTGAAGGTTCACTGCTGATCGTGAATGTCGGCGCGCCCGGCGGCCCCTCGGTCGTCGGCTTCGACAAAACCAGCGGTCGCGAGGTCTGGCGCGCCGGCACGGAGTGGGGAGCCGGCTACGCCTCGCCGGTCCCTGCGGTGGTTCATGGACAGCGGCGCGTGTTCGTCTTCGCGGGAGGCGAGTCGAAACCGCCAAGCGGCGGCCTCATGTCGATCGACCCCTCGAACGGCCGCGTCGATTTCTCCTTCCCATGGAGAAGCCGGGCGTACGAGTCGGTCAACGCCGCCTGTCCGGTCGTCTTCGACAACAAAGTCTTCATCACCGCCAGTTATCGGGCGGGAGGCGTGCTGCTCGAGATTCAGCCGGACTTCACGCACAAGCAGCTCTGGACGACTCAGGGGTTCGGGTTGCACTTCAACACGCCGATCTACAAGGACGGCTACCTGTACGGGTTCGATGGGCGCAACGAGCCCGACGCCTCGCTCGCCTGCGTGGAGGTCTCGAGCGGCAAAGTCGTGTGGCGCAAAGCGGCCGAGTGGTCGGAGATGCTCGAGGTCCAGGGGCAGCGTGTGCGGCAGCTCGTCGGGACCTATCGCGGATCGCTGCTCGCGGTGGACGGACAGTTCCTGTGCCTGGGAGAGCTGGGGCATCTGCTCTGGCTGGACTTGACGCCGAAGGGATATCAGGAGGTCTCGCGTGCGTGGTTGTTTGCGGCACGCGAGTCGTGGGGCCTGCCCGTCCTCAGCCGCGGCCTGCTCTACATCGCGCAGAACACGAGGGATATTTCGACCGGCGGCGGTCCGAGGCTGCTCTGCTACGACCTCCGGGCGTGAAAATCACCACTGCCGGTCTCCTCATCGTGGCTGCCCTGCAACAGGGGTTTGCGCTGCCGGTGCGGGCACAAGAGCAGACCCCTGTGATGAGCGAACTACCACTGTCGTGGTTATCGAGTGAGCTCGAGGAGAGCGTCCAATCGGCCGACATAGCCTCCGGCAAACCGTGGCTGGCACTCGGAACGCGAACCGGGCGGGTCTCCGTCGTCGATGCGATCGCCGGCGAAGTGATCGGCCTCGTCACGGGCCAGGGTATGTCGGAAGTCGGCTGGGCGCCGGGAGCAGCGAGTGGTGAACCGCCGTTGCTCCTCGTTGCGATGCGGACGACTCTGAATGCGTTCCACGTCAAGGCCTCCAACTAGTTACGTGCGCCCACCTGTGGTCGCAATGACCGAGTCGTTTGCCCCCCCAGTACGCCGGCTTGGGAACCAGCATCGAGACACCTTCCACCAGGGCTTATCGGCGATCACCCCCTGAGCCGAATCACAGTCTTGCAAGGACACCTGCGGCGGCGACCCGCCGATGGAACCGAACGGATGCCGATTTCGTCTGACCTCACAGCACCACACTGGGGGAGCGATGCTCGGACGTCGCGCTTGCCTGCTGCTGTCCTGTAGCGTTCTGCTGGGAGCCTGTCAGTTCAACTCGATCAGCGGATCGGGCAAGATTGCGACCGAGCCCAGAACCGTCTCGGGCTTCTCGGCGGTTTCGCTGAGCGGGAGCGGCCGGCTCATCATCGAGCAAACCGGCGCCGAATCGCTGACGGTCACGACCGACGACAATCTTCTGCCTCTCATCAGGACGCAGGTAAACGGCAACATCCTCGAGCTCGGCTCGAGGGACCCGATGACGAACCTCCGGCCGACGGATGACATCGTCTTCACGATGACCGTCAGGCAGCTCGACAGACTGGATGTCTCTGGCAGCGGGAAGGTCGATGTGAAGAGGCTGACTGCGAGTCGCCTCGCCATAGACATCAGCGGCTCCGGTGAAGTGGCGGCGCAGGGAGCCTCGAACGATCTCAACCTCAGTATTTCCGGCTCCGGCGAGTATCAGGGCGAACAACTGAGGAGCCAACGCGCCAGGGTGGAAATATCAGGCAGCGGCGGGGCGCTGGTCGCTGCTGCCGAGGCGTTGAACGTGAGCGTCAGCGGATCCGGGGCGGTCGAATACATCGGCGATCCGAAGGTGACGCAGCAGGTCTCCGGTTCCGGGTCGGTGCGGCGGCGCTGATGCGGCTCGTGGGTGCTATGCCGGTCGCACGTGGCGAACGCTCGCCTAGCGGCGCGGCGCCGCGCTCGCAGACCTTGGCGCCCGTGGCCAGGAACGTGAGAGCCCGTCGGCCGTGAGCAGCCAATCGATGGTGTAAGCGTTCGGAAGCGTGAGCTTGAGGCTCGCCAGCTGCCGGCGGGCGTTGTATCCAGGTTGGTAGACCAACCGCTCCCCGTTCGCGAGCGTCTGGGAGACAATGTCACCGACCGTGTTGTAAGCGTTGACGAGCAACACACGTCGCTCGCCGTTCCGCACGGTCGTCAGCCGATTCTCGGCATCGTAGTCGTAAAACTCATCGCCGTACGCCGAATCCCGTAGGTGCGCAAGGCGGCCACCGGCATCGTATTCGTACTGCACCGATCGGCCGGTGCTCTCAGTGGCCAACACAATCCGATCCAGGGCGTCCACGGTGAAGGTGACGGAAGCGCCGTCCGGCGCGCGCACTTCCTGCAAGTTGCCCGCGGCGTCTCGCTGAACGGTGAATTTCCGTCCCCCGTGGCCGAGGATTTCGATCAGAGCGCTCTTTTGCCATGTCCGGCCGGGACCGCTCGGTGGGAACCGGTACGTCCACCCCTCGGTTGTGCTGAGATCCCACCCGGCCCGCCATTCGAGCGACGAAAGGCTGAACGGATTCCCCATATGAGCGTCGGCGCGCAGCCTCGCGCCTGCGACACCCTTTCCCGGAGAGGTCCTCTTATAGGGAACGCGCGCTCCATCCTCGAGGATCAGCTCGATCCATGAAAAGGTCTGCGAATCTCCCACAGGGAAGATGTCGTATGAATCACTCGCGCCGACTCCAAACGAACGCGAGACCTCGTCGCGCGGGCGATACTTTCGGACGAATGCGAACGTGGCATCGTCGCCAAGCGAGAAGTCGGCACGCGACATCACGAGGAGGGCCATGCCAGGGTACATTTCGAACTGCGTGAACGGATTGTTCCGCGGTCGGTCCTGGCAGTCCACGCGCCAGCTCTGCTCCCCTCCCGGGCCCTGGACCACGCTGATGCATGGCGGCCCGACGTTCACCGATCGTCTGCTCCCTGACTCTCCGGCAAGTCGCTCACCCATCGTGTCGACATCGGCAGCCGTCGGGGTCGCCCATGCGATGGCGCTCGTCGGATCCGGGCTGACCTCGAGCGGATAACGCATCAGGACGAGATTCTTCGTGACGATCTTTCGCACCCGGACGGGGTACACAGCAGGATTGGCGCCGGACATCGAGGCATCGTTCTTCAGCCTGGCCGTCGAGACGATCCCGAACCGTCCGTCCCGGTAGTTCATCGCAAAATTCCACCCGGCGGTTCTGATGTTCAGGTCCTGGCTCGTGACCCCCAGGAACACCGCATCGCCGTCGTCAGCCATCGTGCGATTCGCCTGCTCGATGCCGGCCAGCGCCTTCTCGGCGATGACCTGGTCCGCGCTGGCATCCACCGTCTCTGGCGCCAGCGTGCGCGTGGGAAGCACCACCACATCCAGATCCAGACGCGCCTTGTAGTAAGCCGGAAGGCCTTTTACATCCTCCGCGGACGCATCGTCCAGCGGCTGCAGATAGACGCGGCCACGGGTCGGGTACGAGAAAGCCTCCCGTGTTGGCGGAGGCGTCAGGTCGAGCCTCGTCGCACTGCCAGCTGGAACCTCTGCCTCGAGCAGGACGGCTCCCATGTCCCATTCGGCCTTCACGCGATTCGCCACGACGTACAACGTGCCAGAGGCCGTTGGGCCGCTGACTGGGATGGCCAGTGCCGCATAGCCCGCCCCGTTCACCTGACCGCGCACGAAACCACCCGTTTCGATCGGGTGTCCCAACAGCTTCTCGGCCTCCGCCGACTGCGATACGAGATGAACCGCCGCCGCGAACGCGGTGGATGACTGTAGCCGACGCTCGTACAGCACGAACGCAACCGAGGCGCTCACCACCGCCACCAGGACAGCCAGCAGCACGACGTGCCGAGCGGAGTAGCGCTCGTATGCGACGCTCGTCGCCGCCGGTGCGAAGCTGACTGCCGGCGAGGCGACCGTGGAAGGGTTGAGGATCGTCTCGGACAGCACTGGCATCGCCCTCAGCGCCTGGTAGAAGAAAATGCCGAGTCCGAACACCATTCCCAGAACGAGCATCCCGATCCGCAGATACGAACGCGCGACGTTGTCGTCGAGCACGTTGTACTCCGCGAAGGCGGATGCCCAGAACCAGATCAACATGTAGGTGAACGACAACGGATGCATGAACACCCGGACGTTCACGCGGGAACCGGTCGGTGTTGCCACGATACGGCCTCGGATCCGAGGCATCAGCGAATTGCGATGCAGCGTATTCCGCCGGATGTCGAACGCGAAGTCGTTCACCCGCCCAACAAAGGGTGGCCTTGGCGATACGCGATCCGTCTGAGGCGACGTTGAGCCCCAGTGAGACGGTGCGTCAGGGTCGACCGCGGAGCGGATGCGCGAGGCCACCTCGGTGGGCGAAGTTGGCACATCGAGATGAAATGTGTACAGGGGCATGTAGGCACCGGGCCGGGGATGTCGCGCACGCGGGGCGATCTATTTCGTGTTATCGGCTCGTCGCCAGGTAGGCTTCAAGAAGCTCCGCCCCGCCCAGCCAGATCCCCCCGCTGCACGGCACATCGCGCCATTACGCGCCTCCGCTCGCGAGAGGCTCACGCGAAGCGCTTTCGCGAAGACGAAATGCCAGGCGAACGAACACATCCAAGAGGATCAGGACCGAGAGCTGAACCTTCACGAACGCGGCAGTTGGCACCAGCAGCGCGGCGGTGAGCCAGTACACTCGCTGCCAGAACCAGGTCGAATCGGCGTGCTGCTCGAGCAACCAGCCGCCAATCCATACAACCGGCAGCGCGAGCAAGCTCACGTCGTAGATCGTCAGGTGAGGGCTCACCAGCGCGGTCGACAGCACGAGCACGCCGAACCTGATGCGTACCGGCAGGTCCCGCCGCCGCCACATCGCGATGGTGATGGCAACGACGAATGCACTCGTGGCGAGCCACAGGATCAGATCCCAGCGGTCCGGTAACAATCCGGTAATCGCTCGAAGGGAATGCAGCTTGTAGTCGTCCGGCTCCAGGGCCGAGACCATGGCTGGCAGCCGCGAGATCGTCAGCGCGTAGTCGCGCCAGGCGGCCCATCCGAACCACGCCGAGGCCCCCGCAATTTGGCAGGCGATCGACAAGACGATCCCGATAATCATCCGCCACTCTCGGGACCAGAGCATGACCGCCGCCAGGACCAACCCGTGCTGTGGCTTGACTGCTAACAGACCCAAGGCGAAACCGGCAAGGACCCGGCGGTTCGACTCGCTGAACAGCCATCCGGCAGCGAACGCCACGAGAGGTACAGCCGTCGTCTGCCCATACGACACCAACTGCCAGAGAGGTGGAAACGCCATCACGCCGGCAGCAAGAAACACCGTATCGCCCAGAACGCGGCGGGAAGGGCGCCAGGCCATCCACACAGCCGTCAGGTAGATCGCCAGGCTCACTGCGCCCCACAGCAAGCCCGCAACCAGATACGGTGCCCTGCTGAACGGGGCAAAGATTAGCGATACCTGCGGGCCGTACACGGGAAGGTACCGATTCTCGCCGGACTCGGGCACCAGGGCGACCTGCCGGACGTGCTGGGCGTTTGCGTCGTACAGGAGCGCTGCGTCGCGGCTGCGGGCGATGTCGCCCAGGGTGTAGAAATGCACGAAGTCGGTCCATTTGAGCGGACCGAAGCGACTGCGATTGGTCGAGCCGAGCCCCACAGACAGGATGACGAACAGCCAGCCGACAATGGCGAGGACGAGCGCATGGGTCTTCGCGTCCTCGTAACGAATCCTCATGAGCTGGCCCGAAGAGTACCACTTCCCTCGGCGGTCGCAGGGTCACTCCCGGGCAACCGGACTGGAATCTGTGATAGAAACGGACCCTCGTAGGGACACCGTCGAACAAACTCGCCCGCACGTTGGGAGGCCACGATGAGAGCCGTGCTTCAGCTCGCGATGGTGCTGGGTCTGGCGTGCCTGTCCTCTTCGCCCGCCCGGGCGCAATGGGCAAATGTTCCGCCTCCGGCGCTCCCGCGGACACCGGATGGCCAACCAAATCTCTCCGCGCCAGCGCCACGATTAGCCGATGGCAAGCCCGACCTGTCCGGGATCTGGAACCCGCCGACCGGGTATCTCAGAGACCTGGCTCGAGATCTGAAAGAACCAGTCCCGTTCCAGTCGTGGGCCAAGGCCCTCTACGACGAACGAGCCACGGGAATGCACTGGAAGATCGAACCCGACGCGAACTGTCTGCCGCAGGGCGTGCCGAAGGTGCTGCTGGCGCCAGCGCCGTGGCGGATCATCCAGACTCCCGGAATCGTCTTCTTCGTGCACGAGGCGTTCAACCTCTGGTGGCAGGCCTTCACCGATGGCCGCCAGTTCGTCCCTCACCCGGACGTCAGTCCCACCTGGCACGGGTATTCGACGGGCACGTGGGAGGGCGACACGCTGGTGGTCGAGAGCCGCGGATTCAACGGGCGAATCTGGCTCGATCAGTTGGGCAAGCCGTCCACGGAGGCGCTGCACGTCACGACACGTTTTCGGCGCAAAGATTTCGGGCACATGGATATCGGGGTCACGATCGACGATCCCGGCGCCTACACCGGACCGTGGGGCACGACGGTGGAAGTCAGCCTGCTGCCGGACACCGAGCTGATGGAATTCATCTGTCTCGAAAACGAGAAAGACACGCGGCCAATAATTCCTCTTGACAATAGTCGTTCGAACAAATAATATCCGCCTCCATGACACCCACGGTCGCCTCCGAGATCAAACAACGGAAGGCGTTCACCTCTGACGAGCAGGAGGTGCTGATCGGTCTGCAGCTCGCGGCGTCACGGGTCATGGAGCCCTGGATCCAGTACCTGAAGACCCACGCGCAGCTGACGGCGAGCCAGTACAACGTCCTCCGCATCCTGCGCGGCTCGCATCCCACGCGCGTCACGTGCACCGAGATCGTCGAGCGGATGATCGCCCGCGATCCCGACGTCACCCGGCTGCTCGACCGGCTGGCGCGCCGCGGCCTCGTGGACCGCGTCCGCAGCCGGACGGATCGGCGCGTCGTCCAGGTGGGCATCACCGCGAAGGGGCTGCAGCTGCTCGAGGGGCTCGACCCCACCGTCGAGCGGCTGCCCAAGGCGATGCTCGAGCACCTCGGCGCGTCGCGACTGCGGCAGCTGAAGGGGCTGCTCGAGTCGGTCCTCTCCCATCAGGGCCTGTTTCCGTAGGAGATTCGCTTACAGCAAGGGCAGGGTCGCCCTATTTAGTTGTTAGAACGACAAATGTGCTAACGATATTTTGGAAGGGGGAAACGATGGCTCAGAAGAAAACGGTGAAGACGGCGTTCTTCGTCCTGCTCACGGCCTGCCTGACGACGATTGCGCTCGCGCTTTCCGGAGCGGAGCCGACTGTCAGCGCAGCGCCGCGCCCGACCACTCTGGATCAGGTCGCGCGCGGGAAGTACCTCGTGACGATTGCGGCCTGCCACGACTGCCACTCCCCCAAACTGGACGACCGGATGACGATCGACAACACCCGCCTGCTGTCGGGACGGCCCGTGACGACTTTCCCGCCGATGCAGGGCGCGGGCGAGATTCGCGCGTCCCTCGACCTCACGGCGTGGGCCGGTCCATGGGGCAACAGCTACGCCGCAAACCTCACGCCGGATCGCGAGACGGGGCTCGGCGGCCGCTATACGGAGGCGTCGTTCATCCGCACGATGCGGACCGGAATCAAGCCGGAGGGCGAAACGCTGGCGCCACCGATGCCGTGGACCGTCTACCGGAACATGACGGACGAGGACCTGAAAGCGGTCTACGCGTACCTGTCGTCGCTGACGCCGGTGCACAACGTGGTCCGCGCCGCGCCCCGTATCGAGGTCGCTCGGCGGTAGCCGGGCCGCGTAATCAGCCGAGCCGCCCGATGATCGCGTCTGACATCGCCGTGGTCGTAAGCGTCCCGCCGAGATCGCGCGTCCGGCAACCTTCGGTGATCGCGCGATCAACGGCCCGCTCCACTGCCTCCGCTTCGCGATCCAGTCTCAGCGAATGCCGCAGCAGCAGCGCGACCGACAGAATCGTCCCGGCCGGGTTCGCGATGCCCTTGCCGGCAATATCCGGCGCCGACCCGTGAATAGGTTCGTACAAGCCAGGGCCCCCTTCACCGAGCGACGCGGACGGCAGCATCCCCATCGATCCGGCCAGCACCGCTGCCTCGTCGGTCAGGATGTCGCCGAACATGTTCTCGGTGACGACCACGTCGAAGCGCGCGGGGTTGGCGACCAGCTGCATCGCCGCCGTATCGACCAGCATGTGATCGAGCGCAATGTCCGGATTGGCCGCGCCGGCCTTCACGGCGATCTGCCGCCACAGGCGCGAGGTGTCCAGGACGTTCGCCTTGTCTACTGACGTCACCTTCCCACGCCGGGCGCGAGCGAGAGCGAACGCGAGATCCAGAATCCGTTGTATCTCGTAGTCGTGATACTCCATGGCGTCGGTCACCTTCACGTGGCCGCCGGGCAGCTCCTCGCGGGATTTCCGCCCGAAGTACAGGCCACCGGTCAACTCCCGAAGCACCAGCAGGTCCACGCCTTCGAGCTTGTCCGCCTTGAGCGGAGATGCATCCACCAGCGCGGGATGAACCTTCACGGGGCGCAGGTTCGCGAAGACGCCTAGTCCCTTTCGCAGCGCGAGCAAACCCTGCTCCGGTCGAACCTTGCTCGCGGGGTCGTCGTACTTCGGCGCGCCCACGGCGCCAAGCAGCACGGCATCGGCCGCCTGACAAGCGGCCAGCGCGTCGTCTGTCAAGGCTGTGCCGAACCGATCGATGGATCGGCCGCCAATGGCCTGTTCCTGGAATTCAAATGTGTGAGCGTAGCTCCGCGCGACGGCCTCGAGGACCCGCCGGCCCTCCGCGACGACCTCCGGGCCGATGCCGTCGCCCGGCAGCAGCATGATTTTGGCTCGCAAGCGTTTTTCCTCGGCGATTGAATGGGAATGGAATCAGGATGCCATGGTCAAGCCGTACTCGATCGCATCGGCGAGCGCGCGCCAGCTGGCTTCGATCATGTTGGCGCTGGCGCCGACGGTCGTCCACCGCTCGGTGCCGTTGCCGGTGTCAATCAACACGCGCGTGACGGCGCTCGTTCCCTCGCTGGTGTTCAGGATCCGGACCTTGTAGTCGGCGAGCTGGAACGTGGCCAGCACGGGATAGTGCGGGATCAGCGCCTTCCGCAGCGCCTTGTCGAGCGCGTTCACGGGACCGTTCCCCTCGGCGGCCGTATGGAGCACTTCGTCGGAACCGGGGACGCGCACCTTGACCGTGGCTTCCGAAAAAATACCGCGCCCCAGCCGATGTTCCACGTTCACCGTGAAGTCGATGAGCTCGAAGGGCGCACGATAGTTCGGTTCGAGCCGCTTCATCATCATCGCGACCGACGCTTCGGCGGCCTCGAACGCAAAGCCCTGCGCCTCGAGCGCCTTGATTTCGTCCAGCACACCGCCCAGTTTGTCGCCGCCCTGCTCGAGATCGATGCCGTATTCCGCCGCTTTGCTCAGCAGGTTTCCCCGCCCCGACAACTCACTCACAACCACGTGCATCTCGTTGCCGACCAGCTTGGGATCGATGTGCTGGTAGCTCTGGGCCGTCCGCCGCATGGCGGCCACGTGAATGCCACCTTTGTGAGCGAACGCATGCTTGCCCACGTACGCTAGATGATCGTCCGGCGCGAGGTTGGCCACTTCGGCCACGTAGTGAGAGACCTCGGACAGCGTCGACAGACGTCCGTCCGGCAGACATCGCAGATCGAGCTTGAGCTCGAGATCGGGGATGATCGAGCAGAGGTTCGCGTTCCCGCACCGTTCGCCGTACCCGTTGATTGTGCCCTGCACCTGCACGGCGCCCTCGCGCACGGCCGCCAGCGTGTTGGCGACGGCGCACTCCCCGTCGTTGTGCGTATGGATGCCGAACGGATGCTGAAGCTCGGCCTTCATCTCCCGGACGATCCGCGCAATCTCCCACGGCATGGTGCCGCCGTTGGTGTCGCACAGGACAACGGTTTCCGCGCCGCCGCGCACGGCCGCGCGCAGCGTATCGATCGCGTAGATCGCATCCGCCTTGTATCCGTCGAAGAAATGCTCGGCGTCGTAGATGACTCGCCGCCCCTGGGCCCGCAGGTACGCGACGCTCTCCTCGATGATGCGCACGTTGTCGTCGAGCGTGGTTCGAAGCACGTCGGTGACGTGCAGCGTCCACGTCTTGCCGACGACGGTGCACACCGATGTCTGCGCTTGAAGGAGTGCCTGGAGGTTGGCATCGCTTTCCGGCGTGCCCTGCACGCGGCAGGTCGAGCCGAACGCCGCGATGACCGCCGTCCGCCACGGAACATCGCGGGCCCGTTCGAAGAACTCCGCATCCTTCGGATTGGACCCGGGCCAGCCCCCCTCGATGAAAGCGAATCCTAATTCGTCGAGACGATGGGCGACGCGGATCTTGTCGGCCGCCGAAAGCGAGATGCCCGCGCGCTGGGTGCCGTCCCTGAGCGTGGTGTCGTAAATCTGAATCATGCCGGCTGGCCCGTCGGGCCCGAACGCGCGCGCTCGGCATTCTCGAAGGCGGCGATTTCGCGCTCGAACGACAGCAGGTAGCCCAACTCGTCGGTGCCTTTGAGCAGGCAGGTCTTCGAAAACGGGTCGATGGGGAACGAGACCTCGCGGCCGCCCGGCAGCGTCAGCGCCTGCCGCTCCAGATCGACGCTCAGCTCGGCCAGCGGCGCGCGCGCCACGGCATTCATCAACTCGGCGTGCACCTCGGCGTCTACGACAACCGGTAGCAGGCCGTTCTTGAGCGCATTGTTCCGGAAGATGTCGGCGAACGATGTGCTCACGACGGCGCGGAAGCCGTAACCGGTCAGCGCCCACGGCGCGTGCTCGCGTGAAGAGCCGCAGCCGAAATTGTCGCCCGCCAGCAGAATCTGCGCGCTCTGGGCGTTCGGAGTGTTCAGAACGAACTCGGGCTTCGGCGATCCGTCAGGGTTGTACCGCCAATCGGCGAACAGCGCGGCGCCGAGCCCCGCTTTGTCCGTCACCTTGAGATAGCGCGCGGGGATGATCTGATCGGTGTCGACGTCGTTCGAGGGGATCGCTACTGCGTGCGACTTGATGTTCGTGAAGTGAGCCATGGTCTTGGTCCGGCTGAAGCCGGACGCTCGAGTGGTCCGGAGCTGGTCACGACAGCATTGTGCGTACGTCGGTGATCTTACCAGTGATCGCCGTGGCCGCCGCCGTCAGCGGCGAGACGAGGAACGTCCGCCCGCCCTTCCCCTGTCGTCCCTCGAAATTGCGGTTGCTGGTGCTGACCGCGTACTCGCCCGGCTCGAGCTGATCGCCGTTCATGGCAATGCACATCGAGCAGCCCGCTTCGCGCCACTCTGCGCCAGCCCGTTTGAAGATGTCGTCCAGCCCTTCGGCTTCCGCCTGCTTTTTGACGTCCTGCGAGCCAGGCACCACCAGCATCCGGACGCCTGGCGCAACGCGCGAGCCCTTGAGGAGGCCCGCCGCCAGCCGCAGATCGGAGATACGCGAGTTCGTGCAACTCCCGATGAAGACGACGTTCACCTGGTGACCCAGCAACGGCTGGCCGGGCTGCAGCGCCATGTACTTGAGCGCTTTTTCGAGCGCGGCCCTCTGGTTGCTGTCGGGGATGGCGGTCGGATCGGGAATGCGGTGCGTGATCGGCATACCCATGCCGGGGTTGGTGCCATAGGTGATCATCGGCTCCAGGTCCGTCGCGTCCAGGGTGACGGCCTTGTCGTAGCTCGCCCCTTCGTCGGTCGGCAGCTTCCGCCAGCGCCTGACGGCCTCGTCCCAGGCCGCGCCCTGTGGTGCGAACTCGCGGCCGGCGACGTACTCGATCGTCACGTCGTCGGGCGCGATCATCCCCGCGCGCGCACCGCCCTCGATGGACATGTTGCAGATGGTCATGCGCTCTTCGACCGTCAGCGCCCGGATCGCCGGACCCGTGTATTCGAACACGTGGCCGGTGCCGCCGCCGATGCCGATCTTGGCGATCAAGGCCAGGATGATGTCCTTCGACGACACCCCTCGGCCAAGGCGGCCTTCCACGCGCACCTCGCAGGTCTTCGCCTTGTACTGCAGCAGGCACTGCGAGGCCAGCACGTGCTCGACTTCGCTCGTCCCGATGCCGAACGCCAGGGCGCCAAGAGCGCCGTGGGTCGACGTGTGGCTGTCGCCGCACACGATCGTCATGCCAGGCTGGGTCAGCCCGAGCTCCGGCCCGATGATGTGCACGATGCCGCGATGCGGAGACCGCATCCCGTGCAACGGAATGCCGAATGTCTTGCAGTTGTCTTCGAGATATTGAATCTGCCTGGCGGCCATCTCGTCGAGGATCGGCAGCGAGCGGTCGGTGGTCGGAATGCTGTGATCCATCGTCGCCACCGTCCGGTCCGGGCGGCGCACCTTGAGTCCACGCTGGCGCATGCCGGTGAACGCCTGCGGCGAGGTGACCTCGTGAATCAGATGGAGATCAACGTAGAGGACCGCCGGCGCGCCCGGTTCCTGGGTGACCACATGGGCGTCCCAAATCTTCTCAAAAAGTGTTCGCTGCATATGAACAGTATGGAGAGCGGGCCTCAACTTACCAGGAGATCATAATTCAGAGCAGGCGCCCTACCGTAATTATGCCAGCTGCGGGCCGGCGGCCGGGTGCAACCACCGCATGAACCACCCGCGCGCTTGAGCCGATACTAGCTACAAATGCAGTTTGCCCGCTCGGTCGTCGAACGTCTCGTCGTCGCCCTGCTCAGGTTGGCGGCCACCTGCATGACGATGGCCGCCCTGGCTCTGATCGTGCCGGCCACCGCGTTGTGGGTGATAGACGCCGAGATGGCTCGGCTCGCCAGCGTCGCGTCGATTCAACTGGCTGCGGTCTTCGCACTCGCTGGCGGCACGGCGCTCTATCTGCTGCGTGCGCGAACGACGTGGCTCCCCGATGGCCAACACTCAGGTGCGTCCGCAGGATCCGGCCTGGACGGCTGGATGATCCTCTTCCCGCTGACGTTGGTTGGCCTGCCGCTCCTGATCCTCAGCCAGCTTCAGCCGCTGGCGGCGTTCTGGCGCGACGTGCTCATGCTGGCCGATCAGCTCGACCTCTGGCAGGGCCTGCAGGGAGACACTGGCGCCTCGGGCCTCGTCCTCATGCCCGTCATCGCGGCACTTGCCGTTCCCGCTATCGATGTCATCGCCGCCTCAACCCAGGCGATCGCGTCGGTGCTGCTGATCCTGCTGCTTCTGCTGCGCAGTTCGCGCGTGCCGAGAGCGCTCGTTCTCTGCGTGCTGATTCAAGGTGGGTTGGTCGGAGCAAGCCTCCTCGGAGCGGTGGCCGTCGAGCGTCTCGCGCCATCCGTCGAGCAACTGATCCGCGAGACACCTGATGGGGCTGGCACGGAACAGACGAGGGCGTTGGACGAGCTCCAGCGCTACCGTACGGTCACGAGAGGGGCCAGCCAGACATTGACGGCGGCATGGGTGCTACTCGCAGCCTGGGCTCCGCTTCTCCTGTTCAACGATCGCGCGCGCACGACGTTCGCCCCCCTTGATGCTCCCAACGCCGAGGCGCGCCTCGGCGCGCTCCCCCACATCGATCCGGCGCAAATCTCGGCGATGGCGGATCGTGCCCGAGCACAAGCCTACGTCGAGGCGGCGAAACACGTCGATGAGGCAACGCCCCCGTCTCGTTGGTTCTGAGAACTCACCGGGGCGGCGCAACGGGTGCTTCACGTTCGAGCGAGGTGACAACCGCATGCATGGATCGGAGCACGCTGCCCCAGCGTTCCGGTTCAAAGCGGCCGGGAAAGATGACGAATCCGCCCGGCTGCCACATCGCCTTCAACCAGCCGTCGGCAAACGACAGTTTCAGCTCGTGACGCAGTTCGAGCTCGTCCCACGCATCGCGTCCCACCGTCTCACGAAGCCGCTCCCGGGGGGCTTCGATACCGTTGCTGACCGCGTGGGCATCCACCAACTGCATCGCCACCGTTAGGTAGCCGAGCGTGTTTTTACCCCGCTTGTGGTGCACTATCAGCACGACGGGCCGGCCGCGGTACTGACCTCCGATCCTCTCGACTCCTCTCAGAAAGGGCCACAGCCCGCTTTCGCCGGCCGGCTGCTCGAGCAACGAGGCGAAGCCGGGCACAAATGTCAGGCCAGGCGCCCACAGCTTCCACAGGAACACTCCGAGAATTACCAGAACGATCAACCCGATCATGAATCCTGATTATCTCCCCTGCCTCACGACTTCTCGGTCCGTTTATCCGAAAAAGCTGCGCGCCCGAATTGGTTCGCAACCATGTCAATGTGCCACAATGCGACGTGCGCGGACACTCCGCCAAGGCGAAAGGCAGCACCAAATCATGGAGAGAAGAGCAATGACACGTATGACTGCGCAGCTCTGCGCCGCAGCGTTGACGATCGGTATTCCCGCGGTCTCGTTGATGGCCCAGCAGCCACAGCAGAAGCCGCAGCCGTATTTCGTCGGGAACGCCCTTGGCCTTCCGATCAACCCGGCTCCTGACGGATCGCTGGCCGCGATGTCCTCGAACGTGAAAGTGTACGGCGCCATCTATTCCGCCGAGAGCTGTTCCTACGACCCGGTTCGCAACCTCATTGTTGTCCCCAACCGCGGCGTCGCTCAGAACGTGCAGACCAACAACGCGTGGGTGTCGTTCATCAACCACGACGGATCGGTTCATACGGCCCGATGGATCGGCATCCAGCCTCCAGAGCAGCGCGCCAGTCTCACGCCGCCGCTGGTCTTGAACGAGCCGCTCGGCAGCGACATCGCCAACGGCATGCTGTACGTGGCGGACCGCGACGGTGGGACGACTCCAACCGACACGGCGGTATCGGTGATTCGTCGCTTCGACATGAAGACCGGCGCTCCCGCGGGCGAAGTCCGGATCGAGCGTTCCACCGGGTTCAACGACATCGAGGTGGCCGACGACGGCACGATCTACGGGACGCAGACCGGCGCCGGCGGACAGAATCCCGACGCGACGACCTGGCAGGTCTGGAAGATCGCCCCAAACGGAACCGCCTCGATTTTCGTGCAGGGCGCGCCATTACGGCAGCCGAACGGCATCGCCTTCGACCCCCAAGGCAACATCGTCGTGATCAACATCGGGAACGAGGACGTGCTGACGTTCTCACCTGCCGGCCAGCTGCTGAAGACAGAAAAAGCGGCGCAGGCCGGCAACGACGGCCTCGTGATCATGGCTGACGGCACCAAGTACGTGAGCAGCGTCGTCAACGGCGGCGTCTCCAGGATTCGCCCCGGGGGGACGGCCGAGCTCATCGCCCAGAACATTCCGAACCCTGCTTCCATGTGCTACGACTCGGGCGCGAACCAGCTCGTCATCCCGATGAATGCCAACAACGGTCTCGCATTCATCCCACTCAAGTAGGTCACGCGCCGCGGCGAGTCGCGCCGGCTCACCGCGGCGATCGCCAGGGCACAATTGGCTGTCCACGCGCTGGCGATGTACGATTCAACTCGCAACGGGGTAGCAGGCTCTTGACGGCAGGGGATCTCGTCGATCGGTTGGCCACGCACAAGACGCTCGGCACGGCGGCTCGACACGAGCTGGCGTGGCTGGCCACGCACGGATCCCTCCGGCACCTGAACAGCGGCGACGTGCTGACCGCGAAGGGCGCCAGCCCCGACGGGTTGTTCATCGTGCTCTCCGGACGGATCGCCATCTCTGTCGACCGCGGCGCCGGCCTGCACAAGATCATGGAATGGGGCGAGGGCGACGTCACCGGCATGCTGCCCTACTCCCGGTTGGTCGCGCCACCGGCCGATACCGTCGCCCAGGAACCAGCGACGATTCTCGCCGTCCACCGCGACGACTTCCACGAGATGATCCGCGACTGCCAGGAGATTACGACGATACTGGTCCACACGATGGTCGATCGCGCGCGTGTCTTCACCTCGAGCGCTCTGCATGACGAGAAGATGGTCTCGCTCGGAAAACTGTCCGCAGGCCTGGCGCACGAGTTGAACAATCCAGCGTCCGCCATCGAGCGCAGCGCCGCGCTTCTCGAGGACCGACTCGAGGATGCCGAGAGGGCGATGCGCGCGTTGGGCTCGTGCCAGCTGACCGAGGCACAGCTGGCAGCGATAGATGCGGTTCGAGAGGCCTGCCTCGCGACCCGCACGCCCGGCGTGCGTTCGCCCATCGAGCAGGCCGAACGCGAGGAAACCATCGCCGACTGGCTTTCCGGGCACGACCTCGATACCTCCAGCGCCGAGGCCCTCGCCGAAACCGCCGTGACGTTCGAGGCGCTCGATCTCATCGCTGGCGTGGTTGAAAAGCAGGCGCTGAACGCCGCACTGCAGTCGGCCGCCGCCGGATGTTCGGTTCGCGGTCTCGCATCGGAGATTCAGGACGCCGCCATGCGCATCTCGGGTCTGGTCATGGCGATCAAGGGTTTCACACACATGGATCGGGCATCCGTCGCGGAGCCGGTGGATCTGATTCAGGGTCTCGACAACACGGTCGCTGTGCTCCGCTCGAAGGCGCGAGGCAAATCGGCGGCGGTCGTCGTCGAAGCGGAACCCGACCTGCCCCGCGTCCGCGGCTTCGTCGGCGAGCTCAACCAGATCTGGGCGAATCTGATCGACAACGCGCTCGACGCCATCCCGGACTCCGGCCGCGTGGACGTCGTGGCGAACCGCGAGGGTCGCCAGGTGGTGGTGCGGATCGTCGACAACGGACCAGGCATCCCCGAACAGGTTCGCGAGCGAATCTTCGACCCGTTCTTCACCACCAAACCGCTCGGTCACGGCACCGGCCTGGGTCTCGATATCGTGCGGCGGCTCGTCCGCCACAACGATGGCGAAATCGCTGTCGAGTCGCGTCCGGGCCGAACAGAGTTTCGCGTCGCGCTGCCAACGGCCGAGGTCGACGACGTGGGAGTGAAAGCGTGAACAAACCGGTCCTCCTTGTCGTCGACGACGATCCACAGGTGCTCGCGGCCGTGCGCCGCGACCTTCGTTCCCGCTATCGGGAGCATTACACGGTGATGAGCGCGGCATCGGGGCAGGAAGCGCTGGCGACCGCCCGCGAGTTGAAGAGCCGCGGCGATTCTCTGGCGATGCTCATGAGCGATCAGCGCATGCCGGGCATGCTGGGAAACGAAGTGCTCGCCCGATCGCGCGAGATGTACCCCCTGGCGCGACGCGTCCTCCTCACGGCGTATTCGGACATCGAGGCGGCGATCAAGGCCATCAACGAAGCACATCTCGACTACTACCTGTCGAAGCCGTGGGATCCCCCCGAGGAGCACCTGTATCCGGTGATCGACGATGTCCTCGACGCGTGGCAGGCGGAATGTCTGCCCGAGGCGAAAGGGCTGAGGCTGGTTGGACATCAATGGTCGCCGCGATCGCACGCGATCAAGGACTTCCTGGCGAGCAGTCTGATCCCCTATCGGTGGCTCGACGTCGCCCGCGACCAGGACGCGCGCGTTCTGATGGACGCGGGCGGGCTCGCCGCCGATGAAGTGCCGGCGCTGTTCTTCGAAGACGGATCCGTGTTGCGCGATCCCGAACCGCGCCAGGTTGCCGAGCGGCTCGGTCGGTCGCTGTCGGCGGCGTTCGACGTTTACGACCTGGTGATCGTCGGCGCCGGCCCCGCCGGCCTCGCCGCGGCTGTATACGGCGCCTCGGAGGGGCTTCGCACGCTGCTGCTCGACCGGCACGCCGCGGGCGGGCAGGCAGGATCGAGCTCGAGAATCGAGAACTACCTCGGGTTTCCGGCAGGGGTCAGCGGCAACGAGCTGACCCGGCGCGCATTGACGCAGGCGCAGCGGCTCGGCGCCGAGTTCCTCGCGCCGCTCGAGGTGACCGGGGTCTCGATCGACGCGGGCTACAAACGTCTGACTCTCGGCGACGGCCGCGAGCTCGTCACGCGCACGATGCTGGCGGCCACCGGCATGATCTATCGCGAGCATCCGGCGGCCGGCGTCGCCGAACATACGGGCGCTGGAGTCTATTACGGCGCCGCCACGACCGAGGCCCCGGCCTTCAGCGGCCGGCGCGTGCTCGTCGTCGGCGGCGGGAATTCAGCGGGCCAGGGCGCCATGTACCTGTCCCGCTACGCGAAAGAAGTGCAGATCGTCGTACGCCGCGCGAGCCTGCAGGACACCATGTCGAAGTACTTGATCGAGCAGATCGAGAAGACGCCAAACATTCGGCTGCGGCCGCGAACGGAGATCGCGTGGGTCGAAGGCGAGGGTCACGTGGAACGGGTTGCGCTCAGGTCGCTGGACGATGGGGCGTGTCAGGTCGAGGAAGCCGATGCGATGTTCGTCTTCATCGGCACCCGTCCACGAAGCGAGTGGCTGCCGCCCAACGTGCTGCGCGACGACAAAGGGTTCGTCCTCACGGGACGGGACCTGATGGCGGCCGAGGCGTACGCGCGCGTCTGGAAGGAGCCGCGCGAGCCGCTGCCGCTCGAAACGAGCGTGCCCGGCGTGTTCGCCGCCGGCGACGTCCGCGCCGGCGCGATGAACCGCGTGGCATCGGCCGTCGGTGAGGGCTCGATGATGGTGAGGCTGGCGCACGAGTATCTGGCGCTGACCTGAGCAGAGGCGGGCCGTTCGAGCCGACTTGACCGTGTCCGTTCCTTGCGAGCAGCACGGCAACCTGGGTACACTCCGTCGTGGTCGCCGCGGCCCTTCTTTCCGCCATCCACGTTCTCACGCTCGCGCTCGGATTAGGGGCCGTTTTCCTGCCTCTTTGCCCCAGTTCTCGCTCGAAGCATTCCGCCTCATAAACACGGTCGAGCTCGCGCTCGTGGTGGCCATCGTCTTCGTCGCGGCGTTCATGGCACGCGGAGCGTGGTTGTTCTGACCTGAGGGACGCGTCAGAGCACCGAAACGATGTGCTCGACGAGCGCTTTCGGATCGATCGGTTTGACTACGTGACGCCGAAACCCGTGGGCGAGCGCTCGATCCCGATCGGTCGACCGTGCATACGCCGTGAGCGCAATGGCGGGGACGTCCGGATATCGCGCCTTGAATCGAGTCAACAGGGCGTACCCGTCTTCGCCCGGCAGACCGAGATCGGCCACGAGCACGTCGGGGCGGATATCCTTCACGCGTTCGATGGCTTCTGCCGTCGATGCCGCAGCGATGACCCGCGCGCCGGCACCTTCCAGCACGGCCGAGATGAGCTCGCGGGCGTCGTCATGATCTTCGACCACGAGAATGGTGCGACCGCCGAGCCTGAAACCACCGTCCTCGCCCAGTGGCCCCTTGGTCGGGCCCGTTCGGACCTTCAAATCGGCCCGGTCGGCGATCGGCAACTGAATAGTGAACGTCGCACCCTTTCCTTCGCCGGCACTGGCCGCTCGAACCGTACCGCCATGGAGCTCGACGATATGTCGGACGATGGCCAGACCGAGTCCCAACCCCCCATGAGTCCGACTCATGGACGAATCAGCCTGTCGGAACCTGTCGAACACGAACGGCAGCGCCTCGCGGCGAATACCGACGCCGGTATCGAGGATCTCGAATTCGAGCCACCCCGGTATGCTGCGCAGGCTCACGATGATGGCGCCCTCCTTGCCGGTGAACTTCAGGGCGTTCGAGAGGACGTTCCAGAACACCTGCTGGAGCCGATGGGGGTCGCCGAAGACCGGCGGCACGTTCCCGATGCGTTCCTCGAAGCGAATTCGTTTGGCATGCATCGCTGGTCGGACCACGTCGATCGTGGAGCGGACGATCGCGCCCACGTCGAGAATCTCCATCGCCAGAGCCATCTTGCCCGTGATGATTCGCGAGACGTCCAGCACTTCCTCAATCAGACGGATCTGCGCCTCCGCGTTGCGCTGGATGACCGCGACGGCGTGCGCCGTGCTGTCGTCGAGACTCCGGGTCTGGAGAATCCTGGCCCAGCCAAAGATCGCGTTGAGCGGCGTGCGCAGCTCGTGCGAGAGCGTGCTGAGAAACTCGTCCTTGAGCCGGTTGGCCTCCTGCGCCTCCCGGTAAAGCTGGATCCGGTCCATCGCCAGTCGGACACGGCGCGCGACGTCGTCGAGAACCAGCGCGCCCGACCCGCTGAAGCGACCTTCGCTCTTCGAAAGGAGAGTCAGGACCGCTTTGACCCTGCCATCGACGATCAGCGGGAGCATCGCTGCCGCACGTGCTCGGAGGCTCGCGCTGATTGAGGTACCCGGTCCGATCGGCCGCGATGCCAGATCGTGCGCATCAAGAATGGCGACGGCTTCTGTGGCGATGACTCGCGCCAGGTGTGAGGGGTGGGAGCCAGGGGATCCTGCGGTGTCGGCGGGCTCCTGGGCGTCAGCCGGCTGCTGCAGCACGAGCTCGGCATGTATCCCCCGTACAAGCCGAATCGACCCGTCGGCTTCGAGAACATGGACAATGGCACCGTCGGCCAGGAAAGGCACCGGCAGATGACGCATCAGGTCGGCGACCTGTTCGAACGTGACAAGCGGCGCCAACCGGTCGGAGAGGTTCGCCAGAAATGCCAGCGTGTCCCGTTGTTCGATCAGGGCCTGTCCCCGAGACCGCTCGGCCGCTTCCCTTTCAGCAATCTCGATTCGGAGACGATCGTTGACCTGTACCAGCTCCGCCGTCCGTTCCTGCACCCGCCCCTCGAGTTCCGCGTGCGCGGCTCGCAGCGCCCGTTCATTCTGGCGCAAGGTCCGCTCGACCGCGACACGATCGGTCACGTCGATCGCGTGCCCGAGGACGTACGGCGATCCGGCAGGACGGTCCGACAGTACGTTTCGGTATAGCCAGATCTTGGTGATCCCGTTCCGGGCGACGACGCTCATCAGCCCCTCGTCGTGGCCTTGCTCGCGGATGCGCTGCAGGTACTCGTCGAACAGATCGCGCTTCTCGGGTGCAAGAAAATCGCGCAGGTTCCGGCCAATGCCGTCTTCCGGGCGGTAATCGAGCGAGTGGGCCGCCGCCGGGTTGATGGAGAGGATGGTGCCCGTCAGGTCGTGCGTGCAGATCAGGCCGAGGCTGTACTCGACGAGGTCCCGGTATCGACGTTCGCTGTCGCGAAGCGCCTCGGTGGCCTGGTGCCAAGCCGCGGTCATGTCTTCGAGCGTGACGGTGTCGTGCTGCTCGGCCGACATGGGTTTGCCCGCAGGCTGTTTACCGAAACCCTGGTCCACTATTGGCCCGACCGCGAGCGGCGATTATACCAACCGGTTTCCGCGACGTTTCGAAAGATTCGGTGCGGCGATACTGCTCAGCCAGCTAACCTTTCGATTGCTTCGTCGCCTGAGGGTCCCGAGGTCCCCGGTTTTTCACAAGAAGGCGTCAATCAAGTAATCTCTGTCCCGACAACGCGACATCCGGACCCACACGAGGACACGCATGGCTACCAATGGCCGCTTTCTCACCACGCACGTCGGCAGCCTCCCACGGCCCGACGATTTGAGGGACTTGATGTGGGCGCGGGAGGACGGCATTCCGGTGGACAAGGCGGCGTTGGAAGAACGTGTGTCCCGGGGAGTGGATGAGGTCGTCGCACGGCAGACGAAGGCAGGGATCGACATCGTCAACGACGGCGAGTGGGGCAAGCCCAGCTATGCGACCTACATCAAAGATCGCCTGAATGGTTTTGGTGGAGCGGCCACCACCTCTTACGTGTTCCAGGACATCGAGGCCTTGCCCGAAACGAAGTCGCGTGTGGCAGCCGATCCCGGCCGCAAGCACCGCAAATCGCCCGCCTGCAACGGAGCTATTAGCGTGCGCGACATGGAGGCGCCGCGCAAGGACGCCGAACGGTTGAAGAAGGCACTGAAGGCCCACAGCGGAGCGCGCGGGTTCCTGACAGCGGCGTCGCCGGGAGTGACCGCGTTCTTTTTCAGCAACGAGTACTACCGGACACCCGAAGACTACGTGTTCGCGATTGCCGACGCGATGCGCCACGAGTACGAGGCGATCGTCGCCGCCGGCGTCACGCTGCAGGTCGATTGTCCCGACCTGGCAATGGGACGCCATACGCAGTTCAGGGACCTCGACCTCGCCGGTTTTCGCGAGCGGATGGAGCTGAACATCGAGGCGCTGAACCGGGCGCTCGTGAACATTCCGGCTACGCAGGTCCGGATGCACTTGTGCTGGGGGAACTATCCGGGACCACACCACTTCGACGTGCCGCTGCAGGACATCGTGGACGTCGTGTGGAAGGCGAAGCCGCACGCCATCCAGTTCGAAGCGGCGAACCCGCGCCACGGGCACGAGTGGATGGTGTTCGAGACGGTCAAGGTGCCGGAAGGCAAGGTGCTGATACCCGGCGTCATCGAATGCCAGTCCAATTACATCGAGCACCCGGAGCTCGTCGCGCAGCGGATCGGGCGGTACGCGAAGCTCGTCGGCCGCGACAACGTCATGGCCGGCGTCGACTGCGGCTTCAGCATTCACGTCGGGTCGGGCGGCGTGGACTCGGATGTCGTCTGGGCCAAGCTCGGCTCGCTGGCGCAGGGCGCGGCTATCGCGAGCCGCAGGTTCTGGCCCTGATTGCCCGGCTGGCTCCGGGTGGACTCAAACTTGGCTGAGCGCTAATTCCGTGTGGCCTTGCCGGCCTTGCTCCTCGCGTCTGCAAGTGCAGCTTTGTCAGTTCGCCGTAGGGTCCGACCGCAAACCGGCCGCGACCGCGACCCGGGTCGACGGCGCGGGAAACCGCGTCTCCGGCGACGTGTCGGCGGCAGGCCGCAGGTCCTTGACGCTGCGGCGGATCTCGGCGCCTGCGACGCGGTTTCCCGTCTGACGCGTGCGACGCGCCGCTCCAACGGTTCGCCGTCGCAGCCAGTTTCCGGCCGGATCCGCGCGCAAGCGACAAAGCATCCCCGACTCTTGGTGCTGACCACCGCTTGTCGACGACCACCTCGACGCCCTTAATGACCACAGCGACGTTGAGCAGGTTCGAGACGGTCCGCGAGCGGATCGCTGTTCACGACGACGCTGTCGGCGAGCTTGCCGGCTTCGAGCGTCCCGCGGTCGCGCTTCAGCGTCGTGGCTGGTCAGGCCTCCCCTGGGGCGACACTCGCCGGGCGCGTATAATCCACAGCGAGGCTGAGCTTGGCCCTCTCCCCCGGCACGCGCCTCGGCCCGTACGAAATCGTGGCCCCGCTCGGCGCGGGCGGCATGGGCGAGATCTATCGCGCGCGCGACACGCAACTGGAGCGCGAGGTCGCGGTCAAGGTTCTGCCACCTGCCTTCGCCAGCGATCCGGAACGGCTTGCGCGCTTCGACCGCGAAGCCAAGGTGCTGGCCGCGCTGAATCATCCGAACATCGCGATCGTCCACGGCCTGGTCGAATCCGGTGGCCAGCGCGCGCTGGTGATGGAGCTGGTGCCGGGCGAGACGCTCGCGTCCATGATTGCGCGTGGTCCGCTCGCCGCCAAGGAGGTGTACAAGATCGCGCGCCAGATCGCGGAGGCGCTCGAGGCGGCGCACGACAGGGGCGTCGTGCACCGGGATCTGAAGCCGGGCAACGTGATGGTGTCGCCGGCAGGCCTGGTGAAGGTGCTCGACTTCGGGTTGGCGGCGATGGTGCAGACTGCGCCCGCGGCGTCGGGGGATCTCAGTAACTCGCCGACGCTGACTGTCGCGGGCACTTTCGCCGGGACGATCCTGGGCACCGCGTCGTACATGAGCCCGGAACAGGCCGAGGGCCTTCCCGTGGACAAGCGCGCGGACATCTGGTCCTACGGCGTGGTCCTCTGGGAGATGTTGACGGGCAAACGGCTGTTCGAAGGTCCGAGTCTGTCGCGCACGCTGGCCGACGTGCTGCGCATGCCGATCGAGTTCACAAAACTCCCGGCGGCGACACCCAAGCCGATTCGCACGCTGCTCGAACGGTGTCTAGATCGGGAAACGAAGACCCGGTTGCGGGATATCGGCGAGGCGCGCATCGTCCTGGACCGCGTCATCGCTGGAGTGGCTCCCGAGGAGAGGCTGCCGCGGCCTGTCGGCCCCGCCCCGAAATGGACGCCCTGGGCGGTCGCCGTGCTGGCGTTGGCGGTCGCGGCCGCTGCCGGATGGAGCCGGTGGAGCGCCGAGCGCCCCCTCGATCGCCCGCTGACGCGCCTCAGCGTGGACCTTGGTCCAGATGCTGTACGGGGCCCGCGCATCACGGCCGTTCTTTCTCCTGACGGCACGCGCCTCGTGTTCACGGGCCGTGGCACCGTCCTACCGCGACAGCTGTTCACGCGGCGGCTGGATCAAGCAGTGGCCACCCCACTGGCGGGGACTGAGGTTGGGGGAACTCTTTCGACTCCGTTTTTCTCGCCCGACGGCGAGTGGATCGGGTTCCTCGCCGCGGGCGTTGTCAGGAAGGTGGCTGTGCAAGGTGGCTCCGCCGTCACTATCGGCGAGTCCCCCGGCTTAATGGGTGCCAGCTGGGGCGACGATGGAAACATCATCCTCGGCTCTACGGCAGGCCTCATACGGCTGCCCTCAGCGGGAGGCGCAGCGCAGCCGCTCAAGGCGAAGGCTGGCCTCGAGATCTTTCCCCAGGTCCTGTTGGGAGCGCGCGCAGTCCTGTTCAACGCCGCACCCTCCAGCGTGACCAGCCTGGAGGATCTGAGCATCGACGTCCTGGTGTTCGAAACCGGCGAGACGAAAACTCTGCTGAACGGTGGTTACTGGCCGCGCTACTTGCCCACGTCCGGCACGACCGGCGACCTGCTCTACATGCACGAAGGCACGCTCTTCGGCGTCGCCTTCGATCCGGCACGCCTCGAAATCCGCGGCACGCCCGTGCCGCTGCTGGATGACGTCGCTGCCAGCACTACTGCTAACAGTGGCGCTGACGGCGGCGGGCAATTTGCGTTCTCCCAAACTGGAACCTTCATCTACCTCAGCGGCACAGTCGAGAACGCGGCGTACCCGATGATGTGGCTGGACGCCGCGGGTAAGACGACGCCGTTTGTGGCGCGGGCGGGCACCTATGAAGTTCCGCGGCTGTCGCCCGACGGCACGCGGCTCGCGTACACCGCGACGGAGAGCAAGGGGACGGACGTCTGGGTCTACGACGTGGGCCGCGACACGCCCACGCAGCTCACGTTCACCGGTTCCGTGGCGGGCGAACTGGCGTGGGCGCCGGACTCGAAGCATGTCGTGTTCCGCGACGCCTCGGCGTTGTGGTGGATTCGGGCCGACGGATCGGGCGATCCGCTAAAGCTCCTGGACATTGTCGTTACTACCCGGCCCTGGTCTTTTTGCGCCGGATGGACGGCTGGCGTACACGCAATCGCCACGGGGATTGCCGGACATTCACACCCTCCCGGTGGACCTGAGCGACCCGGAGCGGCCCAAGCCCGGCAAGGCCGAGCCCCTTCTGGTTGAACCTCGAATCGTGGAAGTCGACCCGGCGTTTTCGCCCGATGGAAGGTTCCTGGCGTACACCTCCAACGAATCGGACCCGGAAGAAGTGTTCGTGCGCTCCTTCCCGGGGCCTGGCGGCAAATGGAGGATCTCGACCTCGGGCGGCAAGTTCCCGGCCTGGTCGCGCGCGGCGAGCGAACTGCTGTTCCTGGGCGGGGACGATCGGATCATGGTCGTCGAGTACTCCATCAACGGCGATACGTTCACCGCTGGCAGGCCGCGCCAGTGGTCGCCCACACAGATTCGCAGGATCCGTAGCAGTCAGAACTTCGACGTGTCGGCCGACGGCAAACGCGTCGTGATGTTCCCAAGGCCCGCGGCGGAGGAGACGGAGGGCTCGCTGCACGCGACGTTCCTGCTGAACTTCTTCGACGAAGTGCGGCGCCGGATCCCTTGACTCCACTTGTTCGACCCTTTCAGGTAAGCAATGAGAGCAACGATCGTCAGCACGCTCTGTTCAATGATCCTGTTGACCATGTCGGTTGCCTGCGAGCAGCTGGGTGAAATCCATGCGGCCGCCAGAGCAGGCGACGTCGCTCGAGTGAGAGCCCTGTTGGATCAAGATCCTCGTCTCGTGAGTGCCACGGAAACTGCCGGCTGGACGCCCTTGCACTTTGCCGCACAGGGAGGGTACGAGGAATTAGCGGAATTGCTGTTGGACAGAGGGGCCAACGTAAACGCCAGACTGAACCAGGGCGGCGGGACACCGCTGCACGTTGCTGTAACCACGGGCCACGACTCGATCGTCGCGCTCCTGCTGGCCAGGGGCGCGCACGCGAATGCGATAGACGCAAACGAGTGGACGGCCTTGCACCGGGCGGCGATCGAGGGCAACCGCGAAGTGGCCGAAGTGCTCCTGGCCAAAGGCGCCAACGTCTACGCATGGAGCAATACCGGTGTCACACCGATCGATCAGGCGACATCGATGAGGCACACTGACTTTGCGACCGTCCTGCGAAAGCGCGGGTCCGCGACTCTGCCGACTACCGACAGCTTTCCCAGGGACTGCCTGTGGACGAGTGGCGAGAACGACAGTTTCTCCTTCGGCTGCGATGACGGCGCCTACCGCCTCCACCTCAAGAAGCCCGGGCCCGTCCACGTTCTCCAGAACTTCGGTTGGGGCACGGCGGAAGTGACGGCCGAAGTCGACGCGAGCGTCGAGAGTGGCCGCGGACTCGAACCGGGAGGCGCGTTGCTCGGTCTCGGCTGCTTGAGCAGCCGCGACACTGGCTACTGGGCGATTCTGAGCACCAATGGCGCCTGGGGGATCATGCGCTACAGCAAGGAAATCATTCAACTGGGTGGCGCAAATCAAGGCGGAGCGATTACAGGACTTACCACAAAGAATCGGCTGCGTATTGTCTGCGCCTCCCAGGGCGGCAGGTCAGCTGCCGTGAGTTTCTTTGTCAACGGCGGGAGAGTCGGGTCGGTGAAGGACGAGTCAGGTTTCGTCGAGTACACGGGGGTTGTGCTGTACGCGGATACGTTCCCAGGCGTTGTGGCGTTCGGACGATTCGCCGCGCGGCTGCCGTCGCCCGAGGATCGGAATTAGTCAGGGCCACGATACGTGAAGACCAAAGTCGTCCGATATTGGCCCGGACATCATCAGCCTCGATGGTCGTCACCGCGGGGCTCGCAGCAAATGGGACACGGAATGTTCAGTGACCATAAATATGGCACAATTGGTGGATGAGAACGACCGTCGATATCCCCGATGCCATGTACCGACGCCTGAAAAGCCGCGCGGCTAGCGAGGGACGTTCCACCAGGGCCCTGATTCTGCGCGGCGTGAAGGAAGTCCTGAAGCCCACACGACGAAAGGCCGGTGGGAGGGTCTCATTGCCGATCGTTCGATCCAAACGACCTGGTTCCGTGCAACTCGACAATGCCCGCATTTACGAGATCATCGCTTTTCCCTGATATCAACGTGTGGGTCGCGCTCACGTACGAGGGCCACGCGCATCACACGACGGCCGTCGGCTGGTTTGGCTCGGTCGATGGGTCTTCGAGCCTGACGTTCTGCAGGTTCACACAACTGGGCTTGCTGCGGTTGCTGACCGCCCGCGCTGTGATGGGCGACGAGGTGATGAGCCAGCCCGAGGCGTGGAGCGCGTACGACAGGTGGCAGCAGGATGAACGCGTTGATTTCATGGACGAGCCCCCTGGCCTTGAACAGCGCTTTCGGACACTGACGCGGCTGCGCACACCGGCGACCAGGCACTGGGCGGATTCCTATCTCGCCGCCTTTGCTGCGACCGGGCAGTTGACGCTCGTCACCTTCGATCGAGGCCTGCGAACGAAGGTCAAACCGATCGTTCTCCTGAACGTGTAGGAACTGGACCGAGTCCGGCGGCCTCGTCCGCCCGCAGGTTCGACCGCGAAGCCAAGGTGCTCGCCGCGCTGAATCATCCGAACATCGCGATCGGCCGAAACGAAGACCCTGCTGAACGGCGGTTACTGGTCGTGCGAGCTGCTGTTCCTGGGCGGCGACGAGCGCGAACCGTCCTTCGCTCACTACCGCTTGTCCACGACCACCTCGCCACCCTTGATGACCACCGCGACGTTCAGCAGGTTCGATACGTCCGCGAGCGGATCGCCGTTCAGCACCACGATGTCGGCGAGCTTTCCGGCTTCGAGCGTGCCGCGGTCGCGCTTGAGCGTTGCCGTCGCGGCGTGGCTGGTCAGGATCGACACGATATCCTTTGGTGAGAACGTCAGCGACAGCGGACGGAGCTCCAGCGCAAGCGACTCGCGCGGCAGCCAGCTGGTGTCGGTTCCGTAGCCGTAGGTGATCCCGGCCTCCCACACCAGCCGCGCGTTCACCGGCCCCTGGCCGGCGCTCGACAGCGTCTCCCACGGGAACGGCAGCCGGTCGCGGAAGAGCGGGGTGTTCTTGGCGTCGAAGTACGGCACGAACACGCCGAGCGTCGACATCATCGGAATGCCGGCCTTCGCCACCATCTGCGCCTGTGCCAGCGAGAGCTGGCCGATGTGGGGTGTGTGCGCCAGCGACTGCACGCCGGCTTCGACGGCGGCGATGGTGTCGTCCACGCTGACCGCATGGGTGACGACGGGGATGCCGAAGCGCCTGGCCTCCTGCACGATCAGCGTCAGCGTCGCTTTCTCCGGCCCGCCCGGCGACACCTGGATCACTGTCTTGATCCCGTCCACGCCGGCCTTGGCCATCTTCTCGACGGTAGCGCGCGTCTGGTCGGGCGGAACCGCCGCCGGGGGCGTGGCGGGGGGTGTCCGCAGCGCGACGTTGCGCGCCGGATCCCCGCGTCCGCCCCCGCCGCTGCCGACCGTCGGCGCAGCGCCCCGAGCGGGGGGAGGCGGTGCCGCCGCACCCGCTGTCGGAACCCGGCCGAGCACGATCAGACGCGGTCCCCTGATGGCACCCTTGGCAATCTGCTCGCGCAGCGGAATCGCCGTGTTGACGTCGTCGCCGGCCGAGAGCACGGTCGTGAACCCGGCGTCGAGGAACTCCTGCATCCGCGCGGGCGCCTCGGTCTTCAGCCAGTCGGCACCGCCGCCAATCGGGTGGCGATGCGCGTCGATGAACCCCGGCAGGACGGTCATGCCTTTGACGTCGAGCAGGCGCGAGCCCGCCGCATCCGGTGTCCCCACCGCAACCGACACGATCGTGCCGTCGCGCACGACGATGGAGCCGCGCTCGATGACGCCGCCCTTTCCGTCCAGGATGCGGGCGTTCGTCAACACCAGGTTCTGCGCCGCGGCATTGCCGGCCCAGAGCACACAACAGACGAAAACAAGCAGTCTCTTCATGCGGTCCATCTCCGTTGGAGAGCATATAAGAGAATGCGCCGGCGAGACGCTTCAACCGATACGTCGAGCCGGGACACGGGAACTGCAAGGGCAAGGCCCTTCGGGCTCGGGTTCCAGTAGCGCTTTGTCAGTCACGTCGTGACGTCCGGCCGCAAACCGGCCGCGTCCGCGAACCGGGTCGACGGCGCGGGAACCCGCGTCTCCGGCGACATGTCGGCAGGACGCCGCAGGTCCGTGACCGATCGATGGGCGTCCGGCCCGGTGGCCGCGTCTCTTCCGGCTCGAAACTACCAGTCGAGTTTCCCCGCCAGAGCAGCTACAATCCGACGATTGCGGTTTCCTTAGAAGGGCGGAGGACATATGGACTGCAAAGCCCCCGGAAGCCTTCGGTCGCTGAGGATCGCGTCGCTCGTAGGAATGCTGCTGTCGTGGCCCGGCGTCAGTGCGGCGGGACAAGGCGATTCGCGGCTCACGGACGCCGTGATGAAGCGCGACGGCGCCGCCGTGCGATCGCTGCTCGCGCAGAAAGTGGATGTCAACGCGCCCGGGAAGGACGGCACGCCGGCGTTGCTCTGGTCTGTCCGCGAGGACGATCTCGCGACGGCGCGGCTGCTGCTGGAGGCCGGCGCAGACGCCAGACTCGCCAATCGATACGGCGTGACGCCCCTGTTCCTGGCCTGCGCGAACGCGAACACGGCGATGATCAGGCTGCTGCTCGACGCCGGCGCCGATCCGAATTCTTCCGATCCGACCGGAGAGACCGCACTGATGGCGGCGGTGCGCGTGGGCAGCAGCGCCGGCGTCACGTTGCTCCTCGACCGCGGCGCGCTGGTCGAGGCCAGGGAACCGGCGTTTCAGCAGACGGCGCTGATGGTAGCCGTGCGGGAGAATCATCCCGACATCGTCAGGTTGCTCCTCGCTCATGGCGCGCAGCCGAACGCGAAGACCAGAGTCGGCGACACGCCGGCGTGGGTCCTGCCGAACTCGGTGCCCGGCTTCGGGCACGGTGTTGGCATCGTGCGGGGCGGCTTGCCCGAGCGCGGGTTGCGAACCCCGATTCCAGGCGGCCTGTCGCCGCTCCTCTATGCCGCGCGCGACGGCCGCCTCGACATCGCGCGCACGCTCGTCGAGGGCGGGGCGGATGTCAACCAGGCCGATGCCAACGGCATCCCGCCGCTGATCTCCGCGATCACCAACAATCATGTCGACGTCGCCCGGTTCCTGATCGATCGCGGGGCGGATATTCACGCGAGCGATTGGTACGGCCGCACGCCTCTATGGTCGGCCGTCGAAACACGAAACCAGGACTTCGACGCCAACACGCAGGAAAACAGCATCGATCGCGCGCCGTTTGTCGATCTGATCAAGGTCCTGATCGAACGGGGCGCCGACCTCAACGTGAGAACGAAGGAAGTCCCGCCGTTCAAACGGCACTTTCTGAAGGGTACTGGCTCGCTCTCGTGGGTGGACTTCACCGGTCAGACGCCCTTCCTGACCGCCGCGCTGTCGGGCGATCTCACCGTGATGCGCCTGCTCCTCGCGCACGGCGCCGACCCGCATATTCCGACGGTGGCGGGGACCACGGCCCTGATGGCCGCGGCGGGCGTCAACTGGGTCTTCTACCAGACGTACGACGAGGGACCGGAGGCGTTGCTCGAAGCGGTGGAGCTCTGCTACTCGCTCGGAATGGACGTCAATGCGGTCAACTCGATGGGGCTGACGGCACTCCACGGCGCAGCCAACCGGGGGTCGGACGACATCATCCGGTTCCTCGTGGACAAGGGCGCAAAGCTCGACGTCAAGGACAAGGAAGGCCGCACACCGTTGACGTGGGCCGAGGGCGTCTTCCTGGCCACACATCCCGCGAGGCCCAAGCCGAGTTCCATCGCGTTGATCGAGACCTTGAGCGCCAGGTGAGCCAGACAGTCTGGCCGACCGCCTTCGCCGAGGCTGCGGCCAGGAAGCCGGACACCATGTACTGAGGTACGTAGCGTCCGGCTTCAGCGGGAACTTCTCGTCAGAAATCGACCTGCACGCCGAACTTGATGAAACGCGACTGCAGCACTGAGGTCGGCGTCAACCAGCCCGCCTGTCCCGGAATGAACGTCTCGTTGTAGGTGAGCACCGGTGCCGCGTTCGTGATGTTGGTGATGTCGACCCCGACGTTGGTTCGCGTACGCCCGAATCTGAGAATCTTGGCCACGCGGATGTCGATCTGGTTGACCCGATCACCGAAAAACGTGCCAGGCTCGATGAGGTTGACCGTCACCGTCTGACCCCCGACGCCTGCGAAGGGCCGGTTCAGCCCGACAGTGGCCGAATTGGGCGCGGCCCAGTTCGCGTCCAAGTCTCCTCCCGGGTCGCTCCTCATCGTCCCGGCAACCTGCACGTCAATCCTCGGGATGGTGTACGACCCGAAGCCGGTGAAACGCGTGCGGAACCCGGTCGACGTGTTGCACCAGGGGTTGACCGGGTTCTGCGCATTGGCAACGGTCCATTCGGGCAGCTGGCTCCGTATCTCGCAGTAATCCGAATTTGTATTCGAGGTGCCGAAGCCGGCCTGCAGGGACAGTCCTCTCCCCGGCCGCGCGGTGACCCTCATGTTGATCGAGTTGGCCACCTGGGTCTGGTCGCCGTAGGTGCCCGCTTTCGTGACGAAGTTGTTGGCGCCGAGCGCAGCCGCGGCCGCGGTCACGTTGTAGAGTCCGCCGAGCACGTTCCCTCCGCCACCAGGCAGCCGCGCATCCACGGGAACATTGATGCCGAACTGCGTGTGGTCTGCCACACTCCGGTTGAGGCTGTCGCTGGCGTAGAAGTTCACAAGCCAGCGCCGTTGATAGCCGACCTCGAGCGACACGCGAGGAAGCAGTTCCTGTTCGATCGCCAGGCCCACCTGCCAGTCACCTGATCGGATCCCCCAGCCCGATAGCAACGCCGGGTCCTGCGTCGTGTCGAAGACCGGCGTTCCAAATGCCTGGTTCGCATTCGCGCCGCAGACATCTCCGCCCCTGCTGCGAAGATCCTGTGCCCCCGGATTCAACAGGTCGCAGTCGGCCACGAAGTCCTTGTCCGTATCGGTCCAGGCCCTGGTCGTCGTCGTCACCAGGCGTCCGACCGGTCTGGAGTCGATGAAGAGGCCGCCGTTCTGGGCGGCTTCGAGATACCGGCCCACATTCCCCTTGATGGCCGTTTTCCCGTTGCCGAAGACATCGAACGCGATGCCTCCGCGTGGCGTGAGGTCGTGATAGCCCTCGACCCCGGTCGTGAGCGGGTAGACGACCGGATCCGGGAAGAACCGGACGGGGCCGACCTGCACCTCCGGGAAATAGCTCCAGGCGTGATCGTACCGCAGGGCGCCCTGCAGCGTCAGGCGGCCTCGCGTCCACTGATCCTGCGCGTAGAAGGAGTCGGCGCGGACGCGTCCGCCGAAGGAGAAATTGCCGATCGTGAGGGTCATCTGATCCGGCACCCCGTTGTTCGTGCGGTATTGGAGGTACTCGGAGTTCGTGAGGTTATTCGACTGTTGATAGAGGAGCGCGCCCTGGTACCCGAATTTCATGCTCTGCGCGCCAAGGACGTACGTGGCGGCCGCCGCCCAGTTGACCGACATGTTGATATTCGAGGACCAGTTGCCCGAACGGTACGTCAAGCCGGGTATGTTGCCGTTGGCGAGGCAGCCCGTCGCGCATTGCTCGACCACGCGAATCAGGTCGGTCGTCTTCGAGCCCGGCATCGGCATGCCGCCATACCGGCTCCAGTAGGCGCCTCCGCTGCCCTCGAGGAGCAATTGGCTCGTCACCGGAGATGTCCACTTCACCTGTCGGACCCGCTGCCCGAACGCGCGATACGCGGCGGTTTCCGGCGCCAGCGTCGCGCTGGCGCGCGGAGTGGGCGCCGCCGTGCCGCCGGCAAAGTACTCGCCGTCGCCGGAGCGCCGGCACGCGGAAACGTCCGGCGACACGTCGGGAGTCGCTCCTCCCTCGCACGGCGCCTGCTCGTCCCAGAACACATTGAACTTGTTGCGCGGCGTCGCCTGCACGGTCAGCCGCAGCGACAGGTTTCGATAGGAGGCTGCGTTAACCGCTGGCCGGGACGTATCCGCCACGTACGTCCACTTCGTCGGGTCTCCGGCGTTGGCATTCGCGAACATGCCGGGCACGGACCGATGACTGCCTTCATCGCGCACGCCGGCGAAGAACCAGAGACGGTCTCTCATGATCGGCCCGCCGATGCCGAGGTTGAAGTCCCAGAGCTGCTCCAGTTCACCCGGCGTGGTCAGGCCGCGGTCCTTCAATTCCTGGGAGTAGTTGCTGCCCACCATCCCCTCGCTCACGAGGGCGGTATAAAACTGACCGGCGATCGTGTTCCCGCCCTCTTTCGGCACGATGTTCATCGTGGGGCCGCCGACTTCGGCTTCGCCGAGGCCGCCCGACGCGACCATCGTGATTTCCTGCGCGTTCCCGACGTCCGGGATGTACGCGGACACCCCGGCGCCGTTGAACGCCGAGCCCACGCTCAAGCCGTCGAGCTGCAGACGTCCCTCGTTGCCGCGGCCACCAGCGCCCCCAAACACGACCATGCCGGGAACCGTCTGCGCATCCGAGGCGGCACCGCCGGCCGCGACCGCATTGGGCATCAGCCCCATGAGGCTGTTGTAGGCCCGCGAGGATGGCAGAGCGCTGATCGTGTCGTTGCTCATGGTCGTCTGCAGCCGCACGCTCTGGACATCGACGATCGGCGACTCACCGGTGACGGTGACGGTCTCTTCGAGCGTCCCGACGCTCATGTCGGCGTTCACCGTGGCGACGAAGGCCCCCGTCAGCTCGATGCCTTCGCGCCTGACGGTGCTGAACCCGGTCAGCGTGAACGTCACCGTATAGGTGCCGGCGCGAAGGTTGACGATGCGGTACTGGCCGGTCGCATCAGCGACGGCGGTGCGGACTTTCTCGATCAATATCGGGCTGGAGGCTTCGACGGTGACACCCGGGAGCACCGCCCCCGACGTATCCCTGACGATACCGGTGATCGAGGCCTGAGCAAACGCCGCGGACGGGACGACGACCAGCTGGATGACGACGCAAACTGCGCGCAGTTTCAACATGAGCTGATTCCTCCTTAGTCGAACATGATCGGGCCCAGGTCGCGAATCGATACCTGTCTGGTCGCTGTGCCTCCTTGAGAAAGGCTCGAAGCCGAGTCGTCAACCCCTTTCAGTAGCCGTATGGGCTACCCGGGGCAGATGTCGCCGAGGTACCCGCCGCCGCCGCAATATTTCGTGTCTTGAAGCTGGATCGCCAGGCCGTCGGGATCCGTGAAGTACAGCTCCGGCGTGCCCGTGACCGGCGCGCCGCCCCGGTTTTCCATACGCAGCGAGATATAGGTGACGAGCGCTCCGTCTGACCGGGCTCCCGGCTTGATGCCGAAGCCGGTGAGCGTTTTCGTGACCGCTTCGGGGACGAAGCCGTCCATCCCCAGGCAGGCGTGATCGATGGTCGGATTTGCCGGCGCACCACTGCCGCGTCCGCCCGCCGCGGGCGCTCCGCCGCGTCCGGCCGCCGGCGCTCCTTCGCCCGGCGCGGCGCCGCGCCCCCCGCCGCCACCTCCGGTGAACATCAGGAAATGGACGCCCGGTCCCACTCCGTATGCCGGCGTCGTCGCCTGCATCGCCTGCACCGGCATGCCAAACAGGGCGGGGTAGAACTGGGCGCTCGGCGCGGAGATCGTGAAGTGACTCATGTCCTTCACCGCAAGCAGCCCCTTGGTCGGCGCGGGCTCCGGCTGGCACATGTTGCCGAGGGGCCCGCTGCCCCCGCAGTAACTCGCGTCGTGCAGCTGGAACACGATGCCGGCCGGATCGCCCACGAACATCTCGCGCGTGTTGCCTCGTGTCACCACGCGGACCTTCATCGGTCCGACCTTCGGACTCGCGGCGTCTGCGCCCTCCTCGGGCGTGACGCCATGCTGCGCAAGAACCTTGAGGATGCTGTCGACGTCGAACTGCTCGACACCCATGCCGAAGCGGCTGATGCTCGGCCGCTCGCCGGGCGCCGCGGGCATGATGGCGAGGAACCTGGGGCCGGCGCCGATTCTCAGGTACGTCGTCGTCCCCTGCCGCGCCTGAACGGGCATGCCGAACAGCCCCTGGTAGAAATCGATCGAGCGCTTGGGGTCCGAAACCGTAAGCGTCAACTGGCTCAGTCCGTTCACACGAATCTGCGGCGGCCCCCCCTGTGCCATCAGGCGGTGGGCAGCGAGCACGGCCGGGAGGGACGCCAGAAACCTTCGGCGATCGACGGATAAGGCCATGGAAGGCTCCTCTTGAACAACCCTCGCCTGAAGGCGAGGGATTCAACGGTCGACTGAAGTCGACTAAAGGGTCGCCCGCGCCGCTCATGCAGGCTTCCCTATTCGGTAACTCGAAAGCGGTCGTCGTCTTCGGGCTCGGCACTTTGGAACTGAATGTATTGCGCAATCACCTCGTCCGTGACGTTCCCGCTGCTGCACACAAAGTAGCCACGCGCCCACAGGTGCCG
>DATLLJ010000140.1:0-56933 GCA_035537875.1 Vicinamibacterales bacterium | reverse complement strand
GGGTCGGGCGGGTTCAACGTCACGCCGCCGGCGGCGCCCGCGTGCCCTGGCACCAACTTCGGCAGGGGGATCTACCCCAGCAACCCGGTGCCGCACGCAGAAACATTCACCGCGCTCAGCGTGCACTTCAGAAACTGGGTGATGAACAACACGCCGCCACCCGCGAGCGTGTGGCCGACGCTCGCCAACGGTTATCTGGTCGATCCAACCAAGCAGGCGATGGGATTTCCGACCCTCCCAGGCGTACCACCCACGGCGCCGACAGGCTTGATCAATCCGGTGCGCGACTACGACTGGGGAGCCGAGTTCAATTATGTTGACGGATCGGGCGTACCTTCCAAGATGCCTCCGACTGTCAAGCGCGTGATCAAGATGAAGGCAGTGCGCGTCGACAGCGATGGTAACGAGCTTGGCGGCGTGCCGGTCGTCCTTCGCGACGCGCCGCTTGGCACGTACCTCGGATGGAATATCGTGGCCGACGGGTTCTTCAAGGGGCAAATCTGCAACTACGCGGGGGGGATGATCCCCTTCGCGACGACGAGAGCCGAGCGTCTCGCCAGCGGTGACCCGCGTCCATCCCTCGAGGAGCGCTATACGGATCACAACGGGTACGTGGAGGCGGTCAAACGGGCGACGGGAAGAGCCGTTGCCCAGGGATTCCTGCTGCAGCCGGATGCCGACGCGCTCATCGCTCAGGCATCGGCCAGCAACGTGCTCAGGACTCAGACTGCGGCTGCCGGCAGGTAGCGCGGGACGGAGGCTCAACATGTCTGCGAAACGTCTGACCCGGGCGTTCGTCGTTTCAGTCGCTCTTGGCATTCTCTTCGTGTTTGCAGCCTCCGCGTTCGCCCCCGGCTCGCCTGTCGTGGCTCAAAGCAAACCCGTACCTGGCGTCCCGGCTTCGTGCGAGGCGCTGGCGTCGCAAGCGTTTCCCGACGCGACGATCACGCTCGCCAGAGCCATTCCGGCTGGAACGTTCACACCGCCCGATGCCTCGCCGACCGCCAAGCCGAATCCGGCCTTGATGAACCTGCCGCCGTTCTGCCGCGTCGCGGCCACGCTGAAGCCGTCCGCGGACTCGGATATCAAGATCGAGATTTGGCTGCCCGCATCGGGCTGGAACGGCAAGTTCCAGGCTGTGGGCAACGGCGGCTGGGCGGGGTCCATCAACTACGGCGCCATGGGGGAGGCCCTCAAACGAGGTTACGCGACGAGTTCCACCGACAGCGGGCATGTCGGCGGCGGAGGGCCGTGGATGCAGCGCCCGGAAAAGCTCGTGGACTTCGGGTACCGGGCCGTTCACGAGATGACCGTGAAGAGCAAGGCGATCGCCGCCGTGCACTACGGTAACGGCCCGAGACTCTCGTATTTCAATGGTTGCTCGGGTGGGGGGCGACAAGGATTCGTCGAAGCCCAGCGCTTCCCTGACGACTTCGACGGGATCATCGCCGGCGCGCCCGCGATCAATACGACCGGGCGGGCGGCTTTTGCGATGTGGATTGCCCAGGCGATGCACAAGGACGAAGCCGGTTACATTCCGCCGGCGAAGTACGCCCTCGTTCACGAGGCGGTGCTCAAGGCATGCGACGCGGGCGACGGAGTTCAGGACGGAGTCCTGGAGAATCCGAAGCAGTGTCGCTTCGATCCGAAGGTTCTCGCCTGCTCGAGCGGCGACTCATCGAATTGTCTGACCGAGCTCCAGGTCGAGTCGGCGCGGAAGACCTATGCCGCCCTGACCAACCCGGGCACGAAGCAGGAGATTTCTCCGGGCCTGATGCCCGGCAGCGAGGCCGGGTGGGCGACGTACGGGTCGCCGCAGCCCTTCGGGCTCGGCGCGCAGATGTATCAACACATGGTCTTCAAGGATCCGAACTGGGACTACAAGACGCTGAACTTCGACCGGGACATGGCGCTGACCGACAAGATCGAGAACCGCGTAATCGACGCGATGGAGCCGAACCTCAAGCGCTACTTCGATCGGCGAGGCAAGATCATCCATTACCACGGGTGGGCTGATCCGCAGATCACGCCGATGAGCAGCGTGAAGTACTACGAAAGCGTTCTCGAAACGATGGGCGGCGCGCAGAACGTCGCTGGCAGCTACCGACTGTTCATGGTTCCCGGCATGGGCCACTGTGGCGGCGGCGACGGGACGAGCGCGTTCGACATGGTGAGCGCGCTCGAAGAATGGGTGGAAAAGGGCAAAGTGCCCGATCAGATTCCGGCCTCGCGCGTCCGAAACGGTGCGGTTGACCGGACCCGACCGCTGTGCCCGTACCCCCAGGTCGCGAAGTACTCCGGAAGCGGCAGCACTGACGATGCAAGGAACTTCGTCTGTGGCCGTTAGAGCTCCTGAGCGGGAACCAGGGGCCGACTAATTCAGGTTCCGGCCGTCGATAGGTCGCAGTTTCAGACGTCCGATCGCACCCTCCTCGATCTGCGCCCGGTCGATCCGCATTTTCCGGTGTCGAACCTCGCGCCAATCCTCGAGAAAGCTGTCGTAATAAGGGGACAGTACGTGGCCGGATTGTCCCACGTCGATGATGAAGCGGCTGTCGTTGGCCGGCGACAGATCGATGATCGAACGGTACCCCGCAACCGAGCGCTGCTCGTACGGCTGGTCGGTTGATACCGAGCCGACGTTGACGGTGCTCCAGTCCCCGCCATTTGGCACCGATCGACTGAGCAGCCGGCGCAACAGCCGGACGGCATCGAAGCCCTGGTGAGGAAATGTCGCCCGGTGGACGGCGTCCCAGCGCCATCGCGTCATGTCGCTCCCGAGCCGACTCGAGAGATCCGTCACCGCCTGCCGGAGAGCGGTTGTCACAATCTCTTCGCACGATTCGCCCGCCGTCGTCCTCGCGTCGTCGCACCACGACGAATCGTCCGCGCCGAGGGTGTTGATGAGGAAGCGGGTCACGAAGCTGAAACGGCCGTCGTAGGACGAGGCGAGCCTCGCGCCCAGATCGTCGGCCACGATGGCCGAGGGAAGCTTCAGAACCCACGCTTCGAAGACGGCGGCTGCGCTGCTGCCCGCCGCGACGTCGCCATCCCAGCGACCCAGCAGCTCGAGCGCGCCATTGACCGTGACGTCGGGCCGTACCCGGTCGAGCAGCAGCGGCAAGAGCTGTTTCGATTGCAGAGAGACGGTGTCGGCCTGGATTCGCGCAAAGTCGTCGGGCGTCAGATTCGTCCGACCCTTTAGCAGCTCCGTGATTCGAGACGCCCTGTACGGCTCGGGCCAGTCGACTCCAAGCGTGTAAGGGTAGCCGTCTGCGGCGGGGCGGTGGTTGGCTGTCACGATGAAGTGCTCAGGGGGGTCATAGAGATGAGGCAGTTCGTCGAACGGTACCCAACCGATCCATTCGTTGTCTCCGGCCGATCCATCGAGCGGAACGGCCCCGTCGCCGGCGGCGCGGATCGGGATGCGCCCGGGAGCGTAATAGCCGATGTGTCCCTCGACATCGGCGTATACGAAGTTCTGAGATGGGACGACGAAGTCGCGCAGCGCGGCGGTGAACTCGTTCCAGTTGCGCGCTTCGTTCAGTTTCAAGAAGGCTGGCAACGTCGTATCGTCCGCGTCGAGGGAGGTCCAGCGAAGGGCGAGCGGTGGGAGCGGGTCCAGCTTCGGGCTGCGCGCCGAATTGGCGTTGTTGGCGTTGATGGCGTCCGTGATCAGGGGCCCGTGCCGCGTCACGCGGACGTTCAGATGAACCGGATCGGCACCCTTTACGTGGATCACTTCGGGCACGAGCGTAAGCGCCTCGTCCGTTCCGCGGAACCTGGCGAATCGTCCGCTGTCGTCGATGCGTTCTCTGTACAGATCCTCGACGTCGGCGGACACGTTGGTCGCTCCCCAGGCGATGAAGCGGTTCCGCCCAAGCGCGATTGCCGGAGTGCCGGGAAGCGTCGCACCGATCACGTCGAAGTCGCCAGCCGACAGATGAGCGAGGTACCACGTGGAGGGAAGCTTGGAGCTCAGGTGAGGGTCGTTGGCCAGGAGGGGCTTTCCGGTCGCGCTCATGGTTCCGTCCACGACCCAGTTGTTCGAACCAAGCGATTCGGTCAGTGCGCCGCCGAGCAGCAGGTCTCTGACGGTGGAATGACCTTCCGACAGCGAACGTTCGAGCGCAAGGAGCGACGACGATTTGCCGGCGATCGGCGGAGGAGCGGCACTGCGCCGCCGCTCTTCCGATCTGCGCGGATCGGTGGGACAGCATTGTCCAGGATGCTTGACGATGCTCAAGCCACTCGCGGCATACGGCGGCATGAGCTGCTGCATGCGCTCGGCCCCAACCGACCGGGAGAGATCGTCTCTGAGCAGCTCGAGCGAGTAGTTACCGCTCAAATCCCACGCCATCATCTTGATCCAGACGAGGACGTCGACGCCCGACCAGGGCTCGGGTTCGAAGCGCAACGCGGTGAACTCCAGCGGCAGCCGGGCGCCCCGGTGTGATGCGATGAATGCGTTGACGCCGGTGACGTACGCGTTCACCCGCTGCTGCGCCCAGTCCGGAGTGTGATCCCAGGCCGCGCGTGCGGCCCGTCCGAAGCCCACGGTCCGCAGGAACCGATCCTGGGAGAGGGCCGCCTCGCCGAAAATCTCCGAGAGGCGTGCGTGACCAATCCGTCTCTGGAACTCCATCTGCCACAGTCGATCCTGCGCGTGCACATAACCGAGACCAAACAGTGCGTCGGCGACGTTTTCGGCCACGATGTGGGGGATCGAGTCGGCGTCGCGAATGATGTCCACGGCGCCGGAAAGTCCCGTGACGGTCACGGTCCCATCGATGTCTGGCAATGATCGTCGTGCGTAGACGGCGAGCCCGATAATGGCAACCGCGAGGCCCACCGCCGCGGCGAGGGCCGCTTTTCGGAGCCGTTGGCGCATGACACAATCATACAGATTGCAGAATTGCAGAATTGCAGAATTGGGAGAAGTGCAGAAGTGCAGAAGTGCAGAAGTGGAGATTGAGGCGGATTGACACGCAGACTGTCGAATGCAGCGCGCAGGTTGCAGGTTGGAGAGCTGAAGCCGGTCCTCGACGGGCTGTACGAGAGCTTCAATTATCCTGACTCGGCGGCCGACCCCATCCACATCGTCAGACGCTGGCGGACGGCACGGGACCGCGAGGTCGTTGGCTTGTGTGCGGCCGCGCTCGCGTTTGGACGCGTGTCCAGCGTGCTGCAGTCGATCGAGCGCGTGGTGGCGTTGATGGACGGCGAGCCATCGGCGTACGTGCGCTCCTTCGATCCCCGTCGGCATGGGCGCCATTTTGCCGGCATTGTTCATCGCTGGATCGGTGGGCCGGATCTGGCTGCGCTGATGTGGATCATGAGGCAGATGCTGGATCGCTCCGGTTCGATCGAGGACTTCTTTCTCGAGGGTGACGAGCGCGGGTCGAGGGACGTCGAGACGGCGCTCGACCGTTTTTCGAGTCGGGCCCTCGAGCTGGATATTCGGGCGGCCTACGGGCGGGCCGTCACGCGGCCAGGCGTCGCGTACTTCTTTCCCCGACCTGCCTCTGGGAGCGCGTGCAAGCGGCTGAACCTGTTTCTGCGGTGGATGGTTCGCCGGGACGCGCTGGATCTGGGCGTGTGGAGCCGCGTGTCGCCCGCCAGGCTCGTGGTGCCGCTCGATACCCACGTCATTCGCGTCGGACGATGTCTGCGACTGACGCGCTATTCGAGCCCGGGCTGGCGCATGGCCCGGGACATCACGGATTCGCTGCGCCGATTGGACCCGGATGATCCCGTGAAGTACGACTTTGCGCTCTGCCACATCGGCATGATGAAGGCGTGTGGATTCGGCCGTCGAGGCGAGCGCGACGCGCCCCGATCAGCCGTTGCCCCGGACTCCCAGTGCCCGCTGCGCGGTTACTGCCATCCGAGGTGACACGCGGGGTCAGTCCGCATTCCATCGCCTCACTTCCGCGTACGCGTTCGCCGTCGCGACCACCATTCGCTCGACGGTAAATCGCTCGGTCACGCGCACGTACCCGGCCTCTCCCATGCGCCGCCGCCGTGCGGGATCCTTCAGCAGCGTCACGATCGCCCGCGCGAGCTCCGCGTGATCGCGCGGTGGCACGAGGCGACCAGTCACACCGTCTTCCACGACCTCCGGAATGCCGCCTGTCCGCGTCGCGACGATGGCCCGTGAGCACGCCATGGCGTCGAGGAGGGAGGTCCCGAGTCCTTCGGTGACTGAGCTCATCACGAACAGGTCGAAGCTCTTCATGCAGCCGAGCACGTCTGTGCGGAACCCTGGCAGAAGTACGTGCTTCTCGAGGTGGTGCTCCCGGATCTGACGCTCCAGGCCTTCGCGCAGCTCCCCTTCGCCCAGGATGACGAATCGCGCGTCGGGCACCTCCTGTACGACGAGTCGGGCGGCGTCGACGAGGTGGCGCTGCCCCTTGTGCGGAACGAGTGCCGCGACGTTGCCGACGAGCGGGGCATGGTGGGGGAGCCAGAATGCCTCATGCACGTTGACCGGCGGCGCCGCAAGGACGTGCTCGACGTCGATGCCTTCATGCACCGTAATGGTTCGTTCAGCAGGGACCCCATCGGCGACGAGTATCTGCCGAATCGCCTCGGAGGCTGCGATGAAGCAGTCAACCTGCCGCTGCTTCCATCGTGACAGCGAATTGCCGCCAAGATGAAAATCCACGCGGCGCGCCGCTATGAACGCGGGTGGACGCTGTCCGGTTCGTCGTGCCGCCGCCGCTCCCATCGAGAGCGCGAGCGCGGCCATGGCCACGCCGTGCGCATCGTGTGCGTGGACAATGTCCGGCCCGAGCCGGCGTACGACACGCGCAAGTCGCCAAGCGGCGGAGAGGTCCATTTCCATGCGCGGAGCAATGGGGATCAACTCCATGCCCTCGGCGGCCCGCCGGCGAAGCTCACCGAGGGGATGCGCGACGAGCGCCGTGCGATGACCGATTGCCCTCAGGCCGTTCACCGTCAACAGCACCTGGTTCTGTCCGCCTCGCCAGGTCCGGGCGGTGTCGATATGGAGCGAGAACATGACTGAGGCGCCTGGTTACCCCGAAGACGCAGGGGTCTTCGTGTCTTCGCGACGGACGGTGTCGGACACGCGATGCAATTCCCAGAGCTTGGCGAATTTCAAGAAGACGTAGTAGCTGTTCATTGCCGAAATGATCAACCCGGGGAGTCCCTGGCGCACACCTCCGCGGAGTCCGTAGTTACGGAGAAAGGCGAGCGGTGGATGGAGCGCGAGTTGCCAGAACCCGACGCGGCGTCCGCTCTCGTACATCTGTCTGGCGGCGTAGGTGGTGTAGCGATCGATCGTCTCGAGGTGGTCGGCGATGTCACGAAAGGGGAAGTGTTCCAGCTCGCCTTTGAGCTGTCCTGCGGCTCCGCGGACGGTCACGGCCTCATGAACGTAGCGCCCCGTCCACACCCCGGCGCGTCGGTCATACAAACGCAGCTGGTAGTCGGGATACCAGTCGGTTGAGCGGATCCAGCGTTGCAGGTGCCATGTCACCCGAGGAATTCGATACCCCGGACGTGCCGGGGTGGTCGCCAGCAGCGCTTTGATCTCGGCCGCAAGCGCCGGCGTCACCCGTTCGTCGGCGTCCACGGACAGAATCCAGTCGTGACTGGCGATCGACGCCGCGTAGTTCTTCTGAGCCGTGTAGCCGGGCCACGGGCGTACTATCACGCGCTCGGTGTAGCCCCGGGCGATGGCCGCGGTGTCGTCGGTGCTTTCCGAATCGACGACGATGATTTCGTCGGCCCAGGCAACAGACTTGATGGCCTCGGCGATGTGAGCTGATTCGTTCTTCGTGATGATCGTGACCGAGAGTCGGGGCACCGGGGGGAGTGTATCCGAGCGCGGGAGGGCCAGGAAGTGCGGGCAGGAACAGGTCAGGGGGACCCTCCAAGCCAAGCCGAGGAGCAATCGGGGGCGGGTATACTACGGGCCGAACGCGTGACACGAGACGAACTCCTGGACCTTTTTCGCCGCTCGGGCGCACTGCTCGAGGGACACTTCCGGCTGTCGTCAGGCCTGCACAGCCCCGGCTATCTGCAATCGGCGCTCGTTCTTCAATACCCGGCTCACGCTGAAACACTGGGCAGGGCGCTGGCGGACTGCACGCGGAACCTGGACGCCTCTGTCGTGCTCTCGCCAGCGCTTGGTGGCGTGATTATCGGCCAGGAAGTCGGCCGCGCACTCGGCCTGCGGGCGATTTTCGCCGAGCGTCAGGATGGAATGCTGACGCTGCGTCGGGGCTTCACGCTCGCCAGCCGCGATCGCGTCCTCGTCGTCGAGGATGTGGTGACAACCGGCGGCTCCACTCGAGAGACCATTCAGGTGGCCACTGCGGCTGGCGCACAGGTCGTCGGCGCGGCCTCCATTGTCGATCGGAGTGGCGGCGTCCGTCTCGATGTGCCCTTCGTGGCGCTGCTGGATATGACGCTTCCGACTTACGAAGCGAGCGTCTGCCCGCTCTGCGCTCGAGGAATGGCTCTCACAAAGCCCGGCTCCCGTCCTGCCTGACGGTGGGTGGACGGAAAGGACGGGATTCCCCTGAAGTTCTGCGATGACGACGTTCAGGATCACGCTCGCCTACGACGGGACGAACTACGTCGGATGGCAGCGTCAGGCCGCCGGCGCCTCCATCCAGGGCCTCATCGAGGAGGCGCTCCGCCAGCTGGATGGCCGACGGGTTGTCGTCATCGGTGCCGGCCGCACCGACGCAGGCGTGCATGCGCTCGGGCAGGTGGCCTCGTTCGTTCTCGCCCGCACGATCGATCCAGACGAGCTGAAGCGCGCCCTGAACGGACATCTGCCGGTGGACGTTCGGGTCACCGACGTCGGAATGGCGGCGCCCGGCTTCCACGCGCGTCTGAGCGCGCGAGCCAAAACCTATCACTATCGCTTCTGCGATGCCGATGTGGTGAGCCCCTTTGATCGGCAGTACGTCTGGCACGTCCCGGGGGGGCTCGACGTTGACGCGATGGGCCGTGCTGCGGAGTGGCTCGAGGGCCGTCACGACTTTGTCTCGTTCCAGACAGTTGGCGGCCGGGTTCGGAGTACGGAACGGACAATCGTCCGATCCCTCGTGAATCGCCCCCATTTGATCGATGCTCGACCGGAGTACGGCAGCGGTGCAGGGGTCGTCGTGTACGAAGTCACGGGCGATGGGTTTCTTCGACACATGGTTCGCGCCATCGCCGGCACCCTCGTCGAAGTCGGGCGGGGACGTTGGCCGTGCGAACGGATGCGGGACGTCTTGGTGTCGCGCGACCGGAGACAGGCGGGGCCGACGGCGCCCGCCCGGGGCCTCTTCCTCGTCCGGGTCGAGTACGCAGACTTATAATGACGGCATGTCGCTTGAGCAACTCCTGGCCGTCATTCCGCCCGGATCTCCTGATGAAGCGCTGACGCGCCAGGTCGATTTCGATCGGCTGCCAGTTCATGTCGCCATCATCATGGATGGCAACGGCCGCTGGGCGGCGCAGCGGCATCTGCCGCGAGTCGAAGGACACCGAGCGGGCATCGATTCGGTGCGTGATGTGGTGGAGGCGTCAGCGCGGCTGGGCATCGGCGTGCTGACGCTGTACGCCTTCTCCATGGAGAACTGGAAGCGTCCGAGGGCCGAGGTCAATACGTTGATGACCCTCCTCAAACGCTATCTGCGCCTCGAACTTTCCACGCTGCTCACGAACAACATCCGTTTCCGCGTCATCGGACGCGCCCATGAGCTGCCGGCCGATGTGCTTTCCGAGCTCGAGAGCGCGATGCGGCAGACCGACGGCAACAGCGGGATGCTGTTCAACATCGCGCTGAACTACGGAGGGCGGGCCGAGATCGTTGACGCCGCCAGGCGGGCGCTGTCGGCGGGAGTCGATCCCGCAGAACTCGACGAGTCCCGCTTCGCCTCCTTCCTGTACACGGCGGGGCAGCCGGATCCGGACCTGCTGATTCGCACCAGCGGTGAAATGCGCGTCAGCAATTTTCTGCTCTGGCAGATTGCTTACTCGGAGATCTGGGTGACTGAAACGCTGTGGCCCGACTTCCGTCGTCGACACCTGCTCGAGGCAGTCGTCGCGTATCAGAAGCGCGACCGCCGGTACGGCGGAATCAAGCCCTCGTCGCCGAGCGGGGCTTCTGACGCGACGCGCCCGTCCGGAACACCGAGACCGGTCGCGCTCGGCGCCAAGTGACTCGCGTCCTCAGTGGCGCCGTTCTCTTCATCCTGGCCATCGTCATCGTCTGGTTCGTGCCGCCAGGACTGTTCTTCGTGGTGGCCGAGTTGCTGTTGTTACTCGCGTTCAGCGAGTACCTGACGCTGGCTCGGACGGGCGGGTTGCCCGTTCCCCCCATTCCCGCCGGCGCCGCCGCCATGCTGACCTGTGCGGCCTTTGCGACGCCGTCGCGGCCGATCGACCTCGTGCTGATGTCAGCGCTCGTCGCGCTCGGCACGCTGACCTTGACGGTGTGGAGCAACGGCCGCGACGGGCTCGGCATCGCGTCTGCCAGCCTGTTTCCATCCCTGTATCTGGGACTGCCGTTCGGCGCGATCGTCGCCATTCGGGAGATCCGAGGTGCCGGCACTCTGTTTCTGCTGATGTTGACAGTGATTGTGAGCGACACCGCACAGTACTATTCTGGTCGGGCGTTCGGTCGTCGGCTGCTGGCGCCGGCGATCAGCCCCAAGAAGACGGTTGAGGGTGCGATTGGAGGCCTGGTGTTCGGGGGCCTGACGCTCGCTGTTGCCGGCGCCTGGTGGCTTCCCACGGCGCCGCTCGTCGTGCGGGTCGCTCTGGGTATGGCGATTGTGGCTTTCGGTGTCGCCGGAGACCTCTTCGAATCGATGCTGAAGCGAAGTGCGAACCTCAAAGACAGCTCAGACCTGATTCCAGGGCACGGGGGCGTCCTGGACCGAATCGACGCGCTCCTCTTTGCGGCGCCGGTGTACTACATCGTGCTGAAATACGTCTGAACTTTTCACTGGAGAAATCAGCTGTCAGTCAAGCAGATCGCCATTCTCGGATCGACCGGGTCGATCGGTCGGAGTGCGCTCGACGTCGTGGACGCCCATGCGGACCGTCTTCGGGTGGTGGGGCTGGCGGCCGGAGAGAACGCCGAGCTGTTCGCCTCGCAGATCGCCCGGTATCGTCCGGCTGTGGCGGCGATGGCGACCGACAGCGCGCGCGAGCGGTTGAGCGCTCTCGCGCCTGCCACCACGGTGGTGGGCCGCGCCGGGCGGGAGGGGCTGGTCACGGTCGCTTCGCACCCGGACGCCGAGCTCGTGCTCTGCGCGTCGTCCGGGACAGATGCGCTCGAAGCCGTTCTCGCGGCCATCGAGCTCGGCAAAACCATCGCGCTGGCGAACAAGGAAATCCTGGTGATGGCCGGCGGCGTCGTCACCGAGGCTGCCCGTCGCCGCGGCGTGTCCATCCTGCCGGTCGACAGCGAGCACAATGCAATTCATCAGTGCCTGCACGGGCGGAGCCTTTCCGAGGTGAAGCGGCTGGTGCTGACGGCGTCGGGTGGTCCCTTTCGTGGGCGACCGGCGTCCGAGCTCACCGCGGTCTCCGCCGCAGACGCCCTCCGCCATCCAACGTGGCGCATGGGCCGCAAGATCACCATCGATTCGGCGACCCTGATGAACAAGGGCCTCGAGGTCATCGAGGCGCACTGGCTATTTGGTGTTCGCGGACGGCAGATCGATGTCGTCGTCCATCCGCAGTCGATTGTGCACTCGATGGTCGAGCTCGTCGATGGGTCGGTCATCGCGCAGCTCGGCGTCACCGACATGCGTCTGCCTATTCAGTACGCGTTCTCGTATCCGGAGCGCTGGTCGGCGCGGCCGGCCGCGCTCGATCTGGTTCGCGCCGGCCGTCTCGACTTCGCCGCGCCAGACACCGAAGCCTTCCCGTGCCTGCAGCTCGCCTATCGGGCGCTCGAGGCCGGACCAAGTGTTGCTGTGGTGCTGAACGCCGCCAACGAAGTCGCCGTGACCCACTTCCTCGAGGGACGCATTGGATTTCTGGCCATTCCCCGCGTGATTGAGGGCGCCATGAACGCGCACGAGCCCGTCGAGTTGACGAGTATGGCAATCGTGCGCAACGTTGACGACTGGGCTCGTAAGTGTGCGCAGGAAATGGCCCGCGCGGTAGAATTGAAGGTCTGAGGGGCCTCATTTGCCAACAAGCCTAGTCACGGTGCTCGCCTTCGCGTTCGTCCTCGGAGTGCTGATCTTCGTCCACGAGCTCGGTCACTTCCTGGCCGCCAAGCGCGTCGGCATTCGCGTGCTCAAGTTCCAGCTTGGATTCAATCCGACGATCCTCAGTGTCCGGCGGGGCGAGACCGAATACAGCATCGGCGCGCTGCCGCTCGGCGGGTACGTCAAGATGGCCGGGGACAGTCCGGAACAGGAACTGACCGGTCGCTCGGACGAGTTCCTCTCGAAGAGCAAGTGGGAACGCTTCCAGGTGCTCATCATGGGCCCCGTGATGAACCTCCTGCTGGCGGTCGTGGTCCTTGCCTTCGTGCTGTACCAAGGCGCCGAAATCGGCGCGTACCAAGATCAGCCCCCTGTAGTGGGCTCGGTGGCTGCTGGATCAGCGGCTGCGGCCGCAGGGGTTCACCCCGGCGACCGCATTCTCACGGTGGCGGGCCGAAGCGTCGAGACATGGGAAGACCTTTACATCGCCGTTGGCACACGTCCGAATCGGGAGACTCCGGTCGTCGTTCAACGCGAAGGCCGCAACGTCGAGCTGACGCTGACGCCGTCCAGGCGTTCGGATGAAAGCCGGTTCGAGATTGGGGAAATTGGCGTTTTGCCCGACGTGCATCCGCGACTGCGGTCGGTTTCTCCGGGCGAGCCTGGAGACCGCGGCGGGTTGAGATCGGGAGACGTCATTCTATCGGTGAACGACCGGCGGATGACGTTCCACACGCAGTTCCGCGAGGTCATCGCCGCCAACCCCGAGAAGCCCATGGCGGTCACAGTACTCAGGGATGGCGCTCAGCAGACGTTGACCGTTACGCCAGGCCGACGCGGCGACGTCGGCTGGCTTGGCGTCATCCCGGTCGACGAAACCAAGATCCTGCAGCCGGGACCAATCGAAGCGGTCAAGCTGAGCGTCGAGCGGAACATCGAGAGCGCCGGCCTCATCTTTCAAACCGTCTGGGGTCTGCTCACGCGCGAGACCTCACCCAAACAGTTGATGGGACCAGTAGCCATTGCCCAGCTGTCCGGTGAATCGGCGCAGCTCGGATGGATTCCACTGCTGTCGCTGATGGCCGCCATCAGCCTCAATCTCGGCCTGCTGAACCTGCTGCCCATCCCGATCCTCGACGGCGGACACATCACGATCATGGCGCTCGAGGGCATCGCCCGGCGCGACTTCAGCACGCGGCTGAAGGAGAAGATGCTGCTCGCCGGGTTTGTCGTCCTCATGATGCTCATGGTGACGGTCATCTATAACGACCTGGCCCGAATCAGCTGGATTCAGAACCTAATGCCTTGGCGCTGACTTTGCACGTAGCCCCTCTGGAGGTCGCCGATGAGCTCGGCAGTAGACCAGACTTTGAGGGGCCGTGGGTTCGCCGTCGTCGTGTTTGCTCTCGTCGCGGGATTGGGTCTGAACGTCGCCGCCCAGAACGACTTGACGAGCGCTGACATTCAAAGCCTTCAGGACAGCGCCTTCACCGCATCGCATGATGTGGCGCAGCTGCGGAACGACGACGCGCCGCTCGCCGCCGAGCTCCAGCGCGAGCTCGACGACGCGCGGGACGAGGTCGTCTATCTCAAGGTCAAACTTCGAAAGAATGAGCGGGTTCAACGAGCTGAGTACGTGCAGCTCCGCGATCGTCTCGAGGCTATTCGCACCAGGGCGCGGGGGGACGTGCCGCCGGCTCCATCGAGCACGAGTACACGCACCGAACGATCGTCCTCGGAAGCCTCGAGCCGCTCTGAAGACGACGACGTGCCGGTTGGTACGGAATTCGATGTCCGGCTTCAGAGCGCTCTGAGCTCCGAAACCGCGCAAGTCGAAGATCGGTTCGAGGCGACGACTCTCGTCGATTTGACGAGCGGCAGCCGCGTCATCGTACCGGCCGGGTCGGTGATGCGCGGGATTATCACCTCGGTCAAGAAAGCCGGGAGGTTGGAACGTACTGGCAGCTTGACCGTGGCCTTCGACCGGCTGACTGTCGGCAGGCAGTCGTACCCAATTCGAGCGACGGTCACCGAGGCCATCGAAAGCGAAGGCATCAAAGGTGAAGTTGGACGCATCGGTGCGGGTGCGGGTGTCGGCGCCGTCATCGGCGCGATTCTTGGCGGAGCCAAGGGCGCGCTCGCAGGCATTCTGATTGGCGGGGGCGGGACGATTGCGGCGACGGAGGGAAAGGACGTTCGATTGGAACCGGGAACCGTCCTGCGGGTCCGCATGGACACCGCCTTGAACCTGGATTAGCCGTCGCCTGGCGCCGCAACCTCACGCATCGCTGCCTTTGCCGCCTCGATGGTTTGATCGACATCCCGCAGTGTGTGCGCCGTCGAGAGGAACCAGGCCTCGAATTGTGACGGTGGCGGGTAAACGCCGCGCGTGAGCATTCCCCTGAAAAACCCGGCGTATTGATCGGTATTGGCGCTGACAGCCGACTGATAGTCGCGAACGGGACTGGTTGTGAAGAACGGCGTGAGCACCGATCCAACGACGTTTACCTGAAGGGGGACGCCGGCTGAGCGTGCAGCTTCTGCCAGTCCGGCGCCCAGTCGTGCTCCCAGTCGCGCCAGCTGCGCATAGAGCCTGGGCTTCAGCTGATCGAGGCACCAGAGGCCGGCGGTCATGGCCAGCGGGTTGCCACTCAAGGTGCCCGCCTGATACACGGGTCCGGCTGGAGATACCAGCTCCATCAGGTCCGCGCGCCCACCGTAAGCTCCAACGGGTAAGCCCCCTCCAATGATCTTGCCGAGGCAAGTCAGGTCCGGCGTGACGTTGGCCAGCTGCTGTGCGCCACCCGGCGCCGCCCGGAAACCCGAGATGACCTCGTCGAAGATCAGCAGCGCCCCGGTCGCCGAACAGACACGCCGTAGAGCACGTAAAAAGCCGTCGGCTGGGGGAACGACGCCCATGTTGCCCGCAATCGGCTCGATGATGACCGCTGCAATCTGATCGGGGTGGGCGTCGAACAACCGCTGGACCGATTCGAGATCGTTGTAGCTGGCGACCAGCGTATCGGCGACTGCGGCGCGAGTCACACCGGGACTGGTTGGCACGCCAAGGGTCATCGCCCCTGAACCGGCTTTGACCAGAAACGGATCGGCGTGGCCGTGGTAACAGCCTTCGAACTTGATGATTCGTTCCCGCCGCGTCGCTGCCCGGGCGACACGAATCGCGCTCATCGCAGCCTCGGTGCCAGAGTTGACGAAGCGAACTCGCTCGATCGATGGCATCAGTTTCGACACACGAACGCCGAGTGCGACTTCGAGAGGACTCGGTGCGCCGAAGCTGGTGCCTCGGCGGGCGGCCGCCGCGAGAGATTTGACGAGGCCGCGCGGTGCGTGTCCGTGAATCAGGGGGCCCCAGGACATGACGTAGTCGATGAAGCTGTTGCCGTCGACGTCATGGATTCGACAGCCGGATCCCCGGATCATGAAAAGAGGCGAGCCGCCGACCGCCTTGAACGCGCGGACCGGGCTGTCCACCCCTCCGGGAAGGACGCGCAGCGCCTGGGAGAAGAGACGAGCGGATTGTTTTGTGCGCATGTCGTGCATCACGAAAGAGTCACGCGGTCTTCGTGCCTTCGTGTGTGGTGGGTGGAACGGTCAGCGCAGCGCTTTCGCTGCGTCCACTGCGTAGTAAGTGATGATGATGTCCGCGCCGGCCCGGCGGATGGCCGTCAGGCACTCCAGCATGGCACGCCGTTCGTCGATCCAACCATTGCGCGCGGCAGCTTTCAACATCGCGTACTCCCCGCTGACGTGATAGGCCGCGGTGGGATAGCCGAATCGCTCCTTGACGCGGGTCAGCACGTCCAGATACGGCAGGGCGGGCTTCACCATCACCATGTCTGCGCCTTCCTCGATGTCGAGTTCGACCTCTCGTAAGGCTTCGGACACGTTGGCCGGATCCATCTGATGCGAGCGACGATCGCCAAACGCGGGCGCCGACGAGGCGGCGTCACGAAACGGGCCATAGAAGGCCGAACAGTACTTGGCCGCATAGGAAAGTATGGCGGTCTTTTCGAACCCGCGTTCGTCGAGGGCCTGCCGGATCGCGCCGACTCGGCCGTCCATCATGTCGGATGGCGCGACGATGTCGGCTCCGGCAGTCGCATGCGAGACCGCCGCCCGGACCAGCTGATCGACCGTGGGATCGTTGGCGACCTCGTCGTCGATGACGATGCCGCAGTGGCCGTGGTCGGTGTACTCGCAGAGACAGACGTCGGTGATCACCAGAACGTCCGGAAGACTGCGCTTGATGGCGCGGATGGCCGACTGGACGGGCGCTTCGGGATCGTATGCGGCAGAGCCGACGTCGTCCTTCTGATCGGGCAGACCGAACAGCAGGACGCTCTTCACGCCGGCCGCCCGGGCCTGTTCGACGTCCTTGACCGTTTCGTCCACCGACAGGTTGAAGACCCCGGGCATGGACGCCACTTCCCGCCGGACGCCTTCCCCCTCGCACACGAACAGCGGCAGCACGAGCATGTCCGGCGAAAGACGGGATTCCCGAACGAGCGCGCGCATCGTCTCCGATTGACGGAGACGGCGCAGGCGGCGGGTCAGCTTCAAGGCGGTAGGCGTGTGCGTCGAACTCATGACTCTTCCTCGGACGCGGCCTGCCGATGCCGGTCCCCTCGGCGTGAATGAGGCGTCTAGGTCGGTTGCTCGACCATCGCGCGACTTCTCTCGAAGTGCTGGACGATCGCATCCACGAGCGCCTCCACAGTGTACTGCGCCGGCAGGATCGTTGTTCGAATGTTGGCCTGCGCGGCGGCCTCGGCGGTCACCGGTCCAATCGAGGCGACGATGGTCGTCCGCAGCAGATCGGCGGCGGGCTCGGCCCCTACTACTTTCACGAAATTACGGACAGCTGACGCGCTCGTGAACGTGACGACATCGATGCGGCGATCGAGCAGCATCCGGTAGACGTCGGGCTCACCTTCCCGATCAGCGTCGGCAACGACCGTGCGATACGCGACGACCTCGGTCACTTCGGCCCCCCGCTTGCGCAGCTCCTCGGCAATCACCTCGCGGCCGATGTCGGCGCGCGGCAGCAGCACCCTCGCGCCGAGGAGGTCATCTCGCTCGCTCAAGGCGCTCACCACCGACTCCGCTCGATACTCGCCTGGAATGACGTCCACACGCAGGCCGTAGCGCGCCAGCCGCTCCGCCGTTGCCGACCCGACGGCGCAGACCCTGGCGCCGCCCAACGCTCGGAGATCTCGCCCGATTGCGTGAAGGCGCTGCATGAAGATGTCCACGGCGTTTGAGCTCGCGAAGACGATCCAGTTGAACGTGCCGGCGCTGGCGCAGGCCGCATCGACAGGGGAATAGTCTTCTGGCGGAAGAATCCGAATCATTGGCGCCACGATGGCTTCAGCTCCCATGGCCTCCAGCCGCTGCGCCAACTCTTCCGCCTGATCGCGTGGTCTGGTGACGAGAATACGTTTGCCGAACAGCGGCTTTGCGTCGAACCACCGCAAATGCTCGCGCAATGCCGTCACACGGCCGACGACCAGAATGGCAGGACGCCGGTCGGTCGACTCGCGGGCCGCGTCCAGCAACTCGCGAATCGTCCCGATGCGGGTCTCTTGCGTCGGGAGCGTGCCGTCATAGATGACGGCGGCCGGGTCATCGCCCGGGCGTCCATGCGAGGTGAGCGAAGTGAGAATCGACGGCAGCTGGTCCGGACCGGCATAGCAGACGATGGTCCCGTCGAGCCTGGCGAGACTCGTCCAGTCAATGGGCGCAGCCGCTTTGCCCGAATCCTCGTGGCCTCGCACGAAGGTGAGCGTGTCTCCGCCGCCAGGGTAGGTAATCGGAATACCCGAATAGCTTGGGACAGCAATTCCAGCCGGCACACCGGGCACGACTTCGAATGGCACACCCTGTTCGTGCAAGAAGAGCGCCTCGGCCCCGCCACGATCGAAAACGAAAGGGTCGCCCCATTTCAGTCTGGCGACGGTCTTGCCCTCACGCGCCTTCTCTGCGAGCAGGTAGCAGATCGCCTCCTGCTCGAGCGGAGCGGGTGCGGCGCCGCCGACGTCGATCTTCTCCGCCGTCTGAGGCGCATGTCGCAGCAGCCGGGGGTGAACAAGATGGTCGTACAGCACCACATCCGCCAGCTGCAGGCACTCGCGCCCGCGCACTGTAATGAGCCCCGGATCGCCGGGGCCCGCGCCGATCAGGTAGACGGTGGCGGGCGTCACGGCTGAATGCCCTTTACGGCGCTGTCGATTCGTTGCGCATCGGCGAGGATGGCGCCCGCGCCATCAGCCAGCAGTTGCGCCCCGACGCGACCGCCCAGCGACGCGGCGTCCTCACGCTTTCCGCGCCCTGTGGCGAAAAGCGCGCGTGAACCGTCAAGCGAGACGACAACGGCCGTGAGCTCCAGACTGCCTTCGGGAGCGGGCAAAGCCAGTGCGCCCACCGGCGTCTGGCATCCGCCCCCGAGTGCCTGCACGACCGCACGCTCCGCATCCAGTGCAGCGTGAGCCAGGATGTCGTCGATCAGATGCACAGCGTTGGCGGCTCGCTTGTCGGTTTTGCGAATTTCAACGGCCACGATCCCCTGTCCGGGCGCCGGCACGCAAGCGGTCGCGGGCAGCCGGGCGGATATACGTCCCGCCATTCCCAGGCGCCGCAGTCCGGCGGCCGCCAGGACGATCGCGTCGTACTGACCTTCGTCGAGTTTACGCAACCTCGTGTCGAGATTCCCCCGGATCGGAACGAAACGCGCGTCGGGCAGCAGCCGCGTCAACTGGGCCACGCGTCGCACACTGCTCGTTCCCAGCTTCGGCGTCGATCCGAGGACGCGAAGCACCCCATCGAAGGAGGCATCTGAATCGAGACGGGCGTTCAGCGGCATGACGAGTGCATCGAACGGATCTTCTCGGGCCAGCACCGCACCGATGGCAAGGCCGTCCGGAAGGAGCACCGGCATGTCCTTGCTGCTGTGGACGGCGATGTCGATCTCGTTCTTGAGCAGGGCATCCTCGATTTCCTTCACGAACAGCCTTTTGCCCCCCACTTCCGAAAGCGGGGCTTCCTGCAGCCGATCCCCGGTCGTTCGAATCACGACCACGCGGCACGCCGGCCCCCCGGCCTCCCGAAGGCGGGCCGCCACCGCGTCCGCCTGCCAGCGGGCGAGGTGACTACCCCGCGTGCCGAGCCTCAGCTCACCAGCCACGGACTCATGTCAGCGCCCCGACCCTGACGAGGGTTTCGATTTCGGGCGGAAGAACTCGACTCGTCGCGAAGGCTCGCGACCGGTCGGTGGGTCCTCCGGATCCGCGGATGCGCGTACCGTCTCTCGTTCGCCGTCGGGCGATGGGCTGAGGCCAAAGAGCCGCGTCAACGCTTCGGCGTGGGCGGCCAGTGTGTCCTGATCGCCAAGGGCCTTCAGCTGTTCGGTCGGCGTCAGCAGCAACTTCTCGACCAACAGGCGGGTAATCTCGTCCACGCAGGCGCGCGCTTCGGGACGGGCCTCCGTCGGGAGCGAGGAGAGCTTGAAGTCGAGGCGCTCGAGTTCCGCGCGCCGGATGTTCTCGAATTTCTGGCGGAGCGCGACGACCGTGGGAACGGCACCGCGCGACCGGAGCCATTGACTGAACCGGCTGACCTCTTCGGCGACGATGGCTTCCGCGCGAAGAACTTCGGAGGCGCGACGGGCCAGATTCTCCTGCACCGTCGCCTGCAAGTCATCGATGTTGTAGAGAAACACCTGTTCGATCTCGCCCGCCGCGGCCTCGACGTCACGGGGGACTGCGATGTCGATGATGAAGAGCGGCTGGTTCCGCCGCGGGCGCATCACCGCCTCGACGTGCGCTTTCGTGAGGATGGTCGAGCCGGCGCCAGTCGCCGTGATCACGATGTCGCTGGCGCACAGGACAGCATCCAGCTCTTCCCACGGCACGGCGCCGGCGCCGCCGATCGCTTCGGCAGTGTGTAAAGCGTGCGCCATCGTCCGGCTGACGATCGTCACCCGCTGCACCCCCTGCGATTTCATGTGCTGCGCCGTGAGCTTGCCCATCTCGCCGGCACCAATCACGAGGACGCTCCGACCCGAGAGATCGCCGAAAATCTTCCGCGCCAGCGAGACGGCTGCGAAGCTTACCGAGACGGCGCCCGATGACAATCCAGTCTCCGTGCGCACGCGCTTGCCGGCCGCGAACGAGGCGTGAAACAGGCGATTCAGGATGGGGCCCACCGTCTGGGCTCCAGTGGCCAGGGTATGCGCCTCTTTCACCTGACCGAGAATCTGTGGCTCGCCGACGACGAGCGAATCGAGGCCGGCGGCGACGCGAAGGAGGTGGCGCGCCGCGTCGAGGTCCTGCAGATCGTACACATGAGGGGCCAGCGCCTTTCGATCGACGCCGTGGAATTCGCTCATGAAGCCGGCCAGGTCGGCTCGCGCCCGGCTCGCGTCCTGGCACGCCGCGTAGAGTTCGGCACGGTTGCAGGTTGACAGCACGACCGCTTCGTCGGTCGAACCGCGTGCTGCCAGCGCCCGCAGCGCCGATTCGACGCGGCCCTGGAAATCGACGCGTTCGCGCAACTCCACCGGCGCGGTGCGGTGACTGAGGCCGACTACCAGGATGTGCATTCCGTCAGTCCCTGGCGCCTGAACCGGTCTCGGTCCTTGGCCTGACCGTTGGTCCGTGAAGGCGATGAACGGACGATCCGGACGCTCAAAAGTCGTGGCTCCGGGTGAGAAAATAGCTGATCGGCACGAAGTTCAACAGCACGATGGCAAAGCCGAGCGCGGACAGATAGGCCGTGCGGCGTCCGCCCCAGCCCAGCCGACGCGCGCCAAACGTTTCAAACGAATACACCGCCCAGCACACGAGCGCGACGAAAATCTTCGGATCGCCCAGAGACATCGCCTGGACGCGCGGGTCGACCGCCGCGGAGGGCAGCGCCCGCACCTGGGCCGCGAACATGAGGCCGACGATGATGCCGATCGTCAGAAATACCCAGCCTATTGCGATCATCCACTGGTTCATGCGGTCGAGCACCTGCAGCGAGGGCAGCCGCGCGTAGAAAAATCCCAGGTGCTTTGCCTTGATTTCCTTGAAGAGCAGCACGTAGGTAATCCCGATGACACAGGCGAGCGCGAAGCTCGCGTACGCAAACAGCAAGGACGAGACATGAAGGCTGAACAGCGGGCCCTGAAGAACCGCCGATCGCTCTTCAACGCCCGGGTTGAGCGCCGGAATCGTCTGAAGCGCCACCAGCAGCGGCAGGATGAAGACGCCCATGGCCCGTTCGTTGGTCGACATCTCGAGATAGAGATACGCAAGCGCAAGCAGCCAGACAAAGGTGGAAATGAAGGGCGTCGTGCTGGTGATAGGCACGTGCCCCGCCTCCATCGTCTGCATCCCGATGACGAAGGTGTGCGCCAGGGCAGCGGCAACCAGCACGGTCGTCGCCGTGAGCCCGACTCCCGGGCTTCGCCGGGCAAAGTGCCAGGCGTACGCGATCAGGGCGGCGGCGTACAACGCCAGCGGGACGGAGTTCATCGCTTCGGAGCGGCGCCTGGTGCGTAGTACCCCAACTTGGTACGGGCGACCGCGTTGGCCCTGTCGATCCGAACCACCACGCGACGCCAGGCACCGTCCTGACGGGCATTTCGTGATGTGTAGCCGACGGTGTACTGGCTGGATAGCTCGTCGGATATCTGCCCGTAGATGCTGTCGAGTTCCGAAACGTGGGCGGGAAAGAAGGCCCGTCCGCCGGTTTCCTGTGCGAACTGACGCAGGATGAACTCGGCTTCTTTGAAACCTCTGGCGTTCGAGGCATTGCTGTCCTTCAAGCCGATGCTGTAGATCGCCGTCTCCGAGCGCTTGGCCAGATCGAGCACTTCCTCGAATGGCAACAGGCTCGACGTATCCTCCCCGTCCGAGAGCACGACGATGGCCTGTCGGCGGACTTCGTCGGCGCTCCGGGCGACAATCCGTCTCAGATCTTTGAGGGCGATGTACACGGCATTGTGCAGCGACGTCGAGCCGCCGGGCGACGTCTTCCGAATCGCCTGCTCGAGCTCTGAGGTCTCGCTCGTGAAGGGCTGGAGAACGACGACCCGGCTGTCAAAGCTGACGATCTCGGCGATGTCCTGCGTGCGGAGACGCCTGGCAAATCCCACGGCGGCTTCCTGGGCCACGTGCAGCCGGCCCTCCATGCTCGCGCTGGTGTCGAGCAGCACGGCAAGAGCGATCGGAAGGTTGGTACGGCTGAACAGCGTGATGTCCTGTTTGATACCATCCTCGAAGACGCTGAAATCTCCCATCTCGAGGTCTGTCATGTAGCGCGCCGTCCCGTCTGTCACCGTGACGTTCAGGGACACGACATCGACGCCTGCGCGGAACGACGGGGCCTGACCGCCGGACGCGGGCTGACCGTCCTGGGCCGCCTGGCCGCTCAGTCGCTCTGTTGCGACGCCGAGCGTAAGAAAGGCCGCACCCAGTGCCGCGATGAGCGCCAGGCGAGTTCTCACGACGCCCCTCATTGTTTCGCCTGTGATTCCCTGACCAGCCTCCCGTGGGCCGTGAGATCGGCACTCCTTGCCGCGACGGTGACGCGTTCCGGCGGAATGAGCGAGTCCGGGTGCGCGTATGTGACGCGATAGGTGCTCTTGAGGACGTCCGCCAGCTGCAGAAGCTTCGCGGGCAACGCGGACGGCGCCAGCAGCTGCGAGCGAGTGCCTCCGCTGATCCGCGGGCCTTCGTCAACAACCCGATTGCGATAAATCACGTCGTCCTCTACCCCGGAAGCGGGAGGGCCGAGCGTCACGACATGCAATGCCGCACCGCTGTCGCGAAGCGGGTTCAGCACGCGGGTCGGATCCCGGTTGCTCAGCTCGGGGCCCTCCGTGATAATCGCGACGATCACGGGACGGGGCGCCTCGCGCACCCTGAAGCCCTGGGTGATCTCGATGATGCCGTTGAGGAGGTAGTACCCCTGCATGACGGCATCCTCCCAGACGCGATCGGTCGCCTTTTTGAGCGGCTCGGGGTCGGTCGTGTACTCGGCGAGAATCGTCGGCCGTGCCGCCAACGTCACCAGTGCGATCTCGTTGCGGCGTCCTGCCGCGTTGGGCATCGCCATCGCGTCGACAAACGGCGGCAGGGCCCGGCGGATGTGCGGGATCATCGGCCCCGCAGCGGTGCTGTTGTCCACGAGGATCGCGATCTGCATCGGCTCGGATGCCGGCACAACCCGCAGCACCTCGCGGGCGACGTTGTCCTCCCGGACGATGAAGTCGGACGGGCCCATGCTGGGCACGGGAGCGCCTGACTTGTCGAGCATGTTGACGTACAAGGAGCGTTCCAGCGCCTGGGATCGCAGCTCGGACGAGACGTTGACGACGACGGCGGCGACGAGCGACACACCCACCAGCAAGTACCGGTTCATAGCGCCAGTATAGGTCTAAAACTGACGTGAAATCTATGATTTACGGGTACGCCTGCGGTCTGTTTCAGGTGACCATGTTTCTTGACACCCCTCAGGTCGCATGTTATAAACCAACGGCTTTTCCGCCGACAAGCGCGTGGTGCGCGCGCAGTCGCTTCTAATGCTTTCAGCCTACATCCCCATCGCCATGTTCGTGCTGGTCGCGACGGGATTCGCGATATTTACGCTGGTTTTCTCCGGCCTGCTGCATCCGGAGAAGTACAACCAGGTGAAACTCGAACCGTACGAGTGTGGCATCGAGCCGTTGACCGACGCCCGCGACCGCTACAGCATCCGCTATTACCTGGTGGCGATGCTCTTCGTCATCTTCGACGTCGAGACGGTGTTCATGTTTCCCTGGGCGGTCATTTTCGACCAGTTGCTGCTTTTCGGCTTGATCGAGATGGTGATCTTCATCTTCATTCTCGTCGTTGGCTATTACTACGCGTGGCAAAAGGGCGCCCTTGAATGGGTCTAGATGGCTGACGATTCTCAGAAGCCCCCCGAAGGCAAAGAAGGCCAGGAAGGCCCGTCGATCCCTTCAGCCGCAGCCGCGGACACACCGGACACTCAGTCTCAGCATGAGGCCGCGCCGCCATCGCCGGCGAAGCCTTCTGCGCCTGCCGCTCCGAGCAAGCCTGCGCCAGCGGCCAGCAGACCGGCTGTGCCCGCAAGGCCGGCGGCCGCGGCCGGGGCGAAGCCCGCACCCGCAGGGGAGGCTCACGTGCCGAAGGCCGCGGCGCCGGTGGGACCGGCCGAGCCGCCACCTCCGGCCGGGACCGCACAGCCGTCTTTTGTCGACGCGCTGCAGGCCGCGCTCCCGGGAAGCGTGTCCGCCGTCAGCTATTGGGTAGGAGACTGGACGATTATCGTCCTCCTTCCGCGGCTGCTCGAGGTCGTTCGTCACCTTCGCGACACGCCCGGCGCCGCGTTCGACATGTGTTCGGATGTCACGGCGACCGACTGGCCGCTGCGCCCGGAGCGCTTCGACGTGGTCTACTGCCTGTATTCGACGCGGCACCGTCACCGGTTGCGGGTGAAGACGCGGGCGGGCGAGAACGACGCGGTGCCGTCGGTCACCGATGTGTGGCCTGCGGCCAACTGGCTCGAGCGCGAGGTGTACGACATGTTCGGCGTGAACGTCGTCGGCCACCCCGACCGGCGTCGGATTCTGATGCCGGAGGACTGGCAGGGCTTTCCCCAACGCAAGGACTATCCTCTCGAGGGGCCGGGCGAGCTGTTGATGGAGAATCCGATCGATTGGCTCAAGCTGAAGCAGGCCAGGGAAGAGGCAGAGATTGACTAGGGGCTGGGGGGCTCGAGGCTAGACACATGGAAACACCCGTCGTCCACCACGGCGCGATGTTCGACACGAACGAGCTCGTGCTGAACATGGGGCCCCAGCATCCGAGCACGCATGGCGTGCTGCGCGTCGTGCTCCGCCTCGACGGCGAGAAAGTCGTCGATTGCGAGGTCGTCATCGGGTACCTGCACCGGGGCATCGAAAAGCTCAGCGAGAACCGGAACTGGACCCAGATCGTTCTGCTGACCGATCGGATGGATTACGTCGCCGCCGCGACGAACAACGTCGGCTACTGCGAGACGGTCGAGAAACTCATGTCGCTCGACGTGCCGCGCCGCGCCCGGTACGTGCGGACGATACTGTGCGAGCTGCAGCGGGTCGCCAGTCACTGCCTCTGGGTCGGCACGCATGCGATGGACATCGGCGCGATGACGGTGTTCCTGTATGCCTTCCGCGAGCGCGAGCTGATTCTCGATCTCTTCGAGGAATTCTGCGGCGCGCGGCTGACGTACAACTCGATGCGCATCGGCGGTCTCCCGCTGGACATCCCGCCCGGCTGGGACAAGAAAGTGCTCGAGTTCTGCACCATCATGTCGGCAAAGCTCGATGAATACGAAGAGTTGCTGACGCACAATCGCATCTGGCTGGAGCGGACGCAGGGGATCGGTGTGATTTCGGGGGCCGACGCGCTGGCGCTGGGGCTGAGTGGGCCGCCGCTGCGCGGGTCGGGGATCGCCCGAGACATCCGCAAAGACGAGCCGTACGCCGCGTACGACGAGATGCAGTTCGACGTGCCGATCGGCACCTCGGGCGACACCTACGATCGGTATCTCGTGCGGATGGAGGAATTCCGGCAGTCGCTGCGCATCATCCGTCAGGCCGCCGAAGGCATTCCCGAAGGCCCGATCGTGGGAAAAGTGCCGCGGCTCATCAAGCCCCCCGCCGGCGAAACGTATCATGCGATCGAGTCGCCCAAGGGCGAACTCGGGTATTTCATCGTGAGCGACGGCAAATCCACGAACCCGTACCGCTTCCGGGTCCGGCCGCCGTCTTTCTGCAATCTGCAGGGTCTGCGACGGCTCGTCAAAGGGCACCTCGTTGCCGACGTGGTGGCGCTCATCGGCTCCCTCGATGTCGTGCTGGGCGAGGTCGATCGATGAAGGCCAGGGGCCAGTGATGGTGGATACCTTCGTCATCCCGCTCGTGAAGATCATCATCGTGCTGAACGCGACGCTGGTCGGCGTCACGTACATGGTGCTGCTCGAGCGCAAGGTCATCGCGTGGGCGCAGTCGCGGCTCGGCCCGATGCGCGTGGGACCCTACGGCATCCTTCAGCCGGTCGCCGATGCCGTCAAGCTGATGATCAAGGAAGACATCACGCCGGTCCGCGCCGACCGATGGGTGTTCACGGCGGCGCCGATCATCGCGATGGTGCCCGCGCTCATTGTCTACGCGGTGATTCCGTTCGGTCCCGAAGTGAACCTGTTCGGCCGGCAGGTGACGCTGTACATCACCGACATCAACGTCGGCCTCCTGTACATCGTGTCGGTGGCCTCAATCGGCGTGTACGGTCTCATTCTGGCGGGCTACGCGTCGAACAGCAAATATCCGCTGCTGGCCAGCCTCCGGGCTTCCGCCCAGCTGATCAGCTACGAGGTGGCGGTGACGCTGACCCTCGTCAGCGTCATCCTGGTCGCTGGTTCGCTCAGCATGGTCAGCATCGTCCGCGCCCAGGAAAGTGCCGGCGTCTGGTTTGCGTTCGTCCAACCGGTCGCGTTTGTGATTTTCTTCATCGGTGGGCTCGCGGAGACCAACCGCGCCCCGTTCGATCTGCCCGAGGCCGAGCAGGAGCTCACGGGCGGCTTCCACACCGAGTACAGCGGCATGCGGTTCGCGCTGTTCTTCCTCGCCGAGTATGCCAACATGATCGTCGTCTCGTCGGTGGCGACGACGCTGTTTCTTGGGGGGTGGCTGCGGCCGTTTCCCAACGTGGCCGCGCTCTCGTTTCTCGGCATCATCCCGAGCTGGGGCTGGTTCCTCATCAAGTCGTTCGTTTTTCTCTATGTCTTCATCTGGGTCCGGGCGACGCTGCCGCGGTATCGGTACGACCAGCTGATGCGGCTGGGGTGGAAGGTCCTCATCCCGCTGGCCATTCTGAACCTGCTGGTGACGGGTCTGGTCAAGGTGCTGATGGCGTAATGGGTTACGCGATCACCTTCTACACGCTCGCCGCGCTGATTCTCGGGTTCGCGATTCTCGTCGTGACCACGAAGGACACCGTGCACTCGGTCTTGTACCTCGTGCTCGACTTCCTGTTCGTGGCGGCGCTGTATGCGTTGCTCAGCGCGCCGTTTCTCGCGGTCATTCAGATCCTCGTGTACGCCGGCGGAATCGTGGTCCTGTACCTGTTCGTGGTGATGCTGGTGAACCTGAAGCGCCCGCCAGAAGCGCATCGGGACCCGGCCCGGCGGACCAAACTCGGATTCGGCCTCGCGGTGGCGGTGCTCGCCGAACTCGGCGCGATCGCCCTGTTCGGGTCCAACATCCCGGCGCCGGCCGGGATTGTCCCGGCGGCGCCGCTGCCCGTTTCGGGCAACACCGAAGAAGTGGGCTGGCTGCTCTATACGAGCTATCTGATTCCCTTCGAGATCGCCTCGATGCTGCTCCTTGTGGCGATGATCGGGGCCATCCTCCTGGCAAAAAGAGATCTGTGACCATGCCATCTGCATTGTGGACATCATGATCATTACGCCGACCCATTACATGCTGCTGTCGGCGGCGCTGTTCATCATCGGCGTCATCGGTGTCCTGGTTCGCAGGAACATCATCATCATCTTCATGTCGATCGAGTTGATTCTGAACGCCGTCAACATCAACCTGGTCGCCTACTCGAACCAACTGCAGAACGCGATCGGCCAGGTGTTTGCCGTCTTCGTCATCGCGGTCGCCGCGGCCGAGGCGGCTGTCGGTCTGGGGATCATTCTTGCTTTCTACCGGAACAAGGAAACGATCAACATCGACGAAATGAACGTGATGCGATGGTAATAGCGCCTGCGGCCACGCCGAGGAGCGGCCTGTGAAGCCGCAACGAGGCGTCCCAGCATGAACTATATCTGGCTCATTCCGCTGCTGCCCGGCATCGGCGCCGCGATTAACGGGCTGGTCGGTATCCGCTCGTTCTCGCGGAAGACCGCAGGCCTGGTGGCCTGTTCGACCATGGTCGGCGCGCTGATCCTGTCGCTCATCGCCTTCTGGCAACTGCTTGCGCTCGCGCCGGACCAGCGCGCGCACGACGTCCTTGTTGCGCAGTGGATCCCCGCGATTCCCCTTCAGCTGGACAACGGCACCGTTGGCAGCTTTCAGGCGCCGTGGGGATTCCGCCTCGATCCGCTGTCCGGAATGATGCTGCTGGTGGTGACCGGCATCGGCACCCTGATTCACGTGTACTCCACGGCCTATATTGCCGATGAGCCGCGCGGCGGCGTGGCGCGCTTCTTCTGCTACCTGAATCTTTTCTGCTTCTTCATGCTCATGCTCGTCCTGGGGAGCAATTTCCTCGTGATGTTCGTGGGCTGGGAAGGCGTCGGTCTCTGCTCGTACCTGCTCATCGGCTACTGGTACGAAAAGAAGAGCGCGTCAGACGCAGGGAAAAAGGCCTTCATCACGAACCGCATCGGCGACTGGGGCTTCATCCTCGGCATCTTCCTCGTCTTCGCGACGTTCGGGACACTGGACTTTCGTGCCGTGCAGGACGCCGCTGCCGCGATGCCGGTCGAGACGGCCGGGTTCGGCGTGCTGTCGCTGATTTGTTTGCTCCTGTTCGTCGGCGCCACCGGCAAGAGCGCGCAGATTCCGCTGTTCGTATGGCTGCCGGACGCCATGGAAGGACCGACGCCCGTCTCGGCGCTTATCCACGCGGCGACCATGGTGACGGCCGGGGTGTACATGCTCGGGCGCAATGCGGTGCTGTTCGAACACGCGCCGATGGTCATGACCATCGTGGCCATCGTCGGCGTCCTGACGGCGTTGATGGCGGCGTCGATCGGTCTCGTGCAGAACGACATCAAACGGGTGCTGGCCTATTCGACCGTTTCGCAGCTCGGCTACATGTTCACCGCGATGGGCGTTGGCGCGTTCGCGGCCGGCGCGTTCCATCTGATGACCCACGCGTTCTTCAAGGCGCTGTTGTTCCTCGGAAGCGGTTCGGTGATCCACGCGATGGCCGGCGAGCAGGACATGCGGCGCATGGGCGGGTTGAAGAAATACATGCCCGTGACCTTTGCGACGATGTTCGTCGGGACGCTCGCGATTGCCGGAATCCCGCCCTTGTCGGGGTTCTTCAGCAAGGACGAAATCCTGTATCGCGCGTTCCTCGCCAACAAAGGAATCTGGACGCTTGCCGTCGTCACGGCCCTCATGACGGCGTTCTACATGTTCCGACTGGTCGCGATGACCTTCTTCGGCGCCTATCGCGGCCCGGCGTGGGAGACGGCTCACGCACCGGCGGTGGCGGGCGGGCAAGGCGTGATGCATCCGCGGGACGCGCACGGGCAGGCGCACCGGGCGGCGCATGACGTCAGTCACGGTCCCGCGGCACCGCACGACGCGGGGCCTGCGCATGATGATCACGGTGCCGGCGGCCACGGCCACGGACCTTGGCGCGGCCCGCACGAGTCGCCGACCGCCATGACGTACCCGCTGATGGCGCTCGCGGTGGGGGCCGTCGTGGCGGGCTTTTTCGGTGTGCCAGCCGCCCTGGGCGGCGGCAACGCGATCGAGCACTTCCTCGAGCCGAGCTTCACCGCTCACCAGGCCGCAACGCCGGAGGGTGCTGTGCCGGAAGGGGCTGCTGCGGAAGGCGCGGAAGCCGAGCACGCCGAGGAATCACACGCCATCGAGCTCGGGTTGATGGTGTTCTCGGTGCTGATCGCCGCCGTCGGTATTGCGATGGCGTGGAGGTTCTACGTGATCAAGCCGGAGATCTCCTCCCAGCTGGCCGAACGTTTCGCGGGGGCACATCGGCTGCTTTCACACAAGTACTACGTCGACGAGCTGTACGGCGCGACGGTGATTGCAGCCACCTGGTTGAGTGCCCGCGGGCTGTGGTCCGTCGATCGACATGTCGTGGACGGTGTCGTCAACGGCACGGGACGGCTGACGCTCATCGGATCGTTCTTTTCGGCCTTCACCGATCGGACCTTCGTGGACGGGATCGTGAACCTCGTCGGGCGGGTGATACAGGAAGGCAGTCATGTCTTCCGCCGGTTGCAGACCGGTCTGGTGCAGAACTATGCGCTGCTGATGCTGTTCGGCATCTTCGCCTTCGTGAGCCTTTACCTTTTTGTGAGGTAACACGAGGAATTGCAGGATTGCAGGATTGCAGAATTGCAGAAAGTAAGGGAAGGAAGGAAGGAAGGAAGGAAGGAAGGAAGGCAGGGAAGAAGGCAGGGAAGAAGGCAGGGAGATTGAAATTTGAGGCGGAGACGGCTGGGGCCGAAATCCACCTCTGTCAATCCGCCCAATCCCTCAACTCTCCATCAATCCTGCAATTCTGCAATCCTGCAATCCTGCAATTCCCCCTAACACTTATGACTCACTATCTTTCGTTCATCCTCTTTCTTCCGCTCCTGGGCGCCATCGTCTTGTTGCTGGTGCCCAAAGAGAACGAGCGGGCCATCAAATGGATCACGAACGTCGTCGCGGCGGTCGGCTTCGTGGTGTCGATCCCGCTCTGGTTCTGGTTCGATCCGCAGAACGCGGATTTCCAGTTCGTGGAGCGTGCGGCGTGGATTCCATCGATTGGCGCCGAGTATTTCCTCGGTGTGGATGGTCTCAGCACCCTGCTGATCCTCCTGACGACGATGATCGGTTTCATCGCCGTGCTGTCGTCGTGGAACGCGATCACCGAGCGGGTGAAGGAATACTACGTGTTCCTCCTGGTGCTTCAGACCGGGATGCTGGGCGCCTTCATGTCCCTCGACTTCCTGCTCTTCTTCCTTTTCTGGGAAGTCATGCTGGTCCCGATGTACTTCCTGATCGGCATCTGGGGCAGCGCGAACCGTCTGTATTCGGCCATCAAGTTCTTCCTGTACACGCTGGTCGGCAGCGTCATCATGCTGCTTGGCATCCTGGCGTTGTACTTCTACAACCACAGCGTCACCGGCGTGTACACGTTCGACGTGACCCAGTTCCACCGGGTCAACATGCCACCCGACCTGCAATGGTGGATCTTCCTGGCATTCTTCCTCGGATTCGCCGTCAAGGTGCCGATGTTCCCGTTCCACACGTGGCTGCCCGACGCACACACCGACGCGCCGACGGCCGGCTCGGTAATTCTGGCGGCGGTCATGCTGAAGATGGGGACGTACGGATTTCTCCGTTTCAGCCTCCCGATTCTTCCGGAGGCGACGCGTCAGTTCGTCCCCTTCATCGCCGTGCTGTGCATCGTCGGGATCGTGTACGGCGCGCTCGTCGCGTTGGCACAGAAGGACTGGAAACGGCTCGTGGCCTACTCGTCGGTCAGTCACATGGCGATGGTGATGCTGGGCATGTTTGCGCTGAATCCGGTCGGCCTGACCGGCAGCATCGTGCAGCAGCTCAATCACGGAATCTCGACCGGCGCGCTCTTCCTGATCGTCGGCATCGTCTACGAGCGGCGTCACACTCGAGAGATCTCCGAGTACGGCGGTCTCTCGAAGGTGATGCCGGTGTACGCGGCTGTCTTTCTGATCATGACGATGTCGTCGATCGGGCTGCCGACGCTGAACGGGTTCATCGGCGAACTGCTCATCCTGCAGGGCGTCTTCATCTACAGCAAGCTGTGGGCCGCGGTCGCGGCGAGTGGCGTCGTATTGGGCGCGGCGTACATGCTCTATCTGTATCAGCGCACCATGTTCGGTAAGCTCGAGAACCCCAAGAACGAGCGGCTCGCCGACCTGTCGCAGCGCGAGTTCGCGACGTTTGCCCCGCTGCTGATCCTGGCGGTCTGGATGGGTCTCTACCCGGCGCCGTTCCTGCGTCGCCTCGACACCTCCGTGCAGCGCATCGTGGCGCGCGTGAGCCCGCAATACGCGACGCCGACGGCGGCGATTGGCGGGGAAAACGCGCCGCGGCCTCAGCCGCCTGTGGCGGTTGCCGCCGCTGCCGAGAGACGCTGATGCCCCCAGGCCTGGCTCTCAGCGACTTCTACTACATCCTGCCGGAGATCGTCATCACGGCGGGGGCGCTCCTGGTCCTGATTGCGGACGTCGCGCTTCCCCGCTCGAGCCGGGACGTGCTGGCGTGGCTGACGCTGGCCGTCATCGTCGCGACCCTGGCGTCGTTGGCCCCATTCGCCAACACGCGAGTCGAAGTGGCCAACGGTTTGATTGCCGTCGATCGGTTTGCCTTGTTCTTCAAAATGCTGTTCCTGATCGCAGCCGCGATCACCGTGCTGATGTCGATGCGCTATCTCGAACTCGAGGGCGCGCCGGCAGGCGAATACTACTTCCTCGTCCTCTGCGCCACGCTGGGCATGATGATCATGGCCGGCGGCATCGATCTGATCACCATCTTCATCGGCCTGGAAACGATGGCGATCTCGTTCTACATCCTGGCTGGCTTCATCAAGCCGAACCAGCGATCGAACGAGGCGGCGGTCAAATATTTCCTGCTCGGCGCTTTTTCTCTGGGCATCCTGCTGTACGGCATGTCGATCATGTACGGCTTGTCGGGAACCACCCACCTGCGGGCGATGGCGCCGGTGCTGGCCGGACAGGTGAGCGATCCGCGCCTCGTGCTCGCGGTCATCCTGGTCGTCGCCGGCGTCGGGTTCAAGATTGCGGCCGTGCCGTTCCACATGTGGGCGCCGGACGTGTACGAGGGAGCGCCGACGCCGATCACCGCGTTCCTGTCGGTCGGGTCGAAGGCGGCATCGTTCGCGATGCTCGCGCGCATCTTTCTGGAGGGACTGCCAGGCAGCAGCGCCGACTGGCGTCTCCTGTTCTGGGTGCTCGCCATCGCGACCATGACCGTCGGCAACCTCGCCGCGCTGACGCAGACGAACATCAAGCGCATGCTTGCGTACTCCTCTATTGCCCATGCCGGCTACACGCTCATGGGCATCGTGGCCGGATCCACCCGCGGCATCGCCGCGATGCTGATTTATCTGCTGATCTACGCGTTCATGCAGCTCGGGGCCTTCGCGGTCATCATCCTGTTACGACGGCGCGACGTGATCGGTGATGAGCTGAAGGATTTCAGCGGTCTGGCGTTCCGCCAGCCGTTTGCGGCGTTCGCGATGCTCCTGTTCATGCTGTCGCTGGGCGGAATCCCGCCGACGGCAGGGTTCATGGGCAAGTTCTGGCTGTTCGGCGCGGCCATTGAAGCGGGGTATGTGTGGCTGGCGGTGATCGGCGTGCTCAACAGCGCGATTTCGCTCTACTACTACGTTCGGCTCGTCGTGTTCATGTATCTGAAGAAGGAGACGATTGGATCGGAGCCGGTCGCCAGCCCTGCGCTGACGTTCGTCCTCGGCGCCGCCGTGGTGGCGACGATCGTCCTGGGCGTTTACCCGCGGCTGCTGTTCGAGGTGGCGGAAGCGTCGGCGGCCACGCTCGGCGCCGGCGCCAGCGGCGTGCTGAACGCTCTGCGCTGAGTGCGCGACCGATTGGTGCCGCTGGTGAACTGTTTCACAAGGTACGTTATACTCAGCGGCGGCGCGGGGAGAGATAATGGGTCGTTTGTGATGGTGAAAAACGACCGCGATCTCTTTCTCGTGCGTTCTCTGAAGGCCTTCCAGGAGAATGTCCGGCGGGCCGGACCCGCAGCCGGCGCCAGCTATACGCTCATCGGCGCCATCATGCTGCTGGGCGGCATCGGATACGCCCTGGACACGTGGAGAGGGACGAGCCCCTGGTTCCTGTTGGGCGGGTTGTTGCTTGGCCTGATCGTCGGCTTCTATGAGCTCGCGATGACGGTGTTCCGCCGATGAACCAGGTCGGATGGATGATTGCGGCGAGCGTGGCGTCGGCGGTTGCCGCGTCGCTGCTCCTGGGAACGGCAATCGCGCCAGAAATCATGATGGGGATGCTTGGCCCGCTCCTCGCCGCGAGCGGAACCTGGCTACTTGTCGAGCAGAGTCGCAGGCGGAATTCGCTGGGCCTGACGGCGGTGATGTTCAAGGCGTTCGCGGCGAAGATGCTGCTGTTTGCCGCGTACGTGATAGTCGCGCTCAAAGGATTGAGGCTCCGTCCCGTGCCGTTCGTGATCAGCTTTACGACTTACTTCATCGTGCTGCATCTGACGGAGGCCTTGTGGCTCCGGCGGATGTTTGCTGACGCCCACCGCGCGTCGCACTGACGGATCATCGAGCATGCTTGCCCAGGAACAGGCCGCCGAAGCCGCCGAGAAGTTCAACGCCGGCCAGGTGATCATCGAGCACGTCTCGAACAGCAGCATCGAGCACCCGCTGCTTCACTTGCCCACGGTGTACGGCATCGACTTCTCCGTCACCAAACATGTGCTGATGCTCTGGCTCGTGGCGCTGACGGTGTTCGTGGGCATCACATGGACCATCCGCCGATACCTTCGTCAGGACCGTCCGGTGCCCTCGGGATTCATGAACGTGCTCGAGGCTGTCGTGGAATACGTGCGCGATGCGATTGTCGAGCCCAACGTCGGCCGCAAGTGGATGAACACGTGGACGCCGCTGATGCTGACTTTTTTCGTGTTCATCCTCAGCGCAAACCTCATCGGCCTGATTCCGATCTTTGAAGTCCTCGGCCTGCTCGATCATTGGGTTCTGCACACCGCCGAGGATTCCTTCATCAAGCAGGTCATGCACGGCGGGACGACAGCGACAGCCAACTTCAACGTCACGGCCGCGCTGGCCAGCATCACCTTCGCCGCGATCATCGTGGCCGGTTCGAGGGCGCACGGCTTCGTGCAGCACTGGAAGAACCTCGTGCCCCACGGTCTCTTCTGGCTCCTGTACGTCATCCTGATCCCAATCGAAGTCATCGGCATGTTCGTCCGGCCCTTCGCGTTGACCATGCGACTTGCCGCGAACATGACCGGCGGCCACATCGCGATTCTGGCGATTCTCTCCTTCGTGTTCATTTTCGCGGAGCTGTTTGGACGTGCGATCGCCGGGATCGGTGTCGGCCTTCTGGTGTCGATCCCGCTCGCAGTCGGCATCTCCGGCCTGGAGATCATCGTCGTCCTCGTCCAGGCCTATGTCTTCACGCTTCTCTCGGCCGTTTTCATCGGCATGGCCATTAACGTTCATCACTGACGCTTCCTATTCGAAAGGACACCGAATGAGCAGATCAACCTCCTTCCGCAAGGCGATTGTCGCCGCCCTTCTGGCTCTCGCCGTGGCGCCACTTCTGTCGAGCCAGGTGGTCTGGGCTCAAGGGCCGGCGACAGCTGCCGCCCCCGCCCCGGTGCTGCACCTGCTGGGCGTTGCCGTGGGTCTGGGCATGATCGTCATTGGTGCCGGTCTGGGCATTGGGAAGCTGGCCGCCGCCGCAGCCGAGGGCATCGCGCGGCAGCCGAGCGCAGCGGCCCAGATAACCGGGGCGGTCAACCTCCCCCTGTTCCTCCTCGAAGGGGTCGCGATTCTCGCAGAGGTGTTCGCGCTGCTCGTTCTGCTGCTTGGCAACCCGTTCGGTGGATAACGTGGGTCAGAAGACGAGGCCGCACGCCGATGGATAACCCGCTCGTCCAGCCCGATCCAGGATTGTTCATCTGGACCATCCTGACATTTCTCGTCCTCTTGACGGCCCTGGCCAAGTTCGCCTGGGGACCTCTGTTGCAGGCCCTCGAAAGCCGTCAGGAGGCGATTCGCAAGTCGCTCGACGACGCCAAGCAGGCCAAGCAGGAACTGGAACAGGTCCAGCAGACGTCGGCTCAGATCGTCCGTCAGGCGAGGGTCGATGCGGAGGCCATCATCGCGACCAGCCGGTCGGATGCCGAGCAGCTGCGAGAGGAGATCAAGCAGAAGGCGAGGAGTGAAGCGGAGTCCATCCTCAAGAATGCGGAACGCCAGATTCAGCTCGAGACCGGACGGGCTCTCCAGCAGATACGCCACGAGGCGGTCGATCTCTCGGTCATGATCGCCTCCAAGATCATTCAGCGGAACCTGTCGAAGGACGACAACCAGCGGCTGATCGACGAGGCGCTGAGACAGGTCGAAGGCCGCGCCGGCCAGTCCAACTAGCGCTCCCAATCGCAGCCGTTGGCGCGGCTCCTTCGCTGCATCCTGCCGACCTCGACCCTTCAATTTTGTCGGACGACCCAGTAGGCGAATAAACACCGAAAGTCTGTAACATCCAGAAACACGAATGTCTTGGAGGCGCATGCGTGTCGGCTGTGCACCGCCGGGTATTTATTCGGTGTAGACTCGCGAAAGGTCGTTGATGTCGCCGTTACATTTTTTGCGCACCACTTTTTTGCCGTCTGTCGCAAGGATCGAGCTGATCTCAAGGAGTCACCCAATGCGACTACGAAGAGGGTTGTGTCTGCTGGTGTTCGTGCTCGCCTGTACTCTGCTCTCCGCCCCGCTGCTTGCGCAAACCGAGACCGGTCGCATCACGGGCGTCGTTACGGATCAAAGCGGTCTGATCGTCCCCGGCGCCGCTGTCACGCTGACTTCCCCCACCACGGGAGTCGCCAGGACGACGGTCACCGACGCGGGCGGGCGCTACGTCATCGCCAGCGTGCAGCCGGGGAGCTATCAACTGAGAATCGAGGTCTCCGGGTTCGCCCCTATGATGAGGGACGTGACCGTGAGCGTGGGGTCATCCCTTGCGCTCGACACCCAGCTGCGCGTGGCCGGCGGCGCGGAGACGGTCAGCGTGACCGCGGAGGTTCCGTTCGTCAACGTCTCCAACGCCGAGATCGTGACCACGGTTAATCAGCAGCAGATCCGCGATCTGCCGCTGCTCAGTCGCGACCCCTACGATCTCGTCGCACTGTCCGGCAACGTGCAGGATCAGCCCAGGGAGCAGATCGACAACGGCGCGACGCGAGGAACTGGCTTCAGCCTCAACGGGCAGCGCGCGTCAGGCACGAACGTCCTGCTGGACGGTTCCGCGAACAACAACGAGTTCGACACCACGGTCGGTCAGGATGTTCCGCTCGATGCCGTCCAGGAATTCTCAGTCGTGACCAACAACTTTTCCGCGCAGTACGGGCGCGCCAGCGGCGGCATCGTCAACGTCATCACGAAATCAGGGACGAATACGCTCAGCGGCACGGCCTATACGTTCTTCCGCAACGCGGCGCTCGCCTCGAACACGCCAGACAACGTCGCCAACAATATCGAGAAGGGCGAGCTCAAGCGCAATCAGCCCGGCTACAGCATTGGCGGGCCGATCATGAGGGACAAAGCCCACTTCTTTTCGAGTCTGGAATACGTCGGCGTGCGGCGCACCGATTCCGAGATTTCCTGGGTGCCGACGCCGGAGTTCCTCGCCGCGAGCTCGCCGGCGACGCGGGCCTACTTCGCCGCTTACGACCGAGGTGTCCAGCCCAATGGCCCGACACTCACCCGCGCTGACGTCACGGCGCTCATCGGCTCGGGCGCAGGCGCGTTCAACTCGCTCCCTGCAAATCTGCCGATCTTCAGGCGAGTAGATAGACAAACACCGATCGAGGCGCCGCCTGGGGATCCAGACGACCCGCAGGATGACTATCGGCTGGTCAACAAGGTTGATTTCAATACCGGCCCCAACACGATGTTCTCCATCCGCCACGCGTATCAGAACAAGGGGATTCTGGACGGGGCGCAGTCGGCGAACCCGTACCCGGGTTTCGACACGGGGGTCGAGTATCGGAGACACAACCTGCTCGGCTCGATCACCCGCGTGCTCTCCTCGAACCAGACCAGCCAGACGAAGATCGTCTGGAACCGGCTGTTCGAAGAACAGCCGGTCAACGGACCGTCGGAGCCGCGCCTGATGATGAACCCCAACGGTCCGAACAGTCTGCTCGGATATCGCATCACGTTCCCCGGGTATTTGCCGTGGCAACCATCGAGTGACATCCCGTTTGGTGGACCGCAGCAGCTGTGGCAGTTCTATCACGATCAGACGTGGCTCAGGGGGGTTCACGACATCCGGTTCGGCGGCTCGTACGTGCACATCAATGACAACCGGACGTTCAGCGCGTATTCGAACGCGATCGAGGCTTTGAGCATCGCGAACAACACGCTCAACTCGCTGGACCACTTCGTGACCGGGACGATCGAGCGGTTCCAGGCCGCGATCAACCCAGAGGGGTTTCCTGGCGAAACCTTCGTGACGCCGGTGCAACAACCGAGCTTCACCAGTCACAACAAGTATGACGAGTTCGCCCTCTACGTGCAGGACAATTGGAGCGCCGGTCCACGCTTGACGGTGAACTTGGGCCTCCGCTACGAATTTTACGGTCCACAGCGGAAGAGCGACCCGAAGTACGATTCGAACTTCTACTACGCCGACGTGAATGCGTCGGTCAATTCCAGCACGCCTCAAGAAATCATCGACTCGGTGCGAAATGGACAGGTGTTCGACTCGAACGTCAGTCCCGTCGGCGGGCTGTGGAAGAACGACTGGAACAACTTCGCACCCCGGATTGGCGCCGCGTGGGACGTGAACGGGGACGGTCGAACGAGCCTCCGGGCCGGCTACGGCATTGCCTACGAGCGGAATTTCGGGAACGTCACATACAACGTCCTGTTCAACCCCCCGCTCTATCTGGTGAGCACCATTGACTCGCCGACCGACATCCCATCCCAGCCGATCTACGTCGAAAACGGCGGTCCGTTCGCCGGGACGCCTGGCGTGACGAAGACGATTCCTTTCGGCAGTCTGCGTCACGTCGATCAGAACATCTCAACCGCGTACGTGCACCAGTATGGCGTGTCGTTCCAGAAGCAGCTGAACGACAGCTGGACTGGTTCGGTCGATTACAACGGATCGACGGGACGGCAGCTCTACGATCTCGCGGACATCAACAAGCGTGGCGCAGCGCTGATCTATGAAGGTGTCGGCTCCCCGACGGCCCGGCCGAATCCGCAGTACGGCGCATTCAACACGCGCGGCAACAGAGGGCGATCCCAGTATCACGGTGTGACCTTCTCGCTCGATTCGAGGGAAATCGCCGAGACTGGTGTCATGCTCACTTCCAGATATAACCTGGGCTGGGCGAAGGATAACCTCAGCGAGACGTTCAGCCAGGGGAACAATGGCAACTACAACACGGGCTATCTGGATGCCTTCGATCCGATGCTCGACTACAGCGCCGCCGAGCATGACGTGCGCCATCGTGTCTCGATCTCCGCCGTGTGGAACATCCCCTATCAGGGGTCCGGCGGTAAGGGGGCAGCTCTCGGCGGCTGGCAGGTCAACGGCATCTTCACGGGTCGCAGCGGCTATCCGTTCAGCGTGTTCGACTGCACGAACGCCACGACGGTCTGCATGCGGGCGGTCGATCCCGGCGACATGGACAAGAATGTCGGCTCCGGCGTGCCGACCGGCAACCCGAACGAGTACGAGCTGCTCGATCTGACGCCGCTCCTCGGTTCGGCTGGCAGCTACATCAATCCGCTTACCGGAAATACGGACTTCGGGCCGTACCCGTCCGATATGACCGAGCGGGACGCATTCCGTGGCCCGGGAGCCTGGAATATCAACATGGGGATCAACAAGCGCTTCCGGTTCGGTACGAAGGCCGTCCAGGCCAGGTTCGAGGTCTTCAACCTGTTCAACCACGCGAATATGTACGTCCGCACGGACAACACCGACATCAGCAGCACTTCCATTATTAACGGATACAGGGCCGACTACCGCAGAATGCAGCTCGGCGTGAAGTACGAGTTCTAGTCGTCAGCAAGGGGAGGGGAGCGCATGGTTCCCCTCCTCCTGTTCCTCCCCGGTGCCTACACGCTTACGACTCGGTTCCACCGTTCTGATCCTCTCGAGTTTGCTTCTAGTTTCTGCGAGTGGCGCAGGCTCCTACGCGTCGTACTCAGACGTGCAGGCGATTCTTGACGCGCTGACGGATATCCTGCCGTCCGAGCTCAAGATCGGCGGCGATGCGGAGGCGCGCTCCACCGCGTGGAACGCGTGGGTTGCGCGCCACGACCTCGAGATTCGGGCACGGCTCGACCGGGGCGATGCCGACACGCTCGTCAACTGGCTGCTGCTCGGCACCTCGTTTACATCGAAGCCGACCGCGTCGTTCGAGCTGGCGTCCACGAACTCCGATCAGTTCCTGCAGCTGATTGAGGCGCGGAGCCGCGATCTCGTCGCGGCCCTGAGCGTGCCAAACGGCGACGAGCGACGGGTGTTCGGCCGGCGCGTGCTCGAACGCCTCGGGTACGGATTCGACAGTGCCCTCAGGCGCGAGGAGGCCGCCGTCCATCTGTTGACCGAGGTCGCGCGCGTTGCCCGTGAGCAACGGGGTTACGGAGACGAATTGGCCGGAGCGAGGAGCGGCGGGGATGCGACCGCCGAATTTGCGGCGGCATCCCGCCTGTACCGGGCTCGCGGCCTTTCCCTCGACACGTCGATCCTTCCCGGATTCGCCGTCGAGCGCGCCTTGATGGCGCTGCGCGATGCCGGTCTGATGCCGCGCGGAAGCGTCCGTGACGTGGCCGTTATCGGGCCTGGCCTCGATTTCGCCGACAAGACCTCAGGCTATGACTTCTATCCGCTGCAGACGCTCCAGCCGTTCGTCATCATCGACTCGCTGATACGTCTGGGATTGACCGAGCGACCGGAGTCGATTCGGTTGACGACGCTGGATCTGAGCCCACGCGTGAATGGTCACCTGTCAGACGCGAGGGAACGCGCCTCGAGAGGGGTGCCGTATCTCATTCGAACGCCGCTGGATTTTGGATACCCTTGGAAAGCCGAACTCGCCGCCTACTGGGGCTCGGTTGGCGAGCGGATCGGGACGGTCAATCAACCGACCGATCAACCTCAGGCTGGCCAGGAGATCCGGCTCCGGACCCTGAGCGTTCGGCCCGAGACCGTCCTACAGGTTTACCCGGAAGACCTGAACGTCGTGGTGCAGAGAGCGGAGGAGCGGTTCGACCTGATCGTCGCAACCAATGTGTTCGTCTACTACGACGTGCTCGATCAGGCGCTGGCCGCGTCGAACGTGGCCGCGATGCTGCGTCCGGGGGGAGTGCTGCTTTCGAACAACGCGCTCATCGAGCTTCCGTCGAGCAACCTGCGATCGGTCGGCTACCTCACGGTGCAGTACTCGGATCGGCCAGACGACGGCGACCACGTGGTCTGGTACCGGAGGCTGACGAAGTAGAAAGAGGCTGGAGGTTAGGCCCCACTTCTTCCTTCGACCTTCTCAGTTCCCACGTCCTGCGCTAATTGCCAAACAAATATACGCCGGTGAGGCCGAACACGCTGGTTCCCGGAAAATCGAGCCCGCCGGCCACGCGAACTTTCACCCCGGGCGCCACGCGCACCGCCGCCGCAACCTGGATCTTTGCGATGGGCCACGGCGCGAACAACACCTCCTTCGGTTCGACCTCGCTCACCGTCACTTCCTGTTGGCCGACGATGGTTCCGCCGCCTGGACCCGGCACGAATCTGGTGCTGATGTCGTACTGCTCTTGAATGAAAGTCCCGCTGAACGACCCGATGCCGCCGCCGAAATTCATGCCGATCTGCACTCGGTCTTTGATCGTCACGAACGGGGCGAACTTGTGAATGTAAAACGCGTTGTACTTCACGTTCTGCGAGGTGGACTTCTCGCCAAACGTGAAACATCCGCTCACGAAGGTGTTGCATTCCACCTGGGTTTCGTCGAGCGTGGAGCCGTCATCCCACGTCTGACGGATGAACGAGACGCCCCAGTCACCCCCCGCGTCGCTTCCGCGCGCGATGCCGATGCTGAAGTCGGAACCGCTGAAATCGACGGTTGTTCCCTCCCCTTCGAGCGCATCTCCGAACGGCCCGCCCGATTTCCATTCGGGCGTCCAGGACACCACTACTCCCCATTTGGACTGAGCGAGCAGGTGAGACGGAGCGCTCAGCACGAGCAAAGAAGCCACAACCAGCGTACGCAGCATTCAGATCCTCCTCTTTGAGGTTGGACATCGGCGGAATGAGCCACGGAGCGACAGAGGAGGTATCGGTCCAGCTCATCAGTTCATCCAGTCCGGTTCAGCTAAGAACGAGTTCATTAGCCGAGGTGACGAATATCAGGCGAAGATCTGCCCGGTTGGATCACGCTTGCTGGATCCGGCCCGCCCGCACCGCGGAAGTGCGCAGAGGAGGAAATTTTTGATCTTATGATTGAACGGCGATTCAAACTCGGCGGAGGGGAGCGCGCTGTCCGGCGACTTTTCTCTGCCCGGATGAAGAATCCCGCAAGGAGACGCAGTCATGAGACGCACGATCCTCCTCATCATCGCGACGGCCTGGTTGATGAGTGGCATCGCCGGCAGTCTTCTCGCCCAGGGCGTGCAGACGGGCACGATACGCGGCCTCGTGAAGGACCAGCAGGATCTTGCGGTCCCCGGCGTGACCGTGACCGTGACGTCGCCCGCGCTGCAGGGGCCGCGCAGCACGGTGTCTGACCTGGAAGGCCTCTACGTCTTGCGTGCGCTGCCACCGGGCGATTATCAGATCCGATTCGAGCTTGGCGGTTTCGCGACCGTGACCCGCACGACCGTCGTGCCGCTCGGCCTGACGGTCGTGCTGGACGTCTCGATGCGTGCGGCCGGCGTCGCGGAGAGCGTACAGGTCACCGGCGATCTGCCGGCACCTATTACGAACCCGGTCGTCGGGGCGAACTACAAGCGGGAGGAAATCGAATCCCTCGCGACGCCGCGGACAATCCAGGGCATCGCGCAGCTCGCGCCGGCGGTCAGCGAGAATTCACCGAACAACAGCCAGCTGGTCATCAACGGCGCCTTCGCGTTCGACAACGTGTTCATGATCAACGGCGTCGATGTCAACGACAACCTGTTCGCCCAGCCACAGAATCTCTTCATCGAGGACGCCATCGAGGAGACTCAGATTCTCACATCCGGCATCTCGGCCGAGTACGGCCGGTTCACCGGCGGCGTAATCAACGCGATCACCAAGAGCGGTGGCAACACCTTTTCTGGGAGTGGGCGCATGAATCTCTCGGATGCGTCGTGGACGACCCTGACGCCGTTCGAAGAGTGCGCCGATCCGTCGATCGTGGTGTGTACGTCGCCCACCGAGCACGCGGAGGGTGTTTCGAGGACATATGAAGGCACGTTCGGCGGCCCTCTCCTGCGCGATCGTCTGTGGTTCTTTGCGGCCGGCCGCCACGCGTCTGTCGAAAGCTCGACAACGCTGCAGCAGACGGGGGTCGTGCTGCCGACAACGGACGAGAACAAGCGCGGCGAAATCAAGATCACCGGAACCGTGGTGAACAACCATACCCTTCAGGGCGCGTATCTGAACGATCCGCGGACGCGAACCAACAACTCCGGCGTTCAGAGCCTGATCGTCGACCCGTTCTCTGAGGTCGACCGCGAGAATCCCAACTGGTACGCGTACACGAACTACCGCGGCATTCTCAGCAGCAACATGCTGGCTGAGTTGCAGTTCTCCGAGCGGCGATTCGAGTTCAAGGGTGACGGCGGCACGGGGACGAACATCACGACTGATTCCCCGTTCGTCGGCACCTGCTATTGCACCATCTACAACGCCCCGTACTTCGATGCGAGCGACCCGGAGAGCCGGGATAACAGGCAGTTCACCGGCAACCTGACGAACTACTGGAATCGCGGGGGCCGTCATGAGACGAAATATGGCTACGAGTTCTTCAGAAGCCATCGGACCGGCGGCAATTCGCAGTCGCCGACCTCGTACGTTTTCGGCGCTGATTACCTGACCGATGCCCAGGGCGCGCCGGTGATGGATGCCAACAGTCGTCTCGTTCCTGTTTTCGTGCCCGGCGAGTCGTACCTCTATCAGTACCCCGCATTCAAGGGTGCTTCCATGAACGTCGACAACCATTCATTGTTCGTGCAGGATCACTGGGCCATCAACGATCGGTGGTCGGCGGATCTCGGCGCGCGGTTCGAGCACGTGAATGCCGTGTCGACCGGAGATATCCAGAGCATTGACGCCGGCCGCATCGTGCCGCGCCTGGCCGTCGCCTACGACATCAACGGCGACGGGAACCATATCTGGCACGTGACGTACGGACAGTACTCCGGCCGCTACAACGAGTCGCAAATTGCCGCCAACAGTCCTGTCGGCAACCCGGCGGAGATCTTCGCGACCTACCGTGGCCCCGCCGGACAGGGATTGGGTTTCGCACCGGGGACGGACCCCGCGAATTACCCGATTACGCCGGAGAATGCGTCGGTCGCTGACCCGCTCCAGAACATCTTCATGGAGGAGGGTCTGAAATCGCCGCTCGTGCACGAGTTCAGCACGTCTTACGGGGCCAATTTGGCTGACGGTCGAGGCTACCTGGAGGGGAGTTACATCTTCCGCAAGACGACGAGCCTGATCGAGGACTTTCAGGACACGACGACGGGCACCACCAACGTCGTCGTGCAGGGGGGAACTGCTGAGTACACGAACATCGTGTATCGGAACACCGACCTGGCCTGGCGGCAGTACCAAGGGCTGGTCTTCCAAGGCCGTTACCGAGTCAGGAGCAACTTCAGCCTGAACGGCCACTACACCGTCCAGCTCGAGAACGACGGCAACTACGAAGGCGAAGAGACGAACGATCCGGGCGACATCTCGCCCCTGGGCAACTTCCCCGAAATCTACACGGCCGACCGGTATTACCCGGACGGTCGCCTCCAGAACTTCCAGCGCAATCGATTTCGGCTGTGGAGCGTTTACAACTGGGCCATGGGCGCGAGCGGCAATCTGGCCGTGTCGGGACTGTGGCGCGTGGAAGGGGAGCGGGCGTACAGCGTGGCGGTCCGGAATCTGGGCATCACCGGGACCCAGGCAGCCATCCTGGCCGCCGCGGGCTATCCCGATGTACCGAGCACCGCTCACACCTTCTTCGTTCCAGAACGCGGTACTGAACGGTTCCCGGGCTACGGATTGCTCGACGTTTCCGTGAACTACGATGTGCCGGTGTTCCGCACGCTTCGTCCCTGGGTCAAGTTCGACATCTACAACATTCTGGACAACCGCAAGTTAATCGCCTGGAACACGACGATCAGTCCTGACGGCACGACGCCGGTGGACAGCCTGGGATTGCCGATCGGCTATACGGAGGGCTCGAGTTTCGGAAAGGCGAACGGCAACACGGTCACCAACCTGAACACGTCGGGCATCAACGCGTTCCCTGTAGCGTTCAACCAGGGGGAGGCGGGTGCGGTCAGGGGAGGTCGCACGTTCCGGATGTCGATGGGGTTCCGATTCTAGCCGAAGGTCCGCCTTCTCCCTGAAGGCGGACAACTCCTCTCCCACGCTCTCTCGGTGCACAAATCAGCAGTCGACCGCTGCGGGTCACCAGGCCGAACAACCGATACGAGATTCTGAGCCTGGTCGGCCCGTCGCACGAATGTGCGAAGAAGTGTGCAGAGGGGGCTCCCTTTAGCATTCGAAAATACTCTATGTTCGATCGAGGAGCATCCAAGTTGATGAAACGTCTGATCCATCTTGCCGCCATCTTGCTGTCTCTATCGGGCGCCGCTCTGGCTCAGGGCGTTCAAACCGGCGCCATCCGCGGCACCGTGACGGATCAGCAGGATCGCCCCGTCCCAGGCGCCACCGTGACGGCGACATCGCAGACCCTCCAGGGATCGCGTACCGCCACGAGCGACCTCGAAGGCCACTACGTCCTCAGCGCGCTGCCGCCAGGCGAATATCGGGTCGTCGTCGAGTTGAGCGGCTTTGCATCGGTCACGCATGCCACGGTTGTGCCCCTCGGGCTGACCGCGCAGCAGGACGTGACGCTGCGAGCTGCCGGCATCTCGGAAGCGGTGCAGGTGGTCGCCGAGTCGCCTGCCCCGATTGGCACACCGGTTGTGGGCATGAATTTCAAGCAACCGGAGATCGAGCGGCTGGCCACGCCGCGCTCCATTCAGGGCATTGCCCAGCTGTCTCCAGCCGTGACGGAGAACTCTCCGAACACGAACCAGGTGGTCATCAACGGCGCCTTTGCGTTCGACAGCACGTTCCTGGTCAACGGCGTGGACATCAACGACAACCTGCTGGCCCAGCCGCAGAGCCTGTTCGTCGAGGACGCGATCGAAGAAACCCAGGTTCTCACCTCGGGCGTCTCCGCGGAGTACGGTCGCTTCAGCGGCGGCGTGATCAATGCGATCACCAAGAGCGGCGGCAACCAGTTCTCCGGGAGCGGACGGATCAATTTCCAGAACCCGTCATGGACAACGGAAACGCCCTTCGAGGCCTCGCGGCCGACGCCGATCGTCCACGCCGACGACCTGCAGGAAAGCTATGAGGGGACGCTGGGTGGGCCGCTCGTGAGAGACCATCTCTGGTTCTTCACATCGGGCCGCTACGCCTCGTTGGCGAATCCCCGGACGTTGTCGAGCGGCGTGCAGGTCGTGCAAGACGACACGAACAAACGGGGCGAAATCAAGCTGACGGGCACGGTCAGCCCGGGTCACACCATTCAGGGGGGCTATTTCGACAATCCTCGCACGGTCACGAACAGCTCCGGCGCATTCGCCCTGGTCGTCGATCCGAACGCGCTCAACACCATCAGCACGCCGAACCGCTCGTATCACGGCAGCTACCGGGGAGTCCTGAGGAGCCACATGCTCGTCGAGGGGCAGCTGTCCGGCCGGTACAACGAGCTGCTCGGCGGCGGCACCGGTTCGAACATGACCGATTCCCCGTTCGTCGGGGTGTGCTTCTGCACCATTTACAACGCGCCCTATTTCGATGGGCTCGACGCCGAACAGCGCAACAACCGGCAGGTTACGGGCAGCGTCACCGACTTCTGGAACCGCGGCGGCAGCCATGAGACGAAAGCCGGCTTTGAGTGGTACCGCAGCCAGCGAACCGGCGGCGGCTCGCAGTCGCCGACACAGTACGTCTTCGCCGCCAACTTCCTGGCTGGAGCCGGCGGGTCTCCCGTTCTCGACGAGGCGGGCCGGATGATTCCTGTGTTCACTCCTGGTATCTCGCGATCGACGTACTTCCCGGCGGTGACCGGCGCGGTCCTCAACAACGACACCAGCTCTTTCTACGTGACAGACCACTGGACGATCGGCAGCCGCGTCTCGGCTGATCTCGGCGCCCGTTTCGAGCATGTGAGCGCGGTCTCCACCGGCGACATCGACAGCATCAACAGCACTCGGGTCGTGCCTCGCCTGGCCCTCGCTTACGACGCGTCTGGCGATGGCGACAAAACGGTGCACGTGACGTACGGCCAGTACTCGGGCCGGTACAACGACTCGCAGATCGGCCGGAACAGCCCGGTGGGCAACTCGGCGTCGGTCGATGCCGCCTACCAGGGACCGGCGGGGCAGGGGATCGGCTTTGCGCCAGGGCTCGACCCAGCCAACTACCCCATCACGTCAGGGAACGCCTCGGTCGTCGATCCGACGCAGAACGTGTTCAACGAGGCGGGGATGCGTTCCCCACTGACCCACGAATTCAGTGTCTCCTACGGCGAGAACCTGTTGGGAGGTCGTGGGTTTGCCGAGGTCAGTTACGTCGCACGGTTCACCAATGGGCTGATCGAGGATTACGTGACCCTCGAGAACGGCACCACGAACGTCATCGTGCAGGGCGTCAGCGCCGGGATGTTCACCAACGTCGTTTTCAGAAACACCGAGGAGGCTCACCGCGAGTATCAGGGCATGGTGTTCCAGTCGCGGTACCGGTTCTCACGCGACTGGAACGTGGCCGGCCACTACACCCTGCAGATCAAGAACCACGGCAATTACGAAGGTGAGGGGACGAATCAGCCCGGGAACAAGTCCCTCATCGGCGACTACCCCGAGGCGTTCAACGCCGAACGGAACTTTCCGGACGGTCGTCTGCAGGATTTCCAGCGGCATCGGCTGCGGATCTGGAGCGTGTACAACTACGGGATGGGCGCGTTCGGCGACGTGTCAGTCTCTGGTCTGTGGCGTGTGGACTCGGGCCGCGTGTACAGCCTGGCGGCTCGCAACCAGCCGATCACCTCCACTCAAGCAGGTTTGATCACGGCGGCTGGCTACCCCGATCTGCCCAGCTCGAACGGCAACATGGTGTTCTTCGGCGAGCGCGGGTCGGAGACCTTTCCCGGCTACGGGCTGTTCGACATGTCGCTCAATTACAACATTCCGGTGGCCCGCACTCTCCGGCCCTGGGTGAAGTTCGACATATACAACCTGTTCGACAATCAGAAGCTGATTGCGTGGAATACGACCGTCACGCAGGATGCGTCGAGTCCCAAGGATGGCCTGGGGCTGGCTACGGGTTACGTCCCGGGTGGGACCTTCGGAACGGCGACCGGCAATACGGTGACGAACCTGTACACGACCACGATCAACGCTTACCCGGTGGCGTTCAACGGAGCGCCGGCTGGAGGGCGAACCTTCCGCTTCGCGATCGGGTTCAGATTCTAAATTAGAACCGGGTCGACGGCGCGGGAAGCCGCGTCTCCGGCGATCGGTCGGGGCGTGCTACTGGTGGGCGGAGAACGTGCGCCGCGCTTCGGCGCGAACCGACTGCGCTTCCCGGACGTTCCCGAACGAGGTCCACAGTCGGGCGGCCAGAGTGTAGGACTCCGGGGTCGGCGCGGCACGAAGCATGTCGGAAATGGCTGAAGCCGCCATGTCGGGCTGACCCGTGGCGTGATAGAGCGTCGCGAGCCCGGCCCGCGCGCGAACATTACGCGGGAACTCACGCAACTCCTCGGCAAACAGCGCCTCTGCCTCGGCGTGACGGTTGAGCCGCGCCAGCGCGTCACCGGCGTAGAAGTACAGATCGGGAATCGGAGTCGCCTCCGGCTTCTTATCTGCCGCCACTGCCCGTTCGAACCAGCGTGACGCCTGCTCGTACTTCCCTTGATCGTAGAGAATGCGTGCTTCGACGTACGCCGGCAACGGCAGACCCGGATCGGCCTGCTGGGCGAGATCGGCCTGCTCGCGCGCGCCTTCCGCATCACGCCTGGCCAGCTCGATGCGGGCCAGCAGCTGGTGCGCCGCCGCGAGCGCGGACGCCTCGTCGTCGGCGACGACAACGGCCGCCTCCAAGGCGCGTGTGCGCGCCTCGTCGAGTCTGCGCTCCTTCAACAGCACTTCGGCGGCGCCGAAGAGGCCGGTCGGATCACCCGGTTCGAGCTGGGTGATGTGGCGATATGCGTCGAGCGCGAGGTCGGGCCGGGCGATCAGGCGGGCCGTATTCGCAAGCTCGGTCCAGATCTCGGTGAGGTGCGGCTCGTCGCGGAGTATGCCCTGCAGGACCGCGACGGCATCCGAGTACCTGTTGTCCGCAATCAGTTCCAGAGCGTTGCGGTAGCGTTCAACCGCTTCCACTTTGTCCTTGGGGTCCACCTGCTGTTCCGTGGGGCCACTGAACTCGACACGCACGTCCGCCGTCAGGCGTTCGAGCTCGGTGCTCAAGGACGTCAGCGCCTGAGCCATCCCATCCTGTGCCGCAAGGTTTTCCCGCTGCGCCGGGTCGCTTCTCAGATCGTACAGTTCGGGACGCGGCGCCCGGATGTATCGGTAGCGGCCATCGGTGATGGCTGTCAGCTCGCCCCAGCCGAAGTGATAGTGCGCATAGAGCGTCTCGGAGTAGACCGATCGTTCCCTGAAGCGACCTGTTCCCTCGAGCAGTGGCTTCAGCGACTCTCCACGCAGCTCGTCGGGAATGGGCGCCTTGGCGAGATCCAGAATCGTCGGCATCACGTCGACGTGCTGGACGATATCCGTGACGCGCCGCCCGGCTCCCGCGTTGCTCTCCTGTTTCACGATCAGAGGGATGCGAACGGCCTCGTCGTAGAGCAGCAGTCCGTGGCCCTGCTCGCCGTGATCGCCCAGGCCTTCGCCGTGATCGGCAAGGAGCACAATGGTCGATCGATCGTAGAGTTGGTGTGTTTTGAGGTAGTGAATCAAACGTCCGACGACCTCATCCGCGTGTGCGATTTCGCCGTCGTACGGCGCATACTGCGAAAAACGTTCGGGAGGCGAGTAGGGCTTGTGCGGCTCGTTGAGATGGAGAAACAGGAACACGCGTGACGAGCCGGCGCTGTTCAGCCAGTGCTCGGCGATCTCTTCCGACTCGCCGCCCTCCCGCTCGTCAGCAATGGCGCTCGTTTCGTCCGAGCCGGCCGGCTGGCCGTCGTCGAAGAAGTCGAACCCTCGATCGATCCCCGTATCCTTTCGCAGCAGCGGACCCGAGACGACGGCCGCTGTCGAGTATCCGCGGTCGCGCAAGACCTGCGGCAACATCGGCTCGCCGCGCGGAATCGGGACCCCGTTGTCGCGCACTCCCGTGTCGAAGGGAAGCCGCCCGGTGAGAAGCGCCGCGTGAGCAGGAAGCGTTTGAGGCGAGTGGGAGTACGCGCGTTCGAACACGACTCCGTTTGACGCCAGCATGTCGATCGCCGGGGTCTTGACGTGTTCGTAGCCGTACGCCGGCAACCGGTCGGCCCTGAGTGAATCGATTGAAATGACGATGATGGGACCGCTCACGGGCGCCGAAGCCCGCGCGTAGCGCCATCCTCCGGCGGCCGACAGCGCAGTGCCGAGCGCCACGCTCGCGAAGATCAATGTGCGACGGAACGAACGACGGGCCATTCTCGCTTATCTGCCCTGATCGAGCTGTCGAAGCATCGTCGTGGCCTGAGCGGCTTCCGGTGAGACGGGATCGACTTCGGTGACCATCTGGAAGTGTTTCCTGGCGGTTGCTGCGTCGCCCTTGTCCATCGCGATGCGGCCGAGGGCCAACTGTGGCTTGCCCCAGGTTGGATCTGCCTCAGCGGCCTTCGCATAAGCTTTCGCCGCCTCGTCGGGCAGAGAACGGGCCCGTTTGACTTCCCCGAGGTCGTAGAACACCTCGCGCGTTGCGCCAGGAGCCTGGGCGGCGCTCTCCAGCGTCCGTTCGGCAGTCTCGACATCGCCCTTCTCGAGACTCGTCATCGCGATCCCGACCTTCGCCTTGTCGTTAGCTGGTTCCTTTTTCAACAGTTCGTTATATGCGGCGATGGCGTCGTCGAAGGCTTTCTTGCCTCTGTATGCTGCGGCAATCTGGAGGTGGATCACGCTGAGTGACGGCGACCTTTCGAGGATGTCCCGGTACTCGCTGATGGCTGCATCCCACTGCTGCTTGTCGTAGAGCTCATCGGCTCGTGCCAGCGCTTCCTGAAGATCCTTGGGCGAGAGAGAGCCGAGCGCGCTCGGCGGCATGAGCAGTTTTTGCAGCGTGAACGACAGAGGCGTGTTCTGGCCGGCTCGGACGTTGAGATCGCCGCCATCCGCCGCGTAACCGGGTGCGCCCGCTCTGAACGACCACACACCGCTCTTGAGACCGATCAGCGCGAATCTTCCCCGTTCGTCGGAGCTCGACGTGAAGCTGTTAGGGGATGCGTCGGCGTTTTCGGCAATGATCGTGGCGCCTTTGATGGGATCGCCCCGCTCGTCTCTGACGACGCCGATGACTCGACCCTGTGCCGCGGCGTCCCCCGCGACTGCCAGCAGCATTGCGCCGGCAACAAGGTATGCCCGCATGGCTGTCAGTATAGCAGGGCAAGGCGCCCTAGAAGAGCCAGGTGGGCTGATAGAGCAGTACGTACACGAGGACGCCCGTAACCGACACGTACAGCCAAATCGGTAATGTCCAGCGCGCGATACGGATGTGCTGGCGGTAGCGCGCCTGCAGCCCCCGGGACAGCGTGACGACGGCCAGCGGAACCACGGCCGCAGCGAGCACGACGTGCGAAACGAGGATGGTGAAATACACCGGTCGCACGAGGCCGCCGCGAGTGAATGGCACTGAACCGACTTGTGCGTGGTACACCAGGTAGGAGCAAAGAAAGAGCGTCGACGTGGCACATGCCGCCAGCATGCATCGACGGTGCAGAGTGATGAGGCGCCGCCTGATCAGCATGTAGCCGATGAGCAGCAGAATCCCCGACAGGGCGTTCAAGGTGGCATTGACGGCGGGAAGGTCCTGAACCGTCACAACCGGTTCGCGATCATCGCTATCCAGAGGATCGGCAGGTAGGCGATTGATCCCAGAAACAAGAGACGCGCTGAGTCGTCCGTCCGCTGCGAGGCGAAGCGGGCGGCAAGCCAGAACAGCACGGTGCCGACAAGCAGAGCGATGTACAGAAAAACATGACCGCTGAGCCCGACGAGCACCGGAACCGTACTCATCGGCAACAGCGCGGCCGCGTACATGACCGCCTGACGCGCCGCTCGCCGGCCCGTCGGATCGAGGACCGGCAGCATTGGGAAACCGGCCTTCGCGTAGTCGTCGCGATACATCCAGGCGATCGCCATGAAGTGCGGAATCTGCCAGAAAAAGACGATTCCAAAGAGCGCCACGCCCCCGGCCGAGATGCTCCCGTGCGACGCCGTCCAGCCGATGAGCGGCGGAAGCGCACCGGGGACGGCGCCAACCACCGTGGCAATGGGACTGCGCCGTTTGAGCGGCGTGTAGATGCCTATGTAAGTGACGAGGGTCGCCAGCGCGAGGCTGGCGGCCAGGAAACCTCCGGCAGCCATCAGCAGCGCGAGCCCTCCAGCTGATAACGCGCTCCCGAACAGCCCTGCGTCACCCGCGGACACGCGTCCATCGGGCAGGGCCCGCCCCCGCGTCCGCCGCATGAGTCCATCGGTCCGCTGTTCGAGAAGCTGGTTGAAGACGGCAGCTCCCGCCGCCACAAGCGCCGTGCCTGCGACCGTCAACGTCATCTCGGTCAGGTTCGTGCCCTCGGAGGAACCCAGGTAGTACCCCGCGGCGCATGAGGCGACGACGAGCAGATTGAGGCGGGGCTTCGTGAGATGAATGTAGTCGGCAATCGTTCCGTGACGGGAGGGAGCGAGCGAAACAGCGGTGAGATCGGCGCGAACGTCCTTCACGCGCGCTCCACTTTGGTCCCGTACGCAGCCGCGGACCGGCGCGTCATCAGCCGGACCTTTCCGGGGGCGGACGGCGTGCCCGGCTTCGTCCGAACCGCACTGCTGGCCGACGTGGAAAACGTGACGCGCCAGGCACGCAGGGCGAGCACGAGCGAAGTCGTGAGCACGAGTGCTCCGCAAACCAGGTGCACGCTGTTGATCCACACCTGAAGGCGGCTGAGGACTGTCAGCGCACCAAGCGTCAGCTGGACGCCCAGGAGCGCGAACAGGAGAACGCCCGGGCGCATCAGCTCAGGGCGTTGCCGATGGTGATACCGGACGTGGCCGAACGTCGCGATCACTGCAAGGGCCACCAGCAGAGCGCCCGTCCGATGCGCGAAATGAACGGCGATCTTCGTATCCCAATGGTTGGGAATCAGCCCGCCGAACATCAGCGGGAAGTCGGGAATCGCCAGCCCGGCGTCGAGATGGCGCATCGTGGCCCCCACCAGGATCTGAACGTAAATCAAAACGGTGGTGGCGACTGTCAGCTGCCTGAGTACTGCGTCGCCCGCGCCGGCACCACCGTCCGATCGCGTTTCGGGTCCGGCGTATCCAGCAAGCCAGCCGGGCGACGTGAACAGCGCGATTGCGACCGTGAGGCAGAAGAAGACCTCGGCCAGGGCAGCGTGCGCCGTGGAGACCGGCGCGGGCAGAAAGTAGAGCACCGTCAGCCCACCGAGAAGACCCTGCGCGACGACGGTTGCGAGCGTGATGACCCCAAGCCACCGCATCCACCGCCGTTCTTCCCGCCACCAGAGCCAACCGGCGAGAATGATTGTCAGCAACCCTACGCCGCTCGCGATGAGCCGATGCCCGTGCTCGTAGAAGATTCCGCCGACCCACTTCGAGGGGGGGAATGCGAACATGTTCCAGCCGTACGTCGTGGGCCAGTCGGGGACAGAGAGGCCCGAATCGGTGCTGGTGACGAGACTGCCGGCGAGCAACAACAGCACGGTGCAGCCAGCGACGGACTTCGCAAAGCGGTGGAGCATCTTGCAGAGGGGGCTGGAGAGGCGGGGCAGCCGGCCCGGAGCGGGACGGTGAGGAGCGGTTGGAGCTCCTCACCGTCCCGCTGCCGATCAGCTCGGGGCGCCTGTGTCAGTCGCTCGCCGCCGCTCCTTCGCCCGCGGGCGCCTTGAAGGTGAACGTCATCTCCTTGGTTTCCTTCTCGCCGATCGTCACCTGCTGCGTCTGGGCGCCCAGCCGCTCGTGCCACGCTTCGATGGTGTAGGTGCCAGCCGGCAGCGTGTTCAACGTGAACTTGCCCGAGCCATCGGTTACCGCGAAGTACGGATGAGGCAGGACGCCGACGTAGGCGTTCATCCAGCCGTGCACGTCGCACTTGAACGGGATCATGACTTCGGGCTTGTCGAACGTGTGGTTCGTCTTCATGCCCTGAATGGGTTGACCCGTGTTGAACTCGGTGTTCACCTTGGGAGTCGCGTGGATGTTGTGCAGCGTCGGGTCGCTGTTGAGAATCTGCAGCGGCTGGCCGACACGCATCCCGAACACGTGGGGATGGTACCGGCATTCCTTCTGGTCGATGATGACCGCTTCGCTCGGCGTGTCGTACACGTAATTGCCGAGGCCGTCCTTCACGTACACGAACACGTTGGCGAGAGACTTGCCGTCCCCGCCCACTTCAAACGTTTCCATGAATTGCGGCGTCTTGACCTCGCGCAGGCAGATCGGATCGGCGTTCATCCTGATTGGCGCGTTCTTGGGGACCGCGCCATCGAGTGCGACCATCCCGGTGACGCTTCCCGCCGTACTGGCGTCCACCTTCAAGCCATCGGGTGTGGCCGCGGGCGCTGATGGCTCGCTCGAGGTCGTCGAAGGTTCGCTGCCGCCGCCGCACGCACCAATGAACGCGGCGAGCGCCATCGGTGCCAGGACTCCCAGGGTTCGCCTGCCCACCCGCCAGCGAGAAATGCTGACCCAAACGATTCGTGAATGCATCGAGCTCTCCTGAAAAAGAAATATCGAACGACGGTCTTGTATTGTACCTTGATCGGCTACTGGCCCGGCGTCCCCGACTCGCTGAGTTTGCGGTCGATCCGATCCTGAATCCAGTGGGGATCCCACCACTCGACGGGGTTGACCATCTGCCCGTTCACGAGCATCGTGAAGTGCAGGTGGTCGCCGCCCGCCAATCCTGTCGAGTCGCTCCGACCGATCGTCTGGCCCCGCGTGACACGATCGCCTGTCTTGACCTCGAAGCCCTGCAGGTGCCCGTAGAGCGACTGAACGCCGAGGCCGTGATCGATGATCACACAGTTGCCGTAGATGCCCAGCCAGCTGGCGCTCAGCACGACGCCGTCATTCGCAGCGACTACCGGCACGTTTTTCGTCACGGCCAGATCGAAGCCCAGGTGCACCTGCTGGTCGACTTCCCGGCCGTCATAGAGGTACGTCCGGTGGTCGGCGAACCCCGCCTCGACTTTGGAGTTACCCAGCTGGACGAATGGAGCCGTCCAGAGCTTCGTCGGCGACGTCTGTTTGGCGAACCCGGCGATTTGCGCGGCATTGGCGCGGCGCAGCTCGCCGTTGACCCGGAGGAAGTCGCCGAGGAGGTCGGTGCTCGGACCAGCCATTTTCAGCTCCGGCGAGTTCGCGATGATGTCGGGCACCGTCCGGTTGATGAACGCGTCGTCGATTTCAATCCGGCTGCGCCGAATGGGCTTGGGGAACACGTTGTCCACGAAACGCGCCGTTGCCTGGTTGCCTGCCTCGTCACGGGCGAAGACGGCAATCGGCGTGTTGAGATCCTGCTCGGTGAGCAACGCGAAGAAAGCGACCCGCAGGTCGCCGCCCGTGCCCGCCGCCCCGGCACCGTCAAGGGGGAAGCCCGGGTACTCGATTTCCCCGACGCGGACCCCGGAGGTGACGTCGGAGGGCGTTGCCCGGTAGACGACCATTTCCGAGCCGCCGTGATTCACGAAGTGATGCGTCGACAGCACGGCGAGCCGGGGCGGATCGAGTCGAACCTCGAGGTCCTTGGCAGCCGAGCTCGACAGGGTGCGCAGGTCGAGCAGGGAGGGGCGTGAGGCGGAGACCACGAGCCGCGCTGACCCCTGCTGCAGCTCGGGCACGCTCTGCTTGCCAAGCGCTCGGGTGACACGGATGGTATTGGGTCCCGTCTGCGTGACGGTGCCGCTCTCGGCGCCGGTCAGGGTGCCCGAGAGGTTGAACAGCGGCAGCGTCAGCCCGTTCTGTTCGAGTGCGACGACGAGCGACGTCAACCGCCCGTCCGGCGCCTCGACCGTCAGGTCGAGGGTTCCGGCCTGTCCAATGAACCGGACCGGTTGCTGTATCGCGATGACCGGTGGCGCGCCCCGGCCAGCGACCCAGTAGGTGGCGCCCGCGGCGGCGAGGAGGAGCAGGAGGAGACGAACGAGCCAGCGCAGCATCAGGAATTATCGCAGAAGAATTGCAGAATTGCAGAATTGCAGGATTGCAGAAAGTGGGAATGCCGAAAGTGGGATTGTGGACTGTTCAGGTTGGAGAACGTGGATGTTTGCCCTCAGATTGGTTGCGAACTCTTTATCGGCGACTTCGTTGCGCCGGTGCAGTGATTGACCGGCTCGGCAGAGGGCGCTAAAATTTAAGATTCGTCGCGCGTGCAGGGCGGTATCGTCTAACGGTTAGGACGGATGGTTCTCAACCATCAAATCGGGGTTCGATTCCCCGTACCGCTACCACACAAGTTGCAACACCGGCGATTCCAGCGACGTTCCCGCCAAAGGTAGCTTCCCCGTCAATGATGCGATCATTATCGAAAAGCCCCTAACACTACTTTGTCACTTTGCAATTTCCGGCGCTGAAACGTCCTGTTTCGCGAACGGGGTCGACGGCGCGGGAACCCGCATCTTCAGGACTTGGGCACAGCGCCGGCCAGGTCCGTGACCTGGCCGGGACTCGGCCTTCCGAT
>DATLLJ010000139.1:0-3826 GCA_035537875.1 Vicinamibacterales bacterium | reverse complement strand
GGGCGAGCATTTTCTGCGGGTCGGTCTGTCTAACTATCTGTAATAGCGTGGACTTGGCGGAAATGTCGGCGAGCCGACATAAATTCCGGACGTCGTCGGGCATGTTCACGTGCGACAGGGATTCGGTGATCGACGTGCGGGACTTGCCGAGCTTCCGAGCCATGTCTTCGTGGGTATAGCCGCAGCGCTGCGCGAGCTGCTGGAGCGCCTCGCCTTCCTCGAACGCCGTGAGATCCTTGCGCTGCAGGTTCTCGACGAGCGCGATCTCCATGACCTCGATCTCGTCGACGTCCTTGATGACCGCGGGCACCTCGCGCAGGCCCACCTGGACCGCCGCGTGATACCGGCGCTCGCCGGCGATGATCTGGTATCGCCCGCCACGGCTGCGGACGATCAGCGGCTCGATGACGCCTTTCTCGGCGATCGACGCCATGAGCTCCGACAGGTCGCCCATGACCTGGCGCGGCTGGTTGGGGTTCGGGTCCAGCAACTCGATCGGGACGAGACGGCCGACGGGCTCTCCGGCGGAGGCCGCCAGGGCTTCCACGTAGTGCTCGTCATGCCGCATCCGGAGCGTTTCAGGCAGTCCGCGCTTCGGCACGCTCGATGACCTCCTCGCACAGGCTGTAGTAATCGGTGGCGCCGGTCGAATCCGGCGCGAAGGTGAAAATCGATTCCTTGTACGCCGGGCTCTCCTCCAGCCTGACGCTCTTGCTGATGACGGTGCGGAAGACCTTGTTGCCGAACACCTTCTGGATCTGCTCCCGGATGTCGCGCGCCAGTGCTGTGCGCTTGTCGTGCATCGTGATGACGACTCCCAGGATGCGCAGGCTCGGGTTTGGCCGCTGCCTGACCTTCTCGATCGTTTCGAGGAGATCGTCCGTTCCTTCCAGCGCGAAGTACGACGACTGGATCGGGATCAGCAAGTGGGTCGAGGCGACGAGCGCGTTGACCGTCAGCAGCCCGAGGGCCGGCGGACAGTCGATCACGATGTGGGCGAACTCCCCCTGCAGCTGGTCGATCTTGTCCTTCAGGCGGAAGTGCGCGTCCATTTCTCCTACGAGCCGCGCCTCGAGCTTGGCCAGCCCGATGCGGGCCGGAGCGATCGACAGGTTCGGGAGGCTTGCCGGCTGGATGACGTCCGCCAGGCTGACGTTCGGATCGGCGATCGCGTCGTAGGTGCTCCGGGCGATGACCGTGTGTTCCAGGAAAGAGATGCTGCTGTTGGCCTGCGGGTCCAGGTCGATCAGGAGGACTTTTCGGCCCCGCATCGCAAGCGCCGCGGCCAGGTTCACGGCGGTGGTCGTTTTGCCGACGCCGCCCTTCTGGTTGGCGATAGCGACGATCAAGTCCGCTGCCCCGCTGGTCGGGTGCCTGGACCGTCAGCTGGATCCGGCTGAAGCCGGAGTCCACAGTTAAAGCGGCAGTGGGTCATGAGCGCAGTTCTGTGAAGGGAACGCGCCCATTGTAGAGACGAGAGGCGGGATCGTCAAATCCGCGTATTTTTGGATTTCGGATTTGGATTTTGGGATCTGGGATTTCCGGAATGTCGGCCGGCCGACATTTACATCTTGTATTTGGGAAGCTCAGCCGGATCGAGCGCTTCCAGCCACTGCTGGACCTTGTCCGGGTTCAACCGCTCGGAGCCGAAATCCACATTCTTGGCGTTCTCGATGACGGTCTCCTCCACCATGATCGGGGCCCGTGTACGCAGTGCCAGGGCAATGGCGTCGCTGGGACGCGCGTCCACGGCCACCCGCTCGCCGCGCACGGTGAGGTGAACGACGGCGTAGAAGGTATTCTCCTTCAGGTCGCTGACGACGATGCGATCGACGCGGCCGTCGAGGTCGGTGATGATGTTCCGCAGCAGGTCGTGCGTCATCGGCCGCGGCGTCGCGACGTTCTCGATCTGCAGGGCGATCGCGTTCGCCTCGAACAGCCCTACCCAGATCGGAAGCACACGGTCCCCGTCCTTGTCCTTCAGGATCACGATGGGCGTGTTGGTGATCGGGTCCAACATCAGTCCCTTGATCGTCATCTCTATCAGCATGGCGGTCGCTCGCTACGCACGATCGGTGCCTGAGAATCGCCCCGGAATCCCGCTGAAGCCGGGCGGCGCGAGATTGCCTCGCCGCGCAGGCTGTGTGGCCCGCCGCGGGTAATCCGCACGGAGACGGTCCGGCCAATCCAGAACCGGTCTCCGGTGGGTGTATCGGCAGGGGCCGGGAAATTCACTACCGTGTTCCCCATCGTCCGCCCGGAGAGCTCCGCGTTCTGGCGTCGGCTCGTCGAGTCCACCAGCACGTCAACCACGCTGCCGACAGCGGCTTCGTGCAGAGCAGTTTGTATCTCGCGCTGCAGTGCCTGCAGCGCCACGATTCGCGCCGTCTTGTCCTCCGCGCTCACGTCGTCCGGCATCCGCTTCGAGGCCAGCGTGTTCGGACGCGGCGAGTACTTGAACGAGAACATGCTTTCGTAGCGTGCCGCGGCGGTCAGCGTCATCGTCTGCTCGAAGTCCTCGGCCGTCTCGCCCGGGAAGCCCACGATCATGTCCGTAGAAAGTGTGACGCCCGGGATCGATTCGCGGATTCGCGCGACCAGATCCAGATACTCCTCACGCGTGTGCCGCCGCCGCATCGCCTGCAGGACTCGCGTCGAGCCGGACTGCACTGGCAGATGGAGGTGCTTGCAGACCTTTGGCAGGTCCCGGACCGCCTCGATCAGCCTGGCTCCGGTATGGCGCGGATGCGGGCTTGCAAACCGAATACGCTCAACACCCTCCACTTCGTTGACCTCGGCCAACAGCTGCGCGAAGTCGCATGCGGGATCGTCGGGCGCCTGGTAGTGGTTCACGATCTGTCCGAGGAGTTGAATCTCTCTCCGTCCGGTTGCCACGGCCTCGCGGACGTCGGCGAGGATGTCGGCTTTCGCGCGCATCCGCTCGTGGCCGCGCGTGTATGGCACCACGCAGAACGCGCAGTAGTCGTTGCATCCTTCAATGATGGTGACGTAGGCCTTCACCGGATCGCCGCGCCGGGTGATTCCGAGCGGGAAGGTCACGTCGTCCCACGGGTTGATGTTGATCTCAGCGGCGGCTGAGTGGGCGGCGTTGGCGACGAGGACGGGCAGCATCTTGAGCTGCTGCGTCCCCATGATGACGTCAATCAGGTGCCCGTTCGACCTCTGGACGAGCGCCTGCCCTTCCTGCTGCGCGACACAGCCGGCGACGGCCACAACCGGCTGATGGCCGGTCTCCTCGCGGAGCACGCGCAGTTCGCCCAGCCGCGTATACAGCTTCTCCTCCGCGTGCTCGCGAACGCTGCACGTGTTGATGACGATGACGTCGGCGTCGGAGTCCTCGGACGTCGGTTCGTAGCCGGCCTGATCGAGCAGACCTGCCATGCGCTCCGAGTCGTGGAAATTCATCTGGCAGCCGAACGTTTCGATCAGGTATTTCTTCGCCACAGACTTTCGCTTTCGCCTTTCGCCTTTCGCCCCGGCCGCTCGACACGCCCGGCCGCGAGCAGGTCGCGAGCCGTTGACATCGCTGCGTCGGTCACTTGCGCCCCGCCGATCATCCTCGCGATCTCGTCGACCCGGGTGTGCTCGTCGAGCCGTCCCACACTGGTGAGTGTACGGGTCCCACGTACGCGCTTGTCTATGTGAAAGTGCGTCGTCGCCTTTGCCGCAATCTGCGGTAGATGGGTGATGCACAGCACCTGGAATTCGCCGCCGAGCTCGCGGAGCTTGGTACCGACGACATCGGCCACCCGCCCGCCGATTCCCGCATCCACCTCGTCGAAGATCAGCGTCCGCGACTGGCCGC
>DATLLJ010000138.1:0-14564 GCA_035537875.1 Vicinamibacterales bacterium | reverse complement strand
CTGATCACCGCCTCCGGCCTGGACTTCACCTGAATCGTGACGTCGCGCCAGCTGCCATCCCGCTGGATGTTCGACGAGGTGTACCCGACGACGTACCGGCGACGGAGATCGTCGACCACACGGCGGTACTCGCCGGGCAGTTCGCTGACATCGGCGGGAAAGAACGCCCGCCCCCCGGACAGGTCCGAGAGGGTCTGCAACGGTTTCTGGTCGACCTTCGCGCCGAGCCCAATCCCGAAGATCAGTGCGCCCACTTCGTGTGCCTGTTCCGTCACGTCCTCGAGGGTGCTGACGCTGCCGGGGGCGGTGCCCGGATTGTTCTCATCCCGGCCGTCGGTCATCACGACGACGACCCGTCGCCCTTCGACCCGCTTGAGGCGGGCCAGCGATTCTGCCAGGGCGTCGTACAGCGCGGTCCCCCCGCTCGCCTTGTAATCGTTCAACGCATTGATGAACCACTGGTGATTCTTCGAAAAGTCCTGCGCAAACTGCGGGCGATCGGCGAAGAGCACCAGGGCCAGCTTGTCCTGCGGGCGAAGCGTCGAGATGAACTCCCGGGCGCTCGCCACGACGTCGGCCTCCTTCTTGGCCATGCTCCCGCTCGCGTCGAGCGCCAGCACGATCGAGACAGGTTCGACCGCCTCTTGAAAAGCATCGACGCTTTGCGGCACGCCGTTTTCCACGATCTCCAGGTCTTCGGCGGCGAGGTTCAGGTACTCGCCCGACGGGTCGATAGCCGTGAATTCGATCGCGGGCCTGATGGGCGGTGGCTTCGGCGCGAAATACCCCGGTCGGGTTCGAATGACATAATCCGCGTTCCCTGTCGTCACCGTGATCTCGCGCCAGGTGCCGTCGAGTTTCTGGTTGAGCGGCGTATACGAAAGCAGGTAGCGGTTCTGCACGTCCTCCGTCAGCGCGTGATCGACTTCGGCGAGCTGGGTGTCGCGGGCCGGGAAGAAGAACCGGCCGCCCGTGTCGAGCGCCAGACGGCGCAGCAGCCGCTCCCCCTTGATCGAGATGCCAGCCACGCCGCCGATGCCCACCACATACAGCGTGGCGCCCGCGGACTTCACGGCGGCGAGGGCCTGTTCGAACGAACCCTCGCTGTCTTCGTCGTACCCGTCGGTGATGAGAACGATGGCGCGCCGGCCTTCGGCCGCCGCCAGGATCTGCGTCGCGTTCGTGAGGGAGTCCAGGATGGCGGTGCCGCCACTCGGAGTGATGGCCTGGATGCTTTCGGCGATGGTGGCGCGGTCGTTGGTGGGCCCCGTAACGGCGCCGATTTCTTTCGAGAACGGCGCGATGATCATCTGGTCCTTCGGGCCCATGTACCCTGCCAGAGTCATCGCCGTCTGCTGCACGTAATCGAGTCGCCTCGACATGCTCTCGCTTCTGTCGATCAGGAGCGCAAAGGTCGCCCCGATGGCTTCCTGCCTGGCGATGTCGATCGTCTGAAGCTCCCCGTCCTCCATGATGGAGAACGTTGAGACGTCGAGGTTCTTGATGAATCGCCCGTTCCGGTCCTGCACCGAGGTATCCAGGAGCACCGCGGCGATGTCGGCCGCCTCGATGATCTCGAACGGCTCCAGGACAATCTGGTCCCTGGCGGCATTCCCCTGAACGTCGACGGCTTCGACGGCGATTTCGCGACGTTCGAACGGGTTGTCGTCCACCCACTCGACCGCATACGGTGGACCCTGATTGAGCGATCCCAGCAGCTGGTCGTCCACATAGAACCGTACCTGCCCGGGGGGAACACCGGACCGGTGGTAGACCTGGGCGACGATCCGGATGGTGCCCGGGAGCCCGGTACGACCGAGCGGCGACGTAATACGGACCGAGAACTGCTCGTCCTCCGCGAGGAGGCGCGGCTGCAGACCCAGCGACACGATGGCCGCAACGATTGCGCACGCCGCCAGGAGCCGGCTTGCCACGACCGTCTGCCTACGCGTAGGTCGGTTCAGATTCTCGATCGTCGACGAAATAGCTCGCACACGCCGCCTCCAAGACCTCCGTCGTCAGCTCCGGTGGCTGCCCCAGGTACTCGGCGAGATAGATGGCCTGCTCGATGAGATCGCGCGGATGGCAGCCGCGCAACTGGATTTGCCGCGGCCTGTAATACTCGGCCAGCAGCCGCTCCACCACGTCGTGCCGATACGCGATCTTCTTCTCACGGCAGCAGTTCTCGAAGATCTGCAGGAATTCTGCCCTTGTCGGGCTCTCAGCGAAGATCTTGTAGTGGATACGTCGCAGGAACGCCTCGTCGACGAGATCCTGCGGCTTGATGTTGGTGGCGAAGACGATCAACGTCATGAACGGCAGATCGAACTTCTGTCCCGTTTGCAGCGTCAGGAAGTCGACCCGGCTCTCGAGCGGCACGATCCAGCGGTTCAACAGATCGCGCGGTGAACAGGTCTGACGGCCGAAATCGTCGATGACGAGCACGCCGCCGTTCGCCACCGCCTGCACCGGCGCCCGGTAGAAGCCCATCACCGGGTTGTAGCTCAGCTCGAGCTGCGCGAGCGAGAGCTCGCCGCCCACCATGACGCGCGGACGCCGGCACAGAATCCACCGATGGTCGTGGTCGCCCTCGAGATCGAGGCTCTCCTGCTCCGATTCGGGGAGCGGTTCGTGATTCACGGGGTCGAAAAAGCCGATGATGCTGCCTTCCACTTCTAGCGCGTGGGGAATGTAGAGCGAGCCTTCGAGCAGGTTGTGAATCGCCTGCGAGATCACGGTCTTGCCGTTTCCGGGAGGACCGTACACGAACATCGAGTGCCCGGCGTTGATGGCGGGTCCCAGCTGATCGCGGACGCGATCGTTCAGGACGAGGTGTGAAAACGCCTCGCGAACGCTCTCGCGGTCCACCTGGCGGCGCGCCGCGCTCTGAAAGCGGTACATGTACTCCCGGTACTGGCTGAGCGGCACCGGCGCGCGACCGACGTAGTGGTTGTGCTCCATGAACAGCATGGCACGCGCCCGCCCGGCGTCGGTGATCCGGTACAGGTACGAAGGACTGCCCAGCGCGCCACCCGACACTTCGCAGTGATGCTGCTGTTTGATTTCCGCGAGCACGCTCTCGAACGAAAAGAACGGAAGACCGAGCCGTCGCGAGAGCTCGGTGCCGCTCAGCTCGCCCGACAGATGGAGCGTCTTCAGCAAAAGCTGGGCGACCAGATCGCGGTTGAGACCCGCTTCCTTCAGCGTCCGCGGCGCTTTGGGCGCTAGCGTTGTTGAGACAAATTCAGCGATCGGCATTAGGCTTCCTCTCTTCAACCAGTCGGGCCCGCGCCTGTTTGGCGCGCATTCTGGCCGTTCGAGACTGAGGCCGTTCGGCGACAACGGCGTCGAACGACTCGACGGCCTCGGCGTATCGACCCATGGACATCCTCAGCAGGCCGACGTTGAACTGACCCGTCGCCACGTCGGCGTAGTCGAGCAACTGGCGCTCGGCTCCGGCCACATCACCCTGCATGGCGCGCGCGAGCGCCAGATTCAATCGGGCGGTGACGAGCGCCGGATCCTCGGCCAACGCACGTTCACACGACTGCTGGGCCTCGTGACCGTTGCCCACCCGCAACGCGATGTAGCAGAGGTTGTTCAGCGCAAAAGCCGCATGCGGGTCGAGTTCGACCGCTCGCGCGAATGCGCGTTTCGCCTCCGTCGTCTGCCCGAGCCTCTGCAGAACGGTGCCGAGCGTGTTGTAGGCGCTCGCGGACGCCGGGCGGCAACCGATGGCGCGGTACGCGTCGCCCAGACCGATATCAGGCATCAGCCAGTCTCTCCACAGCTGCGCGAGTCCCTCGTAGGCGAGGCTGTCACACGACTCGAGCTGGAGTGCCCGCTGATAATGCTTGAACGCGTAATCGGTCACGCCGGCATCCCGGTAGGCCGCCGCGACCTGGCGATGACCCTCGGCGGTCTCGAACACCTTCAGACGGAACAGCGTCTCGGCCAGCACGGGGTCCCGGCCTTCGATCGTCGGCAACAGCGACGATTTCGTGGTGGCCTTCGACTGCAGCGCCCGGAGCTGTTTGGTGTAGTGCTCGAGGTCCCGATCTGACGGCTTGATCGGGTCGCCGAGATTGATCGCAGGCTCGCCGGGCTTGACGAATCGTGCAGCGAGCCCGCCGCGCTTCGTCGTGCACCCAGTCGTGGCTGCGACGAACAGGCAGATGGAAAGCGCGGCCGTCAGTCGAGTGGCTCGGAACATGTGTCTTAGCTGTCGTCGCGGCTCAGCCGGTTGCGGCGCCGCAGGAAGTACAGAACGATGGCCACGGACGCGACGATCATCAGGATGGTGTTGGTGTCCATTACGTGCTCCTTCTTTGTCGAAGTTACCGCCTCGAGTGAGCTGCTTCATCGGTTCACGATGCCAGGCTTGAATTCCGTGACGTAATCCACGACGACCGGACCAAGGATGGCGATATACAACGCCGGGAACAGGAAGAACACGAGCGGGAATACGAGCTTGACGCCGATCTTCGCCGCCCGCTCCTCGGCGTTCTGACGCCGCTTGGTTCGAGCCACTTCGGCGTGGGTCCGAAGCGCCTGGGCGATGCTCGTGCCGAATCTATCGGTCTGAATCAACATCGCCACCAGGCTCCGGACTTCATCGACCTTGGTCCTGGAGGCGAAGTTCTTGAAGGCCTCCAGACGCGCCTTGCCGGCGCGCATCTCCATCGTGACCAGGCGGAGTTCGTCCGCGAGCGCGGGATGCGAGATATCGAGCTCGTCGCTCGCCTTGACAATCGACTGGTCAACGCTCGAGCCCGACTCGATGCAGACAATCATCAGATCGAGGGCGTCCGGCAGGCCGTTGCGAATCTGCTTCTGGCGAAGCGCCGTCTTTCGGCTGAGCCACAGGCTCGGTGCGACAAACCCCATCACCGCGGCGAAGACCACCAGGTACCAGCGCGTGACGCCGAACTGCACGAACGCAGCGATGCCACAGACGATCGGCAGGCCAGTCTCGGCGAGCCCGTACAGAACGGCTGTTCCGGTATCGCGGTACCCCGCCGTCGCCAGCCTGCGCTGGAGCGCGGACATCTCCTTGGGCGACTTCGGAACCACCTGCTGGAACCGCTTGACCCATGCAGCCTGGGTGTCGGTCAGCTGAAGGCTGGCGATCGCCTCGCCACGGGTTTGCGAGATCTTGCGAATCTGGCGCTGCTCGACCGATCCCCAATCGGAGACCATCGACCCGATGGCCCAGGCGGCCAGCGCGACCGAAGCGAACACAGCGAGATACAACAACGACAAATCAGGCAACATAAGGCCTCAGTATTCGATCTTGACGATTCGGCTGATTATGTAGACGCCAAAGACCTGCATCAGCAGCGCGGCGACGATCATCTTCATGCCCAGCGGATCGGTATAGAACTCACGGTATTTCTCCGGCGACGTGAAGGCGAAGAAGAGACCCAGGCTCGTCGGCAGCGCGGACAGCACCCACCCGGTGATGCGGCCGTGGGCTGAGATGACGCGCACCTGCCGCTTGACCCGGAAGCGATCGCGAATAATCGCCGCGAGGTTGTCCAGGACCTCCGACAGGTTGCCGCCGGCCTCGCGCTGGGTGAGCACGGCGGTCACGAAGAAGCGGGCGTCGAGGGACGGGATGCGCTCGGCGAAGTTCCTGAGCGCCTGCGGCAGCGGCAGCCCGAAATTCTGCTCGTCGTAGAGCGTCCTGAACTCGGGTCCGAGGGGGTCCGGCATTTCGTCCGCCACCATCAGCAGCCCGGTTGTGAGCGCGTGACCCGCGCGCAGGGCGCGGGCGAGCAGATCCATCGCCTCGGGGAACTGCTCGTCGAACCGTTGCATGCGCCGGCCTCGCACCCAGTGGACGTATCCGTACGGCGCGTACCCGGCAAGCGCCGCGAACGGAATCCCGAGCAGCGGCAGATTCAGGTACGCGCTGAAGATCGCGAAGACGATTGCCGCGCTGCACAGACAAGCCATCAGAACGACGCCGACAGTGACCTTCAGACCCGACTGCGCGATGGTGCGCTCCATCGGGCTGACCAGACGGCCGCAGCGGTTCAACAGGTCATCCAGCAGGCCCATGTCGCTGAGCCGCTGCCGCTCCCGCGCCAGCGCCTTGGTCAACTGGCTGGGCCCGACCATCCTGCGGATTCGACGTCGAACGGCCCGTTCGTCATGACTCTGCGGACCTTCGATCAGCAGCCAGTAAATACCGCCGACAATCGCGAGAACCAGAACGAACGTCGCTATAGCAAATACCATGACTGCTCCTCAGCCGACGGTCTGGATGTGTTCGAACAACTCGATGGGCAGGTGCATGCCCATCGTCGCGAGCCGCTCGGCGCACTTGGGACGGATGCCCGTGGCTCGGAAGCGGCCCATCACTCTGCCGTCCGGGGTCAGGCCCGTACGATCGAAGACGAAAATGTCCTGCATCGTGATGACGTCCTGCTCCATGCCCGTCAGCTCGGAGACGGCGGTCACCTTGCGTGTGCCATCGGGCATCCGCGAGATCTGGACGATCAGGTTCACCGCCGATGCGATCTGCTGTCTGACGGCGCGTTCGGGAATATTCAGGTTGGTCATCGCCACCATGGTGTCCAACCGGTAGAGCGAGTCGCGCGGGCTGTTGGCGTGGATGGTGGTCAGGCTGCCGTCATGGCCGGTATTCATCGCCTGCAACATGTCCAGCGCTTCTTCGCCTCGCACCTCGCCGACGATGATGCGATCGGGCCGCATACGGAGAGCGTTGATGACCAGCTGGCGCTGCCGCACCGCGCCCTCCCCTTCGATATTGGGCGGCCGCGTCTCCAGCCGGATGACGTGGCGTTGCCGGAGCATGAGCTCGGCCGCGTCCTCGATCGTGACGATCCGCTCGCGTTCCGAGACGAAGCTCGAAAGCGCGTTGAGGAGCGTGGTCTTTCCCGCGCCGGTGCCGCCCGAGACGATGATGTTGAGCCTGGCGGCGACCGCGAACTTCAGGAAGTCGAGCATCGGCTGGGTCAGGGACACTCGTCCGACCAGGTCCTGCGCGCCGATGCGATCGGTACGGAAACGGCGAATCGACATCGCCGGCCCGTCGAGCGCGAGCGGCGGGATGATCGCGTTGACACGGGAGCCATCCTGCAGGCGCGCGTCGACCATGGGGCTCGACTCGTCGATGCGTCGGCCGACCATGCTGACGATCCGTTCGATGATGCGGAACAGGTGCGCGTCGTTCTGAAAGACGACCTGCGTTTCCTCGAGCCGTCCTTCGCGCTCGACGTAGACCTGGTCGTGGCGGTTGACGAGGATGTCCGAGATGTCCGGATCGGCCAGCAGCGCTTCAAGCGGGCCGAGGCCGAAGATCTCGTGCAGCACGTCGGTGATGAGCGCGTCCCGCTCGAACAGACTGAGCGGCGTCGTCTGGCTTTCCCGGTCGAGCAGCCCGAGAATCAGGCTCCGGATCTCGGGTTCGGCGTCTTCACGCTTCACGCGGGTCAGGCGTTCGAGATTCAGCCGACCCAACAGCTGCTGGTGTATCTGTCCTTTCAGCGCCTGGTAGTTCGAATTGCGGACACCGGCCGTAGCCGACAGAGGCGGCTCGGATAAGAATGTCGTCATCTATTTGGACTCCTGGGGAGAGCGCCGGCCGCCGAACAACCCGAAACGGCCCGGTGTTCGCTCGACTTGTGGCTTTTCCACGCCGGCCAGCGACTCGGCGAACTTCACGAATGCGCCTGACAGCTCGTTGTGGTTCTCGAGCGTCAGCGGTCGGCCCTTGTTGAGCGCCTCGAGCGCCCGCCGATAGTCGCTCGGGAAACTGTGGCGGACGGGGGAACCCACCGCCCGTTCGACGTCTTCCTGACGGATCTCGGCGAGCCGATCGGTGCGGCTTACGACGACGATCACCTTGTCCTTGCCGTACCGATTGCGGAGCGACGAGGCCATGCGGCTCGTGCTCCGGACGGTGGCCAATTCCTGGTTCGTGACGACCACGATCCGCGTCACCCCTTCAAGAGCGTCGAGGATTGCGGCGTCCGAGCGAGGAACGTCCAGCACGATGTGCCGGTAGAGATGGGTCGCGAAGTCGAGCACGGTGCGAATTTTTCGGATGTCGAGTGCCGAGGCCATGACCCGATCCGCTGACGCGAGCAGCTGCACTCCCGTTTTCGTCTTCGTGGTCAGGCCTCGAAAAAACGACTCGTCCAGGCGATGTGTGTTTTCCAGGGCATCGACAATCGAGAATCGCGGTTCCTCACCGAGGAACACGGCGGCATCGCCATGCGCCACATGGAGATCGATCAAGAGCGTTTCGCCCTTCCCCGGCAGACGGGCGAGGGCCGTCGCAACGTTCACGGCTACCGTGGTCGTCCCGACGCCGCCTTTCGCACCGACGAATGCGAACACCTGTCCAGGCGCGGTCACCACCCGACGTTGTCCCAGCACTCGTGTGATGGCGGCCTCGAGCTCCGCCGCGTTGATCGGCTCGCAGACGAACTCGTTCACGCCCGATCGCATCGCCTCCAGGAGAAGCGAGGGGTCGAGCCGGGCGGCCACGATGACAACGCCCGTCGACGGATGCTGTCGTTTGAGCAACGGGAGCGCACCGGGCAAATGCGACTGATCGCGAAGGTCGATGACGATGACGTCCGGCTGCTTCGCCGAGGGCTGGACGAGCGACGTGAGGTCGGACATCGGCAGCACGGACGCGGTCATGCCGCTCTTGCGGAGCGCCTCTTCGAGCTGACGATCAGCCGAACCAACCAGGAGCAGGTTCACGGACACGAATCCTCCCTAACGGGCGAGCCTGACGATTTTGAGAAACGCCGCATCCTCGGCCACGTTGCCGGTCCCGGACACGTAGATCGACGGGAGCGTGACGATCCGGCCAACGACTTCGCTGTTGGCGGCTGGCCCGGGTCCGCAGTCGTTCCCGGGCGTGAGCCGTCCAGCAGCTCTGACGGTGTCGCACATTCCCTCGATGAAGAATCCGACGATGTTGGCCACCCGGATGACGCACCCGGTGCCGGCCTGATTCACGCACGACGGATTCTGCATGTAGTGTGCGATATCGAAGATCGCGATCGGCCGAATGCGCTCGCTCGACATGTTGAGCGTCGGATCGCTTGCGGAGTTCACGACTGCGCCGGGCAACCCCTCGGGTCCGGTCACGCTCGGGTTCCAGACGGCATTGGGGTCCTGCTGGACCACCGGGAGGCCGTCCGGCCCCCCCTGTTCTATGCCCTGTTTGGTCGGCCCCTGCGACAGGCCGGTGCCCACTCCGAGACAGCCCGCGGCCGCTTCGTCGAGTGTCGTCCCGCTGTTCGGGTACCCCGCGCAGGTTTGACCGGGCGGGGCGATGCCGACAGGCGTCTCGTTGCAGTTCTTGATGTCCCAGCGGTACTCGTTCGCGCCGACGCTGCCAGGCAGATCCACCTTGTTGGACCAGCCCGCCGAGAACTGCCCGACCTCACCGTCCTTGAGAATCAACTGACGGCCGTAGTCGTTGTTCACCGTCCAGCCGGTATGGTGTCCGGCGCCCAAACCCAACGTGCTTCCTTCATAGGGCGTGACGTACGTATCCAAGCCGCCCGGGGCGCCAGGGGGAGCCTGATAGAGGTCGTTGGGCGACCACCCGCCGATCGGATCGCCGGTGAGATGGGCCCCGTCGTTCGCGAAATTGGTCGTATCGACGTTCTCATCCGTCGCGTCGGACCAGCGATCGGCCACGGCGAACGGGAGCAGACATTTGATCTGATTGCCCGCGGCTGTTTCTGCCGTTGCGGTCGCTCGAACCCGCTGCGCGTTGATGCCCAGGATGTTGGCGAAGTAGGTCGGAATCGCGTTGCCGCGGACGGCATTGGATCGATCGGGCGCGTTCCGAAACACGTCGACGCGCACGCACCCTTTCTTGGTGCCGCACGGGGGGATGCTGGTCGTCGGTCCAGACAGGGTGACATCGACGTTCGCGGCGGAATTCCCCTGCCCCCAGATCGGATTGATCGACGCCCAATGCTGCGCTGCCTGGTTGATTATTGCGGGGTCGCCGCCATCGAAGATCATGGCCAGCGCTCCTGCGAGCGCTCCCGCATCGGCGACGTTCTGCGCCTGACGGCGGCTCGCCCACATCACGCCGTAGTCGATGACGAACGTCGTGAAGGCGAGCAGCGCGAACAGGGCAATCGCGACATGGATGATGACCGCGCCGCGCGGGCTCTTGATCCTGGACGGTCGTGACATGTGTCTGTCCTTCTTCTCTCTTCGACTAGTTGCGCGGAGCAGCCGGGGACGTCGGAGCATCGACCAGACCGCCCTGGTCGCCGAGGCCTCCCTCCTGCGTGAACGGCCTGAACCGGGTCGGCAGCGGTGGCACCTCATCGGGATCCAGCGGCCGCACCAGTCGGGGCGTAATCAGCACCATCAGCTCCGTCTGCTCGGACCGTTCGGCCTTGCTCTTGAAGATGGTGCCGATGATGGGGATCTGGCTCAGAAACGGAATGGCCGCCCGATCGTCCTGCGAGATGTTGTCGAGCAGGCCGGCGATGACGAACGACTGGCCGTCGCGAAGCTCGACGTCGGTCGACGCGCGCCTGGTCGTCAGGGCCGGTACCCTGAAGCCGCCCAATGTGAGCCCGTTCGCGAAGTCGAGGGCGCTCACCTCTGGGGAGACCTTCAGGCGGATGACGTCGCCCGCGATGGTCGGCTTGAAGACGAGGCGGATACCGAATTCCTTGAACTCGATGGTGACGCTGCCCGTCGCGCCCTGCACCACCGGAATCGGAAACTCGCCGCCGGCCAGAAAGCTCGCTTCCTGGCCGTTGTAGGCGATCAGGTTCGGTTCCGCGAGGCTCTGAAACCCCCCGCGGCTCTCCAGCGCCTTCAGCACGCCGCCAATGCCCTCTCGGCGATCGAAGAAGAACAGGTTGAGGAAGTCGCTGAACACGAGCTTCTGGTCGCCCTGTTCGTCCTGGAAAGCGGGCGCGGCGAACTGCTGGGTCGTCGAGCGCATGCTGAACCGTTCGGTTGCAGCGAACAGCGACAGGCCCAGCTCTGACAGCACGCGCCGGTTCACCTCGGCGAAGCGGACCTGCAAGAGCACCTGCTGGCTCTCACTGCCGCCGGGGACCTGCAGCATGTTGATCACCGCGCGATCGGGCGTGGCCGCGGTCGCGATTTCGGCGGCCCTCAGCATCACGTTCGTGCTCGAAACGGAACCGGAGAGAATCGTCGCCTTCTCGTTCACGCTGACCTGGATGGCCTCGCCGGGAAACAGCGCCTGCAGCTGCTGCTGGATCGACGGGATGGCTTGCTCCACGACGACATCGAACTGCGCCCGTTGCGTGTCTCCCCAGACGATGAGGCTGATCGTTCCCGGCGTCTTGCCGTCGATCAGGATCTCGCGGGGCGCCACCACCACGGCATCAGCCACGGCCGGGTTGGTGATGGCGATACGGGTCACGTTGAAGTCGGTCGGCAGCACGAGCGATCGGCCGGCCGTCAAGATCACTCGAGGTGCGGGTCCTCCCTGAATCACCTGGAGCGCGGCTGGCGGCGCCTGAGCCAATCCGATCGGGCTTGCCGTCAGCGTCAGCAGGGCGGCAAGGACGATCTGCCGCCGCGTGCGTGTCATGTGCATCTTCATTAGCGGACCACCTCTTCGCTGCGCTTGGCGGCCCGGATGGCCTCCACGCTATAGACCTTGGGTTCCACCGGTGCCGGCGGCGTGACAACAACAGGCTTCGCACGCACGGTCTTGACGACGGGGGGCGGATCCGGCGCGCCCATCAGGCTGGCCATGCGGGTGCCGCGCGTCTCGGTCGGCTTCACGTCGAGCGGGTTCCGAAGCACCAGCATGAGCGAGCCGGCTTCCTGCGCCAGGGCAATGCGCTCCGCTTCTTCGGGCGTCAGCAGCAGCGTCACAACCGTCGTCGGAATCGGCTTGCCATCTTTTGCCAGTTCCTGATCGAATCGCGTCCCCGAGGTGAGCACCTGGACGTTGCTGACCACCACCCTGGCCATGCCCTGGTCGCGCTCGCTGAGCGTCACCAGCACATCGACACGCGTGCCCGGAACGGTGAATCCGGCGACGCCAATCACTTCGTTGACCTTCACCGACATGGCGCGCATCCCTTCCGGAATGGAGGGCGGCAGGCCCGCGCCTGCCTCGAGCTTGGCCATCTTGAATTCGGTGAGCGGCTCGTTGGCCGCGACGGGCTGGATGAGCCCGCGGCCGAGCACCGCGTCAACCGACGACGCGCTGCCCTCGATGGGGCTGGCCTTGGGCCAACCCACCAGCTTGACGTGTTCCTTCTCGAGACGAGTCCCCATCGGGAGGTTCTCGGTGGCAACGGCGACCTGCATCGTCGCGACCTCGACTTCTCTGACGGGCAGGTTCTGAACGGCGCGATAGACTGCGTAGCTCGAGCCGAGCGCCAACGCGATCGCGATCCCGAGCACCAGCACGTTGCGATTCCGACGGTTCATTGCAGTCTCCTCTAATCGTGTTAATTCGCTTCCATCCGCATGGTGCTGACCGCTCTCAACCGGGTCGTCCCGAGCGTTCCGCCGAACAGGTTGAGGATGGGGCCCACGAAGTCGAACTGGTGGTCGTGCTCGACCGTCACGGTGAGCTGTCTGACCGTCTTGGCCGGGGCGCTACCCGTGATGACGGTGTTCGACACGACCGCGCTGACGCACACCGAATCAGCGACGACTCCGCCGGCACAACTCGCCACGCTCCCCCGCATATGGCCAGCGAGGTCGATACCGCCGACGGTCAGATAGTCCAGCGCTCGCTGGCGGCCGAGAGGCGAGGTGGCGGCGTTCGCCGGCGTGAAATCTCCCAACACTCCAACGCGTGCCCCCTCGCGGGCGGCATTCGTGACGACTTCGTACTTCTGGAACATGAACCCGAAGTCGAAGATGCCCATGACGATTACGAGCAGCAGCGGGAGCGTCAGCGCCATCTCGATGATGGCCTGGCCGCGCTCGCCACGCTTTCCCGCCGATGTTAGCGTCGCCATATGGTGCACACCGCTCCTACCATGATTGGAATCGCATAAGCGAGTCGCGGCGCTCGCGAATCCTGCAAGGTGAAACCTGCAATCGACCGTATTCCCAAGAAGCGCCACTGCACGAACATGAACCACAGGTTGACGAATGCCTGTCTCAAGTACCCACGAGCCAACGCGACGATGACGGCAAAGACACCACCCGAAACGGCCGCGAATACCGCGAGCCAGACCGCGTCGAAAGGCCCGAACCAGGCGGCGAGGGCCGCGAGCAGCTTCACGTCGCCGGCACCCATGCCCCCCAGGGCAAAGAACGGAAAGAAGAGCGCCGCCCCCGTCAGCCACCCCGCCACGGCGAGGCCGAGACCGGTCACACCATGGCTGACCAACGCATAGAGAAATGCGAGGCCGGCAGCACCGAACGTCAGGACGTTCGGGATCCGTCTTGTGCGTACATCGCAAATCGCGGCGATGATCGCGACGCTCAAGACGACGGTGACCTTGGGATCGAGGAAACTCATGATTTCGGCTCTGAACTCTCTATACCCAACAAAGCGCGACGAACCAGTCTGCTTATGGCGTCGGCGGCTCCACCGGCTCCCACAGACTGGGAGTCCCCGCACCGGGATCGATCCAGCTCGTATAGGTGTTGGTGGCCTCGTCGCGAATCCCATCAAGTACCAGCCACCCGACCACGCCGATGAACACTGCAAGAAACGCGTATTCGATGAGGTCCTGCCCGCCGTCGTCGTGAATGAACCGGCGCAACAGCCCAAAGCGTTCGCCGGTAGGTTCCTTCACGTGCGCTGTATGCATGTCGTCTGACTCACATAGGTGAGTGAGCCGGAGGCGAACTTTGGAAAGACCGTTCGCCTCCGGTCAGCTCAAACCAACGACTTAGTTCGCCGCCGCTGCGTCGCCGGTTGACACCTGAACGTCGCTGTAAATGTTCTCGACGTCCGAACCGATGTCCTGGAGAACCAGCCACGCCACGACCGAGATGAACGCCGCGAGCAGCGCGTACTCGATGATGTCCTGGCCCTCTTCCTCACGAACGAAGCGATTGATGAGATTCTTCACGATGCGATCCTCCAACTAACTTGTTAACGCTGCGGAGACATCTGCCCCGCGTGAACACTGACCGACTCCAGATTGAGCAATGCGCTTGCCCGTTGCGCCGTTCGCATCGAGCTCGTCCCGCGTTGCACACAAAGGGGACCGCCAGACTGATGAAAAGTTTCCTTCTCGACGGATTTGAATTCATCCGATCGCAGGACTTCCTGATTTTCGAGAACGGCTGTTTCAAATCTGTAATGGAGGGAGAGAGCACGTTCGAGGCCGGTTGGTGTTCACTGTTGCACACGAATTCACGGAAGTGCGCAGCAGCGTGTTCAGTTCTTCGACACGCGATCGACATCTCTTTCGGCAAGTCACGCTCACAATGAACAAATCTCCATCGTGAGGGCACCCGGCTAATTGCGTCGCCCGAGGCCGAGTCATAAGTCAGCGCGTGCGCGTCATTGCACGAACGGCGAATCCTACGACACCGATCAAAGTCTTCCGGTCGGATGTCTTCGATACCCGAGATGC
>DATLLJ010000137.1:0-3189 GCA_035537875.1 Vicinamibacterales bacterium | reverse complement strand
GCGCGGACTCTGGGCAGTTCGTTGTCGACCGGTTTTGGGTGAAACAAACGCCGGTGAGTTGACGACCGTCCTTTCCAGCGGGTGGCGCCGGGAGGGGCATCCCCACCCCGCCTCGCAGGCGCACTCCCGTGACCGGTGCACTTGCGCCGAGGACGGGGTGGGGAAACCCGGCGACAGGACCCGGGCCGCGTCAACCGAAGCGTGGTCCGCCTGAAGGCGGACACTACGCTGGTCAATCCGCCTGAAGGCGGACTCTACGCCGGTCAATCCACCTGAAGGCGGACACTACGCCGGTCAATCCGCCTGAAGGCGGACTCTACGCCGGTCAATCCGCCTGAAGGCGGACTCTACTTCACCTGGAACCCCTCACGCGGGTCGAATTTCTTTCCATCACCGCGCACCGCGAGCACCCAGATGGCCGCCGGGCGGCCGTCCTTCATCGGCCGGCCGGTCATCGTGACGCGCGTCCCGGCCTTGAATTCACTCGGCCGGATTCCCGCGCGCTGCAGCGTGCTCGGTCCCTCTGCCTCGAATCCCCACGTCGTCACCTTGCCGTTCTTGTCCGTCACGTCGACGAGCAGCCACGAATGCGGGTTCGTCCACTGGAACTCCTTGACGACGCCTTCGACCGTGATCGTTTTCGTCTGCTCGAACATCGTGGCGGAATGATGAGCCGACGCATTGCGGGCTGCGAGCAGAAGCCCGACCACGGCGATACCACGAAGGACACGAAAGCGTCGAATCACTGTTTTCCTCCCGATCCCTGATCCCCCGTCCCCAATCCCTGATCCCCGGTCCCCGATCTCTGTCCATCAAACGTAAAGTCACGGAACTGCGTGCCGCCGCCGTCGGTTTCGACAACGGCGTTGTTCTGATTCTCTCCGCAGTGCCAGTAGCGAATCCGCAGCGTCTTGTTCTGATCGTCGAGCTTCGCGTACGACTGCTTCGTGTACCACGGCTCGACGAGTGCCGGCGGATCGTAGACCCAGACATCCACCTCGAGCAGCCTGGGATTTACTTTCTGCCAGATCTCGACCGTCTCGACCTGGTCGGTATAGTCCGGGTTACGCCGCTGGTAAATTCCCGCCTGCAGCTGATTCGTGTGAATGACCAGTTTGTCGCCATCCCAAAAACCGATGGAATCGCCGTTATAGAGCGGAAGCCGATCCTCCTCCGCGATGTGACCGCGGCCATCGGTATAGATGCGGCGGATGTCGTTCACCATCTCGTTGATCAGATAGGTCTGATCCGGCGTGACCACGAAGTCGCGGAGGAACGGTTCGGTAAGCCATCGCGGGTGGCCGGGCGGAGAGCAGGTCGAGATCGGGTCCCACTCGATTCCCTTGTTGGCCATCTCGATGCGCTCGGCCAGCTTCCTCTGAAATTCCGGCGTCAGCTGTGCCGTGGGCGGCGCGCCTCGCTGCTGATCGGGGTCGAAGGTGATCCCGCCGCGGGCGCGCGTATAGACGCCCGACCAGTCGGGCATGGACGAGGGCGCCAGTCGGCGGCCGCCATGCGCGCGCTCTTTGAGCGCCAGGTACAGCGCCTCCGCGGTCTTGTGCGCCTTTCCGAGCTCGATCATCCGCTGCCGGGTCTCCGCCGCATCGTCGGCGCGAACGGTGTTCACGAGCAGCGCCGTTCCGATAAGAAGTACGGCGGTGGCGACGATGGACGTGAGTTTCATGGGCGGGAAGGATACACCTCGCGTAGACTGTTCACACATGAAACAGGCTGCCTTTCGTGCAGGTGCGGGAATCGTGTGCGCCGCGGCGATATTCGCCGCCGGGCGATCGGTTCTGGCACAGGACGAGGGCGCCCCTGGGCCTTCAGCCTCAGGCCCCGCCGGTCGTACGCCGTCGCGCCTGGAAGCGGACGTTCGTGCGCTCGAGAACTACCGGCCCGGATACCAGTTCTGGCGGCAGATCTTCACGATTCCCGACGGTTCAATAGCCTTCGGCGGCGCGAGCGACGGGCGGCTGCTCGCGGTGTTTCCGGCCCGGGGCGATTGGACCGACGAGTCGGCCTGGAGGGACTCCGCTCTTGCCGCGGCCATCGACACCGGCGAGGCACTGCCGCCCAATCTCGACGACCGCCGCGCGCGCATGGCCGAGTGGCTCGAGCCGGTGGTGGGGCCGGTGCTCCACAACCCGACGCGCGGAGATTTCCTGCTGCCGAACGTGCGCCGCTTTGGACCTTTCCTGAAGGAATGGGGTGCCATCTACGAACGCTTCGGCGTACCCGGCGAAATCGGCCTGGCGCAGGCGATCATCGAGTCGGGTCTGGACGGCGACCGGCGATCCGAGGCGCGCGCAACCGGCTTCTGCCAGTGGCTGCCGGCGAACTGGAAGCAGCTCGACCGGCTGTCGCCCGCCGTTATCGAGATCAGAAACCAGACGACGCAGGCGCCGTACTGTGCCGCCTATCTGACGATCCTCGCGACCAAGTACGGCTCGTTCATTCCCGCACTCTCCGATCATCACAGCGGCGGCGTGAACGTTGGCCGCGTGCTGATCAACGGCGAGCGTCTCGGAGGAACGACGACGCGCGATCAGTACCTGCTCGGCTCGCGCTTCGCGCGCGACCTTCGAGCGATCGACCTCTACGGCTTCCGTGACCTCTATCGCACCTATGGTCCGCGTTCGTACCTGTACGCCGAGATGGTGTTCGGCAACATGGCCACGGTCCGCGAGCTGATCGGGTCCACGACGCAGGAGGCGATCTACGCCATGCGCCTGCCTCGTGCGACGACGCTGTCGGACATCGTCAGGCAGACGCGGCTTTCCGCTGACCAGGTCCGCCGCTTCAACCCGGCGCTGGTGAAGCGTGTGCCCGCGCACGCCGATCTGTATCTGCCGACGTACGTGCGCGGGTTCGGGCCCGATGTGTCCTTCTGGCACCGCCCGGCGAACGCCAAATACACGGCCGCGCTGGCCGACTTTCTCAGCCTCGACGCCGCGCCGGAGCGATGGGAGGACGGATCGATGACGCCGGCGCTGCGCGGCTTCGAAAAGCGGTTCCGCGAGACGAAGTCGGAGGAAGGCACGGTCATGGCGACGGTGCTCGCCTTCGTCATCGATTACGCGGAGTCGAGCGGTCAGCGCGAGATTCTGGCTGAGTTCCGCGCCGATCAGAGCGTGCAGAGCCTGTTCGATCGCGCCCTCCTCCGGCGCGTTCAGGAAAACCTGGCGC
>DATLLJ010000136.1:0-69583 GCA_035537875.1 Vicinamibacterales bacterium | reverse complement strand
GCCGCACTTGTCGCAGATCACGCCGCGGTGCTTCATGCGCTTGTACTTGCCGCACAGGCACTCCCAGTCGGTGATCGGGCCGAAGATCTTGGCGCAGAACAGGCCGTCGCGCTCCGGCTTGAACGTGCGGTAGTTGATCGTCTCCGGCTTCGTCACCTCGCCGAACGACCAGGACAGGATCTTCTCCGGCGAGGCCAGAGAGATCCGGATCGCGTCGAAGTCGGCGCGCAGGGACGTCTTCGTATCGTGGAAACTAGGTCTCATCGTGTATTGACCCCTACACCTGTTCCAGCACCGGTTCGCCGTCGCCCGCGGGCAACGGTTCCGCCGGCCGCTTCTTCGTCGAAATCAGCTCGACGTCGAGGCAGAGTGACTGCAGCTCGCGGATGAGCACGTTGAACGATTCTGGCAGACCGGCGGTGAACGACGCGTCGCCCTTGACGATCGCCTCGTAAATCTTCGCGCGGCCAATCACGTCGTCCGACTTCGCGGTCAGCAGCTCCTGAAGGATGTGCGCCGCGCCGTAGGCCTCGAGCGCCCAGACTTCCATTTCGCCGAACCGCTGCCCGCCGAACTGCGCCTTGCCGCCGAGCGGCTGCTGCGTGATCAGCGAGTACGGCCCGATCGAGCGCGCGTGGATCTTGTCGTCGACCAGGTGCGACAGCTTCAGCATGTAGATGTAGCCGACCGTCACGTCCTGCTCGAAGACGTCGCCCGACATCCCGTCGTAGAGCCTCGTCTTGCCGCCCTTCGGCAGGCCGGCGCGATCGAGCCAGTTCTTGATCTCGCTCTCCGTGGCGCCGTCGAAGACGGGCGTGGCGAAATAGAGGCCGAGCGCGTGCGCGGCCCACCCGAGGTGCGTCTCGAGGATCTGGCCGACGTTCATACGCGACGGCACACCGAGCGGGTTCAGCACGATCTCCACCGGCGTGCCGTCCGGCAGATACGGCATGTCCTCCTCGGGAAGAATGCGCGCAATGACCCCCTTGTTGCCGTGTCGTCCGGCCATCTTGTCGCCGACCGACAGCTTGCGCTTCATCGCGACGTAGACCTTGACCAGCTTGATCACGCCGGGAGGCAGCTCGTCGCCGCGCCGGATCTTCTCTTTCTTCTCCTCGAAGAGGTTCTTGATCACCTCGACCTGGCGCTCGGTCCGCTCTTCGAGATCCCGCAGATCGTCCTCAAGACGCGTGTCGTCGGTCGCGATCTTCAGCCGCACCATCGTCTCGTAGGGCATCTCCTGCAGGAGCTCCTCGGTGAGCACGGTCCCCTTCCGGTGCAGCCGCTCGCGGCCGTAGTCGTCGAACAGATCCGACCGGAGCTCCTGGCCCTTCAGCATCATGATCACGCGCTTCTTCACCTCGTCGTGCAGAATGCGGATCTCGTCCTGAAGGTTCTTCTCCATCATGTCGAGCTCTTCCTGCTCGATGGCCTTCGCCCGGTCGTCCTTCTCGATGCCCTTGCGGGAGAAGATCTTCACGCCGACGATGATGCCTTCGATGCCAGGCGGACAGATGAGCGAGGCGTCTCGCACGTCGCCGGCCTTCTCGCCGAAGATCGCGCGGAGCAGCTTTTCCTCGGGCGTCAGCTGCGTCTCGCCCTTGGGCGTCACTTTTCCGACCAGGATGTCCCCGGGCTTGACGTTCGCGCCGATCCGGATGATCCCGCTCTCGTCGAGATCCTTCAGGAAGCTCTCCGAGACGTTCGGGATGTCGCGCGTGATCTCTTCCGGCCCGAGCTTGGTGTCCCGGGACTCGATCTCGAACTCCTCGATGTGGATTGACGTGTAGTAATCGTCCTTCACCATCCGCTCGGACACGAGGATCGCGTCCTCGAAGTTGTACCCGCGCCACGGCATGAACGCGACCAGCACGTTCCGGCCGAGAGCCAGCTCGCCCAGCTCGGTGCACGGCCCGTCGCCCAGCACCTGCCCCTTGTGCACCCTCTGGCCCACCCGGACGATGGGCTTCTGGGTGATGCAGGTGTTCTGATTCGACCGCTTGAACTTGGTCATCGGGTAGATGTCAGCGCCCATCTCCTTGCCGTCCTCGGTCTCGCTCTCGACGCGGACGACGATGCGCTGGCTGTCGACGTAGTCGATGGTGCCGGAGCGCCGCGCGACGATGACGGCGCCCGAATCGCGCGCCGTGATGTACTCCATGCCGGTCCCGACGAACGGCGCCCGCGCCCGGAGCAGCGGCACGGCCTGGCGCTGCATGTTCGATCCCATCAACGCGCGGTTCGCATCGTCGTTCTCCAGGAACGGGATGAGCGACGCGGCAACCGAGACGAGCTGCTTGGGCGAGACGTCGATGAACTGCACGTTGGCGCGCGGCGACAGGATGAAGTTGCCCGCCTGCCTGGCATCGACGCGCTCCTGCGTCAGCTTCCCGTCGCTGTCGACGGCCGCGTTGGCCTGCGCGATGATGTACTGGTCTTCCTCCCACGCCGACAGGTAGAAGGAGTACGGCTCGAACTCGACCCCCTTCCGCTTCGGGCGGCCATCCTCGGACACCAGCTCGTCGGCCTCGACGATGTCGCCGGCCTTGAACTTCGAGCCTGCGGCGTTGATCACGACGACGTAGTCGGTGACGCGTCCGTCCTTGACTTTCCGGTACGGCGACTCGATGAAGCCGAACTCGTTGATGCGCGCGTAGCACGACAGCGACGAGATGAGCCCGATGTTCGGGCCTTCCGGCGTCTCAATCGGACAGATGCGCCCGTAGTGCGTCGGGTGGACGTCGCGCACCTCGAACCCGGCGCGCTCGCGGGAAAGTCCCCCGGGCCCGAGCGCCGACAGCCGTCGCTTGTGGGTGATCTCGGAAAGCGGGTTCGTCTGGTCCATGAACTGGCTGAGCTGCGACGACCCGAAGAACTCGCGAATCGCGGCCATGACCGGCTTCGCGTTGATCAGGTCGTGCGGCATCGCCGTCGCCATTTCCTGGTAGACGGACATCTTTTCCTTGATCGCGCGCTCCATGCGGACCAGGCCGATGCGGAACTGGTTTTCGAGCAGCTCCCCGACCGACCGGACGCGGCGGTTGCCGAGGTGATCGATGTCGTCCACGTTGGCCGGATTCTTGCGCAGCTTGAGCAGGTACTTGATGACTTCGTAGAAGTCCTGAGGGTGCAGGATCTTCTCGTCGAGCGGCGTGTTCAGCCCGAGCTTGGTGTTCAGCTTGAGGCGGCCGACACGCGAAAAGTCGTACTTCTGCGGGTTGAAGAACATGTTCTCGAAGAGCGACCGGCTGCTGTCGAGGGTCGGCGGATCGCCGGGGCGCAGCCGCCGGTAAATCTCGATCAGCGCCTCCTCGTGGGTGTGGATCGGATCCTTCTTCAACGTCTGGCCGATAATCGACCCCACCTCGTCGCGCTCCGGGAAGAACACGTCGATGCGGTCGACGTTCTTTTCCTGCGCCATCGAGATCACGCGCGGCTCGAGCGGCTCATTGGCCTCGAGAATCACCTCGCCCGTCGAGGGATCGACGACGTCGGCGGCGGCGTACGCCCCCTCGAGCTCGGCATCCGAAATCTCGACGCCCTCGACGTTGGCCTTTTTCAGGGCTTCGACCGCGTTCTTGGTAATCTTCTTGCCCTGCTGCACGGTGAAGTTTTCGCCGGGCACGACGATGTCCTTCGCCGCGCGCAGGCCGACGAGGCTGTCGCTGACGCCCCAGAAAATCGTGCCGTCTTTGAGGTGCAGCTTGTCGACGCTGTGAAAGGCCCGGATGATCTCATCCGCGCCGCGCAGGCCGAGCGCACGGAGGAAGACGCTCGCCAGGAACTTCCGCTTGCGATCAATGCGCACGTAGAGCAGGTTCTTCGTGTCGTACTCGAACTCGACCCACGAGCCGCGATACGGAATGATCTGGGCGACGTACAGCGTCTTGTCTTCCGAATGGAAGAAGGCGCCGGGCGACCGGTGCAGCTGGCTGACGATGACGCGCTCGGTGCCGTTGATGATGAAGGTCCCGTTCTCCGTCATCAACGGGATGTCGCCGAAGTAGACCTCCTGCTCCTTGATGTCACGGATGGTCTTCACGCCGGTGTCGGGGTCCTTGTTCCAGACGACGAGCCGGATCGTGACCTTCAGCGGCACGGCGTAGGTCATGCCGCGCTCCTGGCACTCGTCGACGTCGTACTTCAGCTTCAGCGAGACAGTGTTGCCGCAGATGTCGCAGACGTCGCCGCGAGCCTGATTGGCCTTGCCGCAGCGGGGGCACAGCACGTCGCGGTCGCCGTAGGGATCGGCGACGAGCGTCGCGCCGCAGGCGCTGCACGGCTTCCGCAGGTGGTGCAGTCCCTGCAGCTTGCCGCACTTGCACTCCCAGTTGCCGATCGAGTACTCGATGAACTCGAGCGACGAGTTCTCGCGGAAATCGCTGATTGGGAAGACCGATTTGAACACCGATTGCAGACCCGCGTCCTCGCGCTCGCTCGGCAGACGGTTCATCTGCAGGAAGCGTTCGTAGGACTTCTTCTGGATCTCGATCAGGTTCGGAATCGGAACGGTCGTTTTGATTTTCGAAAAGTCGATGCGCTCGCGGTAGACGTTCTTGGGAAGGCTGTACATTCTTAAACCTCGAAGAGGAAAACAAGCGCTGAATTTCTGAGATCGGAGGCTAGAGGTTAGAGGTCAGGGGGATCCGATGGACGTTCGCTCGACCCTCCCAACCTCTCACCTCGAACCTCCAGCCTCCTGTCGAGACAAGTGCGCGGCAGCCGAAGGCGCCGAGCTACTTGACTTCGACCTTCGCGCCGACCTCTTCGAACTTCTTCTTGATCGCGGCGGCCTCGTCCTTGTTCACGCCTTCCTTCACAGCCTTCGGCGCGCCCTCGACGAGATCCTTGGCTTCCTTGAGACCCAGGCTGGTGATCTCGCGAACGACCTTGATGACGTTGATCTTGTTGGTGCCGATCTCGGTCAAGGTCACCGTGAACTCGGTCTTCTCCTCGACCGGTGCAGCCGCACCGCCGCCGCCGGCGGCCCCGGGCATCGCCATCATCGGCATCGCTGCCGCAGCCGAGACGCCGAGCTCTGCTTCGAGCGTCTTCACGAGCTGCGAGAGCTCCAGTACGCTGATTCCCTTGATGTAGTCGACCACCTGCTGCTGCGTCACTTCGGCCATTTCTGTTTCTCCTTCGGCTACTTACGGCACATGGCTCAGGACTCAAGGCTCAGGCGGGCTTAAGTCCATGAGCCTTAAGCCGTGAGCCATAAGCCCACTATGCTTCTTGTCGTTTCTTCTCCGCCGCCGCCAACAGATTCATCAGATCCCGCGGCACGGCGTTCAACACCGTGACGAGTTGCACCATCGGCGCGTTGAGCGTGCCGAGTAGCTTCGCGTAGAGCTCGGGTTTGCCGGGGAGGGCGGCCAGATCGGTGACCTCCGCCGGCTTGATCGCGCGGCCCTGCACCACGGCGGCCTTGATGGTCAGCGTCGGCGCCGTCTTGACGAACGTCGTCAACGTCTTGGCCAGGGCGACCGGGTCTTTGGTGGTGTAGGCGACCGCCGTCGTGCCCTCGAAGTACTTTTCGAGCACCTCGAACGACGTGCCCTTGAGCGCGCGCCTCGCGAGCGTGTTCTTGACGACCGTGTAGCTGGCCTTGGCGGTGCGCAGCTGACGCCGCAGCTCGGTGACCTGAGGGACGTTCAGTCCCTTGTAGTCGACGAGGACGGCGCTGTCGCATCCCCTGAACGCGGTCTCGAGGCGCTGAAGCTCGGTTTCCTTGTCTGCCCTTGTGACGGCCATTAGTGCTTCACCACGGCGTCGATGTGCGTCGTATCGATCCGAATCCCCGGACCCATCGTCGACGACAGCGTGACGCTCTTGAGATATTTGCCCTTCGCGGCGGACGGCTTCGCCTTCACGATGCTGTCCACGAGGGCGTGCGCGTTGGCGACGAGCGAATCGGTGGCGAACGAGGTCTTGCCCACCGGGGCGTGAATGATGCCGGTCTTGTCCACGCGGAACTCAACCTTGCCGGCCTTGATTTCCTTGATCGCCTTGCCGATGTCCACGGTGACGGTGCCGGTCTTCGGGTTCGGCATCAGGCCGCGCGGACCCAGCACCTTCCCGAGCTTGCCGACCGCCCGCATCATGTCGGGGGTGGCGACGACCGCGTCGAAATCCATGAAGCCGCCCTGGATCTTCTCGACCATCTCCTCGCCACCGACCACGTCGGCGCCGGCCTCCTGCGCTTCCTTCTGCTTTTCGCCGCCCGCAATGGCGAGCACGCGCTTGCTCTTGCCCAGGCCGTGCGGCAGAACGACCGTGCCGCGGACCATCTGATCGGCGTGCTTGGGATCGACGCCGAGCCGGAGCGACATGTCGACCGTCTCGTCGAACTTCGCGAACTTCGCCTTCTGCACCAGCGGGATCGCTTCTTCGATCGAGTAGGTCCGATCGGCGGGCACGGCAGCGCGGGCGGCCGCAAACTTCTTTCCGCGTTTTCTCATAGGCTCACCTGTTGAAGGCTCGGGCGTCAGGCTCAGGGCGCCGCTACGAAATCACGTCCAGTCCCATCGAACGCGCCGTTCCGGCCACGGTCTTCACGGCCGCCTCGAGCGACTCGGCGTTCAAATCCGGCATCTTCAGCTTCGCGATGTCTTCCACCTGCTTCGCGGTCACGGTGCCGACCTTGGTCTTGTTCGGCTCGGCCGAACCCTTGGCAATGTTCGCCGCGCGTTTGAGCAGCACGGCGGCCGGCGGTGTTTTCGTGATGAAGCTGTACGAACGATCCGCGTAGACGGTGACGACGACCGGAATGATCAACCCTTCGTCCTTCGCCGTCTTGGCATTGAAGTTCTTGCAGAAGTCCATGATGTTGACGCCCTGCGGGCCGAGCGCCGTGCCCACCGGGGGGGCCGGGGTCGCCTTGCCGGCGGCAATCTGGAGCTTCACGAGAGCCTGAATTTTTTTGGCCATTGTCCGTGTGTACTTTTCTGCGCGGCGCGTGGGGCTCTACCCCCGCGCGGACCGTTCAAATCTTCTCCACCTGCAGGAAATCGAGCTCCACGGGCGTCGACCTCCCGAAGATCGTCACCATCACCTTCAGCGTGTTCCTGTCGAGGTTGACCTCGTCCACGACGCCGTTGAAGCTGGTGAAGGGGCCCTCGTTGATCCGGACCTGTTCGCCCTTTTCGAACATGTACTTTGGCTTCGGCTTCTCAGCCGCGGTCCTGACCTGCTGCAGAATCTGATCGACTTCGTCTTTGCTGAGCGGCGTCGGCTTGGCCCCGGCTCCCACGAAGCCGGTGACTTTCGGCGTGTTCTTCACCACGTGCCACGCATGGTCGGACATGTGCATCTCGACCAGGATGTAGCCGGGAAAGAAGCGTTTGGCCGTCACGACTTTCTTGCCGCCCCGCATTTCGACGACGTCCTCGGTGGGAATCAGCACCTCACCGATGTCGTTCTGCAGCCCGTACGCCTTCACCCGCTCGGCCAGCGATTCGGCCACCTTCTTCTCGAATCCCGAGTAGGTATGGACGATGTACCAGTTCTTGGTGGCGACCTCGGTCATACGGCACCAAATCGGTTCAGAATCCACTGCACGATGCGCCCGAACGTGATGTCGAGCAGAAACAGGTACATGCCGAAGAAGATCGAAACGAGGATGACCACGACCGTCGTGGCGTAGACTTCGGCCTGGCTCGGCCACGTCACGCGCTTCAGTTCGTTGCGGACCTCGCTCAGGAAGAGCCGCACGCGCTCGACGCGGCTTCCCGCGGCCTCCTTCACCGGCTCAAGATTTACGGCCACATTTGCTCTCACAACTTCAAACTTCTAACTGCCCGTTGGGGTCCGCCGTCGGCCGGGTCTGCCAGCCGAAGCTCACGGCAGGCCTCCGCACCCGGACGCGAAGGCTGGCAGGCCAGGAGGGAATCGAACCCCCAACCCCCGGTTTTGGAGACCGGTGCTCTGCCAATTGAGCTACTGGCCTTCACGGGTGACCAATGAATCGGGACATCTGGTCGTTGCGTCATTGGATTGACGAACTCAATGACCAGATGACCCAGTTATTTCGACTCCCTGTGTCCCGTGTGCTTCCGGCAGAAACGACAGTACTTGCTCATCTCCAGCCGTTCGGTCGTCTTCTTCTTGTTCTTCGTCGTGCTGTAGTTCCGTCGTTTGCACTCGGTGCACGCGAGGGTGACGATGTCTCTCATTGTTTTCGTGTGAGAGGTTAGAGGTCAGGGCTGGAGGTTAGAAGAACTCCTCCGATCCCACGAGCCTCCAGCCTCGAACCTCCAACCTCTACGTGATTACTCGATGATGTCGGTAATCGTTCCGGCGCCCACGGTGCGGCCGCCCTCGCGAATCGCAAAGCGCGCCCCTTTCTCGAGAGCCACGGGCGTCATCAGCTCGCCGGTGATCGTCGTGTTGTCGCCGGGCATCACCATCTCGACGCCTTCCGGCAGATGCAGCGTGCCGGTGACGTCGGTCGTCCGAATGTAGAACTGCGGACGGTAACCGTTGAAGAACGGCGTATGACGACCGCCCTCTTCCTTCGACAGGATGTAGACCTCGCCCTTGAACTTCGTGTGTGGCTTGATGCTCCCGGGTTTGGCCAGCACCTGCCCGCGCTCGACGTCGTCTTTTTCCACACCGCGCAGCAGCACGCCGATGTTGTCGCCCGCGACGCCCGCATCGAGCAGCTTGCGGAACATCTCGACGCCGGTCACCACTTTCTTCTCGGTCGGCCTGAAGCCGACGATCTCGACTTCCTCGCCCACCTTCACCTGTCCGCGTTCAACGCGGCCGGTCACGACCGTGCCGCGCCCCGAGATCGAGAACACGTCCTCGATCGGCATCAGGAACGGCTTGTCGACCTCGCGCTGCGGAACCGGCACGTAGTTGTCGAGGGCGTCCATCAGCTTGATCACGCCTTCGACGCCTTCGGGATCGCCCTGCAGCGCTTTCAGCGCCGACACGCGCACGACCGGCACGTCGTCGCCAGGGAACTTGTAGGTCTTCAGCAGCTCGCGGACCTCGAGCTCGACGAGGTCGAGCAGCTCGGGATCGTCGATCGCGTCCACTTTGTTGAGGGCGACGACGAGATAGGGAACGTTGACCTGGTACGCGAGGAGCACGTGCTCGCGTGTCTGCGGCATCGGGCCGTCGACAGCGCTGACCACGAGAATCGCGCCGTCCATCTGCGCCGCGCCCGTGATCATGTTCTTGATGTAGTCGGCATGGCCGGGACAGTCCACATGCGCGTAGTGCCGCTTGGCCGTCGAATACTCGACGTGGCTCGTCGCGATCGTCAGAATCTTCGTCTCGTCGCGACGCCCCTGCGATTCGGACGCCTTGGCGACCTCGTCGTAGGGGATGAACTTGGCCCAACCCTTGTCGGCGGCAACCTTGGTGAGCGCCGCCGTCAGGGTGGTCTTGCCGTGGTCGATGTGCCCGATCGTGCCGACGTTCACGTGCGGTTTGCTTCGGTCGAATTTTTCTTTGGCCATGTCAACGAACCTCGCGCGTTTTGCTGTCTCGTCTCAGATTCTGTCGCACCCCGCCGCAACCGGGCGCCGGGGATCGCTGCTCGTATGCCGCTAGGTTGGAGCCGATGACCAGGATTGAACTGGTGACCTCGTCCTTACCAAGGACGCGCTCTGCCAACTGAGCTACATCGGCCTTCGCGCCTCGCGCTCCGGCCGACACGTCGGCCCCGCCGTCCTCGGTGCCCTGTTGCCGACCCCTGCCTTCGTACTGGTTTGCCAACCGGAGTTCGCTCCGCATTCACGCGAGCGAAGGTTGGAGCGGGAGACGGGGATCGAACCCGCGACCAACAGCTTGGAAGGCTGTGACTCTACCACTGAGTTACTCCCGCCTCTCCCGCACGCTCGCTTCGCCCGTATTGGTGGCGAGGGAAGGACTCGAACCTTCGAAGCCGCTAGGGCGACAGATTTACAGTCTGCTGCGTTTGACCGCTTCGCTACCTCGCCAGCTGCTGTGTTGTGGAAACGTGATGTTTTCCTGAACGCTTTCAGTTCGATGGAGCTGGCGAAGGGATTTGAACCCCCGACCTGCTGATTACAAATCAGCTGCTCTACCGGCCTGAGCTACGCCAGCACAAAACGCAAACTTTAGCACATCCTGTGCCATACGTGCAACCTGTTGTGCGCCCAGCTCCTGGCCGGCCTCGGTCTCGCCGGTAACCCTTTACTATACCCGAAAAGCCGAAGTCCGACCGATCCGGGCATCTAACCTTCCTTCAGACGACCCGCCGGGCGGCGAGGACTGCCCACCGGCATGGCGCCGTTGTCGGACCGCCTCGAACAGCGCGATGCCGGTGGCTACCGAGACGTTCAGGCTGTCCACATGCCCCGCCATCGGAATCGAGACCAGCCAGTCACACCGCTCCCGGACCAGCCGGCGGAGCCCACCGCCCTCCGCCCCGAGCACCACGGCTGTCGGCAGCGTGAAGTCGATTTCGTCGTAGCGCTTGGCCGCATCCCCGGCCAGCCCGACCGTCCAGACACCCGCCCGCTTCAACTCCTCGAGCGCACGAGCGATATTCACGACGTCGGCGACAGCGACGTGCGCCACCGCACCTGCCGAGGCTTTGGCCGCCGCGCCACCCAGTGGCGCCGCCCGGCGCGACTGGCGGACCACGCCGTGGGCCCCGGCCGCATCAACGGTTCGCAAGATCGCCCCGACATTGTGGGGATCCTCGATGCCGTCGAGCACCACGATGAGCGGTGAACCCGACGCGCGCGCTATCAGATCCGCGACGCCAGCGTGCTCGAGCTCCCGGGCTTCGGCAACCACGCCCTGGTGAGCTCCGCCGCGAGCCAGGCGGTCGAGCGCGGGCGTCGCTACGCGCGTCACGGCGACGTGCTTTTCGTCGGCGAGCCGAAGCAGCGCCGCCAGCCGGTCGTCATGGCGGGCGGCGATCCGGATGGCGGTGACTCGGCCGGCGCGCACCGCCTCGAGCACCGGATTGATGCCGTAGATCACCATCCTCAGAGAGCCGCGGCAAACGCCGCCGCGCGCTCGCGTGAGCCGGCAATCGGTGGAATTCCTGCGTGCGTCGGCAGATCGGCTCCGAGATCGAGCGCCGGGACCGCGAGATCGAGCTCCGGACCTTCCGGGCGGCCCGTGAGGGCGAGGCGGATCGGATGAAACAGCGCCCGCGCCTTCTGTCCCGTCCGGGCTTTTACCTGGCTCGCGACGGCGCGAAAGCGTTCCCGATCGAGCCGTGGAGCGCCAGCAAGCTCTTCGGCCAACGCGACCGCCACGGCCCGCGCCCCTTCGCTGCTCATCTCGCGACGCAGCTGTTCGTCGGTCAGGGTGCGTTCGGCATCGTAGTCGAACAGAAAGGCCAGCCGCGCGGGCACCTGTGACAGTCGATCGACGGAGGAGGTCACCATCGCCATCGCTGCCGTCAAGAACCTGATCCCCACATCGTCGGGCGCCATCGGGATGCCAGCCTCGACGAAGAACGGCACCGACAGTTCGGCGATTCTCGCCGGATCGGCCGTCTTCAGATAATGGCGGTTCACCCATGCGAGCTTTTCTTCGTCGAACACGCCGGGACTGTGACCGACGCGGTCGAGCGAGAAGCGGCGCGCGAGCTGGTCGATGGGAACCAGCTCGGAGTCGTCTCCGGACGAACTATCGGCGGCGTCTCCGCGAGGCGACCACCCGATCAACGCGAGGTAGTTGACCATCGCTTCAGGCAGATAGCCTCGCGTCCTGAACTCGGCCACCGATGTCGCGCCGTGACGCTTCGACAGGGGGCTGTGATCGGGCCCCATGACCAGCGCCAGATGCGCGAACTGCGGCGGTGTGAAGCCGAGCGCGTCGTAGAGCAGAATCTGCCTCGGCGTGTTCGAGAGGTGATCTTCCCCTCGAATGGCGTGCGTCACCTCCATCAACGCGTCGTCCACCACGACGGCAAAGTTGTAGGCGGGCGTGCCATCCGCGCGAAGAACGACGGGATCGCCGATGACGTCGATGGCGAATCGCACCTCGCCGCGGACGAGATCGGTGAACACCACAGCGTCCCGTTCAGGCACGCGAAAGCGAATGGCCGCATGTTCGCCGGCCGTCAACCGCCCGGCGACCTGAACCGCCGACAGCTGACGACAAGTCCCGGCGTACTTCACGGGACGGCCTTCCGAAAGCGCAGCCTGACGATCGGCTTCGAGCTGTCCTGGAGAGCAGAAGCAGTAGTACGCGTTCCCGGCACTCAGGAGCTCCTGAGCGTAGGATTGATACAGGTGCAGCCGCTCGGACTGCCTATATGGGCCGTGGGGGCCGCCGATATCAGGGCCTTCGTCCCAGTCGAGGCCCAACCAGCGGAGATCCTCCGCCATCGCGGCCTCGGACTCCCGGGTCGAGCGCTCGGCGTCGGTATCCTCGATGCGCAGGATGAAGACACCACCCGACCCGCCGCGGGCGAGCAGCCAGTTGAACAACGCCGTGCGGGCGTTGCCGACATGAAGCTGGCCGGTAGGGCTCGGCGCGAATCTGACTCTCATCTCAAACGCTCGTCCTCGGCCGCAGCATCGCGATCGCGTGCGCGGCAATGGCCTCGCCGCGTCCTACCGCGTCGACCCCTTCATTGGTTTTCGCCTTGACGCTAATCCGCCCCAGGTCGATTTCCACGGCGGCCGCCAATGACGCACGAATCGCCTCGATATACGCGCGAAGCCTGGGCGATTCGAGCACCACGGTCACGTCGATGTTCTCGACGTCGAAGCCGCCGTCTGCGGCCAACCGAACGGCATGGCGAAGCATGCCGACGCTGCTCGCATCCTTCCATCGCGGATCGGAATCGGGAAAGTGAAGCCCGATGTCACCGAGCGAGCCGGCTCCCAGAATGGCATCGGTCACGGCATGACAGATCACGTCGGCGTCCGAGTGGCCGAGCGCACCACGCTCGGCGGGAACGGCCACGCCGCCGAGAATCAGCTGGCGTCCGGCCACGAGCCGATGCAGGTCGTATCCGACGCCTGCACGACCCGTCGTCACGGGCCCCGCCCGCCGACGGGCCTCCTCGAGATCCTGCGCCGTCGTAATTTTGACGTTGCCCGATTCGCCGGCCACGACGTGCACTGGGTAGCCAGCCCGCTCGGCCAGGGCGGCCTCGTCGGTCGCTTCGGACCCCGTTTGCCCCAGCGCGACGGCGGCGGCCAGCACCTCACGCCTGAAGGCCTGAGGCGTCTGGGCGAGGACGATCGTGTTGCGCGGAATCGTCTCGGCGATGACACGCTCGCCGTTCACCTCGTTCACGCGCTTGACCGTATCGTTCACCTCGAGCGCGGCGATGGCGGCCCCATGGGCCACGGCCGCACCGATGGTCCGTCCAATCAGATCGGGTGACACGAAGGGACGTGCGGCGTCGTGCACGAGAATGACGTCGCTTCCCTGGTCCGTCGCCTGAAAGGCGTTGTAAACCGAATCCTGCCGACGGGTGCCGCCAGCGACCAGTCGCAGCGGCTTGGTCGCGCTCCGGAGGTACGGCGGCGGAGCCGCCAGCAGTTCTGGAGGCAGCGCGACTACCACGGCATCAATCGAGCGATGAGCGAGAAATGCCTCGACGCTCCGCTCGAGCAGCGTGCCACGGCCGATCGTCAGCAGTTGCTTAGGCCGTTCGGCGCCAAATCGTACGCCGCGGCCGCCGGCGGCGATAATCGCGGTCACATACATACACAGAGATCACGAAATTGCAGGATTGCAGGATTGCAGGATTGCAGAAAGGAAAAAGGATGAATTATTTACTCCGTTGTCCTTCGCCCTTCCTGCAATCCTGCAATCCTGCAATTCTGCAATTTCCCGACCGTGTCCGCAACGATGGCGTGGACACGATCGGCCAGCGCCTTGGCGTCCTGCGTCGTGGGTGCCTCGATCGCTGGCGGCTGCATGGGATCGTGGACGATCAGACGCACATCGGCCGGCTCGGTGCGAAGCCGTCCCTTCGGCATGACCTGACGTGTGTTGATGACCGCGAGAGGGACGATCGGCAGACCCGCCTCTATCGCGAGCAGAAAGCTTCCTGCTTTGAACCTGGCGACATGCCCGTCCGCGTTGCGTGTGCCTTCGGCGAAAATCAGCAGCGAGAGACCCTCCGAGACGAGCGCGCGCCAGCGCCTGAGAATGCCGGCCCGGTCCGGATGCCGGCGATCGACGAACAGGTGTCCCCCGCGTCTCAGGTGCCAGCCGAGCACGGGAAAACGGGCGAGGGAGGTCTTGGCGATGATCCGAAGCTGGAACGGCAGCGACGCGAAGATCACCGGCGTGTCGTAAATGCTCTGGTGATTGGAGACGAAGACGTAGGTCGTCCCTGCCGTGACCCGCTCCAATCCCTCGACGGCGACGCGCACACCCGTCGTCCTCAGGATCAGCCAGGACCAGGCTCGCGCGCAGCCGTGCGCGAAATATCCTCTCCGATCGAAGAGGCTGGAGACGAGGGAGGCCGCCCCGAGCACCACCGTATAGACACTGATGGCTGGAATCAGATAGAAGACCGTCCGCCACCAATGAAAAGGAGGGACGAGGAATCTGGTCATCGGGTCATCTGATTGCGGGATTCACGTGAGCATCTGCTCCAACGCGTCGGCGACAGTGCGGACGCCGACGAGCTCGCAGTCCCCGACCGCGGATCCCTCGGCGGGGTCGATGTTGGCCTCGGGCAGGATGCAGCGGCGGAATCCCATCTGGGCCGCCTCGCGGACGCGAAGCGCCGATTGCGGGATGCCGCGGACCTCTCCGGCCAACCCGACCTCACCGAACATGGCCGTGGTCGATGGAATCGCCCGGTTTCTCACGCTCGAGGCGATCGCGGCAAGCACGCCGAGGTCGGACGCCGGCTCATCGACCGCGAGCCCTCCCGCCACGTTGACGAACACGTCTTCGCCCATCAGATTCAGACCGGCGCGCTTCTCCAGCACCGCCAGCAGCAGCGCCAGCCGCTGCTGATCGATGCCGCTGGCCATGCGCCGCGCGGTCCCATAGCTGCTGGTGCTGACGAGCGCCTGGACCTCCACGAGAATCGGCCGCGAGCCCTCGATGGTGCACAGCACGGCGGACCCGGGAGCATGGGCTGGTTTCTCCGCCAGGAAGAGCCGCGACGGGTTGGGCACGGGCCGCAGCCCACCGGATGTCATCTCGAACACCCCCAACTCGCTCACCGCCCCGAACCGGTTCTTCACCGCTCGAACGACTCGATGCGAGTGGTGGCGCTCTCCTTCGAAGTACAACACGGTATCGACGACGTGCTCGAGCGCCTTGGGGCCAGCCAGGCTGCCGTCCTTGGTGACATGGCCCACCAGAAACGTCGGGATGTTCTGCGCTTTGGCGCGAAACAGCAGCTGCGTGGCGGCCTCGCGCACCTGGCTGATGCTGCCTGGCGCCGACTGGAACTTCAGCGAGTACACCGTTTGTATCGAATCGACGATGACGAGCGCCGGTTTGATTCGCGAGATCTCTTCAAGGATGCGCTCGAGGCAGGTTTCTGCGAGGAGATAGAGCGGCGCCGTGCCGACGCCGAGCCTCTCGCCCCGTGACTTGATCTGATGCTCGGATTCCTCGCCTGAGCTGTACAACACCGGACCGACCGTCCGCGCCATGTTGGCCGCCGCCTGCAGCAGGAGCGTCGATTTCCCGATGCCGGGTTCGCCGCCGAGCAGCACGAGCGAGCCGGGCACGACGCCTCCGCCGAGCACGCGGTCCAGCTCGCCGATGGAGGTCGACACGCGGGAATGCTCCGTCATCTCGATCGCGGAGTACAGCCGGGCCTCGGACCGCGTTCCCGCGCTGGAGTACCGGTGCGCCGCCGATGGCGATTCGCCTGACGCCCGTTCCTCGACGAACGAGTTCCAGGCCCCGCACTCGGTGCACCGTCCCATCCACTTGGGCGACTGCGCGCCGCATTCCTGACACACGAAGACTGATTTGGGGAATTTGGTCATCGCGTCATCCGTACACCCGTTGTATCCGCGTTCCGATACGACAGATGATCTCCCAGGGAATCGTGCCGATCGTGGCCGCCATTTCGCGACCGTCGATGCGCTGGTCCCCCTGCGATCCGAGAATCACCACTTCGTCGCCTGGTTCGACGTCGAGGCCCGTGACGTCGATGGACATCATGTCCATCGACACCGCGCCGACGATAGGCGCGCGGCGGCCACGAACCAGGACATGGCCACGACCGGCGAGCCGGAGATCGAGACCGTCGGCATAGCCCGCCGGCACGACGGCGATGCTCCGCGGCTGGTCGGCCCTGAACCGCACGCCGTACCCGACCCCTTCGCCGGGACGGATCCCCTTCACCGCCACCACGCGGCTGGACAGCGCCATTGCCGCCTCGAGGGTCATCGTCGAGGCCAGCGGCGGGGGGACAATCCCGTACAGGAGCAGACCCGGCCGGACGCGGTCGTACCACACACGAGCATCTCGGAGCAGCGCGGCGCTGTTGCAGGCGTGCACGAACGGATGCCGCGGCTGCGAGTCGCCCGCATGTCCCGAGAAAAGCGACGTGCCGCGCGTGCGGCGGTGCATGTCGTCAACATCGGCCAGCGCCCGCTCGAATCGCGTCCGCTGCTCGTCGAACAGCTGCGAATCTGGTTCGTCGGCGGTCGCAAAGTGCGTGTAGACGGCGTCCAGCTGCAGGTTCGGGCTCGCAAACAGCTCCGGTAAGGTCCGCCGCAGGTTGTCGCACCGGAACCCAAGACGATTCATTCCGGTGTCTATTTTCAAGTGATAGCGGATCTCCCGCTTGTACCTGGCCGCGGCCGCCTGCACGGCCCGCGCGGCGCCCGGGGTGGAAATCGTCGGGATCAGTGAGCAGTCGAACAACCCGTCGAGATTGCTCACGCTCAACGCTCCGAAGATCAGGACCTCCGCGCGCACGCCCGCGGCACGCAGCTCCGCGCCCTCTTCGATGTCGGCACACGCCAGCAGGTCCGCGCCCGCCTCCTCGAGCGCTCGACCCACCTGGCCGCCGCCGTGGCCGTACGCATTCGCTTTGACCACGGCGATCACACCCGGCGGCGCGGCGGACCGCTCCGCCCGAAGGTGTTCGGCGATGTGGCGGAAATTGCGCGCGATCGCGCCAAGATCGACGCGAGCGACAGTCGGGCGGATCATCCGAGCGCGAGATTCTCGAACCGGGTGAACTCGCGGATGAACGCCAGCTTGACGACGCCGGTCGGGCCGTTGCGCTGTTTGCCGATAATCAGCTCCGCGACGCCCTGGTTGTCGGACGGCGGCTGATTCTTGTCGCCGTACAGATCTTCACGGTAGATGAAGACGACGACGTCGGCGTCCTGCTCGAGCGCTCCAGATTCTCGGAGGTCGGACAGCTGAGGCCGATGGTCCGACCGGGATTCGGGGGCTCGTGAGAGCTGGGACAGCACCACGACCGGCACGTTCAGCTCCTTCGCCAGCCCCTTGAGCGATCGCGAGATCGAGGCCAGTTCGAGCGTCCGGTTTTCGAACCGCCCGCGACCCTGCATCAGCTGAATGTAGTCGACGACGACCAGGTGAAGACCGTGCTCGGAGGCGAGCCGGCGGCATTTTGCACGCATCTCGAGCACGCCGATCGAGGGCGTATCGTCGATGAAAATCTTGGCTTCGCTCAGCGTCCCGATCGCCTGAGACAGCCGACCCCAGTCGCGCTCGCCCAGGAACCCGCCGCGAAGCCGGTGCGCATCGATGCGGGCTTCCGACGTCAGCAGGCGGAGGAACAGCTGCTCCTTGGACATCTCGAGGCTGAACACCCCCACCGACAGGTCGGTCTTGGTTCCGACGTGCTGCGCCATGTTGAGGACGAGGCTCGTCTTCCCCATCGACGGCCTCGCCGCGATGATGATCAGATCGGAGGGCTGCAGCCCCGACGTCATCTCGTCGAGATCGGCAAACCCCGTCGGCACGCCGGTGATCAGTTCTTTTCGGGCGTGCAGCTTCTCGATGGTCTCGAGGCTCGACTGCGCGAGCTCCCGCAGCGAGACGAACCCGTCGCGCACTTTGTCGTCAGCGATGGCGAAAATCGCGTGCTCGGCCTGATCGAGGATGACGTCGGCCTCCTCGCCGCCCTCGTACGCTGTCGTCAGGATCTTGTTGGCCGAAAAGATCAAATGCCTGAGGGTCGCCTTTTCCTTGATGATGCGCGCGTAGTGCTCGACGTTGGTCGAACGCGGCACGCCGTCGACGAGCGCGGTGATATAGGCGGGGCCTCCGACCTCGTCGAGCTCCCCTGCCCGACCCAGCTCCTCCTTGAGCGTCACCAGATCGATGGCGTCTCCCCGCTCGGAGAGCTTGACCATCTTGTCGAAGATCCGGCGATGCGCGTCGCGGAAGAAGTCGTCGGCGTCGATGACCTCGGCCGCGAGGTTGAACGCGCTGTTGTGCAACAGAATGGCGCCGAGAACGGAACGTTCGGCTTCGAGGTTATGCGGAAGCGTGCGTTCGGCGACGGCGAGATCCGGCATCGGTTGTCAGGGCGGGAAGGCGACAGTGTAGCAGAGAGGCGCTCAAGACTTAAGACTTAAAAGACTTAAGACTTAAGACTTAAGACTTAAGACCTAAGACCTAAGACACGGCTCAGGGCTCGAGAATATTCCGCGGCGTCCTCGAAGCCCCAAGCCTTGCCGCGTGCGCGATCACTTCTTCGGCTGTTCGCCCTCTGATGCAACCTTGACCTTGACCGGAACCGTGACATCGCGGTGCAGACGCAGCGGCACCTGGTAGTCGCCGAGCTTCTTGATCGGCTCCGGCAGGTGCAGCTTCCGCCTGTCGACGTCGAAGCCTTTCGCCGCCAGCGCCTCGGCCACGTCGGCGCTCGTGACCGACCCGTAGAGGACGTCGGTTTCGCCGACTTTCCGCACGATCTGGATTTCCACGCTCTCGAACCGGGCAGCCAGCGCGTCGGCGACCTTCCTTTCCTCGGCCTCGCGCGCGTCGAACTTGGCGCGCTCGCGCTCGATCTGCTGCTTGTTGCCCTCCGTCGCCAGCAGCGCCAATTTTCGCGGCAGGAGGTAGTTCCGCGCGTAGCCGTCGGCGACTTTCACAATCTCGCCGCGCCGGCCGAGGTTGTCCACGTGCTCTCTCAGAATCACTTCCATTTCAACCTCAATCAATTGCAGGATTGCAGGAAGGACTTCCACTTCCTGCAATCCTGCAATTCTGCAATCCTGCAATTCTGTGTGTGCTCAGTCCGTCACATAAGGGATGAGCGCGATCTGCCGGGCACGCTTGATGGCGGTCTGCAGTTTCCGCTGGTGCATCGCGCAGGTACCGGAAATCCGGCGCGGCAGAATCTTGCCGCGCTCGGGCACGAACGGTCCCAGCAGCTTCACATCCTTGTAGTTGATGTCATCGATCTTGTCCGCGCAGAACTTGCAAACCTTGCGCCGACGGAACAACGTGCGGCGCTGGCCCTGCGCCTTGTCGCCAGCTTTCTTGTCGCCTCCCCGGCCCCGCCCGCCGCCCGAACGTCCTTGTCCGAATGCCATTTAACCCTCCACCATGTCGAACCGGTCATCGTCGACGTCATCGAGATCGGCCGAGGGCCGGCCTTCGCCTGGCTGCCGCTGAGGCGGCAGACCACGCTTGACGCGACGTCGTTCCGACTCGGTCTGTCGTTTGGTCCTCGTGCGCTCGACCACGTTCTTTTCTTCGTCGACCCGCACGATCATGTGGCGGATGATCTGATCCATCACGCGCAGCCGGCGATCCAGTTCCTTCATCAGATCGCCCGACCCGTTGATCACCTCGAGGACGTAGACGCCTTCCTTCTGATGGGCAATCTCGTACGCGAGGCGCCGGCGGCCCCAGTTCTCGCTCTTCTCGACCTGGCCGTTCATGCGCGAGACGATGCTTTCGACCTGCCCGTGGATGTCGGTAGCCTGCTGCTCGGTGGTTTCCGCGGGAAGGATGTAGACGAGTTCGTACTGTCGATCTGCCATAGTGCTCCTTCAGGACGCCAACGAACATTCGCCGGCGGCCACCTATCGGTGGCAAGGTTGCGCCCGACGACACCCGCCGGGCTATTCAGTTGTTGCTGGATCACCACCGTTGTATGCGTTCATCACGGCGGTGATCCCGGCCGTGGTGTACATCTCCACGGCATCAGCCGCGCGCGTCGTCATGCGCCCGGCCTCGTCCGCTTCGTCGCTCTCGAACCGCGCCAGCACGTGGTCGGCAAGATCGCGGCGACTGTCGCCCCGGCCCACGCCGATTCGCAGCCGCGCAAAATCCTCGCCGAGATGGGCAATCACCGACTTGAGCCCGTTGTGCCCGCCTGCCGACCCGCGCGTCCGAACGCGCAGCCGGCCGAGCGGCAGTTGCGCGTCATCGACGACGACCAGCAGGTTGTCAGGCCCGACCTTGAAGTACCTCGTCAAGGCGCCGACGGCCTGACCGCTCTCGTTCATGAACGTCATCGGCTTGGCCAGCAGGACGTCCCCGGTCCGTGTCGCATCCGAGACCGCGTCTCCGCGGCCCGGTCCGCGCCGCCATCTGGCGATCAGCGCGTCAACGGGCGCAGACTCGAACTCGATTCCGGCCCGCCGTGCCAACTCGTCGATGACGGCAAACCCGATGTTGTGCCGGGTGCCCCGATACTTCGCGCCGGGATTGCCCAGTCCAACTATCGCCTTCATCGCGTCTCTTGCCCCCTCGGCACGCACACCGCAATCGCCAGTCGGGAGCTGGGCTCGGCTACTTCTTCTTCTCCTCTTTCTCTTTCTCTTCCCCTTCCTCTTCCTTCTTGCCCTTCTTGATGACTTCGGGCTCGGCCGGAGTCGCCGTGGCCGCGGCTGCCGTCGCCTCAGGCGTCGGCGGCGCCTCCTCGGCCTTCGGCAGGATGACGTGCACCAGCATCATTTCCGGGTCGCTGACCGACTTCCACTTCGCGTCGGTCGCGATATCGCGAACGCGAACGCCCTGATGGAGCATCAGCTCGCTGACGTCTACCTCGATGTGCTCGGGGATGTCGCCGGGGAGCACTTCGATCTCGATCTCGCGCCGGACGAACTCCAGGATGCCGCCTTGCTGCTTGACGCCTTTCGCCTCGCCCTTGACGAGGACCGGGATCGTCACGTGAAGCGTCTGATCCATGCGCACGCGGTAGAAGTCGGCGTGCAGCAGCGCGTGCGTGACCGGATCGAGCTGGTACTCTTTGATCAGGACACGCGCGTCGCCGCCGACGAGCTTGAGCGAGATCAGGGTGTTGGCGCCAGACTCTGAATGCAGGATCTTCAAGAGCTCACGCGGGTTGACCGAGATCGGAGTCGCCTCGCTCTTGGCCCCGTCGGAACGGGAACCGTACACCACGGCCGGAACCTTGCCCTCGCGGCGCGTTCTTCGCGCTTCGTTCTTGCCGAACGAGTCTCGCGACGTTGCTTCGAGTATCGCTTCCATCTTTTCCTCTTACGATGTAGAGGCTGGAGGTTAGGGACTAACCTCTAACCCCCAGCCTCTAGTCTCTATCCCCTACACGAACAGCGACGAGACCGACGTCTCCTCGTGAATGCTCTTGATCGCCTGACCCAGCAGTCGTGCGATCGAAAGCACGACGATCTTGCTGCACGCCTGGCCGGCCGCCTTCAGGGGAATCGTGTTGGTCACGATCATCCGGTCGATCGGCGACTTTTCGATTCGCTCGATCGCGGGGCCCGACAGCACGCCGTGCACGGCGCACGCGAGCACCTGCGCGGCGCCTTTGGCCTTCAGAGCAGTCGCCGCCTTCGTAATGGTGCCCGCGGTGTCGACAATGTCGTCCTGAATAATGCAGGTCCGGCCCGCCACGTCGCCAATCACGTTCATCACTTCCGTCGTCCCATCGTCGCTCCGCCGCTTGTCGATGATGGCCAGCTCGGCATCGAGCCGCTTCGCGTACGCGCGCGCCCGTTCGGCGCCCCCGGCGTCCGGCGAAACCATCGTGAGGTTCGGCGAATCCAGACGCGTCAGGTAATCGATAATCACCGGCGCCGCGAACAGATGGTCGACCGGAATGTCGAAGAACCCCTGGATCTGCGCCTTGTGCAAGTCCATCGTCAGCACGCGGTTCGTCCCGGCAGCGCTGAGGATATTGGCCACCAGCTTGGCCGAAATCGGCACTCGCGGCTTGTCTTTCCGGTCCTGCCGCGCGTAGCCGTAATAGGGCAGCACGGCGGTGATGCGGGCCGCCGACGACCGTCGAAACGCGTCGATCATGATCAAGAGCTCGACGATGTGATCGTTCACGGACCCTGTGCCGTTGGCACAGGTGGGCTGCACGATGAACACATCGGAGCCACGAATGTTCTCGTCGATCTGGAACGAGACTTCCGTGTCCGGAAACCGACGCAGCCGTGCCTGACCGGGCTGAACGCCGAGGAACTCGGCGACTTCGTCCGTCAGCTTCGGATGCGCGCTCCCCGAGAAGACTTTCAGCTCGCCGAATCCCGTTGCCACGAACGGATCACCTATGACCACCTACAGCCTCTCCCATTTGGCTGGGGCGGAAGGATTCGAACCTTCGAATACGGGATCCAAAGTCCCGCGCCTTACCGCTTGGCCACGCCCCACCCCGTCCCCCCGCGCGATGGCCTCCCATCGGGTGCTCGAACTTCTGTCGGCAATTTGTGAAGAAGCAGACCTTAGGAGTGGCCCTGACTTCGTGGTGCGAACGGTAAGTGTATACGATGCCGCGCAATCCCCGCAAGTCGTTGATAGGCCGCGCGATTGAGTGTACGGGTGACGAGCGTCCGCAGCGGCGTCCGCCCCCCGCGCTCGAGCAGCCTGGCCGCGCTCAAGGCCATCGCGCGACGATCGAACAGCCCGAACACGGCCGAGCCACTGCCCGACATCGCCGCGTGGAAGGCTCCGGCTCGACCGAGCGCGGTGGCGATTCGTGAAATCTGCGGGTGGCGCGCCGCCACCGGCTCTTGAAGGTCGTTGCCGAGCTCGGCGCCCGGCCCCGACCGAGACGGCGCCGACCCACGGCGGACCGGGGACGCGCTCTTCACGTTGTCGCCCCCGCGCTCGTCCCACCAGGCAAACGCCTCTGCCGTGCTGACGCCAAAATCCGGCAGAGCAACCGTCACCCACGCGGCCGGCGGCTCCGCAAGAGGAAGAAGCAGATCGCCACGATCGAGACCGAGCGCCGTTCCACCTTCGAGGAAGTACGGCACGTCGGCGCCGAGCGACGCGGCCAAGTCGCGCCATCGGGTGACGCTGACGCCCCAGAGTGCAGCCAGCGCGCGGAGCGCCGCTGCGGCGTCGCTGCTGCCGCCGCCGAGGCCAGCCTGGGTCGGGATGCGTTTGACGAGCGCGATTTCGACATCGCGGGGCGGGCCCTTGCGGCGGGCGGCGTGCCACACCTGCTCGGCTGCCCTCCAGACGAGGTTCCTCTCGTCTACGGGACACGTCGGGTCATCGCACGAAAGCGCAAACGGTCCCGGCCGACGACGAATCGTCAAGGTATCGTGGAGAGCAATCGACTGGAAGATCGTTCGCAGCTCGTGGTAGCCGTCCGGGCGCACGCCAACCACGCGAAGCGACAGGTTGATCTTCGCAGGAGCATGGATCTTCATCGGTGTCACTGGCGGCCAGCTCACCGCGGCGGCGCCAGCGGGCCCGAAGCGCGAAGCTCGTCGAGCGAGATGGGTGTCGCTGCGGCGGGAACCCGGACTGTGAAGGCCTCTGGCGCGAGCGGCGTGTTGATCTCCACCTGTGAGAGAGTAAGGCGCAGATCGAAGGTCTTCCCGGTATTGCCCTCGTCATCGATGCTCGTCACCCGGATCGAGCGCGGCACCTCGGCTTGCCGGTCGGTGTACTCAGCGCGCCATCGTCCCGCCGAAGCGGTCCGCGTCGCGGCCACGAGCTCCCACGATCCGCTCGGCGGGTTGCGCCGGAGGTACAGCTCGCCGCCTGGCCAGCCGATCACGATCCACGTATCGCCGAACTGTCTGGCGTCGGAAGCAGCCGAGGCATCCGGAGGAGCGCACCCCGTCAGGGTCGTCTCGAGATCGCTCGCGGCGAGCGGCACGCCGGCAACGGCCTCGAGAACGGCATCCGGGCGTCCGCCCTGAAGCACACGCTCGTCTCGCGGCAACAGCAGAGTGGCCTGATCGTCCATCGCGACGAAGATGAAGATCGGTTGTCCAAATGGCGCCAGGGCTTCCAGCCGTACCGATGACGGCGCTGCAACCCCTCCAAGCAGCCGTCCGCGGAGGCGGCGCTCGCCGGCCGATCCGTTGACCGCCAGTTCCGCCGTGAGCGTTCGGACGGCGGCGCATCCGGACGTCGCCTGGGCCAGCGCGGCGGCGGCTGCCGCCGGAGCGACCGGAGTGGCGGCGCCAGAGGGGAGCGTCATGAGGGAAGGTCGGCACGCCGCGGTAAGGGTGGCGAGCAGCGTGAGAGTCGCGAGGTTCGTGACCTTCAATGCGGCCACCGCGCCCGCGTCATTTCTTCAGTCGTTGCCTGGCTTCCCGGATGCGCCTGTCGATGTCTTCGCGGTCGATCGACGCGCCGTCTCCGGCGAGCGCGCGATTCCACGCCGCGATGGCGTCTTCGAAACGGCCCATCCTGAACAACACCTGACCGTAGTGTTCCTGGACGACCGAATTGACCCTCATCTGATCGGCCGCGCGCTTCAGGTTCTCTTCGGCCAGATCGAGTTTGCCGGCCTTGAAATAGGCCCACCCGATGCTGTCGAGAAACGAGCCGTTGTCCGGCTCCATCTCGAGCGCCTTCTTCAGGTACTCTACCGACTCGTCCAGTCGCTCGCCGCGCTCGGCGAGCATGTAGCCGATGTAGTTGAGCGCGGCCGCGTTGTCGGGCTCGATCACGAGCACCTGTTTGAATGCCGCTTCGGCCTCCACGTAATTCTTCTGCTTCTCCAGGGTCGCGCCGAGCTCGAAGACGATCGAGGTGGAAGAGGGGAATTTGGCCTGAGCGTCCTGCAGCAGCTTGACGGCCTGCGGGTGGCGGGATGCGTCGGCATAGACCTGGGCGAGCGCCACATAGGCGGCGGGGTTGTCGCCGTTCGTTCCGAGCAGCTCTTCCATCAGCGCGATGCCCTGAGCGGATTTGCCGTCGTGCTGGAGCGCCTGGGCTTCGAGCCGCGCCAGCGCCAGATCGTTCTGGTTGTTCGCGCGAACTTTCTTCGCGAGCTCGATGGCGGTGGTGTACTTCTTGGCGGCGATGTTCGCGCCGATCAGATAACCGGCGATGGACGGGTCCTTCGGGGAGAGGCGATACGCCTCGTCGAACACCGCGAGCGCCTTGTCGTACTCACCCAGCTCCTGATGCGCGAAGCCCAGATGCGGCAGGAGCATCCCAAGCTCCAGCGAGCGATCGCCTGACAGCCCACGGAACTTCGCCACCGCAGGCGTCAGCGCATCGATCACCTCCTGATGCTGGTGGGTGGTCTCGAGGGCGAGCGCCAGCGCATAGTAGCCCCAGGGACTCGAGTCCTGAACGCTGATCAGACGACGGGCGGCAGCTTCAGCGGCCGGCACGTCACCAAGGCGCCGGTTCGCCTGCGAGAGCATGTACAGTGCGCGCGCATCGTTGCGGGTCGACACCAGCTCGTTGAGCGCATCGCGCGCTTTGGTCAGATCGTCGCGTCCGCCGACGTTGAGCAGCGCCTGGGCGTAGCGAATCTTCAGATCGGTGTTGCGCGGCGCCACATTGAGCGCGCGCGCGTAAGCGTTGGCGGCGTCGGACCACCGGCGCTGCCGCTCGTAGAAATCAGCCAGCGTCGGCAGCAGGCTTGGATCCTCGGATGCCTGCTGGTCCAGCAGTTCGATCGCCTCGGCGGTCCGACCGGCGCCCGCGTATGCCTGGGCCAGAAGCCGCGGGCCCTCGGCCCAGGCCGGTTGCTGGCGCACGAGATCGACGAGCACCGGAATCGCCTTCTCGAACTCGTTCGAGCGGAGGTACAGGCGCGCCAGCGTCCCCCGCGCGTTCGGGTCCGCTTCGCCGACGGGGTCGGCGACTGCCCGTTCGAGATGATCGATCGCGCTTTTCATGTTTTCGTCCGCGACGCCCTGCGGCAGCCGCCGCCCGTCGGCTCTCACTGCGGCAATCATCCCGAGCACACGGTGTGCTTCGCGATTCGCGGCATCGATCTTCAGCGCGCGCTCTGCGCTGCTGACAGCTTCGTCCAGACGATCGCGGCGGAGGTACAGCGCAGCGAGCTCAGCGGGAATCTCCGCGGCTGACGGATCGAGATCGCTCGCCCTCTGGTACGCGGCAATCGCGCCCGCGATGTCATCCTGCTCCTCGAGGTGGTGACCGAGCAGGAACTGCTCGTACGCCTGAGCAACATTGCTGGCGGGAGCCGGCTGTTGAGGCGCCCGGGCGCCCGCCGCCTGTGCGGCGGCCCCCGCAGGCACCGATATGCAGACCAGACACACGAGGGGGGCGGAGAGCGCAAGCCTCATAACCTGGAATTGTTCCACAAAATGCGTAAAGGTGTCATATATTCCCGTCAATGGCTGTTGACCCGGAACTACTCGAGATTCTGGCGTGTCCGAACTGCAAAACCGCCGTCGTACTCGTCAAAAACGGCACGGCGCTCAAGTGCGACGTGTGCAAACGTGTGTATCCGATCAAGGACGACATCCCGGTCATGCTCATCGACGAAGCCACCATCGAACCGTGACGCGGCAGGAAGCATGACCTTGCAAATCGCGGACGACGGGTTGCGGGTTTACTGCAGATTGCGGATTCATTGAAGATTCTGTTGGTGCGCCTGCGGCAGATCGGCGATGTGGTCTTCACCACGCCCGCCGTGGCAGCCCTGCGCCGGCGGTTTCCGGACGCCCATCTCACCTATCTCGTCGAACCGCCCGCCGCTCCGGTGGTAGCCGGCAACCCGCATCTGGCCGAAGTGATGGTCGTCCCCCGCCGCGGTGGCGTCGCTGGACTGTCTGCGGATCTTCGACTCGCCCACCGACTGCGGCGCGCCCGTTACGACCTGGCCATAGACTTTCACGGCGGGCCGCGCGCTTCCCTCCTGACGCTGCTGTGCGGCGCCCCCCGACGGATCGGCTACAACGTCGTCGGCCGGAGCTGGATGTACACGGACGTGGTCGAACGCCCGCGCAGCCTTCGACGTCGGCATTCAGTGGAAAACCAGTGGGACCTGCTGCGGGTGCTCGACATTCCCGCGCCGAACCGGGTCGAGAATCCGATCGAAATGCCAGTTGATTGGGACGCGGCTCGACGCGTCGACGAACGGCTGGCCGCGGCGGGCGTCGGGTTGGACGAAGACATTGCCGTCGTGCACGTGAGCGCGAGCTCCCCGTTTCGCCGATGGCCTCACGCGTCGTTCGTCACCACCGTCGCCGCGCTGGCCGATCACGCGGGGCGTCGCGTCATCGTCACGTCAGGCCCGGCTGACCGGACGGCTGCGCGGGACATCGTCGACCAGGCGAGGCAGACGCTTTCAAGTGACCGCCAGCCACGGGTGCTCGACAGCGGCGATTTTTCGCTGGTTGAGCTCCGCGCCCTGCTCGAGAGAAGCGCGGTGTACATCGGCGGTGACAGCGGTCCGTTGCATCTGGCAGCTGCGACTCGCGTGCCGATCGTCGCCATTTTCGGGCCGACGCCTTCCGAACGCTCGTCGCCGTGGCGCGATCCGGCGATCGGCTCGGAGTCGATCGAGATCGACGGGTTGCCGTGCAGGCCCTGCGACCAACGTGTTTGCGAGCCTGGCGACTTCCGGTGTCTCACCCGCATCGAGGCGTCGCGCGTTATCGACGCCGCCGAGCGGTTGCTCGCCACCGGCAAACGTCCCGCGCCGTCGGCGCCCGCGAACCCCGCGGTGATCGAGCGGTGAGCGAGTCGGCGCGAACCCGCTTCGGAGTCCTGGCGTATGGACCGAGCGCCAGGCTCCATCGCGAAGCCGCGCTCGCTCTGCTGACGCTCCGCGCCCACGCTCCGGCATCGAGCGAGGTCATCCTCTTGACCGACCGCCCGGCCCACTACCGGTGGTTTCGAGACTCGATTACGATTGACCAGTTGACGCCGGCGCTCGTCAAGAGTTGGCGCGGGGCGTACGACGATCCGTTCCGTCCCAGCCTCGAGGCGCTCAGGCACCTCGCCGCGGACGGGGCGGCCGACGTCGCTCTGGCCGACACCGACACGATGGCGCGCCGGGATTTGACGCCCTTTGTCGCGCGACTGGCGGCCGGAGCCGTGTTCATGCATCAACGGGAGTACCGGCTGGCGGCGCCGCCCAGAAAAGGCGATCGACCGCTGGCCCGAGAGGTGGTTGGTCGCACGTGGAACGGGATTACCCCCAACGAGACATCGGCGATGTGGAACGCGGGCGTCGTGGCCAGCTCGCGCCGGCATGTGGGGATTTTCGATCGGACGCTGGCCGTCTACGACGAGATCCGGCCCGCCACACGATATTTCGCTGTCGATCAGCTCGCCTGCAGTATTGTGTTGCCCGCCTACGCGCCGCTCGAAGAGGCGGCGCCGTGGTTCGATCACTACTGGGCCAACCGCCCGTGGTTCAACTGCGCCGCGGAACGGTTCCTGTGCCGGGTGCTGCTCGAAGACCTCACGGCGTCCGAGGCTGCCGATCGGCTGAAAGCTCAGCCGATCATGGGCCAGCTCGACGGCCGGGCCCGCTGGTGGTTGGCCCGGTTGCGTGGGATCATCGCGTCGGAAGTGCCGAATGACGACGACATCCCTGAATCACGCGATCGCTGACGCGCCGATCGAATCGCAGGCGGCGATGCTCCCGCGGCAGGTGGCACTCGTCGGTCTGGCGCTGACGGTCGCCGCGGTCGAGTTCTCGATCGCTATTTCCGAGATGTTCCTCGGCCTTGCCCTGGCCGGCTGGGCGGTGACCTTGATCATCGAACGGCGACGCCCACTGGCACCCTCCTGGATGATGCCGCTGCTGCTGTACGCCGCGTGGACGATGGTCTCCGCGGTCCTGTCCCCCGATCCGGCCACCAGCTTCGCCGACTGCAAGCAGTTGATTCTGTTGCTCCTCGTACCGTTGACCTACGACGTCGTGGACGAGGATTCGGCGCTGATGCTGACGACGATCGTGCTGGCGGCAGCGGCCTTCAGCGCGCTGATTGGCATCAGCCAGTATTCGATCCTGCACTACGACAACCTCGGACAGCGAGTGCGCAGCACGCTCGGTCTGTACATGACGTTCTCGGGTCTGATGATGCTGGCGCTCACGCTGGCGCTGGCGCGTGTGCTCTTCATGACGCGATCGCGAATCTGGCCGGCGCTGGTCATTCCGGCGTTGAGCGTGGTGCTGGCTCTCAGCCTGACGCGCAATGCCTGGCTGGGCGCGTGTGCGGCCGTGGCCCTGCTGCTGGTCATGCGGGACATCCGGCTGACAGCGGTCTTACCCGTCATCGCCGCGCTGTTCTTTGCCAGCGCCCCCGCGCCGGTCCTTCAGCGCTTCTACTCCGTGTTCGATCTCGGCGATATCACGATCAGTGATCGATTCGCCATGCAGCGTGCGGGAGCCCAGATCGTCAAAGCCCATCCGATCTTCGGGGTGGGACCCAACATGATTGAACGGGTGTACCCGCAATTCAGGGACTCGGGCGCCGTAGAGGAAACCGTCTCGCACCTGCACAATGTCCCGCTGCAAATCGCCGCCGAACGCGGGCTCCCCGCCCTCGCCCTCTGGCTCTGGTTCGTCGTCGCCGCCGTCCTGGGTGCCGTCGCGCTGTTTCGCCATGCGCCCCGCGACGGTCCGCTCCGATTCCTGTCCGCCGCGACCCTCGGATGCACCGTGGCGATGTTCGCCGCCGGTATGACCGAGCACAACTTCGGCGACTCGGAGTTCCAGATCCTGTTTCTCGTGCTGATCACGCTGCCGTTCGCCGTCGCACGGCCGCGCGCAGGCTAATCGGCCTGCCCACGGTCCCAGCCCCTAACCTCCAGCCTCTAGCCTCCAGTCTCCAACCTCCAGCCTCCGCCTTTGACGATCAATGCCGAAAATGCCGTCGGCCGGTGACCACCATCGCCAGGCCGTGCTCGTCGGCGGCCGCGATCACCTCGGCGTCACGCACCGACCCGCCCGGCTGGACGACGGCCGTGGCGCCAGCCCTGGCGACCGCGTCGAGCCCGTCGCGAAAAGGGAAGAACGCGTCGGAGGCGGCGACAGAATTCTGGAGCGTCCGTTCCCCGCGCTGACGCGCTTTCATAATCGCCACTTCGACCGCGTCCACGCGGCTCATCTGGCCCGCACCAATGGCCAGTGTCTGCGTCGCGTTGGTGAAGATCACCGTGTTGGACTTGACGTGTGCGCAAACCCGCCAGGCGAAGCGCAGCGCGCCCCATTCTTCAGCCGAAGGCTGCCGCCTGGTCACCACGCGCAACCCGTCGGGCTCGCTTCCCTGCCAGGCCGTGCGCGCTTCGGCGACAACGTCACGCTCCTGGACGAGCGCCGCGCCGAGGATGCTGCGGACCTCGAGACCGCCGCCTCGCAAGCGTTCGAAGTCGGCGATCACGACGCGCATGTTCGCCTTCCCCGCGAGAATCGGCCGCGCGTCGGGCTCGACCGCTGGCACGACGACGGCCTCGATGAAGGTTGACACAATCGCCTCCGCTGCCGCGCGGTCGAGCGGCCGGTTGATGGCGACGATGCCGCCAAACGCCGCCAGGCTGTCGGCATCGCGCGCCCGAACGTACGCGTCGGCCGCGGATTGGCCGATCGCGGCGCCGCACGGGTTCGTGTGCTTGATCACCGCCGCCGCCGGCTCGTCGAACTCCAGGGCAATGCGCGCCGCGGCATCCAGGTCGAGCAGGTTCGTGTACGACAGCTCCTTGCCCTGAAGGATGGTCGCGCCGCCGAGACCGTCCGCGAGCGCCGACCGCTGGAGAACGCTCGAACGATACCAGGCCGCCCGCTGATGAGGGTTCTCTCCATATCGAAGATCCCGAATCTTCTCCAGCGACCAGGTCAGACGGTCTCCCAGCGTCCCGTCGCCGCCGCGACGGACGAACGTGTCATCGTCCAAATCAATCGTCGCCAGCGTCGCACTGATGGCGGTGTCGTACGCGCCCGTATGCGCGAGCGCCTTGCGCATCAACTCGTAACGGAAGGCGAGACTCGGGGTGCCATCGAGCGCTTCAATCAACCTCGGGTAGTCTTCGGGGTCGACGACCACGAGGACGCCGCGAAAGTTCTTCGCGGCGGCGCGCACGAGGGAGGGTCCACCGATGTCGATCTCTTCGACCAGCGCGTCGAACGATGTCTCGGGATTCGCGGCCGCCTTCACGAACGGATACAGGTTGACGATCACGACGTCCACGAGGCCCAGGCCGTGGCGTTCGAGCGCGGCGAGATCCTCGGGGCGATCGCGGCGGGCGAGGATGCCGCCGTGCAGCGCCGGATGGAGCGTCTTGACACGCCCGTCCATCATCTCGGGGAAACCCGTCAAATCCGACACGCCGGTCACATTCAGACCCGCGGCGGCCAGGGTCCGGGCCGTGCCGCCGGTCGAGACCAGCTCGAACCCCCGCGACACGAGACCCCGGGCCACGTTCACGATCCCGGTTTTGTCCGAAACGCTAAGCAGAGCCCTTGGCATGGGTAGAGAGTTCCAGTATTATCTGTGACGACGCCGGGCGGGCCTGGCGCCGTAAGGGAAAGGCCGCAGACGCGGCCTTTTTTTTTGGCTCCGGTGGAATAGTACAGGGTGTACGCGACCGGGGCTTGGTTTACTGACACGACTTCAGGTCGGGTCACAGCAAGTTAGGAAGAAGAACGATGCGCATCACAGGCAAGGTCAAATGGTTCAACAACGCCAAGGGTTACGGGTTCATCGAACGCGACGGAGGCAGTGACGTCTTCGTCCATTACTCGGCGATCCAGGGTGACGGGTTCCGGTCGCTCGAGGAAGGCCAGGCGGTGGAGTTCGAAATCGTCGACGGCCCGAAAGGCCCGCAGGCCGGTAACGTCACAAAAATGTAGACTGCGTATCGGGGCAGAGGGCTTCAGCCCTCTGCCCTGGACATAGCATCAAGTCCCTCGACTGCCCGCCTCCCTCTTTCACGTCCACTTTCTTCAGCCTGATTCTCAGCTCCCGCCGCCGGCTACTCGTTCTCGTTCTTCATCGCACGCGCCGTGAACGACACCTTGCCGTCCTGGACAGCGACGCGGAACGCGACTTCGGAGCTGCCGCCCTGACGGAACTTCTCGACCTGCACCTTCACGAGATCGGCGAACCTGTGGAACGGGACCTGCGCTTCACCCATCTCGCGCCGGGCTTCGGCCAGCGATTCGTACAGATCGGCGAGCTTGTCGAGCTCACGCAGCGGGTCGGTGAAGGCCGCGACGCGGAGCACCCGATCTTCGGCACTCTTCTTCGGCTGGTCGTACTCGGACCGCTTTTGCGGGAGGGGCCCCGCGCGCCCTTCCTCGCGCGCGCGCATGCTGCGATCCCAGAGATCGATGAACGCCGCGAAGCGCGACTGGAGCGTGTGAAAGCGAAAGCGGTCGCCCGTGTTCTGAATGTACGCCCGGTCGTACTGTTTGACGATCGTTTCGACCCGGCTGCGCGTTTCCCAGGGTGGCCGGTTGAGCCGCCCGGAAAAGTACATGTTGTACTCGGCTTCCAGACGCTTCAGCTCGGCCTCGAGCTGAGTCAGTCCGCGTTCCATCTCGGTGGCAGGCACTGGTCTCCCTACCGCTGAATGAAGAACCAGACGAGCGGCAGCCAGAGCTGGCGCGCGTACGGAATGGGACGATCGTCGATCAGCACATCGGTCGCATCCACGGTTCCGACGATCTCGAAAACCTGTCGCAGGCGATCAGCGTCCGAGGGAAGAAAGCGCGCCCGGTACCGGTGAGCGGCGCCACTGCCGGTTTCCCGGAACTCGGCGGCCCCGCGCGCCAGCTCGAGCGCGCGAGGGAACTCCGGCACGCTGAGCTTCGGAAAGACGAGCGTGATCGAGAACGGATGGGACGTCGGACCGAAGAGCGCGTCGTGCAAATCGGGGTCGAGCGCGGCGAGCTCAGCCTCGGTTGGCTGCTCGGGAAGATCCGCGTACGGCCAGAACCGCTCGAGCGGACGGTACTTCGGCGTCTCCACCTCAATAGTATTGCAGAATTGCAGGATTGCAGGATTGCAGGAAGGATCACGAAGGGAAGGAAGGGTTTTCTTTACAATCCTTTCTGCAATCCTGCAATTCTGTAATCCTGCAATCGAGGGAGTAATCCTGCAATCGATGGAGAGAGTGCTGGTCAGCGCGTGCCTTCTCGGCGAGCCGGTGCGTTATCACGGCGGCCATGCGCGAATCGATCACGCCATCCTGAACCGGTGGCAGCGAGAAGGCCGTCTCGTTCCACTCTGCCCTGAGGTCGTCGGCGGGCTGACGACGCCGCGACCGGCAGCCGAGATCCGGACGACGCTCGACGGACGCCGTGTGCTGACGGCGGCTGGCGACGACGTCACGGGGGCCTTCGAACGCGGCGCCGCAGCGGCGGCCGCCGCCTGCGCCGAGCACGGCATTCGCGTGGCGATCCTCAAAGACGGCAGTCCGTCGTGCGGAAGTGGAACGATTTGCGACGGGACCTTCAGTGGTCGTCGCATCAGCGGGGACGGGCTCACGGCGGCTCGCCTGGCGAAAGAAGGAGTCCTTGTCTTCCGCGAGGACCAGATCGAGGACGCCGCTCGTCACGTTGAATTCCTCGACAGCGCGAACCGCGGGCGACCGCGAGCACGCTGAATCGCCGCAGCCCGCCCGCCTCGGTTTCGAACGCTCAGAAAATCGTCGAGATGGAAGCCGCCGCCCATTCCATGACCTGGGTAGGCAGGATGCCAAGGTAGAAGACGATGAACGCGGATGCCGCGAGCGCGAGCCCTGCGATTTTGGGCACGGCCGGAACCTGCACGGGCCTGTCACCCGGGGTCATGTACATCATCACGATGACGCGCAGATAGAAGAACACGGCCACAACGCTCGTGAGCACGCCGAGAATGGCCAGCCCCGCGTACCCGGCGCTGACGGCGGCGTTGAACACGTACCACTTCGCGATGAACCCCGCCGTCGGCGGAAACCCGCCGAGCGACAGCAGAAAGATGGTCATGAGCGCCGCCAGGCCGGGCCGCGTATTCCACAGCCCCGCGTAGTCGCTGATGCGATCGTTGGGGCGCTCGGGTTCCTCGAGCAGCGCGATCACGCCAAACGCCCCGACGTTGGTCACGCCGTAGACCAGCAGGTAGAAGAGCACGGCGCCCTTGCCGGTGTCGTTCGCCGCGATCAGCGCCACGAGGAGATACCCCGCGTGGGCGATGCTCGAATAGGCCAGCATCCGCTTGATGCTCGTTTGTGCGATGCCCACCACCGTGCCGACGATCATGGTCGCGGCCGCGACGGCCCAGAGCATCGGCGCCCATTCGGCTTTGAGCGGCTCGAACGCCGACAGAAAGACGCGGGCGAACGCCGCAAACGCCGCGGCCTTCACCCCGGTGGACATGAACCCGGTGACCGCGGGCGGCGCCCCCTCGTACGCGTCGGGCGTCCACATGTGAAACGGGACCGCCGATACCTTGAAGGCGAAGCCGACCAGGAGCAGTCCGAGCGCCAGCAGGTGCATCGGCGTGGGCGTGAGCGACTGAGCCGCCATCACGCTGCCAATCCGGTCGAGCCGGGTGCTGCCGGTCACACCATAGGCGAAGGCGATGCCGTAGAGGAAGAAGGCGCTCGAAAACGCGCCCAGGAGAAAGTACTTGAACGCCGCTTCGGTTGCGGCCGCCGAGTCGCGACGGATGCCGGTCAGCACGTACACCGACAGGGACAACACCTCCAACGCGAGAAACATCACGAGGAGATCGGAGGCGGTCGCCATCAGCATCATGCCGGCGATCGCAAAGAGCATCAGCGCGTAGTATTCACCGCTCGGCAGACGTTGGCGTTCGATCGTGGGTGCCGAAAACGCCAGCGACAGCAGCCCGACCACTATCAGCACCCAGATGACGAACAGACCGAAGTTGTCGGCCAGCACGACGCCGTAGCTGGAGGCGTTGTGGTTCCAGAGCAGCACCGACGAGAGAGCAGCGCCGATGAGCCCGATGGCGCCGAGCGGTCCGATCGGCATCCGCTCCCCTGGCGCGCGGAATGCCTCGGCCACCATCGCCGCAATCGCCGCGGCGGTCACGCAGAGCATGGGAACGATCGCGTTCAGCGCAATCATCTCTGGGACTCGCGCACAGCGGCCTGAATCCGATTGGGAACCTCGGCGCGTACCTGCCCGACCACTCGCGCCGCCGACGGTTCGATCGGCCGCAGGAACAGGTTCGGCAGAACCCCCATCAGGACTGCCACGATCACGATCGAGCCCACGACAATCCACTCGCGACGGTCGAGATCGTCAAGCGTGCTGTTCTTGTCGTTGGTGACCGGACCGTAGTTGACCCGCTGAAACATCCACAACATGTACACGGCTGAGAACACGATGCCGGTTGCCGCGAACGCCGCGAGCCGTGGATCCCACCGGAACGCTCCGAGCAGGATCAGGAACTCGCCGACGAAGCCGTTCAGCCCCGGCAGACCGATCGACGAAAGCGTGATGATGAAGAACACAGCGACCAGCCGCGGAACCACGCTCTTGAGCCCGCCGTATTCGGCGATCAGCCGTGTGTGTCGTCTGTCCGACAGCATGCCGACGATGAGAAAGAGTCCGCCGGTGCTGACGCCATGGCTGATCATCTGGTAGACGGCGCCCTGCACGCCCTGGAGGTTCAGCGCCGCGATGCCGAGCACGACGAATCCCAGATGGCTGACGCTCGAGTACGCGACGAGCTTCTTCATGTCCGGCTGCACCATCGCGACGAGCGCGCCGTATACGATGCCCACGACGGCGAGCGCCGCCAGGTACGGTGCAAAGAACGTGGCGGCGAGCGGGAACAGCGGAAACGCAAACCGCACGAGCCCGTAGGTGCCCATCTTCAGGAGCACGCCGGCCAGCAGCACGGAGCCGGCCGTCGGCGCTTCGACGTGCGCATCGGGCAGCCACGTGTGAAACGGGAACAGCGGCACCTTGATCGCGAAGGACAGCGCGAACGCCAGAAAGAACCAGAACTGAAGGTTCGCAGGCACCTGCAACGCGTACAACTCGATGAGATCGAAGGTGTAGCGGCCCGTGCCCACGCTGTGGAGGTACGCCAACCCCAAAATGGCCAGCAGCATCAGCACGCTGCCGCCCATGGTGTAGAGCATGAACTTCACGGCCGCATACACCCGACGGTCGTAGCCCCAGATGCCAATGAGGAAGTACATCGGGACGAGCATCGCGTCCCAGAAGACATAGAACAGAAACAGGTCGAGCGCCACGAACACGCCCATCATGGCGCTCTCGAGCAGCAACACGAACACCGCGAACGCTCTCAGGTGCCGGTGCACCGACCTCCACGAGCTGAGGAAGGCAAGCGGCGTAAGAAAGCCGGTCAACACGAGCAGAAAGAGACTGATTCCGTCGACGCCGACGAAATAGCTGATGCCGAACGAGGGGATCCATCCGTACCGTTCGACGAACTGGAAGTCTGCGGACGCAGGGTTGAACAACGCCCAGAGCAGCAGCGTTTCGACAAAGACGAGCACCGATGCGGCGAGCGTGATGGCTCGGATCACTCTCTCGTTCTGCGGCTCGTCCTTGACGAACAGCAGCGCCAGAGCGCCGACGACCGGCAGAGCGATGAGCGAGGTGAGGATTGGAAAGTTCATGCCGCGTGGCTCACCACAGAGGACACTCGGAGCACCACGGTCGCCTCATCGCCACAGGTAGTACCCCATCACCACGACCACACCCAGAAGGAGCGATGCTGCGTAGGCGCGCACCGAGCCGGTCTGAAGACGCCGGAGCAGACCGGCAGCTCCCTGCACGGCAGTGGCGACGCCGTTGACGGTGCCGTCGATGACCTTCACGTCGACGATCTTCCACAGGCCCTGCTCGGACACGATGCGGATGGGTTGGACGACGGCAGCATCGTAGATCTCGTCCACGTAGTACTTGTGCTCGAGCAGCCGGCGGGGGCCGCCATACTGCTCCGCCAGACGATCGGCGACGTCGCGCCGCTTGAGGAAGAGGAAGACGGCCAGGCCGATGCCCGCCACGGCGACGATGGTCGAGACCGCCATCAGCCTCAGCTCGATTTCATGCGCCTCTGCCTCCAGTTCGGCGACCGGCGTGCCGAAGCTCGGCTCGAGAAAGCGTTCGAAGCTCGTGCCGAAGTACCCGGCGACGATGGATCCCACGGCAAGCACGATGAGCGCGACGGCCATCGCCGGTGGCGCATCGTGCAGCTGCGCGTCGTGCCCGTGATGCCCCGATGGATCGCTCGCGCCCGTCGACCGCGACGGTCCGTGGAAGGCGAGAAAGACGACGCGGAACATGTAGACCGCGGTGAGGAGCGCCGTCAGCAACCCGATCGCCCACAGCACCGTGTGGCCGCTGATGTAGGTCATGTACAGCACATGATCTTTGCTGAAGAACCCCGCGAACCCGGGGACCCCGGCGATCGCCAGCGCGCCAATCAGAAATGTCCAATATGTGATCGGCAGCGCCCGTCGAAGCCCGCCCATCCGCCGGAGATCCTGTTCGCCGCCGAGCGCGTGAATCACCGCGCCCGATCCAAGAAAGAGCAAGGCCTTGAAGAAGGCGTGCGTGTACAGATGGAAGATGCCGGCGGCGTACGCTCCGACACCCATGGCCAGGAACATGTACCCGAGCTGCGAGACCGTCGAATAGGCCAGGACTCGCTTGATGTCGTTCTGCACCAGCCCGATGGTTCCAGCCATCAACGCGGTCGCGATGCCGACGCCAGCGACGATCTCGAGCGTCAGCGGCGCGTGGCTGAACAGCACCGCATTGCGCCCAATCATGTACACACCCGCGGTGACCATCGTCGCCGCGTGAATCAGCGCCGAGACGGGAGTCGGCCCCTCCATGGCGTCTGGCAGCCAGACGAACAGCGGGATCTGCGCCGACTTGCCGGTTGCTCCGACGAACAACAGCAGCGTGATGATGGAGAGCGTGCCAAACGACGCCTCCGGGGCCAGCGACCCGGCCAGGCGCGCGAGGTCCTGGAAATCGAGCGTGCCGAAGCGTGTGAAGATGAACAGCATGCCGAGCAGAAACCCGACGTCGCCGATGCGGTTCACGATGAACGCTTTCTTTCCGGCGTCGGTCGCCGACTTCTTCCCGAACCAGAAGCCGATCAGCAGATACGAGCAGAGCCCGACGCCCTCCCATCCCACGAACATCACCAGAAACGTGGACCCGAGGACGAGGACGAGCATGAAGGCGGCGAACAGGTTCAGATACGAAAAGTAGCGCGCGAACTCGCCGTCGGTCTCCTCGTGCATGTAGGCCGTCGAGTAGACGTGAATCAGCGAGCCGATGCCGGAGACGACGAGAATCATGACTGCGGCCAACGGGTCGAGCCGGAGCGCGAAGGGAATGTTCAGGTCTCCGGAGGTGATCCAGGCGTAGATCGGCTGCGAGATCACGCGCGCCTCAGGCTCGAGGGCGACGAGCCGCCACACCGCCGCGAGCGATGCCGCGAAGGAACCGCCCATCGCCGCGCACGCGATTCCGCCAGACACCGGTTTGCCGAACCGCCGCCCGAAACCGGCGTTCAGCAGGAAACCGAGAAACGGCAGCAAGGGGATCAGAAGCAGCATGACCCGGCCCCTGCGTCTCGTCGCGATGTCGGCGCGATCGTCATCACCATCTCAGCTGCGTGAACGTATCGGGGTCGAGCGACTCGCGGTGACGGAACAGGGCGATGACGATGGCCAGGCCAACGGCGGCTTCAGCGGCCGCGACCGTCATCACGAAGAACACGATGATCTGCCCGTCGGCGGTCCCCATGGCGCGCCCGAACGCGACGAACGCCAGATTGACCGCGTTCAGCATGATCTCGATCGACAAGAGGATCGTGATCAGGTTGCGCCGCACGAACACGCCGGCCGTGCCGACGCAGAAGAGGACGGCCGAAAGCATCAGGTAATGGTTGACGGTCGGCATCTACGCTCCCTCGCGACGGGCGAGCAGGACGGCGCCCACCATGGCCACCAGAATCAGCACCGAGGTCACCTCGAACGCGAAGGCGTAGTCGGTGAACAGCGAGCGGCCGATGGCCGCCACCGCGGTCGTCGCATCGGTCCCAAAACCCACCGATGCGCCGGGGGTCCTCGACAGCGCCCATACCAGCTCCGTCAGGAGCGCGATGGCGAGAAAGCCGCCGAAGCGCATCGCCCCGCTGCGTACCAGGACGTGGAGCCGTTCGTCCGCCTCGGTCTGCTCCTGTGGTGCGTTCAGCAGCATGACGACGAAGAGAAACAGCACCATGATGGCGCCGGCGTACACGACGATCTGGATCACCGCCACAAACGGCGCGTCGAGCGTCACGTACAGCCCCGACAGGGCCCCGAACGAGGCGATGAGCAGAAGCACGCTGTAAATGGGGTTCCGCTGGGCGATCACCAGCAACGATGCCCCGACAGCGATGGCGGCGAGAGCATAAAACAGCAGCATGTGTTCAGTCGGTTCAGCCGGTCCTCACGCTCCGAAATACAGGACGCCGGCGGCTGTCGCCAGCAGATTCACGACGGCGAGCGGCAACAGCACCTTCCAGCCAAAGTCCATCAGCTGGTCGTACCGATAACGGGGAAGCGTCCAGCGCATCCACACGTAGAAGAACAGAATCGCGCTGACCTTCAGAAGAAACCACATCCACCCGAGCGACTCCGGCAGGAACGGCCCATGCCAGCCGCCGAGAAACAGGTTCGTGGCGACGGCCGCCACGGTCACCATGTTGATGTACTCCGCCAGAAAGAACATCGCGAAGCTCATGCTGCTGTATTCGGTGTGATAGCCGGCAACCAGCTCCTGCTCCGCCTCCGGGAAGTCGAAGGGCGCGCGGTTGGTCTCGGCAATCCCCGACAGCATGTAGATGGCGAACGCAATCGGCTGCACGAAGACGAACCAGCGCGGGATGATGCCGAACCAGGCGCCGCTCTGACGTTCCACGATCTCGGTCAGCGACAGCGAATTGCCGACCAGCAGAATGCTCCCCAGTGCCAGGCCGAGCGACAGCTCGTAGCTGATCATCTGCGCTGACGCCCGCAGCCCGCCGAGCAGCGAGTACTTGCTGTTCGAACTCCATCCGGCGAGAACGATGCCATACACGCTCATCGAGGAGACGGCGAGGATGACCAGAATGGCGACGTTCACGTCGGCCACCTGCAGCGGCATCGGCTCGTCGAGCAGGCCGAAGAGCGTCGTCTCGGCGCCGAACGGCACGACCGCGAACGCCGCAAACGCGCACGTGGCGGAGATGATGGGAGCCAGCGCGAAGAGGAAGGCATCCGCCGCCTTCGGCCGGAGTTCCTCCTTGAACATCAGCTTGACGACGTCGGCGAGCGGTTGCAGCAGCCCTTTGGGTCCGACGAGGTAGGGACCGAGACGCTGCTGGAGCATCGCAGCGACCTTCCGCTCGACGTACACCATGCCGGCCGCCGAACTGAGCAACATGACGAAGACAAAAAGCGTCAGGGCGAGCTGAGCGAAGAGCAGGGGGGTCAATGCGCCGCCACCGGCAGCCGCGCGCGCCAGTCGGCGGGCAGCGTGCACCGCTTTTCCTTGACGTGGGCCTCGTACTCGTGGCGAAAGTGCTTCAGCGTGGTCAGGACCGGCGTGACGGCCGCGTCGCCGAACGCGCAGAGCGTCTTGCCCGCGATGTTGGCCGAAATGCTCGACAGCAGATCCAGATCCCGCAGCTGGCCCTCGCCCCCCTCGATCTTCTGCAGAATCTTATACAGCCAGTCGGTGCCTTCCCGGCACGGCGTGCACTTGCCGCACGACTCGTGACGGTAGAAATGCAGCAGGTTGACAGCGAGCCAGACCATGCAGGTCGTGTCATCGAGCACGATGACGCCGGCCGAACCGAGCAGCGAGCCCGCCTTCTGGATGCCGTCGAAGCTGGCCTGGGTGTCGAGCTGATCGGGCAGCAGCATCGGCACCGAGGATCCGCCCGGAATCACGGCCTTCAAGGTCCGCCCCTCGCGCACCCCGCCGGCGTGCTCCTCGATCAGCTCCCGGAGCGTCACGGTCATCGATGCTTCGTACACGCCGGGCCGCTTCACGTGACCGCTGACGCAATAAAGCTTCGGACCGCCGTTCTTTTCCGGTCCGAGCGCTGTAAACCATTCCGCTCCGTTCTGCACGATGAGCGGGATGTTGCACAAGGTCTCGACGTTGTTGACCGCGGTCGGCGCGTTATAGAGGCCGACGACCGCGGGAAACGGCGGCTTGTTACGCGGCTGGGCGCGCTTGCCTTCGAGCGATTCGAGCAGCGCGGTCTCCTCGCCGGCTTCGTACGCCCCGGCTCCGCGATGGATGAACACATCGCAGTCGAAGCTGGCGCCCAGTACACCCTTGCCGATGAATCCGCCCGCGTACGCCTCCTGAATCGCCCGTTCCAGCACTTCCTGCACGTGGAAGAACTCGCCGCGGATGTAAATGTAGGCCACCTTCGCGCCGATGGCATGGCAGGCAATCGCGCACCCCTCGATCAGCAGGTGGGGGTTGCGCTCAATCAGCAGGTGATCCTTGAAGGTGCCGGGCTCGCTCTCGTCGGCATTGCAGGCGATGTAACGCGGCTTGTCGGACTTCTTGTCCACGAACTGCCACTTCATGCCGGTCGGGAACCCCGCCCCGCCGCGGCCGCGCAGTCCAGACGCCTTCACCAGCTCGATGACGGCGTCGGGCGCCATCGCGAGCGCTTTTCTGAGCGCCTGGTACCCCTGATGCCGCAGGTAGAAATCGAGCGTGAACGAGTTCGGCTCGCGCACATGTCTCGTGAGAAGCGGCTCCATAGAAATTCAGCGACTGTTCATCACGAAGAGACGAAGAGCAGGAAGCTCACGAAGTCTTCTTCTTCCATGATGATCCTTCGTGTCTTTCGCGTTCTTCGTGACTCCGTGATACGTAGTCATCGGTCCTTTAGCTCGACCACGTGATGGCACCCGCTCAGCGCGGCTTCGCCACGCGCCCGGAGATCCTCCACGAGCTTCGCGGTATCCTCAGGCCGCAGGCACTCGTGCCAGGCGTCGTTCACCATGACGACCGGCGCGCGATCGCACGCCCCGAGGCACTCCACTTCGATGAGCGTAAACGTGCCGCTCTTGTCGGTTTCGCCCGGTCCGATGCCCAGCGTCCTCTGGAGCTCTTCGGTCACCCGTTCGGCGCCGTTCAACGCACACGAGAGCGTCCGGCAGACCTGCAGCACGAACCGGCCGACGGGTTTGGTATAGAACATCGTGTAGAACGACACGACGTCCTCGACATCGGCGCGCGTGATCCCGAGCAGCTCCGCGACGTGGCGGATGGCATTGGCGGTGATATAGCCCTGCTGGTACTGAGCCAGGTACAGCGCTGGCAACACCGCCGAACGGCGGCGGTCAGGTGGATACCGTTTGACGATCTCCTCGAACCGCGCGCGGTTCTCCGGCGTGTACGCGAACGGAGGGCCTTCGTCCTCGAGCTGACGCGACGACTTGTGGAACGTCGCCCCATACGCCATCGTCGGGTGAAAGGTCACCGGTCTACGTCCCCCATGACGACGTCGATCGAGCCGATGACGGCAATGACGTCCGCGATCAGGCCGCCGACGATCATCCGCTCGAGCGCCTGGCACGCCAGCAGCGAGGGCGCCCGCAGCTTGATTCGCCAGGGGCGGTTCGTTCCATCCGACACCACGGTGAAGCCATGCTCGCCGCGCGGCCCCTCGACCGGCACGTAGGCCTCGCCGGCGGGAACGGTGAAACCCTGCGAGTACACGAGAAAGTGCTGGATCAGCGCCTCCATCTCCGTGTAGACGCGATCCTTCGGCGGCGGCGTGATGCGCGGGTCGGCCACTGCAAATGCGCCGGTCGGCGAGATTCGCTCGAGCGCCTGACGGCAGATCTTGACGCTCTCACGCATTTCGGCGACGCGTACTTGGTACCGCGAATAGACATCGCCTCGAGTTCGCACCGGGACGCTGAAGTCGTAGGTGTCGTAGCCGAGGTACGGAAACACCTTGCGCACATCGTACTCGACACCCGAGCCGCGCGCATTCGGTCCCACAAGGCCGTACGCGACGGCGTCGTCTTTGGAGATGACGCCGACGCCCTCGGTTCTTTTCAGGTAGATCTCGTTCTGCGACAGGAGATCCTCATATTCGTCGATCTTGCCCGGCAGTCGATCGAGCACAGCCCGCACCGCGTCGTGAAATCCGCGAGGGAGATCCTCGCGCAGGCCGCCGATCCGCATGAAGCTGGGGAAGAGCCGGAACCCGGCGAGCATCTCGTTGATGTTGAGGAGCAGCTCACGTTCGCGAAAGCAGTAGAGCATCACCGAGACCGCCCCGACTTCCATGCCGTGGGTGCCCAGCCACACCAGGTGGCTGTTGATGCGCTGAAGCTCCGCGATCAGCACGCGGATGTTCCGCACCCGCTCGGGCGGTTCGATGCCGAGCAACCGCTCCGTCGACAGACAGAACGCCATGCTGTTCGACTGTGCGCTCAGGTAGTCCATCCGCTCAACAAGAGGAATGACCTGCTGCCACTTCTTCTGTTCGGCGGTCTTTTCGATTCCGGTGTGCAGATACCCGATCGTCGGCGATGCCGACACGACGGTTTCTCCATCGAGCTCGAGCACCAGCCGCAGCACGCCGTGCGTGCTGGGGTGCTGAGGCCCCATGTTGACGGTCATCGTTTCGGTGCGAATGCCGGGCATCTACTTCCTGCACCTCTTCGTCACGACGCGCGATGACCACAGCTCGCGATTGGCTCGCAGGCGCACACTAGGACCTCGTCAACCGATCTCTCTGCAGATTCGCCCGGAACTCTTCCTCGGTCATCTGCAGCGGCGCGGCGGAGGTCGGCACCTTCCTGATCTGCACCGGATAATCCTTGCGAAGCGGATAGCCGTCCCAGTCCTCCGGCATCAGCAGCCGTCGCGGATCCGGGTGCCCTTCGAACACAATGCCAAACAGATCCCACACTTCGCGCTCGAGCCAGTTGGCGGCCGGCCAGATCCCGGTGACCGTCTTTGCGCGTGCGTCGTCGCCAGCCAGCTGCACCTTCATCCGCAGCCGGCCGCGGTGTTCAAGGGAGACGAGGAGATAGACGAGCTCGAAACGCGGATCGCGCGGGTGGTAATCGACGGCCGTCAGCTCGACGAGCAGCGTGAACCGCAGATCGGGCCGATCACGAAGCACCTGCGCGACGGTCGGTACATCGTCGCGCGAGACGTAGAGAGTCGGGTGCAGATCGATGGAAGGAGCCGATTCGACAACAGCGCGCGGTATCTCCTGTCGCAATGTGGCAACGAGCGCAGTGGGATCCGGTAGATTCATCAGGCGAGCTTCTGCTGCGCGATCTTCCTCTGGAGCTGAACGATGCCGTACAGCAGCGACTCAGGGCGCGGCGGGCAACCCGGGACGAAGACGTCGACCGGCACGATCTGGTCAACGCCCTGCACGATCGCGTAGTTGTCGAAGACACCGCCGATCGAGGCGCAAGCCCCCATCGAGATGACCCACTTGGGCTCGGGCATCTGGTCGTAGACGCGCCGGAGCGCGGGTGCCATCTTCCGCGAGACGCGGCCCGCCACAATCATGAGGTCGGATTGCCGGGGGCTTCCCCGGAAGACCTCGGCGCCGAACCGGGCCACGTCATACCTCGAACAGCTCATCGCCATCATCTCGATGGCACAGCAGGCCAGCCCGAACGTGACCGGCCAGATGGACGAGCGGCGAGCCCACTGCACCATCTTCTCGACGGTGGTGGTCAGCACGGGGAGCTCGGATTCAATACCCATTTACGCCTTCTTCTCGTCTCCCCAGTCCAGGGCCCCCTTCCGCCAGACGTACACGTAGCCGGCGAGAAGCAGGAGCATGAAGAGGACCACCTGCACGAAGCCTGTCCAACCCAGGTCGCGGAGCGCCATCGCCCAGGGATAGAGGAACGCGACCTCGATATCGAACAGGAGGAAGATCATGGCGACCAGGTAGAACTTGACCGACTGTCGTTCCCTGGCATCACCGACCGCCGGCATGCCGCATTCGTACGGCGCCGACTTGGCCGGGGTCGGATTGTGCGGGCCGAGAATGCTCGACAGAAACACCGAAATCAGCGCAAACCCGGCGCCGAGCGCAATCATGAGGAGGATGGAGAGCCAGCCCTGCATGGGGACGGTGGCGTCTATCTGGTCGGGCGCGGACGCGCGCGCTTAGCTTGTGAACGATTTCGCAAGCCCAGGCCCTCATGCTAACGCATCGCCCCCGGTTAGTCGATAGCCCGACCTTTTTAACGTTCATCAACAAGCACGGCTTCCAACCACCCTCGAACCGAGTTGACCAGCCAGACGTGTGCGACCGCACCCAGCTCGTCCACTCTCACCACCTCCTCGCGTACCTCGCCGGTCGCCAGCAACTCCGCGCGCAGCGTGCCCGGCAACAGACCACAGGCGATCGGCGGCGTGATTCGCCGGCGGCCCTTCTGGACGACGAGGTTCGCAATCGTGGATTCGGTCGCCTGACCGGACGGGTTCCACAAGATGACGTCGTCGCAATCCGGCAGACGCGCCCGCTCATAGACGGACCGGTTCGTGGTCTTGTGATACAGGAAGATGTCGGTCGGGTCGATGGGCTGCGCGGCCAGCCGCACCCGCATGACCCCTTGCTGGATGTCGAGCGGTGTGGGCTCGACGCGGACACGTCCTTCCCGATTGAGAACGAGGCGGACGCGACAGGCAGCATCCGCGGCCTGAACGGCCTCGTCAAGCGCGCGAAGGATCTCGGGCCGCGAACAGTCGAACCCGAAGTGTCGGGCTGAACTCTCCAGTCGATCCAGGTGACGGTCGAGCAGGTACCACCCCTCCGTCGGAGTCCACCGCAAAGTCTCCAGGAGGTCGAACGTCATTGGTCGGGGGAAGAGCTAGAGCGCCGCGCTGGCTTCCGTCATTCGCCGGTCGAGCTCGGCGAGTGCCTCTTGAATTTGCACGCGACGTCGCTCGTGCGTGGTGGCCACAAGCTGGCGCTCGAGCTCGGTGCGGGCCAGCCTCAAAGATTCGAGCGCCTGCACGCGCTCCGGATCGCGGACGGCGCCCGTGTGCCGCTGGGCCCGTGCCCGCTCCATCTCGTCGATACGTTCCTGAATGCGCGCCTCGGCGTCGATCAACCCCTCGCCAGAATCACCCATGGAGCCTCTTTGTTGTGATGAGTACGGCCATCCGCAAACCTGCAACATTATAAGATCGCGAGGTATCGGATCGCCGTGTGATTGAGCGAACCAGTCGCAATCCAGTGCAGTTGTTCCACCCGGCCGTGCAGGCGTGGTTCATCTCCACCTTCCAGACGCCGACCCGGCCCCAGACATTGGGCTGGCCAGCCATTGCCCGAAGCGAATCGACGCTCATCCTGGCCCCGACCGGCAGCGGAAAAACGCTGACGGCGTTTCTCTATTGTCTCGATCGGCTGATGTTCTCTCCGGAACCGCCGAAAGCGAGTCGATGCCGTGTGCTCTACGTGTCGCCGCTCAAGGCGCTGGCGGCTGACGTGGAGCGCAACCTGCGGGTTCCGCTGACGGGAATCGCGCAGGTTGCCGAGCTGCGCGGCGATTCGTACCTCACCCCGGTAATCGCGCTCCGGACCGGCGACACGCCACAATCAGACCGAGCGCGGTTTCAGCGCGAGCCGGCCGACATTCTCATCACCACGCCCGAGTCGCTGTATCTGCTGCTGACGTCGAATGCCCGCGAAGCGCTCCGGTCGGTCACGACCCTCATCATCGACGAGATCCACGCGCTGGTGCCGACGAAACGCGGCGCCCACCTCGCCTTGTCCATCGAACGACTGGCGGCGCTGTGCCGTCGGCCCCCGCAGCGCATTGGTCTGTCGGCGACGCAGCGGCCGCTGGACGAAGTGGCGCGCTTCCTCGGCGGCGTGGATCGGCCGCTGTCCCAGCGTCGAAAGGCGACCGATCCGGAGGCCGAAATCGCGAGCGAGTTTTCCAGCCATCAAGGTGACGTGCCGTACCGCCCTGTGACGATTGTGGACGCCGGCACCAGGAAAGCGCTCAAGCTGACGATCGAGGTCCCGGTCGAGGACATGGCCCGCCTGACAACGGCCGACGAATTGCCGAGCGGTCCCGCATCTGTCGGCGATGAGCGCCCGTCGATCTGGGCAGCCATCCACCCGAGACTGCTCGAACTGATTCGGACGCACCGCTCCACGCTCATCTTCGTCAACAGTCGGCGTCTGTCGGAGCGGCTGGCCGGAGCGCTGAACGACCTCGCCGGCGAAATGCTGGTGCGCTCGCATCACGGATCGATCGCCCGCGAGCAGCGGGTCGAGGTCGAGGACCTGCTGAAAGCCGGCACGCTACGCGCCCTGGTCGCGACGTCATCGCTCGAGCTGGGCATCGACATGGGCGCGATCGATCTCGTCGTGCAAATCGAAGCGCCACCGTCGGTCGCCAGCGGGCTGCAACGCATCGGACGCGGCGGGCACCGAGCGAATGCGGTGAGCGAAGGTGTGATTTTTCCGAAATTTCGCGGCGATCTGGTGGCCAGCGCCGCGGTGGCCAAGGCCATGCGCGACGGCGCGGTCGAAGCCACGCGATATCCCCGCAACCCGCTCGACATCGTCGCCCAGCAGGTGGTTGCGATGGTGTCGATGGACACGTGGAAGACCGACGAGCTGTTCGCCACCATCAGGCGCGCAGCGCCGTTCGCCGAGCTCAGTCGCACGGTGTTCGAGGGCGTACTCGACATGCTGTCCGGCCGCTATCCGTCGGACGAGTTCGCCGAATTACGACCGCGTGTGACGTGGGATCGGCTCAAGGGAACCGTCTCGGCCCGCGAAGGTGCCAAACGGGTGGCCGTCGCCAACGGCGGCACTATTCCCGATCGTGGTTTGTTCGGGGTGTTCTTATCGGGCCACGATACCGTCCGGGGCGCCTCGCGAGTCGGTGAACTGGACGAGGAAATGGTGTTCGAGAGCCGCGTCGGAGAGACGTTCGTTCTCGGCGCCTCGTCGTGGCGGATCGACGAGATTACTCACGATCGCGTGCTCGTCTCGCCGGCGCCAGGTGAGCCGGGCAAGATGCCGTTCTGGAAAGGCGATCGGGCGGGACGGCCACTCGAGCTCGGGCTGGCCATCGGCCGGCTCATGCACGACCTGATTCGGCTGACCCCGGCCGCTGCAATCCATCGGCTGACCCGAGATCACGACCTCGACGTGCGAGCGGCGGAAAACCTGCTCGAGTATCTCCGTGACCAGATCGCGGTCACGCGCGTGCTTCCGGACGCCACCACGATACTCATCGAGCGCGTGCGGGACGAGCTGGGCGACTGGCGAATATGCGTGCTGTCTCCTCGCGGCGGCCGCGTCCACGCGCCATGGGCCATGGCCGCTGTGGCGAACATCCGGCAGCAGACCGGCATGGAAGTCCAGACGTTGTGGGGGGATGACGGATTCGTCGTGCGTTTCCCCGACGTGGATCGGCCGCCGGAGGCGAGTCTCCTGCTGCCAGATCCAGAAGAAGTCCAGGCGCTCGTCGTACGCCAGCTTGGCGCGACCGCGCTGTTCGCGGCAAAGTTTCGTGAGAACGCGGCACGGTCGCTGCTCCTGCCCAAGCGTCGCCCGGGCATGAGAGCCCCCCTGTGGCAACAGCGCAAGCGCGCCGCCGATCTGCTCGCGGTGGCGTCCCGGTACGGATCGTTCCCGGTACTGCTCGAGACGTACCGCGAATGTTTGCGCGATTTCTTCGACATCCCGGCCCTCGTGGCGACGCTCGCTGACGTTCAGAGCCGGAAAGTCCGGACCGTCACGGTCGATTCCGAGAAGCCATCCCCATTCGCCGCTTCGTTGCTCTTCAGCTACGTCGCCAGCTTCCTGTACGACGGCGACGCGCCGCTGGCCGAGCGGCGGGCGCAGGCGCTTGCCGTCGACCAGGGACAGCTGCGCGAGCTGCTGGGCGACTCGGAGCTTCGCGAACTGCTCGACGCCGAATCGATCGACTCGGTTGAACAGCAGCTGCAGCGCCTCCATCCGCATCATCGGGCCAGGAGCGCTGATGGCGTGCACGACATGCTGCTTGCAATTGGCGACCTCACGGAAGACGAGCTTGCCAGACGGGTGGCGCCTCCCGACGATGCCGGCAACGCCAGGGTAGCGGGCATCATCGACGCCCTCGTCGCCGACCGCCGGATCCTGGCCGTGCCGATCGCGGGTGAGGCACGTTTCATCGCAGTCGAAGACATCGCCCGCTATCGCGACGGTCTGGGGGCAGCGCTGCCGAGCGGCCTGCCGGAATCTCTGTTGCAGCCTGTCAGGGATCCAATCGGAGACGTCGCGTTGCGATACGCGCGCACCCATGCTCCCTTCCCCGCGCGCGCCTTTGCCGCACGCTACGGGCTGGGCCCGGCCATCGCGGAGTCGATTCTGATCCGGCTCGTCAGCGAGGGCCGACTCGTCGAAGGTGAATTTCGCCCCGGCGGCTCGGAGCGCGAATGGACGGATCCGGGAGTCCTCCGGATGCTCAGGAGCCGCTCGCTCGCGAAGCTCCGCCACGAAGTGGAACCGGTCGACCCAGCGGTGCTCGGGCGTTTCGTGACGACGTGGCACGGCGTTGTGAGGCGCCGGCGCGGCACCGATGCGCTGCTGGACGCCATCGAACAGCTGCAGGGCGCGCCACTGCCGGCCTCGATTCTCGAGACAGAGATCCTCATCGCTCGAATCGACGCCTACGATCCGGCAGATCTCGATGCCGTGACAGCCGCCGGAGAAGTGGTATGGGTCGGCTTGGAACCGTTGGGCGATCGTGACGGTCGTGTGGCCCTGTACCTCGCGGACCATGCGCCGAAACTGCTGACACCGCCAATTGGTGCCAACATCGATCGCGATCTGAAGGCGCCCGACACAGACTCACTCGAGACGAGGATTGCGCAGTACCTGGCACAGCATGGCGCATCGTTCTTCGCCTCACTTCATGAGGCGACCGGCGGCGGCTACCCGGCCGACACGGTCGATGCGCTCTGGAACCTCGCATGGCAGGGAATCGTGACCAACGATACTTTCCATGCGCTGCGCGCCTTCACGCGCGCGGATCCGAAGACCACGAAAGCGCGGCGACGGGAGACGGGCGGCTTCCGTTCTCGTCGTCTCGCGCCTCCTTCCGCCGAGGGACGATGGACGTTGGTTCGGCCGGGAACACGGAGAGAGGACGCCACCGTGTGGTCGGCGGCCGTCGCCCAGCAACTCCTCGCCCGTCACGGCGTCGTCACACGTGAGAGCCTCTCGGCAGAATCAGTTCCGGGAGGGTTCGGGACCGTCTATCCGGTACTGAAGGCTCTCGAGGAGGCGGGCCGCGTCCGCCGCGGCTACTTCGTCGCGGGCCTGGGCGCTGCCCAGTTCTCGTTACCCGGCGCTCTCGATCTGCTGCGCTCGTTGCGGGATGGCGGAGACAACGAGACCCCCGAAGTTGCCGTGCTCGCAGCGACCGATCCGGCCAACCCGTACGGCGCCACGTTGAAATGGCCCGCTTCGGTGGAGGGACGCGCTCCCGCGCGAACGGTTGGCGCGACGGTGATCCTCGTGGACGGCGCCTTGGGCGCGTATCTTTCCCGTGGCGACCGACATCTGAAGACCAGCCTGCCCGATCAGGAGCCGCAGCGCTCGCGCGTCTGCCGCGCGGTCGCACGCGCCCTGATCGAGCGCGCCAGAACAGGCGGCGACTCGCCTCGAGGGATGCTCATCGAGGAGATCGACGGCGTGCCACCGGCTGCGCACGTTCTCGCTCCCTGTCTGGCCGAGGCGGGCTTCATTGGAGGTGCGCTGGGATTCCAGGCAACGTTTCGGAGGAACGTCTAGCGTGTCGTGGAGGCCGCCGCCGGAGGGCGACATCGCAAATCGTGGATAATCGACGGGTGACCAGCTCGAACCGTCGCCACATCCACCTCTGCCTGGTGCTCGTCGCGCTGCTGTTCGGCGGCATCGTCGAGGTGGGGCACGTCCAGGCGCCCCCGACGTTTGCCGCGCGCGTCGCCCAGCTGTCCGAGCCCGGCGGCTACTTCGACACCGACAATCTCATCTCGAACGAACGCTCGTACCTGCACGTCGTACCGGCACTTCGAGATGCCTCGCTGCGTGGCGGCGCATATGTCGGCGTCGGACCCGACCAGAATTTTTCGTATATCGCACAGGTCAGGCCGTCCATCGCCTTCATCGTGGATCTGCGACGCGATAACCTGCTGCTGCACCTGTTGTTCAAGGCGATGTTCGCGATGTCGAACACGCGCGCCGAGTATCTCAGCCTGCTGTTTGGCCGCCCCGTGCCCCTCCCGGTCCAGACGTGGCGGAACGCCGACCTCGACAAGATCGTCGAGCATCTGGAGGGTGTGAGGCTCCCGGAGCCTGACCTCGCAGATCTCCGGGCACGGGTGGATGCCAGGATCAAGTCATTCGGGGTGGCGCTGTCCGACGCCGACTTCGTCACAATCAACCGTTTTCACCGCAGGTTCATCACTGCGGGGCTTCCCCTCAAATTTCAGACCACCGGTCGCACGCCCCAGAGTTACTACCCGACGTACCGGGAGCTTTTACTCGAGACAGACCGACAGGGACGGCGGGCGAGCTTTCTCGCCGAGGAGGCCGATTTCCAGTTCGTCAGGTCGCTGCAGCAGCGCGATCTGGTCATCCCTGTCGTCGGCGACCTGGCGGGACCGACGGCGCTGACCGAAATCGGCCGTGTCATGGAGTCTCGCGGCGATCGCCTTTCCGCGTTCTATGCGTCCAACGTCGAGTTCTATCTCTTTGCCGACGGACGGTTTCCCGTGTTCGTGCAGAACCTCGCCCGCCTGCCCCACGCCGATCACAGCCTCATCATCCGTTCGGTGTTTGGCGGCCTCGGGCAATCGGCCCCGGGCTATTACAGCAGCTCACTGGTACAGCCGGTGGACGAACTGCTGCGAGGGTATGCGGAGGGGCGTTTTCGCGGGTATGCGGAACTGACGGTCGCCAGATCCCGCTGAGGGTTCTTTTTCCATGGCTGCTACTTCGTCGTTCGATGTCACGTCGACCATCGATTTTCAGGAGGTCGACAACGCGCTCAACCAGGCCAGGAAGGAAGTCGGCCAGCGCTACGATTTCAAGGGCGCGACCGCCGAGATCACACTGAGCCCGGCCGACAAGACGCTCACGCTGGTCGCAGATGACGAGTTCAAGATGAATGCGTTGTGGGAAGTCGTGCAAATCCGGCTCGTCCGGCGGAACGTGCCGGTCAAGAATTTCAAGGAGACGACGAGCGAGCCGGCGGCCGGGGGCAAAGTGCGCCGCGTCATCGCGATTCAGCAGGGCATCCCTATCGAAGCAGCCCGCGAGATCGTGAAATTCATCAAAGAACGAAAGCTCAAGAAAGTGCAGGCGTCCATCCAGGCGGATCAGGTCCGGGTCTCCTCGGCGTCAAAGGACGATCTGCAGACCGCCATGGCCGCGCTACGCGAACAGGATTTCGGTGTAGCCCTCCAGTTCGGCAATTACCGGTAACCAAGTCATTCTTTGTTGCCGTTCTTCTTCTCTTTGAACTCGACCGCTTTGGCGTTGGCCGGGTCGATCTGGGCGATCTGGTCGGCGATTCGATCGGTTTTTCGATCGAATGGCACGCCGACGTCGTAGCTGATTTCTTCGTCCGAGGTCGCGCGCAGCCTGTAGTCGAGCCGGCCGCGCGAGAGATACTGCTCCACCTTCGATTTGAGCTGTGATGGATCCTTCGCTTTGATCTCCAGGGAGAACGCACGCGACGCCTTCGGCTCGAACGATTCGATGACGCCCAGGACACCCATCACGAACATGGTCGCGAAAATGGCGAGCATCCAGAGACCCACGCCCGCCGCGAGCCCGACCGCCAGCGTCGAGAGCATCACGCCGGCGTCCTTGGGATCCTCGATCTTCGAGCGGTATCGCACCAGGCCGGCTGCGCCCACGATCCCGAAGGCGCGAGCCAGGCTGGCGCCTACAACCAGCATCACAACGGCCCCGACAATCGCCAGGATGATCTGGGTTTCGACGACGTGAACCTGGCGTGCTGGCGTACCGCGTCGACGCGGTCGCATGGCAAGGACCAGGGCGAGGCCCGCAGCGAGCGGGAGCCGGGTCGCGGCGTGTCTCAGCTGGTCGAGCTGCGTGGAGCGGTCCGGCGTGTTCTGAGGGTCCGCGCGTTGTTGGTCAACCAGCTGTTCTTGCGCAAGAACGATGGCGCCGCTCGGCCATCCCACGGGTGTCAGCAAGAGCACCAACAGGGCCGCCCGTCGAAGCCGCGTGGCGCATGCTTTGAACATCGGTAGCTGAAGCAGCAAGTACGCTGCCAGCTCGTCTTTCGCTATCGCTACGGACGAGATTGAAACCGGGCGTCCGGCTTGCATTACGGATGAGCGGTGGCGCCAGCCTGCACGCCAGAATCGACCTACCGACTGCAGTTCAACAAGTCGTTTACCTTCGCGCACGCGACGGCAATCGCGGATTACCTCCAGCGGCTGGGGATCAGCGACTGCTATGCGTCCTCCTACCTCGCGGCTGTGCCCGGCAGCACCCATGGTTACGACGTGGCCGATCCGGGCCGGCTCAACCCCGAGGTGGGCACCGAGGAGGAGTACTGGGCCTGGATCGAGGCGCTGCGCGGCTGCGGGATGGGACATGTGCTCGATCTGGTGCCGAATCACATGGGGATCGCGCAATCCGCGAACCCGCTGTGGCAGGATGTTCTCGAGAACGGCCCCAGCTCGCGGTTCGCCCATTTCTTCGACATCGACTGGCATCCCGTCAAAGACGAACTCGCCGACAAGGTCCTCATTCCGATTCTCGGCGACCAGTACGGGGCCGCTCTCGAGAACCAGGAGCTTCGGCTCGCCTTCGATCAAAAGACCTTCGTCGTTCGCTGTTACGACAACAGCCTTCCGGTCGCACCCGATACTTTCTCGGCGATCTTCGGCGGTGCGCACCTGGAGGCATGGCTCGCGGCCCATCCCGGCGCCGACGCCGAGGAGCTCCAGAGCATTCTCACCGCCAGCCGGAACCTGCCGTCCCGAAGCTCGCGCGATCCCGAACACATAGCGGTCCGTGCGCGCGAAAAGGAGGTCATCAAGCGACGGCTTGGCGCGCTGGCGACGGCGAGCCCTGACGTCGGCCGCCTGATCGAGGCCAGCGTCGACCGATTCAACGGCGTGAGCGGTCAGCCGCGCAGCTTCGACGAGCTCGATCGGCTGTTACATGAGCAGTCGTATCGTCTGGCGCACTGGCGCGTGGCATCGGAGGAAATCAACTACCGCCGGTTCTTCGACGTCAACGAACTTGCGGCGCTGCGGATGGAGGATCCGGTGGTCTTCGAGGAGGTGCATCGCTTTGCGCTGGATCTGATTCAGCGGGGCGCCCCCACCGGGTTGCGCATCGATCACGTCGACGGCCTGTTCGATCCGGCCGAGTATCTGCGCCGGCTGCAGGCGCGCTGCGGCGAGGGCTTCTATATCGTCGTGGAGAAGATTCTCGGTGCCGGCGAGCGCTTGCCTGAGGAGTGGCCCGTCGCAGGCACGACCGGCTATGAATTCGCCGCCGTCGTCAACAACCTGTTCGTGGACCGTCGCAATGAACGGGCCTTCGACGATGTCGCGGCGCGGTTCGTCCGCGAGCGTCGTTCGAGACTGACGTTCCAGGATTTGGCCTACCGCTGCCGGAAGCAGATCATGCACGAGACGATGTCGGGCGACATCAACTCGCTCGGGCATCGGCTGAACCTGTTTTCCGAACGAAACAGGCACTTCAGAGACTTCACGCTCTACAGCCTGATCTCGACGCTCAAGGAAGCGATCGCATGCTTCCCCGTCTACCGCACCTACGTCACCGAAACGGAGCCGGTCCGTGACCAGGATCGACAGTACATCGCCGAGGCGATCAGGTCGGCAAAGCGGCGGGCACCGAGTATTCCGGCGCTCGTATTCGACTTCGTGGAACGTCTGCTGTTGAAACAGACGTCGGTCTCCGCGCCCGACGAGGCCGCCGAGCGCGCGCTCTTCATCGGCAAGTTTCAGCAGATTACCAGCCCGGTGGCCGCGAAGGGGATCGAGGATACGGCGCTCTATCTCTTCCCGAGGCTGCTGTCGTTGAACGAAGTGGGCGCCGATCCGACGTGCTTCGGGCTGGACCCCTCGATCGTGCACGACTGGTTTCTGCGACGACTACGTGACTCTCCATCGGGGCTGTCGGCCACGTCGACGCACGACAGCAAGCGCGGAGAGGACGTGCGGGCGCGGCTGAACGTGCTGTCGGAAATTCCTGGAGCCTGGACCCCCGCTGTGCTGAAATGGCGGTCGCTCAACCGACGCTTCAAGAGTGAGGTCGGCGGGATTTCTGCACCGGATCCCAACGAGGAGTATCTGCTGTATCAGACGCTCATTGGCGCGTGGCCCTTCAATTTTTCGCTGGGGGAGGTGCGCGACCAGGCCGAGCCCGACGACTTCGTCGAACGAGTGAGCGCCTACATGGTGAAGGCGCTGCGCGAATCGAAGGCGCACACCAGCTGGATCAATCCCGACGCCGACTACGAGCGGGCGGTGCTGCGGTTCGTGAGCGCCCTGCTGGATCCGCGGCGTGCGCCGGCATTCCTCGAGGCATTTCTCCCCTTCCAGGCGCGCGTGGCCGAGTTGGGCATCTACAACAGCCTGGCGCAGCTGCTGATCAAGATTACGGCACCCGGCGTGCCCGACTTCTATCAGGGAACGGAGCTGTGGGATTTGCGCCTCGTCGATCCCGATAATCGCCGCCCGGTCGACTACGATTTCAGACGCCGGATGCTGGAATCCATCACGACCGAGCAGAACGGGGACGATCGAGCGGTGGCGGCCCAGCTGCTCGAATCCCGGCGCGACGGGCGGATCAAGATGTTCGTCACGGCGCGCGCGCTGGCGGCCCGACGCCGCCTCCGCGGTGTCTTTGCCGGTGAGTACGTCCCACTGCGCACGTTCGGGACGTGTCGCGACTCGCTGTTTGCCTTCGCTCGACGGAGCGGCACCGAGTGCGCCGTGACGTGCGTGCCGCGACTCCTGGCGTCGATGGTGCCCGACGCGTCGGGTTCGTCCTCGCCGCCGCTCGGAAGCGTCTGGTTGGACACACGCGTGGAACTGCCGGGCGGGACCGCATCCAGTTTCCGCGACGTCTTCACGGGAACAAGATTCGACACCAGCATCGAGGGGGGAACGACGACTCTTCCGGCAGCCGCGGTGTTCGCGCAGTTCCCGGTTGCCCTGCTCGTGGCCGAGTGATGACGCTGACCGAATATCTCACCCTCATCGGGGCCGTATTCGTCGCCTGGTTCATCCTGGTGGTCCTGTTCGCCCCTCACATTCCGTACTACGTGGCGGAACCGGTCGATCCGTGCAGCGTGGACTTCGTCCGGACGCTCGAGGCGACCTGCAACACGTCGCTGTCACAACACAACCGGATCGAGATCTTCACGAACGGAAACAACTTCTATCCCGCGATGCTCGACGCCATCCGCCGCGCCGAGGATACAGTGAACATGGAGTGCTACATTTTCAGAACAGGAGAGATCGCCGATCGCTTCATCGAGGCGCTCTCCGAGCGAGCGCGTGCCGGCGTCCAGGTCACGCTGGTGGTCGATGCCGTTGGCGCGCTCGGCTCGTTCAACGTGATTGCCAGCCGCCTGCGCTCAGCGGGTTGTCGCGTCGAGAAATACCAGAGTCTTCGCTGGTATCGTCTGCACAGGCTCAACAACCGGACCCACCGCGAGCTGCTCATCGTGGACAGCCGCGTCGCATTCGTGGGCGGCGCCGGTGTCGCCGACTGGTGGGCGCGGTCGATGGACGGGAAGCCGATGTGGCGCGACATGATGGCGCGGATAGAAGGGCCGGTCGTCGCCAACATCCAGGGGGTCTTCGCAGAAAACTGGCTCGAGTGCTGCGGCGAGATCCTCACGAGCACCCGGACGTACCAGCCGCATCGCAGCGCCGGCAGCAGCCCGGCGCTGGCCATCAAGAGCTCCCCCTCCGATCGCGCGACCGTCTCACGAGTGCTCTTTCAGATGCTCGTCGAGTCGGCGACCCGGCGCGTCCTGATCGAGACGCCGTACTTCCTGCCAGACCGGGCGTTCCGCCGCGCGTTTTCCCGGACGGCGGTTCGGGGGGTCGAGGTCGCCGTCATCCTTCCGGGGCCGGACACCGATCAGCGCTGGGTGCGATTGGCCAGTCGCCGCCTGTACGGACCGCTGCTGAGACATGGAGTCCGCGTGTTCGAGTACGGACGCGGGATGACACACGTCAAGGCCCTTCTGGTGGACGACATGTGGACCGTCATCGGCACCACGAATGTGGACAACCGGTCGTTCGAACACAACGACGAGGTCAACGTCGCGGTGCGCGATCGCGACGTGACGGCGCGGCTGACATCGGATTTCATGGACGATCTTCGCGTGAGCCGCGAGATCACGCTCGCAGAGTGGGAAGGCCGCCCGGTGTGGGAAAAACTCCTGGGGACCGTCGCGTGGATACTCGAGCGCCAGCAGTAGCCAGCCTCACCGTCTCTCTTCGGGGATAGCCGCTGTCCAGATCCGGATCTCCTCCTGGGTCATCGGACCCATCGGCTCTTCGCGCCCATCCCGGTACTTGAGGCGTTCGATATCGTGGAGAAACTGCTCGCGCGACAGCAGCGTCCCGTAGCAGACGTCGTTGTTCGAATTCGGACGACTGACGCTCAGCCGCCGCAGCAGCTCGTCCATCACCCACGCCGGGATGCTGTGACGCTTATCGGGGTACACGAACCCGAAGAGGATCAGATGGCTCAGAAGGACCCGCCAGTGGTCGCCGAACCGCATCAACAACCGTGGCCAGTCGAGCGACGGCCCCTTCTCGCGCAGCAGGTGGAGCACGTCGGCTCCGTCGAAGCGTTCGCGCTCCTGAATGAATGCCTTTGACCAGATGATTTCCTCGACCGGCGAGACGCGCACGATCAACCCCAGGATGTCGGCTTTGGACGCATGCTCGAACCAGAGGTCGTCCACACGGGCGACGCCATTGCCCGAGCTGAAGATCACGTCCATGAAGGAATGGTCGCGGTGGATCTTGCCGAGCCAATGGGGAAACGGCATCTCGGTCCGATAGCCCGCCTGCGAGAACGCCTCGAGAACGCGGGGACAGTCGGCCGGGCGCACGAAGACGTCGATGTCCTTGGTATCGCGCGGCACGTGCGAGTGATGGGAGAAAGCAAACGCGCCGCCCACGAGGAACGGGATGCCGGTCTCCTCGAGGTACTTCAGGGCGTCCATGTAGAAAGCGGCAGCCGGATCATGTATCGCGCGAGCGGTTCCGGTTTCCATAGGGTCCTCTGTGTCCGCGCGGCTCAGCCGCGCCTCTCTCCCGAGCGGCGCTCCGAAACGACATCACCCACGGGCTGCGCGGGGACCTCGCGCAGCGGACTGGAAGAAGTGGAACGGGCGGGAACGAGCGGGGCTCGGTCGGCGACGGGCTCTCCAGTCTGGATTTCGAAGAGACGGAAGGGCGGTCGATCGGAGAACAGTCGCGTCAGCAGGGGAATGGAAACGTTGTAAACCGGGACACCTGTGGTCGTGGCGCCCTGCGGCTGCCCTCGATGGGCGTGCCCGTGGACGACGAGCGAGACGGGATAGCGATTGAGCGGCTCTTCGAGGCGGCTCGAGCCGAGGAACGGATAGATTTCGAGTGGCTCGCCTTCGACCGTTCCCTGGACCGGTGAATAGTGCAACAGCGCGAGCAGATGCCTCGTCCTCAGACGCGCCAGGGCAGCCTCCAACTTCAATGCCTCGTCGACGGCCTCCCGGACAAACTGCTTGATGATGTGTTCACCCCACGGCCCGAGAGCCCGCTTCCCGAAGCCGCCACCGAACCCCTTGACACCGGCAATGCCGATGCCGTGGGTTTCGTGCGCGTCGCCGTCGAGCACCACGATGCCCGCGTCCGCGAGAATCTGCCGAACCTCGTCCCCTTTGCCCGACTCCACGTCGTGGTTGCCGAGGACCGCGACCGTCGGTACCGGGACACCACTCAGCTCGCGCGCCAGGACCCGCGCCTCGTCCGGCAGCCCGTAATCGGTGAGATCGCCGGCAATCAAGAGGACATCCGCCGCATCGGCCGCCTTTGCGAAGAGCGGGTGAAAGACGCCCTTCGAGGTCTTCGAGCAGTGGAGATCGCCGAGAGCGGCCACGCGTACCAACCCTGTCACGGAAAAGTGCCAAACAAGAGTTGAGCCAAGTGGTTGTATCGATGAGCTGTGGTATACGGACGAGCTGGATGATCCGCGGCGAGCTACCTCTGCGACATCCGGAACTCTTCCGGCGACCGAAAATGGGCCTTCTCGCGACGAGCGAGTTCGGCAACCACGTCCTGCGACAGCGTCCAGTCGGCGGCTGCGTCGCGCCGCAGCTCCTGGTCCGACCACAACGCCCGCATCAGACCGCTGGCAGAGTGTCGTGATGTTCCAAGAAGGAGGTGGCCAATTTCATGGGCGATGGCGCGCCCGAGCAACAGCGGCATGCCCATCCTGGTCCGAAGAGCGGCGGACGCGATGCGATCCGCGAACACCGTGGCAAGCGTGCCCGATCCCGATCCGATGTCGACGACGGAATAACCGAGCGAGCCGGCAGCTGCGGTTCTGGGGGCTTGCGCAATGCGCAGCAGGATGTGCGGCGCGCCAGGCTCGTCGGCGCAGCCGGCTGAACAATCTTGCCAGTCGAGGACGAGACCGGCCTCGCGCAGGATGGCGCCAGCCGCCGCCTGCGCAACCGACATCTCGTCGCCCGACAACCCGGTGAGATCGAAGGTTCGAACGACCAGCGTTGCGGCAGCGGCGTCGGCGGCGGTGGCCAGCATGATGAGCAACGCTCCAGCGACTCTGAGTGGCGTGTGCATGACACGGCCACTTTGCGGCGGCGGGTCTGCTACCTCAATGACGCCACGGTGACTTGAGGTGAAATGTAGGCGACTCGCTATCCGCTTGATCGCTGGCGAGTTGCACGATGGGATGACGGGATCCCGTTGGCGCGCGTCGTATTCACATCTAGTCCAATAAAGGATTGGACTGGTATTTTCCGGGGCCCCGGATCATCCTTAGGCCTGAGACCGGCCATGAACATGACATCTGGGGGTGAGGCCAGAGATCTCTTCCGGTTCGGCCGTTTCGAGCTCGACGTCCGATCGGCCGAGCTGCGCAAGGACGGCATCCGTATCCGATTGCAGGGGCAACCATTCGATGTGCTGGTGATGCTGCTGCAGCGACCGGGCGAAGTGCTCACGCGCGAAGAGCTCCGCCGACAGCTTTGGCCGGAGGGAACGTTCGTGGACTTCGAGCACGGGCTCAACGCCGCCGTCAAGCGTCTGCGCGCGGCCCTCGGCGACAACGCCGAGCGGCCGAGATTTGTCGAAACGCTCCACCGGCGTGGTTACCGCTTCATCGGTCCGCTCGAGTCATCGTTGACTCCCGCCCCGGGCGACGCCGTCCGGGCTGGCAGTAACGGAAATCACAAGAGACGACTCGCGGTGCTGCCGTTTGCGACGCTGTCCGGCAGCGCCGACCACGACTACTTCACCGAAGGTCTGCGCGAGGAAATGATCACGCAGCTCGGTCGGTTGTGCGCCGGACGACTGGGCGTCATCGGCCGGACCTCGTCCACCCTCATTCAGCGCACGGCTACGCGAAGCCGCGACGTGGGCCAGGCGTTGCGGGTCGATTTCGTTGTGGAGGGGAACGTCCGTCGCGATGGGGATCGCGTCAGGATAACGGTGCAGTTGGTCGAGACACGGGGCGAGACGCAGATCTGGGCGGAGTCCTACGACCGGCACCTGGCCGACTGCTTCCAGGTTCAGTCCGATGTTGCCCGTGAGATTGTCCAGTCGGTCGCGGTGGAGCTGCTGCCGGGGACGGGGGCTCAGCCCGGCGCACTCACCCCGGAACCGCTCCGAACGTGCTCGCGCAACGTGAGCGCGCAGCAAGCGTACCTGAAGGGTCGATACCATTGGAACCGCGCCCTCGCCAGCGCGCTACCGCAGGCCATCGGTTTCCTCGAGCAGGCGGTCTCGCTCGATCCGAAATTCGCATGCGCCCATTCGGGGCTTGGACGAGCGTACGTGAGCGCCGTGAATCAATACTTGCTCGACTCTCGCTCGGGGCTCGATCGTGCCCGCCGGGCAGCGCTGACGGCACTGGAGCTCGATCCGACCGATGCCGAAGCGCATCTGACGCTCGCCGAGGTCAACAAGATCCTGGAACATGACTGGCCCGGGGCCGAGAAGGCATATCGGACGGCGCTGGCGTTCAACGCCAGCAGCGAAGCGATCCATCGACATTACGGCCAGTTTCTCGCGGCTCGCGGACGCATTCAGGAAGCGTCGGCTGCGGCCGATCGCGCCTGCGATCTGGATCCGCTGTGCCTGGTCGTCAATACGAGCGCCGCCTGGGTGCGCTACCTCGCTCGGGAGTACCAGGAAGCAATCGAGCGGTGCCGGCACACGCTGGACATGGACGAGGCGTTCGTGCCCGCGCGGCGACTGCTCGCCGTGGCTCTCCTTCATAGAGGCGACCGCGAGGAAGCCACCGCCGAGCTCGAAGCTCTCGCGGGCGATCGGCCCGATCCGGTGACCCTGGCCTGGATCGTCCACGGCTTTGCTCTCAAAGGCGACTCGACCCGAGCTGGCACGGCGCTGCAGCAGCTCGACAAGCTGGCCCAGGCGCAGACGACCTCGTCTTACTTCAAAGCGATGGCCCATGCCGCCGCCGGCGATTCCGAGGACGCTATCACGCTGCTGACGCGGGCCGTCGACGAGTGCGACCCTGCGGTCGTCAACCTGGGTGTCGATCCGCGGCTCGACGTGCTCCGCTGCGATTCCCGATACCGAGAACTCGTCAACAGGCTGGCGCTCCCCCACAGATAGGCACTGGTATGAGCAGCACGAGTCGATCGGCCCAGAGAGTGAACTTCCCGGAGCAGCTGCGTCAGCTGGGCCTGTCGGCAGGGCTCCCGCGCAGTCGGCCCGTGTACCGGCATCTCGTGCGCGCGCTCGAGCGCGGCATCGCCAAAGGCACACTTCCGCCAGGCCATCGGCTGCCTGCCGAGCGACAACTGGCGACCTCGCTGGCCGTGAGCCGCGCGACCGTAGTCACCGCGTATCGCGAGCTCGAGTCCCGCGGCCTGGTGCGCGGATACGTCGGCCGCGGCACTTTCGTGTCCGCCGCACCGGACGCGTCCGGCGCGCCGTTCGCGTGGCGCGGAAAAGTCGCCGCGTCGGCGATGCGATCGACCGACAGCGTCATACGCGATCTGGTCAGCGACTCGCTCGATCCGCGGCTCATCTCGCTCGCCGCCGGCATTCCGGCGGTCGATCGTTTTCCGGTCGAGGCGTTCCGGCGCTCGCTGGACAAAGTGCTCACACGGGACGGCGCCGGCATCTGGGGACACGGACCGACGGAAGGCCACCCGCGGTTACGCGACGCCATCGCCTGTCGACTCGACGACGAACCGCCCAATGTCCTCGTCATCGCCGGCGCTCAGCAGGGCCTGGACCTCCTCGTCCGGTGCCTCATCGACCCCGGCGACACCGTCGTGGTCGATCGCCCCGGCTATGTCGGCGCGATTCAGACCTTCCGGGCAGCAGGCGCCCGGATGATCGGCTGGGACATCGTCCGTCAGGATCTCGACGAGCTGGAAGACCATCTCCTCCGCTACCGTCCCAAGCTGATTTACACGAACCCGACGTTTCACAACCCCACGGGGTGGACGATGCCGATCCGGCTGAGACGAGATTTCCTGGAACTCGCCAGCCGTCTCCGGGTGCCAATCATCGAAACGACATGTACCGCGGACTGCATTTCTCTACGCCCGCCCCGCCGTCCCTTCATTCGCTCGACACTCAGTCCGTCGTGATTTACTTGAGCAGCTTCTCGAAGGTGCTGTCGCCCGGTCTGAGGCTGGGATGGCTGGTTGCCGCGAAACCGATCATCGAGCAACTGGCGCTCATCAAACAGCGATCAGATCTGCACCCTCCGATGCTCGCGCAAGCCGTCGTGGCCGATCTGGTCGAGGACGGGACGTTCGACACGCACCTCGCTCAGCTCCGAACCGAACATCGGCGCCGCCGCGACGCCCTTGCCGCATCCCTTCAACGCCACGTTCCGCCCGGGTTGTTGCGCTGGGCGACTCCGGAAGGCGGGCTGTACCTCTGGTGCCGTCTGGGCGAGCGGTTGCAGGCGTCGCAGGTGTATGCGAAAGCCATCGCGGAGTCGGTCGCGTTCGTGCGGGGTGAGACGTTTTACGCCGATCGCGCCGGCGAACGACAGCTGCGTCTCTGCTTTTCCACGCTGCCATCCTCGCGCGCCGAAGAGGCCGGACGCCGGCTGGCGCGTGCGCTTGCTGCCGCCCGCCGCGAAGCACTCCCGCCGCCCCAGCTCGTCGCGGTCGTCTAAGGGAGCGGGGGTTGTCGGACCTGCCCGCGGGCACTCTACTCGACAACGACGGCCGTGCCGCTCGCTGACACCATGAGCATGCCGTTGTTGGGGCCGAGGACCTCGTAGTCGAGGTCAATACCCACGACGGCGTTGGCGCCCGCCTCCTGGGCCCGCTGCTGCAGCTCCTGAAGCGCAATATCTCTCGCTCTCTGAAGCTCCTTCTCGTACACCGCCGAGCGGCCGCCGACAATGTCGCGGATGCCGGCGAAGAGATCCTTGATGACGTTGGCGCCCATGATGGCTTCGCCCGCCACCACGCCGCAATATTTCCTGATGCGTTTCCCTTCGATCCCCGGTGTCGTCGTGACCTCCATCGCCCCTCCAAGTAAACCGCAGGCTGTCAGCGCGCCTGCCCGTGACGCTCATTATGACGATGGCTGAACGGGGCGGGCGAGGTGTCGTCTTTGTTGTGCTGGACTGGCGGGACAACTCGTCTGTGACCCCGCGGCACGTCGGTTGCTATCACCATCAGGGGTATCTCATGACTGCCACAGAGCTCAACATCGGCATCCTGATTGCGGTCGCCCTGGCGGCCTTGCTGTGGATTCCGTACTTCATCAAGGAGATCCGGGACGGTAAACGCGACTTTGGGCCGCTCAGAAGACTCAGACGCGACAGGGTGACTGTGGGCCCCACGACACCGAGCGGAGCGGCCGATATCAACCCCGGAAGGACGGGAGATCCTGCCCCAGGGCAGCCCGACGCCCAAGCGGACCCGTACAGCGATCGCGCTCAACGCAATGCGCCCCGCGTGAAATCGTAAGTCCAGCCAGCCTGCTGTCCCCGGCGCGTGGCTCGATTAGCCTCGAAGAACTGCGCGAAGTGGCCGCCACGCGCTAAGCTAGGACCATTGGACACCACATTCATGCTCGTCGGCGCGCTGGCTGGATTTCTGGGTGTGGCGGCAGGCGCCTTCGGCGCGCATGGCCTCCGCAGCCGCCTGTCGCCGGAGATGCTCGCCGTCTTCGAGACGGCGGTGCGGTATCAGATGTACCACGTGTTCGCGCTGCTGATAACCGCGGCGGTCATTGGGCGAATGGGCGACGCCCGCCTCCTCTCCATGGCCGGATGGTCCTTCGTCGCCGGCATCGTGCTCTTCTCCGGCAGCCTCTTCGCGCTCACGCTGACGGGCATCACCACGCTCGGCGCCATCACGCCGCTCGGCGGCGTGGCGTTCCTCATCGGGTGGGCCTGCCTGGCGATCTTCGCCGCCTTGCGGTGACGCGCCTTGACAACGGGCGGCAGCGAGCCCGACACTGCAGGCCTTTGGGGGATCTGGCTATGAAGACAAGAACCATGGTTCGACGGTGGGCGTTCCTGGCGTTGGTGCTGGCGGCTCCGGGCGCCGTCTTCGCGCATCACGGAACAGGCGCGTCCTACTTCCAGGATCGAACCGTCGAAATCAAGGGCGTCGTGACCGAGTTTCTCTGGAGAAATCCGCACTCCGCGCTGTTCATCGACGTGACCGAAGGGCCCTTCAAGGGACAGAATTACGCCGTGGAGCTGAACAGCCCCGGCGTGATGATGCGACAGGGCTGGACGAAAAAGCAGTTCCAACCTGGGGACGACGTCGTCATTCACGTTCACCCGTCGCGAGCCGGCACTGCCGTCGGCGAGTGCCTGAGCTGCACTGTCGTCGTCAACGGTAAAGAAACGAAGCCCAGGCAGTAAGGAGCCAGATATGCGCACGCGAATCCTTGGCCTTTCCTCGTTCATCGCGGTGGGCTGCGCATCGATCGCGTTGGCCCAGCAGCCTGCGGCCTCGTTTGACGCGAAAGATCTGAACGGCATCTGGGGTCGTGGTGGAGCCTCGCCATCGGCGGCCAATCAGGTCAAAGCGGATGCTCGCGGCTTCCTGCCGGACGGCGGCCTGATGACGGAGTGGGGGCCGTCGTCTCCCCTGACGCCGAAAGGGCTTGCGCAGGTCAACGCCAACAAGTCAGGAAAGGGACCGCGGCAGGTGCCTCCGGCCTTCGCCAACGATCTGCTGGGCGATGCCAATCCTCCCGGTCTGTTGCGTGCTCTCGTGTACGGCCGTCCGTTCCAGGTGATCGTGCTACCGGACAAGATCGTGCAGCTGTTCGAGTGGACGCGTGTGTGGCGCGAAATCTGGATGGACGGCCGTAAGCCCCTCGAAGATGTCGGGCCGTTCTGGTACGGCATGTCGGTCGGGAGGTGGGACGGAAACACACTCGTCGCGGAGACCACGGGCCTCGACGCCCGTGCCTGGATGGATCAATGGGGCAGCCCGTTCAGCGACGTGCTCAAGGTGACCGAGCGCTGGCGGCGGACGAGCAAGGACAACCTCGAGCTCACGATGACGATCGACGACCCGGTTATGTATGCGAAGCCGTGGACGACCACGCCGCGGAACTTCCGATTTCAGACGAAAGACATGCCCGATGGCGAGATGATTGAAGTCATCTTCGCGCCGGTCGACGAGCAGGAGTTCAACGAGCGGGTCAGAAATCCGGCGGGCGGCGCTATCGCAAAGTAACCACGGCGCAAAATCCTTAAGACACTCGCGGATCATCCGAAGCTGGTCGCGCAACTCGCGAACCTCGAACGGCGCACAGCGCCTGCCGGCCGGCGGCATGACCGCCCGCACGTTCGGGCTTCAGTGCATCATGGTGACCCGCGCCTGGAGCGCCGTCAGCGCCTCGCGCGACCGCTCGAGCGTGTCGCGCATGCTCGTCAACGACTGCTGCTCGGCGCGAACGAACCGGCTGTACGGCGCAATCGCATCGCCGACGCGCTGCTGGCTCCGTGTCATCTCTTTTTGAAACTGTTCGCGAAGCGCCCCGGTCAGCGTCTCGCGCAGCGTCGTCACCTTGCTCCGCAGCTCCTTCTTGGCCTTGCGGCGTCGAGCCGGGATCACGAACAACCCCAGAGTCGCCATCGCGCCCGCGAGCAGGATGCCGGTGACGTCGGCGGCCGCCGTCGTCGCGGCAATCGTCACGATGGCGCCGAGTCCGAGCGCGCCGGCGCCAATCGCCGCTGCCGCCGCGACGGCGTTGCGCGCCCCCTCGGCCAGCGCCGCCGCTTCGCGCTCCCGATCGAATCCATCCACCAGCCTTTGAGCTTCCCGGCCGACCGACTCGATGAGCCGGGCCCGTTCGACGTGGAAGGCGGCCACCTCGGGATCGCCGACGATGCGGTCACGGTACTGCTGGCGGCGCTGCGCCAGGTGCAGCGTCACCTGCTGCCACTGCTGCAGGTCGGCGCCGACCATCCAGTCGATCAGGGCGGAGACGGCGCGCTCGATCTTCACGGGTGCATCGGCGACGACCTCCTGCTCGAATCCTTCCCGGACCCGCGCCTTGTTCAGCAGGTCGAAGACCCGGCCGAGCCGCAGCATCTCGTCGAAGTAGGCGTGCCCTCGCTGCTCGAGCTGAAGCAGGACGTTCTCCGTCTCGGTCATCCGCAGTGCGAACTGCTTGTGCATGTCGTCGCGGTGCACAGCCATCTGCCGATCGACATCGTCGAGGAGCTTCAGGTCTTCCTTCAGAAGGTCCAGCCGCCCGCTGATGACCTCGAGATACCGGTCGGAGAGCGCCCGGCCAACGCCGAGCGGATTCGCCAGCTTCAGCCGCAACCGCTCGCGCTCGTCGAGGCGCTGGTGCACGTAGTGTTCGAGGGCCTCGAAGCCGCTCTCACCCCAGAGGGAGGGTTCGCCCAGCTTGGCGCGCAGCGCTCGACGGGCACTGACTGGAAAGATTTCCGGCGTCGTGCCGAGCACCTGGCGCGCGTGGTTCTGAATGAAGGCCACGACCTCCTGCAGCTGGCTCTCGGTTTCGAACAGGTCGATCTTGTTGAGCACGATCACGACTTTCTTGCCCCACTCGCGAATCATCCCCAGGAACTGCCGTTCGCTCTCCGTGAATGGCCGGTCGGCAGAGGTAACGAACAGAACCAGGTCCGACCGCGGCACGAAGTCGGCGGTGATCGCTTCGTGCTCCCGAAGGACAGCGTTGGTGCCCGGTGTATCGACTACGTGGATATCGCGTAGAAATGCGACGGGCGCGGCGATCCGGCGCAGATGAGGCGAACGTTCGACGAGCGAAGGCTCGTCGCCGTAGTGAATCAGGTTCACCTGCGCGGTGGTGGGGGTGACACCTTCGGGCAGCACCTGCGCGCCAAGCAGGGCGTTGATGAACGCGCTCTTGCCGGCGTTGAACTCGCCGACCACGACCACCAGAAACAGCTCGTCGAGCTGCTGCATCGACCGGCTGAGCGCGTCCAGGCCTTCGGGCGTCGCATCGAGACGCACCAGCGCATCGCGCAGCACGGAGAGGGTCGTCCGCTCGTCGGCGGCCAGCCGCCGATCCTCCTCCCGAAGCAGTGCGGAAGCCATGGCGAGGAGCATCGCACGGCAGGGCTGGCGGCGCCAAACTCGATGATGAGGCGCCGTGCGCGGAGCGCTCCACCCGAGCGTGGTTTCTGCCTCGATGGGAAAGAAATGGATTGAGTCGAAGTTCCCGAGCCCGCTGAGGATGCTCGGCACCGGCTCCCCGAAGTCCGCAAAGAGCGCAAGAAACCGGCCTGGATCCCGTCCAGTGGGATCTTCCGTGGCGGCGGTGGCGAGATCCGCATAACAATAAAGGCGATTCGGTCCGACAGGCATCGCCAAGAACGCGCGTCGCGCGGCGAGCATCGCCGTCCACGTCTCTATCAGGCCCCTCGCGTCGGAGGTGACCGAAGACGCGGAAGAGGAAACCGAGAGCTTTCCGGTGCCCGCCGACGAGCTCGAAGGAGATGTCGATGAGCGGGACGGGGAAGAAGAAGACGGGATCAGCGAAGACGAAAGCCAGCTGTAAGGCGGCGAGCGGGTAGCGCACCGGGTCCAGATTCGAGGAGCAAGGTCATGTCGAAGCACGAGACCGTTCGAGTACAGCTCGAAGACCAGCTTGCCCGTCTGTTGAAACGGGTTGGAGTGATTGAAAGCGACCAGAGACGGCCTCACCAGCGCGACGCGCCGGAGCAGGCGGTCGAGCGGGAGAACGACGAGGTGCTGGACGAGCTCGACGAGATGACGCTCGGCGAAGTCCGTCGCATTCGCGCGGCACTCGGGCGGATTGCCGACGGAACATATGGTGCCTGCTCGACATGCGGCCGCGCCATCGGCAAGGAGCGCCTCGCTGCGATGCCGAGCGCCCACACCTGCCTGATCTGCTCGACCGAAGGGCGGGAGAACGCATGATCCAGGTCCCCGCGATTCGCTCCGTCATGACGCCCTTCCCCTATTTCGTGGAGGCCGGAGACAGCCTGCTCGTCGCGAGGACCCTCATGGTTCGCGAAAAGGTCCGACATCTCCCGGTCAAGGAGGGCGACAGCCTCGTCGGGGTGCTGACGGATCGGGATCTCAAGCGAGCGCTCGACCCCGACCTCGGGCTGCCACCGAAAGACGAGCTGTTCGTGCGCGACGTGTTCGTGCGGGACGCCTACACGGTCGATACGAGCGAGCCGCTCGACCGTGTCCTCGAAGAGATGGTCGACCGCCACCTGGGAAGCGTCCTGGTCACCAGTCATGGCCGCCTCGCCGGCATCTTCACCGCGACGGACGCGTGCCGGATCCTGCACGAGCATCTGCGCGCGCTCGCTCCCACGCCCCCGGGAGACGACGCCGCCTGATTCGGCCCCGTCCGTCATGGCCGTCGAAGGTGTTGGGCGCCTAGCGCTCTCGAGACTGGAGCTTGGCCAGAAGGTGCAGTATTTCAGATACAGCCACACGAGGGTCACGAGCAGACCGAACGCCCCGTATCATTCCATGTGCTTGGGCGCACCGTGCTCCACGCCCTGCTCGATGAAGTCGAAGTCGAGGACGAGGTTGAGGGCCGCGATCACCACCACGAACACGCTGAACAGGATCCCGAATGTTCCGCTGGAGTGAATCAGCGGCACATTCACGCCGAAGAAACCGAGGACGAAGCTCAATAGGCACAGCAGCGCGATCCCGCCTGTCGCCGCCACCACGCCAAGCTTGAAGTTCTCCGTCGCGCGGATCGCGCCGCGCTGTCGACGCCTACAATCGAAAAGCACGCCCGCACTATCGC
>DATLLJ010000135.1:0-11065 GCA_035537875.1 Vicinamibacterales bacterium | reverse complement strand
CTGTATCAAAGCGTTGAAGGCGCATCGGACGACGCAGCTCGAAGAACGGCTGAAGGCGGGGGCACGATGGGTGGACACGGGACTGGTGTTCACCACCTACCGCACCTATCGAGAGGCCAGAGGACTGCACCTGAAGGTCGGTGGCGGATTGCATCCTCGGAATGTGACGCGGGTGCTTGATGGTTTGTTGACGACCGCAGCATTGCCGCATGTGCGGTTCCACGATCTCCGGCATTCGGCCGCCTCGTTGCTCATCGCGTCCGGCGTGCAGCTCGCCGAAGTCTCGATGCTCTTGGGCCACGCCGAACTGCGGACCACCTCAGACCTGTATGCCCATCTCCAGCAGCAGACCGCGGCGAAGGCCGCGCGTCACATGGACGCTATCTTGGGCAGATAGGGCGTCAAATAGGGCGTCAAATGGTCGCGAACGCAGTGGGGCAAACAATAGAACAGTGGGTATTTCTAAGGAAAAGTGGAGCCGGCGATCGGACTTGAACCGATGACCTGCTGATTACGAATCAGCTGCTCTACCAACTGAGCTACGCCGGCCGGCGGGGAACTCGAAATTCTACCACGCGCCAATCGACGGCGGATTGCGGGTTGGGATATGAGACCACCGCCCAGCTGAAGCCGGACACGACGACGGACTCCTGCCGTCAGGGCTGAGGCCGTAGGGTCACGCTGACGCTCGTCGTTTCCCCGCCTCGAATCTCGATCTCCGTGAGATAGCCGATGTACCCGGCCTTGCGCACCTGGATCACATGCCGGCCTTCTGACATGTCGATCACCAGCGTCTCGCGTCCGGCAGTCGATTGCGGCTGTCCATCGATTGTCACGTCCGCATCCGCCGGCTCCACCCGAAGCGACAGCTGACCCCTGTCACTCGGCCGATCGCCAGGACTCCCTCCTGGCAACGGCCGGGGAGCCTGAATCGCGCCCGCTGAAGCCTGTGGCGCCAAAGGAACCGGCCGCGGCTCGGCCGGCTCGCCCGGAGCAAGCCGCTCGAGTTGGGTGCGGATTTTGAAAGTCCGATCGATCGCCAGGTAGATCCGCTCGCTGTGCGAACGATACCCTTCCCGATAGATGACGATCTCGTGCTGGCCCGGTTCCAGGCGAAGCCGCTGCCACATGCCGTCGAAGTTGTCGACGATGCCGGCATAGTAGCCATCGACGTACACCTCCGCTTCGCGGGGGGTGACCTGAAGGTGCAGCGAGCTGTCGTAATAAATCGGACCATAAGGGGGGAACGGGTAGACGATCTGTGACGATGCGGGTTGAGCGACCGCCAGCACGCTGGCGACGACGATGATGTTCCGCCCGACACGCGCTTTCGAAGTCACGACAGACCTCTCTTGACCCTGGCGTTGGCACCGGAAGCTCGAGCAAGGCGAGTGCCAGCCCGCGGAAATCAAGTCGCCGACGGCAACTCCCTTCCGGATCAGGAAGTTCACCGATAGCCGGCGGACCTCCGAGCACCGTGATGTCGCCGGCACCGGACGACTGCAGGTCCGCCCGAGAGGACGACTCGATTGAGATTGGTCGTTGCGCACCCCCTGCCCGTGTGCTATACCGTCGCCAGTACGTTGGAACCGATCAAGGCTGCTCTCGAGGGAAGACAATCGACGTGAAGCCTCTGTCGTTCTCACCGCCCGCCTTCCCGCCCGCCCCTCTACCCGTGTGGTTCGAGCGGAGACTTTCCCCATGTCAAATCGCCTCAGCGTGACGACGATTGCACTCGCGTCGGCCGTAGCAGGAGCGGTCGTGGCGCTCGCCGCGGCCCGGGTTGTCACCCAGGGGGCGACAACCCCGTATCGGGCGTCGAGGACCCCGGACGGAAAACCCGATTTGAACGGCATCTGGCAGGCGCTGAACGAGGCCAACTGGGACATCGAAGCCCACAACACCGGACCCTCGCCGGCGCCTCAACTCCTGGGTGCGCTCTTCGCCCAGCCGGCGGGCGCAGGAGTGGTGGAAGGCGGTCCGCTGCCATACCGGCCCGAAGCGCTGGCGAAAAAGAAAGAGAATTTCGAGAGGCGCCTGACGCGACCGACCTCCCTCGAGCTGAACGAAACGGCCGGCGACCCCGAGGCCAAGTGCTACATGCCCGGCGTGCCTCGCGCCACGTACATGCCGTTTCCGTTTCAGATCGTCCAGACACCGCAGCAAATCCTGATCGCCTACCAGTTCGCCAATGCGACGCGACAAATTCACATCGGGCGCGAACCCGAAGCGCCCGCGGAATCGTGGATGGGCTGGTCGATCGGCCGGTGGGAGGGCGAGTCGCTGGTGGTCGACGTGACCAGCCAGATCGACAGGACCTGGTTCGACCGGGCGGGCAATTTCCACAGCGACGCTCTGCACGTCGTCGAGCGGTATACGCCCACCAGCCGGGACCACCTGCTGTACGAAGCGACCATCGATGATCCCAAGGTATTCACGCGCCCCTGGAAAATGAGCATGCCGCTGTACCGTCGCGTGGAACAGAACGCGCTGCTCATCGATTTCAAATGTGTCGAGTACGCCCAGGATTTCATGTACGGTCATCTTCTTCGGCCGTGAGCGGTCAACGGGGAGGTCCTGAAATGTTCCGTCGAATGGTCGCGTCAGGTGCGCTCGGCGTGGCGGTCGTGATCCTTCTTCCGGCACTGGTTCCTGTGGCCGGTCAGTCTGCGGCGACGAAGACGCCGTGGGGCGATCCCGATCTGCAAGGCGTCTACACCTTCTCGACGTTGACGCCCCTCGAACGTCCGGTGACGCTCGAAGGGAAGGTCGCGCTCACCGAAGCGGAGCTGGCCGAACAGGAGGAAAGAGACGCGGAAAACCGCGTTTCCGAAGGACGGCCGCTCGCCGAGGGCAATCCGGGAACGTACAACAACTTCTGGACGTCCAACGAAAAGGGGCGGCGGACCGGCCGCAGCTCCCTGATCGTCGATCCGTCCGATGGGCGCAAGCCGCCGCTCACGCCGGAGGCCACAAAGGTCCGGGAGCAGCTCGCCGCTGAAGCGGCGGCGCGGCGCGTCGGCTCGCCTCCGTTCGTTCACGTGATCTACAGATCGTGGAAGGATCTGCCCACGTACACCCAGTGTGTGGCGAGACCGATGCCGCGTCAGAACCAGGCGTACAACCATGGGGTCCAGATTCTTCAATCCCCGGGATACGTCGTCATTCATTACGAGAGCATGCACGACGTTCGCGTCATTCCACTGGATGGGCGTCCGCACCTTCCGGACAACGTCCGATTGTGGAACGGCGACTCGCGCGGCCGTTGGGAAGGCGACACCCTCGTCGTCGACTGGCGCAATTTCGATCCGCGGCAGGAGTACGAGGGTGCACATCAGACCAACATGCACTTCGTGGAGCGTTTTACACGTGTCGATGCGAAGACGCTCGATTATCAGGTAACCGTCGACGATCCAACGACCTGGACGGCCGGCTGGACCTTCGTGCTTCCCTGGCGCGGCGACGATTCCAACTACCAGCAGCCCGAGCACCTCTACGAGTACGCGTGTCATGAGGGGAATTACCGGCAGATGGAGGATGCGCTCAGCGGCGCTCGTGCGCTCGAGAACGCCGCCGCAAGAAGGTCGAACTGAGCGGATGACGCCAAGGTGAAACTGGAGGAAGCCGATGCGGACACGATTGCCGTTCTTCTTTGCTGCCGGCACCCTGATTCTGATGTTCTCGGTCGGGCCGGCGCGTGCGCATCACGCGTTCTCATCGGAATTCGATGCAGCCAAACCTGTCAAGTTGACGGGTACCGTCAAGAAGATGGAGTGGATCAATCCGCACAGCTGGCTCACGCTCGAGGTCAAGAATGCCAACGGCACCGTCGAGACGTGGGAAATCGAAGCCGGCGCGCCGAACGCGATGTTCAGGCGGGGCTTCAACAAGAACTCGCTGCCCGTCGGAACGCAGGTCGTCGTCAACGGCTTTCAAGCCAAGGACGGCCGAAAGCGGGCGAACGGCCGGGACCTCTCATTTCCTGACGGGCGGCGTTTGTTCCTCGGTTCGTCGGGAACGGGCGCGCCAGACGACGGACGCGACACGCCGCGGCCGTGAGCCGAATCGGTTCGGAGCATCCCGCCCGCGACGTGGCCCGATCGATCCCGATCGTGTCACGTCGCCGCTCACCCTAGCTGCTGCCACATCGTGCTACGATAGTTGGTTCAGACCGCCCAGATAATCGGATCCGTGCGCGCCCGGCCGCGGCCGGCCGCGATCAGCTGAACGCGCGAACTCATGTCCGAAGTCCCAGCCGTGCCGTCGGCATCCGGCGACCTCGCCGTTTACGGCGCCCGCACGCACAATCTGAAGAACATCGACCTGTCGCTGCCGCTCGGAAAGCTCATCATCGTGACAGGAGTCAGCGGGTCGGGAAAGTCGTCGCTGGCGTTCGACACCATCTATGCCGAAGGGCAGCGGCGATACGTCGAGTCGTTGTCGGCGTACGCGAGGCAGTTCCTCGAGCGGATGGAGAAGCCGGACGTCGATCGCATCGACGGCATCTCCCCCGCGATTGCGATCCGTCAGAAGAACAGCATCCGCAATCCACGCTCGACTGTCGGCACGACCACCGAAATCCACGATTACATGAGGCTGCTGTACGCTCGAATCGGGCGTACGTTCTGTCGGAGCTGCGGTCGGCAGATCGTCCGGGAAACAGCCGAGGTTGTGGCTCGAGAGTTGTGCGGTCTCGCTGAAGGCACGCGGTTGCTGCTCGGCTTCGACCTGCCCGTCGTGACCGTCGACGATTCTGCGGCGGCGCAGGACGTTCAGGAAGTCGATGAACTGCAGGAGATCGAGGAGCGAGGCGAGCCGCAGGAATCGGGTGGGCCTGGCGCTGCGGCGGCAGCCTCGACCATCGAGACGCTTCGCCGCAAGGGTTTCGGCCGCCTGCTCGTCGATGGCCGCGCCGTACCCTTCGACGAAATCGATCCCGGCGCGCTCGCCAGCCGTTCGACGTTGCAGGTCGTCGTGGACCGTCTGCAGATCGGGAGCGCGGCGGAGGAGGATCTTCGTCGACGATTGACGGACTCGATCGAAACGGCCTACCTCGAGGGCGGCGGCGCGGCCTGGGCGGTCGAGATTCCGCCGCGGGCATCGGACGCGGCAGGGGAGCCGGGCCGGGCCTCAGAAGCTGCGCGCGTGCATCAGTTCAGCGAGCGCTTCGAGTGCAAAACCTGCGGGTTGACGTACGAGGACCCACAGCCTCGGCTTTTCTCGTTCAACAACCCCTTCGGGGCCTGCCCCACGTGTCACGGGTTCGGCAACATCATCGAGCTCGACATGGATCTCGTGGTGCCGGATCAGACGAAATCCATTCAACAGGGCGCCATCGAGCCGTGGAGCAAGCCGCACTATCGGTCGCAGCTGGCGGAGCTGAAGCGCGCCGCACGCAGGAACAAGCTCCGCTTCGACGTGCCGTGGCGCGAACTGACCGACGAAGAAAAGCAGTTCGTCATCGAGGGAGGCGAGGGAGAGAAGGGGGACTACAAGGGAGTTCGCGGGTTCTTCCGGTGGCTCGAGAGAAAGAAATACAAAGTCCACGTACGCGTCTTTCTCAGCCGCTACCGCGGCTACTTGACCTGTCCGGACTGCGGCGGGGCCCGGCTGCGGCGCGAGGCGCGAGACGTCCGGGTGGCGGGGCGCACCATCGACCGCGTGTCGTCGCTCACCGTTCGCGAGGCCCAGACTTTCTTCGGAAGCCTGGAGATGACCGAGAAGGAAGCCGCGATCGCCGAGAAGGTCCTGAAGGAGATTCGGCGCCGGCTGTCGTTCCTGAGGGACGTCGGCCTCGACTACCTGACGCTCGATCGCCTGTCGTCGACCCTGTCGGGCGGGGAAGCGCAGCGGATCAACCTGGCCACCTCACTCGGCTCGGCCCTGGTGGGCACGTTGTACGTGCTCGACGAACCGTCCATCGGTCTTCATTCGCGGGATAACCAGCGGCTCATCGCCATCCTTCGCCAGCTGCGTGATCAGGGCAACACCGTGATCGTGGTCGAACACGATGCCGACATGATCAGGGTCGCCGATCACATCGTCGACCTGGGACTCGGCGCAGGCGAGCAGGGCGGACGCGTTGTGTATTCCGGCCCACTCGAGGGCCTGATGCACGAGTCACGCTCGCTGACGTCGAAATATCTCCGGCAGGAGCTCGTGATTCCCGTGGCGCCGACGCGACGGCGCGGAACGGGTCAGAAGATTCGACTCATCGGAGCGACCGAGCACAATCTCAAGGATATCGAAGTCAGCATTCCCCTGAACACGCTGACCGTTGTCACCGGGGTCAGCGGATCGGGCAAATCCACGCTCGTTCACGACGTGTTGTACGCCGGCGTCAAACGAGCGAAGGGCGCGTCGGAGAAGCGGGTCGGCGCCTTCAAGCGGCTCGAAGGGATCGAGCTCATCACCGACGCCGTTCTCGTCGATCAGGCGCCGATCGGCCGAACGCCGCGATCGAACCCCGTCACGTACCTCAAGGCGTTCGACCCGATCCGCGAGTTGTTCGCCTTGACGAAGGACGCTCGATCGCGCGGGCTGACCGCCAGCCATTTCTCCTTCAACGTCCCCGGCGGTCGGTGTGAGGCATGCCAGGGGGAAGGGGAAGTCCGTGTGGAGATGCAGTTCCTCGCGGACGTGTTCGTGCCGTGCGATCAGTGCGACGGCAAGCGCTTCAAGCCGCAGGTGCTCGAGGTGCGGTACCGAGGACGGTCGATCCGGCAGGTGCTCGACCTCACCGTCCGCGAGGCGTTGACGTTTTTCGGCAGCTCGCCGAAGGTGCTTCGTCGGCTGCAGGTTCTGGATGAAATCGGCCTCGGCTACTTGCGCCTCGGGCAGCCGGCCACGACGTTGTCCGGCGGAGAGGCGCAGCGCATCAAGATTGCCGCGCACCTCTCATCGACGACCGGCGAGCGGCTGCTCTATATCCTCGACGAGCCAACGACGGGACTGCATTTCGACGACATCGCGAAGCTGCTCACGGCGCTCCGCAAGCTGCTCGAGGCGGGGCATTCGCTCGTCGTGATCGAGCACAACCTCGATGTCATCAAAACGGCGGACTACATCATCGACCTCGGACCAGAAGGCGGGGAAGATGGCGGCTTCGTCGTCGCCACCGGTACGCCCGAGCAGGTCGCGCAGGTTGAAGCCTCGTATACCGGCCAGTACCTGCGACCGGTGCTGGCGGAAGGACGGTCGCATGCCTACGCCGCCGGCAGGTAGCGGCATCCGATCCAGGGTGCGCTGGATCGTCCAGGTCGTTTTCGCTGCGCTTCTTCTATCCACCAGCCTGCCCGCCGTTCCTGTCGCTCTCACTGCTGACGCTGCGGCTCCTCAGACTCCGGAGCTAGAGGTCCCGTTCGAGACGGTCGTTGCCAACCTCTCGAGCGAGGACGGCGAAGTGCGGCTGCGCGCCGCCCGAATGCTGAAAGACTCGCCGTATGAGGAAGCGGCCGTTCCGCTGGCTGCACTCATTGATGATCCGCTCGACGAGGTGCAGTTCGACGCCATCGCGGCCGAGCTGAACATCTTTCTCGCCGAGCCGATCGTGACGCGTCGGCGAGTGGGGCTCATCGTCGAACGGCGCGCGTCCATTTCGGCGTATGAGATCTTCGAAATGGGACCGTTGGCCATCGGGCCCCGAGCGGTTCCGGTCGAGGTGCTCGATGCCTTGCGAAAGGCCGCGCGCGACGACAATCCGCGCGTGAGGCTCGAGGCCGTGTATGCGTTCGGTGCGCTCGCCGCCGAAGCCGGCGGAAGCCGTCGCGTCCGGCTGCTCGCCGAGAGCGGACCGGATATGGCCGCCATGATTGGCGCCGTCGATCCCCTCCATCGCTATGCGGCGGTCCGCGTTCTCGGCCGCGTCTTCGCGAGACGGAGGTCGGACCCGCCGGTCGACCCAGAGGTCGGCGACGCCGTCATCGGTCTGTTGAACGACAAAGACGAAAGCATGCAGCGTGCGGCGATGCAGACGCTTGGCGCCATGCGATACGACCGCGCGGTCTCCGGGTTGATGGAGTTGTTCCAGTACTTTGGAAGGGGAGAACTGGCTGAGGCGACGCTCGATGCGATTGCGCGCATCGCGCACCCGGTGAGCGCCATGCTGTTGACGACCCAGCTGGGTTCGGCGAACGACGTGCTCAGCGCCACGGCGATTGAAGGCCTCGCTCGCGGTGGGGATCCTGCGAAGCTCGTCGAGATCCGGTCGGCGGTTGGACTGGATCGCGAGGAGGGTCTGCGGCTGGCCGGCGATTTTGCCTCCGTGATGCTATCCGATGCGACGCTCGATCCCCTCGTAGGGGCGCTGGCGAGGCCGCGCACGCGCGATCGGGCCCGGTCGTATCTGATCGAAGCGGCTCCCGGCCGGACCGACCGGTTTGGCCGCCATCTTCAGGATCCGGATCCGGCTACACGGGCCGCGCTCGTCAGCGTGCTGGGGCTGAGCGACGATCCGGCGGCGATCGTCCTCCTCCGGCCAATGGTTGCCGATCCGGACCCGCAGGTGTCGAAGGCGGTCGCGCAGGCGATGGCTCGTCTTGACCAGTGAACCCGGTGATGCTCCCGCGTGCGTTCTACGATCGTCCCACGCTCGACGTGGCAGCGGACCTGATTGGCAAAGTCCTCGTTCACGTGCGCCGTGGGGTCCGAACCAGTGGCACGATCGTCGAGGTTGAGGCCTACATCGGCGAGTCAGACCCGGCCTGTCACGCGGCGCCTGGACCGACGTCGAGGAATGCGCCGCTGTATGGCCCGCCAGGGTATGCCTACGTCTATCTCAACTACGGCATTCACTGCCTTGCCAACGTGGTGACGGAAGCGGAAGGTTCGCCCGCGGCGGTGCTCCTGCGCGCTCTGGCCCCGCTCGACGGCGTGGATGTGATGCGCCGGCGACGGTCGCGCGAGGCGAAAGGGCGCAGGACGCTCGATCCGACGACGCTCGCCGAGCACGACCTTTGTCGAGGCCCTGGGAATCTGACAATGGCGATGGGAATCACATTAGCGGAGAACTGCGCAGATCTCGTCGGGAACCGCCTGTTCGTCGAGGATCGCGGGATCCGCGGACAGTCAGTCAGTTGGAGCCCTCGCATCGGCATCCGGGTCGGCGTCGATCGGCTCTGGAGAGCCTACGTGGCAGCGTCGCCCGCCGTGTCCAAAACGAACGCCAAGGCGCAAGTCTGAACCCTCGAGCCGCGCCCTGCAATACCAGTCTGCAAACTACAATCTGCAATTATCTTGAAGCTCTGGCTCTTCTCCGCCCTCCTCTGTCTCTGGGTGCTTGTCTCCAGCGTTTCGCCTGAGTTCACGCCTGTATCGTCCGAGTTGAGGAACGCTCACGGCTTTTCGCGCGGCCTCCTCAACCTGGTCGTGCTGCCGGGCGATGAGCCCTTTCGCGGAGTTCCGGCGTGGGCATTCGGTGCCGCAATGGCCGCCTTTCTGTTGCTGGGGATGGTGAAACCGGGGTCGCCAGTCGGCGCGCGTGGTCTCGCCGCGGAGGTGGCCGGTACGACGATCCTGTTGATCGTTGCGCTCGCCCCCGCAGTCACGGCATACCGTGTGGTGCTCGCGCCGCGGACCTTCATCCTCTGCGCCGTGCTCATCAGCGCGACGCGCGGGCTCCGCATGGCACGTTCGGTCCCGGTGCAGCGGATGCCTGCGTTGAGCGGTGCCCTCGGCGCGGCGTTCTTTGCATCCGCGCTGGTGCAGACCTCGGCAACGTACGGTGGGAACTACAGCGGCTTTCTTCACCTGGATCGGAGCGTGGCCGCACGAGCGCCGTTCCTGCGCGAGCGGCCCGATCTGGCCCGATCGCTCATCACCTACGATGCCGGCTACGACGGGCAATTCATGTACCTGATGGCGTTCGATCCGCTTCTGCAACGCTTCGCGGATCGCCCATCGGAGTACGGGGCCTACATCGACAGCCCTCCTTACCGCTATGGGCGAATCGGGTTCAGCGCGCTGACCGCCGTTGTCTCGGCCGGGCGGCCGGAACGATATCCAGTCGTCATGCTCTGGCTGATCGTGGCGGCTCACTTCGCGCTGGCGACCGTTTTGGCTCATCTGGCGGCCGCCAACGGGATGTCGCCCTTTGTCGGTCTGCTGTACCTCGCGATCCCGGGATTCATGTCGTCGCTCATGTCAGCGTTGCCGGAAGCGCTCGCCGCAGCTGGGCTGGTCGCAGGTTATTACTGGTGGGAGTCACGCAAAGTGATGCTCTCGGCTCTGGCGTTCGGCGGGGCGCTGCTCGTCAGGGAGACCGGCGTGGTGCTGCTCGTCATGCTCGTCGTCGAGCTGGGGCGAGATCGGGCGGAGCGACGGCGTGCGGCCCTGTTGCTGGCTGGAGCACTGACTCCCGTATGCGTATGGCGGTCGTTTGCGGCGTCGCGATTCTTTGGCGAGTTCGGATGGGCGGCTCTCTTCACCAATCCTGGCGATTTGGGTGTGCCGTTTGCGGGACTCACCGACCTGTGGTTTGCCGGCGTCCGTGGCACGCAGCCGGCTCCCGAAATTACCGGGGCGGTCGTGTTTCCCGTGCTCCTGACCCTTGCCCTTTCGCTGGCGGTCGCGATGTGGCGTCTCCGGGCCGGACCTCTCGAAACGGCTGCGGTGATCTACGCGATTGTCGCGGTGTCGCTCAACTACGAGAAGATCTGGAGCCATCTGCCGAGCGGCGAGCGGGGGACATTCGAGCTGTTCGTCTGCCTGCTGCTCCTGCTGCTCACGCGGCGTGACGGGCCAGCCTGGAGCCGTCGGGCGCTGGCGGCGTTCTTCGCCATCATGCTCGGGTATACGTTCTTCGTAGCCGTTGATGCGTCGACGTCTCGATTGGCGCTCGGGTTGATCCGGTGAGGGACACCAAACGAGTGCCTTTCGTGTCGTCGTGATTCGTGGCCGATCGCGTTTGTGAGATCGCCTCTGGTGTCTCTAGCGAGCGGCGAGCCACTCCGCGACCGGTCGCGTCTCCGTCTCACGGAGCGCGATGCAGTTGTCGATCCGCTCGATCGTCTGGTTCAGGGCACCAGAGACGCCCGGCATCCGGCTCGTGGAGAAGAAGGCCCGTACA